>JAEWFZ010000022.1 GCA_023388535.1 Bacillota bacterium | reverse complement strand
TTTGCCATGATGTGTCCTTTCCGCACATCAGCCCACTTCATTGTAAAACAAACAAAACTAAACGGGATATAAAATCTCACAAAGTTAAACTAGATAAAACCGTCCATTTTAGTTTTTTAATTTTGGAAAGTTAGAAAAAGATAACTTTTAACAAATTTACCCTAGATTAATGATAATGGTTATCGTATAATAGTAATGGTTATTTAATTAAGGAGGAATTATAATGTCCAATGCAAAGAAGTATATGACCATAGATGGAAATACGGCTGCGGCGCATGTAGCATATGCATTTACTGAAACTTCAGCAATATATCCAATTACACCGTCATCGACGATGTCAGAACTTATTGATGCTTGGTCTGCTAAAGATCGTAAGAACTTATGGGGCCATCGCGTTAAGGTAGTTGAACTTCAATCCGAAGCCGGAGCAGCAGGTTCTGTTCACGGTATGTTACAAGCTGGTTCGCTTTCTACTACTTTCACCGCATCTCAAGGTTTATTGTTGATGATCCCTAATATTTATAAATGGGTTGGGGAAATGTTACCTGGGGTTATCCATGTAGCAGCCCGTCAAGTAGCTACGCGCTCCTTGTCTATTTTTGGAGAACATTCCGATATTTATGCGGTTCGTCAAACGGGTGTTTCGATTCTTTCGTCTCATTCGGTACAAGAAGCGATGGATTTATCGGGAGTAGCTCACTTATCAGCGATTAAATCTTCATCTCCATTTGTTCATTTCTTTGATGGTTTTAGAACATCTCATGAAATTCAAAAAATTGAAGAAATTGACTTAGACGCTCTAAAAGAAATGATCGATGAAGAAGCTCTTGAAAAATTTAGAAATCACGCACTTAACCCACATGCTAATGCAGTAACTCGCGGTGGTGCGGAAAACGATGATATAACTTTCCAAGGTCGTGAAGCTCAAAACACGCACTTCAATGAAATCATTGATGTAGTTGTTGAATATATGGATAAAGTTAGTGAGTTAACCGGACGTCACTACGCTCCGTTTACTTATTACGGACATCCAGAAGCTACCCGTGTTCTCGTTGCTATGGGTTCAGTCACTCAAGCTATCGAAGAAGTGGTAGATAAATTAAATGAAACTGATGAAAAAGTAGGACTAGTTAAAGTTCACCTCTATCGTCCGTTCTCAATTGAACATATTCGTAAAGTACTTCCTAAAACAGTAACTAAAGTAGCAGTTTTAGATCGTACTAAAGAACCAGGAAATGTTGAACCTCTCTATTTAGATGTTAAAAACGCCTTAGCTGGTTATGAAAATGTTGAATTAATTATCGGCGGTCGCTATGGTTTAGCGTCTAAAGATACCCAACCAAACGAACTTAAAGCGGTATTCGATCATTTGAATTCAGACAATCCATTCACTGGATTTACGATTTCCATCGTAGATGACGTTACACACTTATCTTTACCAGCTGATCCAGAGTTCAAAGTAGCCAAGGATTATACTTCTTGTATTTTCTATGGACTAGGATCTGATGGAACGGTTTCTGCTAACAAATCTTCGATTAAGATTATTGGTGACCATACCGATTTATATTCTCAAGCCTATTTTGCTTATGACTCAAAGAAAGCCGGAGGAGCAACACGTTCTTTCTTAAGATTTGGTAAAACACCAATCAAAGCTACTTATTATGTTAAGGATGCTGACTTTATCTCTTGTTCACTAGACTCTTATCTAGTGCGTTATGATATGCTTCGTAACTTGAAACATGGTGGAACTTTCTTATTGAATACGACTTTCCATATTGATCAAATTGAAGATCAATTACCAAATCGGATTAAGAAGCAACTAGCCGATTTAGAAGCTAATTTCTATATTATCGATGCGACTAAGATTGCTGAAGAAATTGGTATGGGACGTCATACTAACACCATCCTTCAATCGTCATTCTTTGCACTTAACGAATCAATTCTTCCATATCAAGACTCGCTAGTCTATATGAAGGAAATGGCTACCAGAACTTACGGTAGTAAGGGTGAAGAAATTGTTCGTCTAAACCACGAAGCGATTGACCAAGGAAACAATGGTTTAACTAAAGTTGAAGTTAAACCAGAGTGGAAGGATCTTCCAACTCGTGCTGGAAATGGCACCGTTGATCCATATTGGGAAGACTTTGTTGAACCAATCAACTCTTTAAGTGGTTACGATATTCCTACTTCTACCTTTGTAGATTTAGATATCCTTGATGGAACCATGCGCAATAACGCGGCGTTCTTTGAACACCGTGCGATCGCTACCAACGTACCTTCTTGGATTCCTGAAAATTGTATCCAATGTGGTTTCTGTTCCTTCGTCTGTCCGCATGCTACGATTCGTACCTTCCTCTTGGATGAAAATGAAATCGCTAATGCACCGATGGAATTTGAAACCCTACAAGCTATGGGTAAAGGCGTTGAACATTTAAGATTCCGTGTTCAAGTTTCCCCAGACAACTGTGTTGGCTGTGGTCTCTGTGCCGTTGAATGTCCAGGTAAACGTGGTGAAAAAGCCCTTGTAATGACGGATATTAAGACGCAATTACAATTTGCTCCATTAGCTAACTATATCTTTAAAGATACTCGTTATAAATCTGAATACTTCCCAACCGATTCAATCAAAGGATCACAATTCTTAATGCCATACTTCGAAGTTTCGGGAGCTTGTGCTGGTTGTGGTGAAACGCCATACTATCGTCTAGTTTCTCAATTATTCGGTCATGATATGCTGATTGCTAACGCTACCGGTTGTACCTCAATTTACTGCGGTTCGATTCCTTCGACGCCGTTTGTAACCGATAAGAACAACGAGGGTATCGCATGGGCTAACTCGCTCTTTGAAGATAATGCTGAATTTGGTTTCGGTATGAAAGTCGCTCAAGTTGTACGTGACCAAAAGATTGTTGAAGCCGTACAAAACCTATTAGAAGCAGACCTTGATGATCAAGTTAAAGAAAACTTGAATAAATACTTAGAAGTGAAGGGTAATCGTGATGAAGAGCGTCTAGTGGTTAAACCATTAGTTGAACAACTTGAAGCTTTAGATCATCCGATGGCTAAAGAACTTCTAAACTATCGCCGTGATTTAGTATCCAAATCAGTTTGGATCGTCGGTGGCGATGGCTGGTCTTATGACATTGGATTTGGTGGATTAGATCATGTCTTAGCGAATAACTTAGATGTTAACGTATTGATCCTTGATACTGAGGTTTACTCCAATACCGGTGGTCAATCTTCGAAATCTACACCGACTGCAGCAATCGCTAAATTTGCTGCCGCTGGTAAAGAAACCGCTAAGAAAGACATCGGACAAATCGCCATGACTTATGGTCATGTCTATGTAGCCAGTATTTCAATGGGAGCTAACCGCGTACAAACGATTAAAGCTTTCAAAGAAGCGGAAGCCTATAATGGTCCATCCTTGATTATTGCTTATTCTCCATGTATTGAACATGGTATTAAGGGTGGCTTGTCAAATCACCAACTTCAACAAAAACAAGCTGTTGAATGTGGTTACTGGACCTTATATCGTTTCAACCCAGAAGCTGAACAACCATTAACTATCGATTCCAAAGAACCTGATTTCTCTAAATATAAAGACTTCGTTCTAACCAATCGTCGTTATAACCAATTGTCAGCTATTAATCCAGCACATGCTGAAGAGTTGCTAGAACGCTCAGCGAAAGATGCTGAACGTCGCTATAGAACTCTTGTTAGATTAGCGCAATAGTTAATTAAAGACTCTCCTCGTGAGAGTCTTTTTTGTTATAATTATTTCATGAAACAATTATTTAGAATTAGCGAAAACGCCACCTTGGTTGAAACAGAAAATCATCAAGAAGTCAACTGGATTCATTTAGTTAATCCAGAGTTAGCCGAAATAGAAACCATAGCCAATCACTATCAATTTCCAACGGATTATCTGACGACCAGTTTAGACCTTGATGAAGTCTCACGCAGTGAGTCCATCAACCAAAAAGCCATCGACAAACCAGCGTTGGTTCTTTTAATCGTTTCAGAGAAAACAGTGGATACTAATCTCGATATTTTATATACCAATTCGCCAATTTCGGTTATCCTTTTAAAAGATAAAATCATAACCTCCAGCAAGACTAATCCTAATTTTATTAACTCAATCAGCGCTAATCAATTTCGATTTATTAAACAAGTTAATGGGATTCATGACTTACTTTTTGAGATATCATGGCAGATAGTAAGCCAATCTGTTTTTGCTAGTCGTGATATCAGCCAAAGGATGGATCAACTTTACCAACGTTCCCGTAAGTCAAGTGAATCGGATTTAATCTATAACTTAGCCGATTTAGATCGCTCTGCGGTCTATCTTGAACACGCCTGTGAAGCTAACGATTTAGTTCTCAACGATTTGTTTGATACTGAGTTTATTCAAACGATCAAAAGATATAAGGATTGGATGAATGATATCGTGATTGAAAATCATCAAGCCAAACTTATGATTAAACAAACCCGACAGATTTTACAACAACTCGATACAACCTTTTCCAGCATCATCCAAAACAATCTCAATCAGACGATGAAGATTCTCACTTCATTAACGATAATTATTACGATACCTTCGATTATTGGTAGTCTTTGGGGGATGAACGTCAAGCTACCGGGAACCGATCATCCTCTAGCGTTCTCTATTATTATTGGTTTAACCTTATTAATTATGGTATTTGTTGTGATTTGGCTAAAACGCAAGGATTTGTTGTGAGTTTTATAGCGTTGACAGTTGCTAGTCACCTCGCTATAATCAAAGAGATAGTAGAGAGCGGGTATATAGTATGAAGAAGATACTCAATTCTCCTGTATTTAATGGAGTTTTAATACTTTTAATCGCTTTTTTGGTAGTGCGTTTATCGTTAAATCAAAACTTTGATGATACCTTTAGAATTATTAGTTCGGCTAATTTTTCATGGGTTATTTTTGGCTTATTAATCATTGCTTTGATGTATCTAGCATGGGGCTATGCCTTGGTTGTTTATGCTAATTTACTAGGACATTCGCTAAGTTTGGTGCGCGGTAGCGCCTTGGCCGTAATCGGTGCTTTTGGTAGTGGAATTACTCCTTCATCCACCGGTGGCCAATTGTTTCAGTTAATGGCGATACGGAAAATGGGCGTAAATGTCGCGGATGCGGCGAGTATTCTTTGGATTGATTTTTTAATTTATCAAATTGTCATGATTGTCATGGTCTTGGCTTTATTGTTGTTTCGCTTGAGCCATTTCTTAGGAATCAGCGGCTTGTTTACGATGGTTATCATCGGTTTTATTTTGAATTCTTTTGTTTTGGTTTTTTTGTTTATTTTAGCTAAAAGTAATAAGTTTCATAATTGGGTAGCCAATCGTGGTATTCATATTTTACATCGTTTCAAACTAATCAAAAGTCCTGAGCGCACGTTAAGTAAAATCGAAAAAGCACTTAAACGCTTTACTCACTGTCTGGATATTTTGATCCATAATAAGAAAGTTGTTTTCTTAGGCATCGTGATGAATATTATCCGGCTTTTATTATTGTTTTCGTTTCCTTATATCATTGCTAAAGCTTTAAAAGCACCGATTACTTACAAATCATTTTATGATGTTTTGGCACTTTCTAGTTTTGTAATGATGATTAACGTCTTTATCCCCTTACCTGGAGCAAGTGGGGGCACCGAATTAACGTTTGTCGGAATGTTTTCTACGATTATTGAATCGAGCTATCTGACGCCACTGATGTTAATCTGGCGTTTTATGACCTACTATTTAGTAATGATTGTTGGCGCCATCTGGTTTATTTACTACAAGCGAAAGGTATTGTGAACAAATTATGAGAATAGGAATATTTACCGATACATATTTACCCGATATTAATGGAGTAGTTTCTTCGATTGAAACTTTGCGAAAAGGTTTAATTGAACAAGGCCATGAAGTCTTTGTTGTAGCCAATCATAAATCGATTTTTAAGATGAAGTTTGAAGATAATATTTTATTATTACCTGGTCTTGAATTGAAGATGTTTGACTATAAAAAACTTTCTTCTCCAATACAAAATACCGCCTGGAACTATGTTCGCCAAATGCGTTTGGATCTGATTCATGTACAGCAGGAATTTGGGGTCGGTCTGTTTGCTCGCTGGGTAGCGAAGCGACTTAATATTCCTTTAGTTTATACGTATCATACGCAATATGAGGACTATACTCATTACTTAAATATCTTTAAAAGCGATGGCTTTGATAAGCAAACGAAACGACTTGTCGGCTGGTTGTCCAAAGAATTAGCCCAACCCGCACAAATGATAATTGTGCCATCCGATAAAACCAAACAACTTCTGGAACGTTACGGGGTAACAAAACCGATTATGGTAATACCCACCGGTATTGATTTAAGACGCTTTGAACCCTCTTTAGAATTAAGCAAACGACGTCAAGAAATCCGAGAAAAATATCAGATAACTGATGACCAATCTTTATTTATTTTTATTGGTCGTATCAGTGATGAAAAGGGGATTTCCATTGTTCTTAAAGGTTTTGAAGTTCTACTAAAACAGCGCGACGATTGTAAGTTTATGATTGTTGGCGGCGGTCCGGAACTTGAGAATTATCAACAATGGATTAAAGAACGTAATCTAGAAGATAAGATAATTACCACTGGTATGATTGTTAATACTGAGATTGCCGGCTATTATCATGCGGCAGATATATTTGTCTCCGCTTCCTTATCGGAAACCCAAGGCATGACGTTCATGGAAGCAATGGCCTGTGGTTTACCTTTACTCGCTTCTGATCGAGAGATTTTATCGGAGTTATTAGTAGAAGATAAGAGCGGTTATTATTTCAGTGGTACCGAAGAATTTATCGAAGTGGCCAATCACTATCTAAATTTAGATGAGACGGCCAAAGAGAGCCTTAAACAAGGTGCCTTAGAACTGGTTAAACCTTATGATGATCGGATCTTTGTTGATTCGGTTTTGGATTGTTATCGACAAGCGCTTGTTTTACATAGTCCAGAATATGTCATCAAGAATATTGAAGGCATCAATAGTTATTATCAAATCGACATTGAAAATCATGATTACAAGAAATCGATCTATATGACGGCGCAAAAACTTGCCCAAGAAGATATAATTATTGATCAAATTATTGAATGGGATAGATTGGAGAAATGGATGCAACAAGATACCATAGAAAAACTATATAGCAAAGCAATTGGTAAACTCTTACATCGTGACTATAGCGAAACGGCTATCAGAGAATATCTAGCCACGGATGAAAGTGATGACGATGCGATTGAGATCGTTATGACCAAGCTTAAAGAAGCTAATTTTATTAACGATGAACGTTTTCTAGAAGAACGCATTGATAGCATGAAACGCCAAAATATAGGCATTTATAAGTCAAAACAAAGATTGGAAAAACTACAGTTTAAACCCGAGGACATTGAAAAAGGCCTCGCAGAACTAGGCTTAATTCAGGAAGAGCTTTGTTTTAATCTGCTGACTAATGTTTCCAAAAAATATCAAAATTTACCGATTGTTGGTCAAAAACAAAAACTAATTCAAAAAGCGCAAAGGGAAGGCTTTGAATTGGCGACCGCCTACGCGGCGCTAAACCGCATCGAATTGTATGAAGATCGAAATCAGATTTATCATAATTTGTATAAAGAAATTAGCAAATATTATCAACGACAAATTAAAAAACACAATGAATATGAAACCCGAAATAAAACCATCGCTCGAATGAATCGAAAAGGGTATGCGATGGAACTTATCCTAGAGATATTAGAAGAGGTAAAAAAGAATGAAGATTGAAAAGATTAAAGAAAGAGATATAGTCAACCAACCGTATTTGCTAACTTCCGTTAAAAAGGGCGTTCAAGCCAATGGTTCCAGTTATTTGTCGTTAATGTTACAAGATAATACGGGCTCCATCGATGCCCGACTCTGGTCGGTAAATCCAGCTCAAGAAGAAATCGCACAGGTTGGTCAAGTGGTGCAAGTAGAAGGGGTAGTTAATCGTTTTAATCAACAATTACAAATGAAAATTACCAATATTCAGCCCGTCGTTCAGTCAACCATCAATTGGGAAGAGTTTACCATTGCCTCTAAAATAAAAAAAGAAGTTCTAGTAGAAGAACTTAATTTTTATCTAGATAAAATCAAAAACCCAGTCCTCTCACAATTGACTAGAGAATACTTTAATCGGTACCAGCAGGACTTCTTTATCTATCCAGCGGCAGCCCGCATTCACCATGAATATGTTGGTGGTTTAGCCACGCATACAGTGGAAATGCTGAAGATAGGGGAAGCTTTGGGTGAGCTGTTTCCTGTGATTAATATGGATCTTCTCTATGCTGGTATCATCTGTCATGATATCGGCAAGATTAACGAATACACTTCCCATCAAGTCGTAGAATATGGCACTAAGGGTAAACTATTAGGTCATATTTCCATGTCACAGGCGGAAGTCTTTGAGATAGCAACGCAACTTCATCTACAAGATACTGAAGAAGCTACCTTGTTAAGACATATGATATTATCACATCACGGACAATATGAATATGGTTCACCAGTTTTGCCGATGATTCTCGAAGCGGAAGTGCTCAATATGATTGATAATCTCGATGCTCGCATCGATATGTTTAGCAAGCAACTAGATCTACTAGAGGCCGGCTCATTTTCACCGAGAGTATTCTCCTTGGAGCATCGCTCAGTTTACAAACCGGACCTCGAAGAATAATTATTTTAGTTTTTTAAAGACCGATTCTAGATCTTTATCTGGGTTTTCATGAAAGTGAATTGTCAAATGGTCGTTTTCGTCGTAGCGTGGGATGATGTGTACATGAAATTTCATCACCGTTTGTCCAGCTACTGGTTGGGCATTAGTTAAAAGATTACAGCCTTTGGCCCCGAATTTTTCTACTATTTCCTTAGCTATTTTTTGGGCGACTTTCATTACTTGTAGATAATGGGCTTCATCGATATCTAAAAACGTTTCTCCAGGCTGTTTAGAAATAACTAAGGTATGGCCTGGAGTAACCGCGCTGATGTCTAAGAACGCGTAGGTATCTTGGTCTTCATAGATTTTATATGAAGGAATTTCTTGTTTAAGAATCTTATCAAATATGGTCATGCTTTTACCTTCTTTCTATTGAATTAATCATAGCATAAGAAAAGGCTCCCAATGGGAGCCTTTGTCGTTTTCTTAAGGTAGATAAATATTTAGTTTACTATCGTTTTTAATAGCTTTTACAAATACTTCATCATAAACTTTAAATCCATTGTCTTTGAGAGCCTTGGCAAAGAGTTTATTAATTTCATCTTGGTTGTTATACCAATGTTCGAAGAAGTTAGTTTTCAGTTTAGCTTGGTCTTTGGTAACTACTTGAGCGATATAGAAATTTTCGTTGCTGGCATCTGCGAAATACTCAGCTCCGATGTCACCTTCCTTGACGTTGGTTTTCATCACCCATTGTAATAGAGGTAGTGGTACCAGTTTAGTAGAGCTCGTTTGAATGAATACGGGTTCGATCGATTGAGTATCTTTTTCATCGAGGTTTTCTTTCTTTACCTCTTGCCAAGTTTTTCCGCTAGTCAGTTCTTTTAAGGCTTTCTCTGCGGTTTCTGCTTTGTTAAATTTCAAGAATTTAACTTCTGCGCCTGGATCTTTCTCAAATAATTCTGGATATTGTTCATCAAAATATGGTTGTAAGAATTGTTTTTCTTGTTCAATAATAACTAATTTTTGTTCGATGAATTCTTCCTTACTTAAGCCTTGAGTGACATAGCTGATAAAGTTTCCATATAGTTTTTCATATTGTTCGTAAACTTTAGCGGCCTCTTGTTTCATCGCTTCCGTAACAGGTACTTTCTCATCCAATAAGATTTTCCGTGCTTGATTGATAATGTCTTGTGCTGAATTTTGATGTTTTAACATCGTGTAGATAGCACCTTTGGTAATCTTTTTGTTGCCAACTTCAATTAATACTTCATCTTTGTTTTTAAGATTGGTATTAGCGGAACTGCATCCTAGTAAGATGCTACCGATAATTAGTAATGCAATTAACTTTTTCATTAATTAGTACCTCCATCGGTTTCTGTTTCTGCAGGGGTTTCAACAGGCGTTTCTGCTGGTGTCTCTGTAGGAGTCTCTACTGGAGTTTCTACTGGAGTCTCAGTAGGGGTCTCATCTTGAATTAAACCATAATGTCTTAAAATAGCTTCTTTAATTTCATCATTAGCAAAAGTTACGGTAAGCTTGTTGTCATCGATTTGTTTTTGCAAAGCTTTACCAATAAAATCCTTATTACTATTTAAAACAGTTTGTAAGACTTGTTCAGCATTTTCAGTTGTGCTCATAATGGTATCGAAATCAGTCGCATCGATTTTAATTAAGTGATAACCAAATTGTGTTTTTACCCAGTCCGATACTTCACCCTGTTTGAGTTCTAACATTGCTTTTAGAAAATCTTGATCGAGTTGTGATTGGGCGTGGTTAAAGCCGAGTGAGCCACCGTTGGCTGCTGCGCCATCTTGAGAATATTTTTGAGCTACACTTGCGAAACTATCTCCTTTAGCCAAAGCTGCTTTTATATCATCCATTAATTTTTGTTCTTCCGCTGTTATGTTTTCGAAATCCTTAATACTAACGATGATGTGAGATACCAGTCTTGGTTTTAGGTTCTTTTCTAAAGTAGTCCAGTAAGGATCTTGGTTGTTCTTTAAGAAGTCCTTTAGCATACGGTTATACTTTAGGGTAAAACCGGCGAATTTTTCGAGATCTTGGTATCCGTCAAAGCCGATGGCGGTTAAGACACTACCTAGTTCGTCTTTGTAGTTCTTCCCGAATTGTTGTTCACTATTGGCTTTTAATCCTTGGATGGTAATTTGAGCTTGGGTTTTCTCATCATCCGTAAGTTCCATTGTTTGGTCTACAATTTCTATTTGGTAACGCAAGGCTGCCAAATTCGCTTCGTAAGCCTCTTTCGCATTTTCATAAACTTCGTCTGCGGTAACATTTTTGTCATTAATTGAGAATACAATCGCTTCTCCATTAACAGTTTTACCTTTAACGACATTACTTTGTTTATCAACAATGTAATATCCAATACCGATTAGAAAGACTAATCCAATCAGTAGGACAAACCATTGCTTTTTAATAAAATCTACCATGTTCGTCTCCTTTTTAACTTATCCATTATATTCTATTTGTTGTCATTATACAAATATTAACGACTCACAACATTCAACCATAGACAGCTTAAAATAGGCTGAAGAGTAATCACAAAACACGACCTATAAGCGCTATTGTGTTATAATATCATTCGTCATAAGAAGAAAGAAAGGCTGGTTTTTAAACTAAATGTTGATTATCAAAGACTTACATGTTGCTATTGATGGCAAGGAAATATTAAAAGGCGTAAATTTGACTGTTGAAGAAGGTCAAATTCATGCGATTATGGGACCTAATGGAAATGGTAAATCGACTTTATTAATGTCGATAATGGGTCATCCAACCTATGAAGTAACCTCAGGCACGATTGAACTAGATGGAAAGAACGTCTTGGAAATGGAAGTAGACGAACGTGCTCAAGCAGGGTTGTTTTTAGGCATGCAGTATCCACAAGCTATTGACGGGGTAACTAATTCGGACTTTATGAAAGCCGCAATCAATGCCCGTCGTGAAAATCCAATTGGTTTGTTTGAGTTTGTTAAAAAGATGGAAGGGGCTATATCTAAACTAGAAATGGAATCGGATTTAGCGCATCGCTTCTTAAACGTTGGTTTTTCTGGTGGTGAAAAGAAACGTAATGAAATCTTACAAATGTTATTACTAGAACCAAGATTTGCATTACTGGATGAAATCGATTCGGGTTTAGATGTCGATGCTTTACGGGTCGTGGCGGATGTTTTACAAGAATCGTTTAAGACCCGCAAGAACGGCTTAGTGGTAGTTTCCCATTACGATCGCTTCTTCAAACTCTTAGAACCAACCCACACTCATGTCATGATCGATGGAAAAATAGTAGTCTCCAGCGATGGCTCTTTAGTCAACCGCATCGATAAAGAAGGCTACGAATGGATTAAAGATGAACTCGGTATCGATATACATAAACAAGATCAACACCAACGTCCGGTCCTAGCTTCGGAAGGCCATATCTCCAGTCTCAAGGAAGTACCACATGAGTAAGCTGGAACCGGTTTTAATCGAAACGAATAAACTTGAAACTCGTGATCTTAAGGATTATATGGTGGTCGTTGATACCGATCGTTTTCAAGACTTGCATTTAACAATTTCAGAAAACGATAGTGGCCAATTAATTGTTTTTGTAAAAGGAAATCACGATTTCAATCTCTATATTGCGGCTAAACCACATAGTAATTATTCAATTCTTTGGATTTATGATGAAACTCACGAATATAAGGTCAATGAGTCGATTGAACTTTTTGAGGGTGCACATTTACTCTATTACATAGCTGAACTAAGCCACCAAAATGTGATTAGAAAGAGCGCGGTTAAATTAACTGGACGTCATTCTAATTTCCATTTAAGAAGCGCTTCGGTAGTTAGTGGTATTGTCGATTGGAATCAACAAATTATTCATCATGCGCCCCATACCTACGCTCATGTCCAAAACTATGGCATGGTTTATTCGGGCGCTCAATACTTACTAGATGTTCAATCCCATATCCTTAAGGGAATGAAGAAATCAGAAACGCATCAACAAAATCGCATCATGAACATGGATGACAAGCCGCGTGCGCGGGTTTTCCCTCAACTAATCATTGATGAAAATGATGTTAAGGCTTCCCATGCAGCTACCGTTGGTCAACCGGATCCCAATGAAATTTACTATTTGCAATCCCGGGGACTGGATATAAAAACAGTTATTAGACTACTAAGTCTGGGTTATGTGATGCCGGTTTTAGAACATATTAAAGATGAAGCCATCTTTAACAGCTTAGCAGAATTGTTTGAATCGAAGGTGTTAATACATGATTGATTGGGAATCCATTCGATCTGATTTTCCGATGCTTTCTAGGACTATGGAACAACACCCTTTAGTCTATTTTGATAATGGCGCTACCACCTTCAAACCACAATCCGTAATCGATCGGGTACTTCATTATTACCAAGAGGAGAACGTTAATGTCCATCGTGGGGATTATGAATTATCGGGCGTGGTTACCTCACGCTTTGATGCGGTACGTACGCAAGTAGCCCAATTTATTAACGCTCAAGCCAACGAAATTATCTTAACTTCCGGAACCACGGAAGCCATTAATATCGTGGCTTTGGGACTGTTAAACTCGATTAGCGAAAAGGACCGCGTGGTTACGGTGCTTAGTGAACATTCTTCCAATATTTTACCTATTTTCAATATTGTCCATGAAACCGGATGTCAACTAGCTTATTTACAGAGTGATGAATTGGGTAAAATAGTCACTGAGAATTTGGAAGAAACGATAACTGAGAATACAAAATTGGTAGCTATTAATCATGTTTCTAATGTATTAGGCTATATCAATCCGATTGCTGATGTGATTAAAAGAGCCCATCAAGTCGGAGCCAAAGTAATCGTCGATGGTGCCCAAGCCGCTCCTCATCTGCCATTAGATATGCAAGCTTTAGATTGTGACTTCTATGCCTTTAGCGCACACAAGATGTGTGGTCCCAATGGGGTCGGAGTGCTCTATGGCAAATACAGTGAATTAGAAAAACTAAATCCAGTCTTAATGGGCGGAGGAGCTAACTCGCGCTTTTATCAAGATGGCCGCATCACATTTTCAAAGATACCCGATCGTTTCGAGCCAGGAACCCGTAATATTGAAGGGGTACTAGGTTTTGGTGAAAGCATCAAATATTTATCAAAACTTTCGATGGAACAAATTCATCAACGTGAATTAGAACTATTGAATTATTTATATCCAAAGTTAGAAGCTTTGGATCATGTCATTATCTTGAATCCAAACCCTGATATTGCTTTGATTTCTTTCAATGTCAAAGGAATCTTTGCTCAGGATGTCGCAAGCTACTTATCGCATCACGGGATTGCGGTTAGAGCCGGCACTCATTGCGCTAAATTGCTACCTAAAGTCATTGGTGCTGGTGAATCCGTTAGAATTAGTCTTTATTTCTACAATACCTTTGCTGAAATAGATTATTTTATTCAAGTCTTATCCGAAATATCGTTAGAAAAAACGATCGATTTATATTTATAGGAGGTTGTCATGGATTATAAAAAATATTTAGAAGATCCGATGTTCTTACGAGAATTAATCATGGATCATTATCAATATCCGCATAACAAAAAACAACCCGAAAGCGATGATTATCACCACAAACATATGGCGATGGACTCTTGTATCGATGATATTACCGTCTATGCCAAGATAAAGGATGGCGTTATTGAAGATATTCGCTTTGATGGTATTGCTTGTACCATCTCAACCGCATCGACTTCCATGATGACGGATTTACTCAAAGGAAAAACCTTTGAAGAAGCCACTGCCATCATTAAAGAATACCAAAGCATGATTGATCTAAAAGAATACGATGAAGATGTATTAGTGGAAGCGGTAGCTTTCAAGAATGTAGGAAAACAAGCCAATCGGATTGGTTGTGCCACGATTGGCTGGAATGCTATTACCGAGATTATAAAAGAAAGTGAAGAGAACAATGACTAAAGATAATAAAGCGATACTCGAAGAAAAACTAGAATATCTTCCCGATACCGATTATCAATACGGGTTTCACGATAAAGCCGAAGTAGTCTTCAGTACCGGGAAAGGCTTAAGCGAAGAGGTCGTTCGTAAAATATCAGAAATGAAAAACGAACCCGAATGGATGTTACAATTGCGCTTAGATGCTTTACAAACCTTCTATGATAAACCAATGCCACAATGGGGCGTTGATTTGAATGATATTGATTTTGACGATTTTATTTACTATTCGCGTTCAAGTCAAGATATGGAAAAACGATGGGAAGATGTCCCTAAGGAAATTCGTGATACCTTTAAAAAACTAGGTATCCCAGAAGCTGAAGCCAAATATTTATCCGGGGTAGCTACTCAGTATGACTCGGAAATGGTTTATCACTCGATGCTTGAAGAAGTTGAAGAAAAAGGTATTATCTTTTTAGATACCGATACCGCTTTAAGAGAGCATGAACAACTCTTTAAACGCTTTTTTGGAACCATTGTTCCTCATCAAGACAATAAATTTGCGGCCTTAAATACGGCTGTTTGGTCGGGTGGAAGTTTTATCTATGTACCTAAAGGCGTTACTTTAGAAAAACCATTACAATCGTATTTTAGAATTAACTCACAGGCCATGGGACAGTTCGAGAGAACTTTAATCATTGTCGATGAAGGGGCGGACGTACATTATGTCGAAGGCTGTACCGCACCAATTTGGTCTGAAGAATCACTGCATGCAGCGGTCGTTGAAATTATTGTTCATAAAAATGCTAAATGTCGCTATTCTACGATTCAAAACTGGTCGACCAATGTCTTAAACCTAGTGACTAAACGGGCCAAGGTATTTGAGCACGGGCAAATGGAATGGATTGATGGTAATATCGGTTCTTCTAAAACGATGAAATATCCGACCTGCGTCTTAGCCGGTGATCATGCTCGCGGTTTAACCATATCGATAGCGGTGGCTGGGAAAAATCAAGTCTTGGACGCAGGAGCGAAAATGATCCATGCGGCTGAAAATACTAAATCTACAATTATTTCAAAATCCGTTGCCCGCAATGGCGGTGAAGTAAACTATCGTGGTTTAGTCTCTCATAGCGCTCGTGCGGCTGGTGCTATTTCAAAAATCGAATGTGATACTTTACTCTTAGATGAAATCTCGCGCTCGGATACTAAACCAGTCAATACGGTAGCCAATAACCAGTCGATCATAGAACATGAAGCGGCGGTATCACGTATTTCTGAAGATGAGATTTTCTATCTAATGTCTCGTGGATTGACCGAAGAACAAGCAGCAGAAACCATTATCATGGGATTCTTAGAACCATTCACACGCGAATTGCCAATGGAATATGCGGTCGAATTAAACCAATTATTAAAATTGGATATGGAAGGTTCCGTTGGATAAAAAAATCTTACGCAACCAGCTCATTAGACAGCGTAAAAGCCTAGATTTTAACGTAAAGAAATCTTGGGAAGAGAAAATCCATCAACAAATCTTAGATCTTTTAGCTCCCTATCAACAGATTGGACTCTATTTATCGATGGATTTTGAAATTGATACGATGCGATTGATTCGACAATTACCCGATAAAGTTCTACTTGCACCTAGAATCGATGGCGATTTAATGCATTTTCATCACTTGGGCAAGCAGGGGAGCCAGCATCGTTTTGGAATGTGGGAACCACGGGCTGGTCAAATCATGATTCCAGAAGTTTTAATCATTCCCATGATTGGATTTAATGAATCTAAGTATCGGATCGGCTTTGGAAAAGGCTATTACGATCGCTATTTGAAGGATTTCACCGGTACTAGTATCGGAATGGCTTTTCAACAAGATTTTGTCAAGTTTAAGGAGCAATCTTGGGATAAACAATTAGATTTAATTATCACCGAGGAAGGTTACCTATAATCACATAATTTCACATAATTTGTTCACATAGGACACACATAATAAAGGTATACTCAAGGTGCAATAGAAATATTGTAATAGTTATCTACCTTCCTTCCTTGTAGTAATTTAAAGAAAAAGAGAACTGATTGGGTCGGTTCTTTTTTTATTATTTTATGTACAAAGCCTTTTTACTTTAGTAGAATATTTAATGGAAAGTGTGATGATATGAAAATTGTAATAGCCCTCGGTGGCAATGCTTTAGGTAATAGTCCCAGCGAACAAAAAGAGCGGGTAAAAAAGACCGCCAAAACAATCATCGACCTCTATGAAATGGGTCATCAGATTGTGATTGGTCACGGTAATGGACCACAAGTCGGTACGATTTATCTGGCCTTTGAAGAAGGTTCAAAACATAATGATAAACTACCCGAGATGCCCTTAGTCGAAGCGGTAGCGATGTCACAAGGCTATATTGGTTATCATATCCAACAAGCCCTTAGCAACGAATTAAAAGAAAGAAACCAGCAAACTCAGGTGGTCACCGTTTTAACTCAGGTAGAGGTAGCCAAAGACGATCAAGCCTTTGTTAACCCGACTAAACCCATCGGTAGTTTCTATACCTTACAGCAGGTCGAAGCGATGGACGCTTGGGACCGCTATATAGAGGATGCGGGCCGTGGTTATCGAAAAGTGGTTGCTTCACCTAAACCTCTAAACATCGTTGAACTACCGGCCATTAAAAGATTGATTGACGCCAATTGTATTGTAATTACTGTCGGCGGTGGGGGCATTCCGGTTGTTGCTGAAGAAGATCGCTACTATGGAGTAGAAGCCGTCATTGACAAAGATTTTTCCTGTGCAAAATTAGCAAGCGACATTAACGCCGACCTTTTACTTATCTTAACTGCGGTGGATTATGTCGATTTATATCACAATACTCGCGATCAAAAACAACTAGATCATATCGAATTTTCTGAGATCGATACTTATATAAAAGAAGGCCATTTCGCTAAGGGAAGTATGTTACCTAAAATTGAAGCCTGCAAGTACTTCTTAAAACAAAACCCGAGCGCTAAAGCGATTATTACCTCCTTAGAAAAAGCCCCCCTTGCGCTTTCACAACAAGTAGGGACTATTATAGAATATAAGACTAACGAGAATCCATAGAAGTTTTACAAGCGATAAAAGTGATCGGGGTATTCGCTTTCGGATATTCGAAGGTTGTGATTTCATAATTAGGGTGGTGGCCTAACCACAATTTAACGGTCTCTAACTCTTCTTTTCCACCACGATGACCTGGGTAACAGGTAATGATGAAATATCCACCTATCTTAAGATGTCGTTCTACTTTGGTCAGGGCGATTAAGGTCGATTGGGCGTTAGTACGGATCGATTTGTCGTGATTGGGTAAATACCCACAATTCATGACGACAAGATTAATCCAAGTATTAACCACCTGATCGATTTTTTGATGATCGAGTTGATAAAGTTCAACATTGTTGTAATCTTTTACTTTTTCTTGTGTTGCTTGAATCGCAGCTTCTTGAATATCCACCGCAATCACTTTTTTAGTCAGTTGAGCTAACAGCAAAGTATCAAAACCATTTCCCGCCGTTAAATCAACGCTAATCCAATCGGATTTTGCGTTTTCTTTGAGCCATTTATGAATCCGTTGATTGGTGTTTTCGGTAGAGCTTTCCCTGGTAGTTATTCTCTCGCGCCAGCTTTTTATCAATTTCATTGGTTACCTGTACTTTCTTTATCGTCCATTTTGGAGCAATTAAATCTTTTGAGAGTCCATCGCCAGTGATTCTTAGAATAATCATTTCGGCTGGTAGATGGAGTAATTGCTCGGTTGTTATTTCTACATACTCATCCCGCGTCAGCAGGGGATATTGATGTTTTTTATATCTGAGTGCTTCTAAGGTTTGTTTTAAAACATGAAACATGTGAATTTTAATACCATAAATCGGTAGGTTGGCTACAAATTTTGCGGTTTCCAGCATCATTTCCTTAGTTTCATAGGGTAAACCATTGATGATATGAACACCGATCTTAATATCCGTCTTCGCCAAAAGTTCAACGATTTCTACAAAATTATCCAAATCATGACCGCGATTAATATACTCTGAGGTTTGTGGATGAATACTCTGTAAACCAAGTTCAATCCAAACCGGTTTTTTCTTGGCTAATTCTTGAAAGAAATTGATTTTGTCTTGATCTAAAGCATCCGATCGCGTAGCGATGATGATTTCAACAAAACGATCGTCCTCAACAAAGGGCTGGTATAGTCTTTTTAATGTCTCTAAGTCCGCATGCGTATTGGTATAGGCCTGAAAATAAGCGATGGCCAAGCCATCGGGCCATTTATTACGCATAATTTCAAAACCGGATCTAATTTGTTGATCAATGCTCTCGCCGATAATAGCATCACCACTACCCGCTGCGGAACAAAAGGAACAACCACCATAGCCACAAGTGCCATCACGATTAGGACAGGAAAAACCAGCATCAATGGGAATACGAAAAACTTTCTGTTGATATTTTTGTTTTAAGTAATAAGAATAGGTATGATAGCGTTTATTCGTATTGGAGTATTTAAAACCTGAATTCATGAATATAAGTATAGCTTCTTTACTCAGTTTGAGCAAGTTGAGGTATGTTATAATAATCCGGTAATGCACAGATTAATTATTTAGGAGTTACTATGAATCAAAGTCCAATAAAACTTGAAATATTACATACCTGTAAACAGTCAAAAGCCCGAACGGCGCTTTTACATACCCCGCATGGTACCGTGAAAACACCGATGTTTATGCCAGTCGGGACCTTAGCCAGCGTTAAATTTCTCAATAACGATGATTTAGATAAGGTAAATGCCGGTATCATCCTGGCTAATACTTATCATCTCTGGCTCAGACCGGGGGAAGATGTGATTGAAAAAGCTAAGGGTTTGCATGGTTTTATGAATGTTCATAATCGACCAATCTTAACCGACTCTGGTGGTTTTCAAGTCTTTTCCTTGGGCCATTTACGTAAGATTGAAGAAGAGGGTGTAACATTTAGCAGTCATCTTGATGGTAGTAGTCTCTTTTTGTCTCCGGAAAAAGCGATAGAAATTCAAAATAAACTCGGTGCCGACAATATTATGTCCTTTGATGAATGCCCAAGCTGGCCAAGTACCCATGAGTATATGAAACAATCGGTAGAACGCACGGTACGTTGGGCTCAGCGAGGTAAACAAGCTCATAAGCGCGTTTTTGACCAAGCATTGTTTGGAATTGTTCAGGGTGGAGAGTATGAAGATTTAAGAAAATACTGTGCCCAAGCCTTAGTTGAACTTGATTTTGATGGCTATAGTATCGGTGGTGCTTCGGTTGGTGAAGATAAAGCAACTTTCCGCCATATGGTAAAAAGTAGTGTTCAATATTTACCCGAGGATAAACCGCGTTATTTAATGGGGGTTGGCGCTATCAATGACATTATTGAATCCGTAATTATGGGCGTAGATATGTTTGATTGTGTACTACCGACCAGACTAGCTCGCCATGGATCGGCGATAACGAGTCAAGGTCGTATTAACCTAAAAAATAAAAAGTTTGAATACGATTTTAGTCCAGTCGATGAAAACTGTGATTGTGAATGCTGTCAAAACCACACTCGAGCTTATTTACGTCATTTAATACGAACCAAAGAAGGTTTGGGTATGAGACTTTTATCCATTCACAATATCCGCTTTTTAATACGTCTTACCGAAGAAATTCAACAAGCCATTGAAAACGATCGTTTATTAGACTATCGGGACGAGCTTTATCAACGTTTAAATATGGATGAAAACGCTAGAGGTTTTTAATGAAGACAGCCGATTTCTATTATCATTTACCTAAAGAATTAATCGCACAACATCCCTTGAGCCACCGTCAACAATCTAAGCTTTTAGTGATGGATAAAGATAGCGGCGCACTAGAACATCGTCATTTTTATGATATTATTGATTACTTAGAAGCCGGGGATGTTTTGGTCTTAAATAATAGTCGCGTTATTCCGGCTAGACTTTATGGTGTTAAGTCTGAAACCGGCGCTAAAGTTGAAGTTTTACTGCTTGAGATTAAGGATAATATCGCTAAAGCGTTAGTTGGCAATGCTAAAGTTGTTAAGCTGGGAACGGTGGTATCTTTTGCGGATGGATTACTGCAGGCTAAATGTAGCTCAGTTGAAGCGGAAGGTATCCGTATTTTTGAATTAATCTATGATGGTATCTTATATGAAATTCTAGATGAAATAGGACAGATGCCACTTCCACCTTATATTACCGAACCTCTAATCAACAAAGAGCGTTACCAAACAGTTTATGCTAAAATCGACGGTAGCGCAGCAGCCCCGACTGCGGGTTTACATTTTACGCCTGAGCTATTAGAAACCGTAAAAGCAAAAGGTATTGAAATTGTTGAGATAACTTTACATGTGGGCTTGGGTACCTTTAGACCGGTTAAAGTTGAAGATGTTCAAAAACATCAGATGCATCTGGAACATTATCAAGTAAGTACAAACTCAGCGGAAATTTTAAATAAAGCTAAAACTGAAAATCGAAAGATAATTGCTGTAGGTACGACAACGACGCGAGTTTTGGAAACTCAGATTTTACGTTATAATAAATTTGTTGCTGAACAAAGCAGTACCGATATCTTTATTTATCCAGGTTTTAAGTATCAAGCTATAGATGGCCTGATTACTAACTTTCATTTACCAGAATCGACTTTGCTGATGTTAGTTTCTGCTTTAAGTAGCAAAGATCATATTTTCAAGGCTTACCAAGAAGCTATTAACAACGACTATCGCTTTTTCTCATTTGGTGATGCCATGTTTATTAGAAAGGGGAAATGATTATGTTGACAAAGAAGAATTTAATTGAATATCAAGATTCTATTCTTGAAAGTCTTAAGGGCGATGTCAAACCTCGACTTTTACTCCATGCTTGTTGTGCCCCGTGCTCAGTACATGTTGTTAAGCTCTTAAATCAACATTTTAAGATTACTTTATTCTATAATGGTCAAAATATCTATCCTCAATCAGAATATGAGAAACGTCGAGATGAAATCAAACGATTATTGATATTATTAAAAGCGGAAGGTTTGGATGATGTTGAGTTTATTGATCCAAAAGTGGATATTGATCAATTTCAAAAAGAACTCAGTTTTGGGGCCCAGGAACCTGAAGGTGGCCTGCGCTGCCAATACTGTTATCACGTTCGCTTAAAACAAGCGATTGACTACGCCATTGAGCACAAATTCTATTATGTCACTTCAGTGATGACCATATCTCGTCAGAAATGCTCTTTAAAAATTAACCAAGAAGCTTGCAAAATTATGGAAAACGAAGATCGAATCATCTATATTTATTCTGATTTTAAAAAACGTCGAGGTAATGAGTTATCCAGCCGATATTGTAAAGAATATAGTATTTATCAACAAGATTATTGTGGTTGTATCTATTCGCTACGGGATAAATACGAAAGAGATAAAAGAAAGAGGAAAGAAAATGAACGAAACGTTTAAACCATGGATTGTTATAGCGGTGGCGGTTATTGTCAACTTATTAGCGGTTTCTCTAAAAATTTATGGATTGCATCCTTTTTTGCGTCCTTTATTTTGGTTAATTGTTTGTTTTGCTTTCGGTATGTCTTTAAACGACTCGAAAAAGAAATCCTCAGCCTGGGTTTTAAAGCTAATCATTGCTGGCATTCTTTTAGTTTTATTCTTATATGATATTAGACTTTTAAAAATTAATATGTTGGATCGATTCTTTAACCAACTGTATATTGAAGCTTTCTTTTTGAGACTAATTTATATTTGGTGTGGTTGGGCGTTTTTTAGAAAATAAGCGTATCATTAGGGTTTTATTAGTATTCTTTGTATAATCATTTCAGAGGTGACTACTATGGAAATAATTAATTTTACCTTGAAAAATCAAGATAACCAAGAGGTTGTTCTTTCTGATTTTCTTGGTCAATACGTTGTCCTTTACTTTTATCCTAAAGATTTTACACCAGGTTGTACCACCCAAGCTTGCCAATACCAAACCGAAATTTCGAAGTTTAATCAAGAGAACATCAAGCTATTTGGTATAAGTGCGGACTCGGTGGAGCGCCATCAGAAATTCAGGGATAAATGTCATTTAGAATTTGATTTGCTAAGTGATAACCAACTACAGTTAGCCAAACAATTAGGGGCGGTTCATCTAACTCGATTGATGGCTAAACGAAAAACGTATGTTCTCGATCCTCAACATCGTATCATAGAAGTTATTGATGATGTGGATCCACAAAAAGATGCGAGTCGCGTCTTAGATATCATCGCAAAACATAGGAGAAATGAATGATTAAAACTGATTTTTTACTTAACAACAACACCTACATTCCAAGCCTCGGTTTTGGAACTTGGCAAATACCGGAAGGAGCCGATGCTTACGAATCGACCTTAGCCGCGTTAAAAGCCGGTTATCGCCATATTGATACGGCTTATGTCTACCACAACGAGAAGTCGGTCGGACGGGCTATCAAAGACAGTAATATAAATCGTGACGATTTATACATCACCACTAAATTGTCGGCGAACGTAAAAGATGCGAGTCAAGTGGTGGCTTATTTTGAAAAATCCTTAGAAAATCTAGGTCTTGATTATATTGATTTATACTTAATTCATAATGCTCGGCCTTGGCAAGATCGCATTGAAGACTACGATTATTTTGAGGAAAATGTCGCGGTTTGGAAAGAGATGGAAAAATTACTTGAAACCGGTAAACTGCGCTCCATTGGTGTTTCCAATTTCTTTGTTAAAGACTTGGAAAATTTATTGAAACATACCACTGTAGTTCCAGTACTCAATCAAATTAAATACCATCCGGGCTATCTACTAGAGGATACGATTGAATTTTGTGAACAACATAATATCTTAGTAGAGGCCTATAGTCCGTTTGGCACGGGTAAAATTTTTGATTCAGAAATTCTTAAAGAAATTGCCGAAGAGACCAATAAAACTATCGCTCAGGTAAGTTTACGTTGGGTTTTACAAAAAGGGGCCTTACCGTTGCCGAAGTCGGTTACTCCAGAACGGATTGTAGCTAATTTGGATGTCTTTGATTTTAAGCTAAATGATGATCAGATGAAGCGTTTGGATAATCATCCAGAGTTTCCAGCTAAGTAAGATTAATAAAAGCCGCGCCGGCGGCTTTTAAGCTTTTATGACTTCTTTTGGTTGATATCCATTGAGTTCAACCGTAACTGTTTCGATTTGTTGGTCAATCTTTGGTCGATCTCTAAAATCTTTGGCAACTCGTGCAATTTCATGGACGGTTTCTAAACCAGAAATGACCTTACCAAAGGCAGCGTAAGCCCCATCGAGATGTGGCGCATCCGCATCCATAATGAAAAATTGTGAACCGGCGCTATCCGGATGTTGTGAGCGAGCCATCGATAGGACACCAGCCGTATGTTTTAGCGGGTTATCTACACCATTACTACTAAATTCACCCTTGATTTGATATCCAGGACCACCCATACCGGTTCCCGTTGGATCACCGCCTTGGATCATAAAACCAGGAATTACGCGATGAAAAATTAATCCATCATAAAATCCGGATTCTACTAAGTGAATGAAATTGTTTACGGTATTTTCAACAATTTCTGGATAAAGTTCGGCTTCGATTATCTGACCACTATTCATGGTAATTTGAATTTTAGGTTTCATTGTATCAATCGGACACTATTATAAATTTAATTTAGTATCCATTCCTTTCTGATTTAGTTTATCATAGAAAGACTTTCTTTTGGTATAATAACCAAGTGTGGAGGACCTATGCAAAATCCGATTTTACTCTATATTATTACTAGTATTTTAACTTTAGCTTTATCGTTATTTCTTATACGTCACTATAAATTAAGCAAGTATCAAATAATGATTTTTATTTTGTTATTAGTTTTTTGGTCTTCGGTTAACTTGATTCGAGCTTATCGAAAATCCTATGCGGCTAATCCCATTAGCTTAGGGGGCTTGGAATTAGGCTTATTAGCGGCGAGTAATATTGCGGCGGCCTATGGTTTAATTTCCATCTTTATGCGCTTTTTAGTCTTTCTGGGGAGCGATTGGTTAAAGAGTCGAAAATCGATGATCTTTTTCGGTTTAGTTTTAATTTCTTTAACTTCCTTTTGGGTCTATTTAGATCCTAATTATTCTTCCTTATTGTACTCGTCGTATGCTTTGGGTATAGGTGCTTCTTTATTGTCTCTTTTTAATGTCTTGTTTGCGGAAACCTTTAGCCCTAAGCAGGCGATGATGTCGGTCTCGATTCTTTCGGTAGCGCCCTTGTTGGCTGAGTTTGTCATGTCACCGATTCAGTACCATTTTACAAAATCTGGAGTGGCTAATTATGGAGTGATGTGGTTAATTTCAAGTATACTTGCCTTGGCTTCTATCTTTTTATTGCTTTGGGTAACTGACAATAAACAAGAGTCGGGGACGATGAAATTATCGGTTTTCAAAGAAATCATCACTAAGCAATCGACTTGGTTTTTTGGCGGCTTAGGGATCGTAGTATCGTTAATTCGCTTTGCTTTAAGTGGTTCCAATATTATTACCTATGTACAAAATGATTTTATCGCTATGGATCCGTTCTCGATTGCTTATATAGACTTTATCTATTCCATCGCACAATTGATCGCAGGTGTCTTGGCTGGCCTTTATTTCGCGCGTAAATTTACGACGAAATGGACCTTAGTATTAGGTCTAAGTTTTAGTTTAATGTTTAATCTAATTTTATTATTTACTTATAATCCAAACCTTATCTTTTGGTCTTATTTACTTTCCGGATTTGGTTATGGATTGACGTATAATTCATTAATTGGATTAACTTTAGAAAATGTTGCGGTTAATCGAAGAGAAATGAATATGGCCATTTTCCAAACTTTCTTTGCCATTGGTATTTTCTTTGGGGATAAAATTTATGCCGCTTTTGTTTCTTGGTTACCCCCACAGACGACAACTATTTCCTATTATTATCAAGTCTTTTTATGGATGGCGATCGCCACCGCTGGCTTAATTGCTTTTACCGCTATTTTTGTTAAACGAAAGGATGAGACAGCTCGTGCTTAAACTATATTCAACACATTATTATCCAGAACTTTTAGAAAAATTCAGTATTGAAGGATTTCTCTTACCGATAAAGAAATTCAGTGACCATAGCGATGTCCTTTATGATATCGAGGCTATCGAAGATTTGGTATTAAAGATTCAAAGCCAAAACAAGCATATATTCGCTTGGTTAAATCGCTTCATGTTTGAAGATGAGATCGATGATTTTAGAGCGCTTTTAAATTCTCTTAAAAGCCTTGGTTTTAATGGTATCGCTTATTTAGATTTAGGCATTTCTAAATTGATGGATGAATTAAATCTTGATTTAGAGAAAATCTATATCTCAGATCCGAGCATTACCAATTCTCAGGACTATCGTATCGTTGCCAAGTTTAACTCAAAGGTACTTTTATCAAGAGAATTAACTCAAGAAGAGCTATTAGAAATAGGAGCGAACCATGGTGATACGGCCTTAGTATCCATCTATGGTCATCAATTGATGTCCATTTCAAGACGTCCACTACTTAGTTCTTATGGAGAATTTGTCAATATTGATGTAGAGCGTCACAAGATATATCGGTTAAAAGAACAAAAACGCGAAGAGCCGTATTACTTATTTGAAGATGAAACTTCGACCAGTATTTTCGATGGTCGCGTGCTGATTGATTTTGAAGGTATTCAAGCCTTTAAAAATGTGGGCATGAAACATTTCTTAGTCGAAGGATTTAATCGTCCGAAACAGGAGTTCTTGAATACCATTGAACTTTTGGAAGCCATCTACCAGGAAACAATGACGATAGAGGAAGCCTTAAATCAGTTTAATCAGAGCTATCCAGAAGTAGTCTTAACCGAAGGTTTAAGAAAAACCAAGACAAGCGATCGAAAGGTGGAAGTATGAAGAAAATAGAACTATTAGCCCCGGCAGGGGATTTGAATCGATTAAAAACAGCCGTTCGCTATGGTGCGGACGCGGTGTTTATTGGTGGTAAAATCTTTTCCTTGCGTTCGCGCGCTTCTAACTTTGATCTTAATGAAATAAAAAAAGCGGTTTTATTTGCTCATGAATATGGATCTAAAGTCTACGTTACGGTAAATATGATTATGCACGAAGAAGATTTACCAGGTTTGGATGAGTATTTAATTGCTCTTGAACAATCGGGTGTAGATGCCATTATTTGTTCGTCCTTATTTATCGCTCAACGCGCCCATCGGGTAGCCCCTTTAATGGAAGTTCACATCAGTACCCAAAATTCAATATCAAACTCCTATGCCGCAGAAATTTATAAAGACAACCATGCGACCCGCATTGTCTTAGCCCGAGAAGCCACCCTGCAACAAATCGAGTTATTAAATAAAAATACCGATTTGGAAGTAGAAGTCTTTGCTCATGGTGGCATGTGTACTAATTTCAGCGGTCATTGTACATTATCAAACTACATGACTTTAAGAGATGCCAACCGTGGTGGTTGTGCGCAATCGTGTCGTTGGCAGTATCATATTTTCGATGGCGATCAAGAAATTTCGGATAACCAGTATTTATTTACCATGGGTTCGAAAGATTTATCGGCGATGCCGGTTTTAGATCAATTAATTAACACGGGGGTGGCCAGTCTTAAGATTGAAGGCCGCATGAAAACGGAATACTATATTGCTACCGTAGTCGGGGCTTATCGTCGGGCGATTGATGATTTATATGCTGGTAAAAATCCAGAAGAAGTCATCGCTCAAGGCGTTAAAGAATTAACCAATGCGGCGAATCGTGAAACCTTTACCGGATTTTTAGAAAAAATTCCTGAAGCGGAAGGACAGCTCTATTTAACCCAAGCAGAAACCGTTACCCAAAACTATATCGGTCGAGTTATTACTCAAGATCCCGAAACCTTAATGACGACCATAGAGTTAAGGAATGCGGTTGAAGTCAATGATCGACTCGAAAGCTTTGGTCCGCGTCGTCAACCGATTAGCTTTGTCGTTGAAACGATGTTAAATAGTGAGGGCGAAGCGGTTACGAGAAGTTTTAGACCGATGGAACATATTCAAATTCAGCTCAATCATAAAGTCTTACCGATGGACTTTATTCGTAGGTATTAATGTGATTTACGAAGGATTTTTATCGGTCAAAGCCATTTTGGAAAATCCCTTACGAAAAAGTACTACCTTGTATCTTCAAAAGGATAGATTTTCTAAATCGATTAATTACTGTCGAGCCTTGGCTCATCAGCGTAATATCGAAATTATCGTCTTAAAGCGGCCAGAACTGGATGCCCTTGCTAATTCGACTACTCATGGCGGTTTACTAATTGAATCCGAGGTCTTGCCGATGCTAAGTTCAATCCCAGAAAACCCTGGATTTTATGCATTTATTGAAGGGGTGGAAGATCCATATAATTTAGGGGCGATCGTTCGCACCTTATATTGTGCGGGTTATGATGGGATTTTAACGCCGTGGCGTGATTACCATCATCTCGATTCAGTTTTGCTTAAGTCTTCAGCCGGAAGCTTGGAAAAATTAAAATGGTATGGATTAAGCGATCTTGAAAAACAGTTAGATCAACTAAAAGCCAGTGGCCAAATACTGATTGTCAGTCATCGCGGTGAGAAAAGTCGACCTTATTATGAGATTGATTTTAGCCAACCTCATATTTTATGTATCGGTGGGGAGAAACGCGGTCTTTCAAAACTTGTTTTAGATTTGGCGGATATCTGGTGTAATATTGTATATGACAATAAAGAGGCACGCATTGCTTTAAATGCTGTCAGTGCCACAGCTGTCTTAGCGTTTGAGAAGGGGAGACAACTAGGTGATAGGGTATGATTCCTAAGTTTAGTAACGAAGAAAAAAACTTAATTAAAAAATGGATAACGGCAGGCACCATTATCATTCTTTTTTATGTTGTTTTACTTAATTTTCAAACCGTACTAAGTTGGACAAAAGCCCTATATAAAGTTATTGAACCTTTTATTTTTGGTTATTTCTTAAGCTTTTTATTAAGAGATGTGGTTTTCTGGGCTGAAGAAAAACTCTTTGCTAATTTTAAATTAAAACGGTTATTAGCCACTTTGAGTGTCTTTTTAGTACTGATTCTTAGTATTACAATCGTTATGGTGGTGACCGTTCCTCGTTTATTTAACTCCTCGCTTACTTTAGCGACCCAGCTACCTCAGGTATTTGAAAATATCTCTAACACGATTAGACAATGGCATTTACCCGAACAATTAATGGCTAGTTTACAAGAATTACTAAGATCTTTTAGTAGTTTCATTAGTAATGCTCTAAGTTTACAAATTCCTAATATTATCAACTCGGCATTTTCAATTACGGGTGGCTTATTTACCGCATTTATGACCCTGATTGTTGCGGTTTACTTCTTATTAGATATGGAGTTTTATCGCCGTGGTTTTAAGAAACTGACCATAGCTATCTTTGGCCAAAGACTGGCTCAACGTATTTTTGGTATTAGTCATTTAAGTGGTATTGTTTATCGTGATTTTATGTATTCACGTTTAGCCTCAAGTGGCTTGTTATTTGTCATGACATTCTTAATTTTGGATATCTTTAAGATTGAATATGCCCTGTTATTTTCGATAGCACTAGCGATCGCCAATTTAATTCCAGTTTTGGGGTTATGGATAGGTCTGATTCCTTTGGCTGGCTATTTGTATTTTGTAAATGTCTGGGGGATGTGGATGTTGCTGATCACGGCTGTGATTTATGTATTGATTGATAATTTTACAATTCAACCATATGTACAAAGAAACAACTTCCATTTAAAGACGTTTTGGGTCGTTTTAGTAATTGTTGTTATCGGTCGTTACTTTGGTTTATTTGGCATCCTCTTTGCCTTGCCGCTGGTTTCTTTGATTTATCAGCTTGGTTCTACGTTTTACAAGCTAGAACAAAATAAGGTGGATGATCATGCATAGACTACGATTAAGAACGATTTTAGCGATCGCTTTACCTTTGATACTTATTTATGTACTGACCTTTAACTGGCAGATTTATTACAGTTTTAGCTTGCAGTTTTTCAAACTGGTCAGTCCTTTGTTCATCGGGTTTGCCATTGCTTTTTTAGTATTACCAATCTATCAGTTCATTCGTAAAAATCTAACTAAACTAAATTTGAATACCGTAATAATTGATGGTCTAAGTTTATTGGTTACTTTGGTTTTCTTAGGATTAATTATTTTTGCGATTGGAATGATGATTGTGCCTCAATTGATCGCTTCCTTCCAACAATTAAGTAGTTCCTTGCCACAAGGTATCGCTAATTTAGAAGCTTGGATTTTAGAAGAGTTTGATGAAATTACCCGCGCTCAAGTGGCCGGTATGGTTCAATCGACCATCAACTATTTGGTTACTAATAGTAATCAAATCATTAGTTGGATTAATATGAGTGTCATTAGTTTTACAACTTTGTTGGCACAAGCTTTTTGGCAGACGTTAATCGTAACTATTTCGGTAATGATTTTCCTAAAAGATCGCCATTATTTGAATCGGACGACGAAAAGTATCATGACTTATTTTATCGGAGATCAAAGAAGTGAGGCGGTTTCTAGTTTCTTTGCTTTACTTTCAAGGATGTCTAGACGTTATTTTAGCGCTCAATTTTTTGATTCGGTCATTGTTGGGATTCTCTTTTACATTGGTATGCGTCTTTTGAGTATTGAGTATCCATTGTTATTATCGGTATTGAATCTGTTAACGAATATGATTCCGTTTTTTGGTCCTTTTATTGGAGCGATTCCTTCGACTCTAATATTACTGACGATTAATCCATCGATGGCGGCTCAGTTTTTAATCATTACTTTGGTTGTTCAACAAATCGATGCCAATGTTTTAAACCCTATTATCCATGGGGATTCGTTAGGCATTCCGCCATTAGGGATTTCGTTTGCGGTGCTTTTGTTCGGTCATTTGTTTGGGTTTTTAGGGATGATTATTTCTTTGCCATTATTTGGCGTAATTTATTATTATCTAAAGCGATGGGTTAACTATCGACTATCTTCAATGCGATTAAGGGAGGTTGACGTATGAAGAAACTATTAGTATTGCTTGCGGTTCTACTTCTTGTAGGATGTACCACAAAGCCAGCGGTTGAGACGGTTCCTAAGGAAACGGGTGATAGCGTTGTTTTTGATAAAACTCAATATCCAAATTTAACCTTTGAGGACTATGAAAAAGCCTTAGCCGAAAAGAAAGATGGTATTTATTATTTTTCTTGGGTGGAAGGTTGTGGCGATTCTCGTAATTTCCAGAAAAACTATTTAGTGGAATTACTAAGTAAGAATCCAGAATTGGTTAAACATTTCTATGTAATCGACTTGGATATTGAAAATCCTGAAGGATTGCGTGATCATGAGAAACGCAAGGATATGAAGGCTAAGTATCAAGTGGCCTATTCTCCGACGCTTCATTGGATTAAAGATGGTGAAATTGCTGAAACCATTTCTTGGACGCCGATGACTTCAGATCCAGTGACGGCTATTCCGGTGGCGGATTTGGAGGCTTTCTTCGCTAAGACCGGCTATCTAAATTAAAAAAGCGGTTCCTAAGGAACCGCTTTTAGAATCCTTCAGCCACTCGGACTTCCGTTACCTCTGGAATTTCATCCATCAAGATGGCTTCGATTCCTTGTTTAACCGTTACTTCCGATAGGGCACAACCGATGCACGCTCCGAGAAGTCTAACGTAGACCACGCCATCTGGTTCGATGCGATCGAAAGCTACATCGCCGCCGTCGCCCTGTATATATGGTCGAATTTTGTTTAGGGTATAAACAATTTTCTCTTCTAATGTCATTTTTACTCACCTCTAAAGTAATTTTAACATAATGCTAAGAAAAGTATGAAAATTGACTTCATGCTTATAAAGTTTAAGGTATAATAACTATGAAAGGTAGATTGTATGACACAGAATTATCGAGTTGGCGATATTGTAGAAGGGATTGTCACCTATATTATGCCCTATGGTGCGTTTATTCATGTCGATGACAAAACATCGGGTTTGGTGCATATTTCGGAAATCCATCGTGGCTTTGTTAATCGTATTGAAGACTTTTTACAGGTTGGTCAATTCTATGATTTTAGAATCTTACAATTTGATAGTCAACGCAGACATTTAAGGCTATCCTACAAACAAGTTGGACCGTATCAGAGGAATCGAAAACAACGACGTTATCTGAGAAATCTTAATCGCAGCCAACTTTTACCAGATAATAACATAGGATTTAAGTCCTTAGAAAATCAGTTACCACTATGGATAAAGGAGCAACTAGATGATAACGATTGATTTAAAACATAGTTTACAAGAAGTAGATTTCAAGTTCTATCAAGAACGAATGAAAGCCATCCATCAGATGATTCATGACAAAACCGGTAAAGGCAATGATTATTTAGGTTGGATAGATTGGCCAATTCATTATGATGTTGAAGAATTTGAACGCATCAAGAAAGCCGCTGAAAAGATTCGTCAACAAGCCGAAGTGTTATTGGTTTGTGGCATCGGTGGTTCCTACCTTGGCGCTAAAGCTTCAATCGATATGATTAAAGGGCCTTACTATGACGATAGTCTTGAAATTATTTATGTGGGTAATACCTTTTCATCGACGCAATTGATAAGAGTCTTGGAATATGTAAAAGATAAAGAAATCGCTTGTAATGTCATTTCGAAATCAGGTAGAACTACCGAGACGGCTTTAGCTTTCCGCATGATCCGTCAATTACTTGAAAAGAAATATGGCAAGCAAGAAGCGATCGCTAGAATCTATGTAACTACCGATAAAGAAGGGGGCTTACTGCGTCCATTAGTAAATAAATATGGTTACGAAAGCTTTGTTATTCCAGCCGATATTGGTGGTCGCTATTCGGTGTTAACCGCGGTGGGCTTATTACCGATGGCAGCAGCAGGCATCGATATTGATCAAGTGATGGCCGGAGCCAAACAAGCATACCAAGATTTAAATAACGAGGATGTATTAACAAATCCTGCTTACCAATTAGCGGTAATGAGACGGGTTTTAGAAGAATCTGGAAAAAACGTGGAAATGTTTGTTACTTATGAACCACATATGCTGGCGTTTATCGAATGGTTAAAACAACTCTATGGAGAATCGGAAGGTAAAGAAGGAAAAGGGTTATTACCTCATGGTATGGTTAATTCAACCGACTTACACAGCATTGGTCAGTTTGTTCAAGAAGGAACAAAATGTCTCTTTGAAACGCTTTTATCGGTTAAAAATCCACTAGCAGACACCGAGTTTCCAAGCGATGATCTTAACGAAGATGAGATGAACTACTTAGCTGGAAAATCGCTACACTGGGTTAACCACCAAGCTCAACAAGGGACTTTAGAAGCTCATGTGATTGAAGGCAAAGTACCAAATCTTATCGTTGAAATTGAAGATAACAGCGCTTATAGCTTTGGCTATATGGTTCATTTCTTCTATATTACTTTAGCCAGTTCGGCCTATATGTTGGATATTAATCCATTTAATCAACCGGGTGTTGAAGTCTATAAGAAAAATATGTTTAGACTTTTAGGAAAAGAATAGAAACAAAAACTCCATTTCGATGGAGTTTTTTAGTGATGTTTTTGATATTGTTTGGAATGTTTCTTTAAGTTATCGGTAATAGCAACCTTGAATGGTTTTTCATCGACTTCAAAGAAATCAGAACTTTCCGTACTGCTTTCACCATCGATGACCCAGAGCGCATAAAGCGGTGCTTGTGGATTTTGTTGATTGTATCTTTCAATCAATTTCTTTCCATCTTCATAATTAGTTAAATAGAGCACCGTCGAGAAAAAATCAGCTACGGTTGAACTTTTCGTCATGATGGTTACGGAACGGAAATAATGGGGTGGCATCAAGCTATCTGGATCGATCAAGTGATGGATACGAAGACCTTCTTCGTTCTCATAAGCCCGTTGATAATCGCCAGAGGTTACCATGGCCATTGATTCCTTAAATGAAATTACATCGATATTACCATCGTCCTTAAGTAAAGTTGGTTTTTGAACAGCAATATTCCAAGGATTACCATCGGCTCGGGTATTAATCGTACGGATATTACCGCCGGGATTAAGAATCCCATACTTGAGGCCAGCTTGCTCTAAATTAAGGGCGACTTGCTCGGCCGCATAACCCTTAGCAATCCCTCCTAAATCAATTTGAGTACAAGCATCGGTAATTTCTATCGTCGAATTATCTTCATCAATAATTAGTTTATCCCAGCCCGTACATTGGTCAGCTTGTTTTAGTTCTTGAAGACTTGGGGTTTTTCCAGGTTGTCCATTTTGATTGGCTAAAATACCATCGGTTCGGTAATCATGCCATATTTTCAAAACTGCCCCCATAGTAGGATTAAACTTAGTATAGCCTTGATCATACATCGCCTTAGAGAAACTTAATACTTTGATTAAGTCGGAAGATACCTTAATGGGACCTTGACCGGCTTTTTTATTAACTTCCATCAAACTAAGTTGATTGTCGTAGGTTTTATAGTTATCGAAGATTTGATTGTAAGCAAACAGTTGTTCTTCCATAGATTGGAAGTGTTTGTTGAACTCTTCTTCCGATTCAGTATAAGCGAGCATTTCCACATAAGTATCGAACCCTGCGTTGACGGTTCCTCTTAAATATCGCTTATATTCTACTTTGTTTGTCTGACAGCCCATTAATAAGACTAATAGGAGTAATAACATTTTTTTCATTTTATTCACCGTTGAGATTATAGCACAGAACTATCGTCAATAATTAGAAAAGAATTTGGCAAACTATAATAAAAGACATACTTCAAAACAAATGTTAGCGTGGTATAATAAATTAGTATTTGAATGGAAAAGTTCAAAATAGAAAGAGGAGGAGAGTCATGTCATTTTTATTAGGACCTATGCGCAAACATATCCCAGGACATAAAGCGCTCACAGATTCTAATGCGATTGTTAGACTAAATACCCCTGAAAAAGTGTACATCCCACTCGTAGCTTTTGGTAAAGATGCGGTTGATGTTCTAGTACAACCCGGCGATGAGGTAAAAATTGGTACCAAATTAGCCGCTCGTAATGACCATTTCTATGTACCGATATTTTCTTCGGTATCTGGAAAAGTACTAGAATTAGTGGATTTACCGTATACATGGGGACCTAAAAAAGTAAAACATGTCGTAATCGAAAATGATCATCAAGACCAGCATGAAGTATATGAAACCCTAGATATAAGTAATGCTAGTAAAGATGAGATTGTTGAACATATCAAACAATTAGGAATTGTTGGATGTGGGGGAGCTGGTTTCCCAACGTTTGCTAAATATAGCAATGTAAAACAAGCCGATTATTTGATTATTAACGCGGTAGAATGTGAGCCATATTTGACTTGCGATTATCGTAACGCCAAAGAATATCTTGAGGATATCGTTTATGGAACGTTAGCCTTACAAAAAGCAGGCAATGTTTCCAAAGTTAAGGTAGCCATTAAGGACGATAAGAAAGCTTTAATTGCTAAATTAAAAGAAGCTTTTCATCCATATTCGGATATAGAAGTAGTTGGCGTACCTAATGTCTATCCAATGGGTTGGGAAAGAACCTTAGTTCGTCAGTTGACCAATAAAGAATACAAACAACTACCTATTGAAGTTGGTTGTATTGTAAATAACTCGACCACAGCAATCGCTGTGTCTAGAGCTTTTAAGTATGGATTCCCAATTACAGAAAAACTAGTTACCGTTTCCGGAGATGGTGTTAAAAACCCAGCTAACGTATTAGCTACCATCGGAACCAAGATGAGCGATGTTATCGCCGCTTGTGGTGGGGTAACGAGTGAAGAAATCACCTTACAAGCTGGTGGTCCGATGATGGGAAGAACTTTATTATCGGCCGATACGGTAATAAATGCTACCACTAACGCGTTAACCATCCATGAATATAGAGAATACAACGCAATTCCATGCTTACGTTGTGGAACTTGTAATGATCACTGTCCGGCAGGCATTCTACCGGTAATGATTATGGACGCTGAACAAGCCAAAGATGTTGATCGTTTGATCAAACTCGATGCTAATTCATGCATCGAATGTGGCATGTGCAGCTATGTATGTCCTTCCAAGATTGAAGTAACTGAAGCCGTACGTCGTGCAAAACGCGTCTTAGCTTTAAGAAAGTAGGAAAAAACCATGAAATTAAAATTTAAAGTTTCTCCCGTCTTAAAGGATAAAACGCACTCAACTCAAAGAGTGATGATGGAACTAACCCTCGGTTTATTAGTACTGTTTGCTTATGGAACTACCTATTACGGAGTCACTAAGGGGACGGAATATGTTACGCATAGTTTATTGTTATTAATCTCTGCCGTGGTAAGTGGCTTAGTTTATGAAACTATCTATGCCATGATTATCAAAAAACCAGTTAAAGAGTATTTACTTAATAGTTTTTCTTGGGTAACGTCTATTATCTTAGTATTAATGTTACCAATCACGACTACGGTATATGCTGTAGTTTTAGGAAATTTCTTTGCTTTAGTTGTAGCTAAGCTGCTCTTTGGCGGGTTTGGACAAAATATCTTTAATCCAGCTGGTGTTGGTAGAATTGTTATTCTAAAAGCCTTTGGTGCCGCAACCGTTGCCGATTTAAGCACGGGCGCCACCCCGATTTCCGACATCGCTTCTAAAGCTTGGTCCGTAGCTGCTAATAGCTGGGAACCATTCTTAGAAACCTATGGTGGTTGGACCGGTCTTTTAACGGGATGGCATGGCGGATCGATTGGTGAAACCTCGATTGTACTAATTGTGTTAATTGGTATCTATCTCGCATGGCGTCGCGTCATTGATTGGCGGGTTCCGGTTTTCTATGTTGGAACCGTCTTTCTACTAACTTTAGTCATTGGCTTACTCGGTGGTTTAGGCGTTCAATACGCTTTATTCCATGTTTTAGCTGGTGGATTAATGTTTGGTGCCGTCTTTATGGCAACCGACCCAGTAACCAATCCAACCCATCCATTAGGACGCATCATCTTCGCTATCGGTGCTGGTATTATTACCGTTTTATTACGGACTAAAGCCAGTATGCCCGGTGGAGTTGTCTTTGCGATTATCTTTATGAATATGTTGACACCATTGATTGAACGTTCACTCTATGGTAATCAACGAGCTTTACTTAAAAAAGGTCTGCTAATCATTACTTCCGTATTTGTGGTTGGATTAGTCATGGCCGGTTGGGTTGGCTCTAATGTTGAAAAGATTGAAATTATTGCTGATGAAATCAACGCTGAGGTTGTCAGTGTTGATGGCAATAAAGTAACCGTTAAAGCACCTGGCTTTAATATTCGTGAAACTAACACCTTTGTCGTTGAAGTCGTCGATGGCAAAGTGGTCTCTATTGAAAATACTGAATTTAAAGATTCAAATCCGGAAGGTTTACCAGCGATCGCTAAAAGCTATTTAGAAAAATACGTTGGTAAGGGTTATGAAGATATCGATTCCATCGATGCCGCTACCAACGCGACCTATTCCTCTGATTCAGTAAAAAACGCAACTAAAAAAGCCCTTCTTGAACTAAAAGGAGGTAATTAATAATGAAAAATAGTTATCTTAAATTAACCTTATTTTTAGCGGTTATCGCAGCTTTAGCTACCGGTGTCTTAGCGGGTGTTAATCTGCTTACTAAAGATATGATAGCTGAACAACAAGCTGGCGCTCAAACCGCTGAACTTAAAAAACTCTATCCCGATGCGACTTCCTTTAAACCGATTGAATTTACAGCGGATGCAAACGGTGCGGTCATGGAAGCTTATCAAGTCGATGATACGGCCTATGTATTTAAGGCTAAAGCGAGTGGCTATGCGGACGATATTATTATCCTCATCGGTTATGACAAGGATGGTACGAATTCACGTCTAGCTTTCTTACAAAATAAAGAAACCGCGGGCTATGGGGCTGAACTTAATAAAGAAGAATGGTTGTCAAAAGCTCAAGGTTTAAAGGCCGCTGATGAAATTCCAGCTCGTACGGGCGCTACCGTATCAAGCAATGCGGTTCGTGAAGCCGCTAGTGGTGCCATCGAAGTCTTAGCACAAGTTGCGGGTCTCGATGTTGAGGCACCGATTATCAAAGAACCAGAAAAACCAGTTCTTAAATTGGTAGATCCAGACGATAGCTTTGAAGGGGCACTCAGAGAAGTAGCTCACGATGAAGCCAGCAATGAGTACACCTACATCGTAGTTGGCCCAGGCTATAAACAAGAAGTGATGCAGGAATCGGCAGTCAATCGCTTTGAAGTTGTGATTGATGGAAGTACCAACAAGATTAAATCAGTGAAAAACCTATCCAATAACGATAGTGAAGGCATCAGTGATGCGGCCGTTGCTCAAAGCTATTTAGATACTTTTGTAGGTCTAGATATTAAAGATGAAAACGCAGAAGTTGATGCAGCTACTGGTGCAACCGTAACTTCTAAATCGGTCATGCGGGCGATTCGCGCCGCTGTCAAAGCTTATGAAGACGGTGCCGAACCTACTGATCCAAGTGACAAACCGAAAGAGACCGAACCTGAAAAACCAAAAGCAACCGCGATCATACTTGTCGATGCGGCGGATACTTTCGTTGGTGAACTCAAAGAAGAGTCACACGATGAAGCAACTAATGTCTACAAATACATCGTAGTAGCTCCTGGTTATAAACAAGAAGTCATGCAAGAGTCTGCTTTCAATCGTTTCGAGATTGAGATAGATGGAAATACCGGTAAGATTAAATCGGTTAAAAACATTTCTAACAATGATACTGAGGGTATCAGTGATAAGGCTGTCTCAGAAGACTATCTGGCTACTTTTGTTGGTTTAGATCTCAACGATGAGGCCTCTGAAGTCGATGCGGCTTCTGGTGCTACCGTTACTTCCAAATCGGTTATGCGAGCCATTCGTGTCGCAGCTGAACACTACAAGAATAAATAGGGGGTCTAATTAATGTCAGAAAATAAAAACAGTAGAATGAAATATTTCAGTGCTGGAATCTTAAGAGAGAACCCTGTTATCGGTCTAATGTTAGGGATTTGTTCCACATTAGCGATTACCAATAATATTACAAGTGGTTTAGGAATGGGCGTATGCGTCATCCTGGTCCTTGTCTTATCAAACTTAATTATTTCACTCATTCGAAAAATAGTTCCGGAAGCGATTCGGATTCCGGTATACATTGTCATTATTGCGACTTTGGTTAAAGTATTAGAGCTTTTATTACATGCTTATATGCCAAGTCTCTACAATGCTCTAGGAACCTTCTTAGCCTTAATTGTAGTTAACTGTATCATTTTGGGACGTGCAGAAGCATTTGCTTCGAAACATGGTCCACTTGATTCAGTCTTGGATGGCTTAGGTATGGGTATTGGCTATACCATCGTGGTATTTGCGATTTCCTTAATTCGTCAATTATTGTCAACCGGCGGACTGGCTTTAACCAATCCGATGAACCAAGCTACGATTTTTGATTTTACCTTGATTCCTGAGGCTTATCGAATTTCAATCTTTGCTGAACCAGCTGGAGCCTTCATTACTTTTGCTTTAATAGTAGCTCTAGGGGTTTGGTACCAAGACCGTTCTACAGCGAAAGGAGCGACTAAATAATGTCTGAATTATTAGTTTTAGCGTTTACCGCGATATTTATTCAAAACATTGTCTTATATAACTTTCTAGGTATGTGCCCAGTTATGGGAGTTTCTAAGAAATTCTCGAGTGCTTTAGGTATGGGCTTAGCGGTTTTATTCGTTATGTTTGGATCGAGTGTTATTACTTATGGCATTTACCATTTAATCTTGGTACCGACTAATCTAGAGTACATGGACTTATTAGTATTCATACTGGTTATTGCTTCTTTTGTTCAGTTTGTCGAATTGTTGATTAAAAAGACTTCGGCTGACTTATATAAGAGTTTAGGAATTTTCTTGCCACTAATAACCACTAATTGTGCGGTATTGTTTGTGGCTTTAGAGAACATTAAACGCGGTTTTGACTTTACCGAAATGATTGTTTATAGTCTTGCGGTTCCTTTGGGATTCTTGATTATCATGGTTATCTTTTCGGCGATAAGAGAACGCTTAGAAGTTTCCAATACCCCTAAATACTTCAAAGGCTCTCCGGTTGCTATGATTGTCTTAGCGATTATGGCTTTTGCTTTTAGTGGATTGGCTGGGATTCTGTAATGCCTTTTATCTTAATTGGAGGTTTAGTTATTTTCTTCGGTGTCGTCACCGTTTTGAATACTAAAGAACAAGTTCCAGAAAACTGCATTAACTTACAAACCTCTTGCTGCTCATGCTCAAGAGAAGCTTGTCATAGCGAGGAGAATTAGTATGAAAGATATTTTAACGGCAATGGCCATTGTTGGAGCCATTGGTGCGCTCTTGGGTTTAATCTTAGCCATAGCAAACCAAGTCTTCAAGGTAGAGGTCGATCCTCGATTTGAGGTAGTACGCGATTTGTTACCTCAATATAATTGTGGCGCTTGTGGCTATCCAGGATGTGCTGGTCTAGCCGAGGCTCTGGTATCTGGAGAGGTCCGAAAAGTCTCTCAGTGTAAACCTAGTAATGCCGAGCAACGCCAAGCGATTGCGGATTATCTCAATTCCACTCCGGGACCGGATGGAACCATTACCAAAGTAACAGTATAAGAAATCAGGCATCTGCGGATGCCTTTTTAATGTATTTTTCTTATCTTAAGTTTTTAATTTTGTTATCATGGAAGGGAGGTAAGAGAAATGATATTAACATTGGACATTGGTAATAGCACGATTAAAAGTATTGTTTACGATAGAGAAGATCAAGTTCTATACCAACATACCAGCAAAACCTATAAGGAAGCTGATAAACAATTTTACTTAGAATACTTTGCTGAAATAGAAAAAGCCTTAACGGTTTCTATTTCTAAGATTATAATGTCATCGGTTGTACCAAAGATTACGGAAACGGTTTATGAAACCTTAAGCGAGGTGTTTAAGCTACCGGTAATCAACGTCGATACCAGCCTTGCGAAGCATTTAAACATCGAACTCGATAAACCTGAAGAATTGGGAGCCGATTTCATTGCGACGGCCTACGCGGCGCTAGAGCGCTATCAACAACCGACGATTATTGTCGATCTCGGTTCAGCCAGCAAAATATCCGTAGTCGATGTTGACGAGACTTTTCTTGGCGGTATTATCCAACCTGGTATTGAGTTGATGGTCAAAACCTTGCATCAAGAAATTCCTCATCTTCCCAAGATTGATATTTCATACCCTGAAAATATCATCGGCCATGATACGGTATCCTCAATCAATTCTGGCATTGTCATGGGTACCTGGTATGGCATGGTCGGTATCACCAATCAAATTGAAAAACAACTCGCTAGAAAATGCGTAAGACTTCTCACCGGAGGACTATCGAACTTATACAAAGATAAGGATGACTTTATCCATCTACCGGATTTGGTTAATGAAGGATTACTGGCGATTTTAAGGAGATATGAATTATATGAATAAACAAAATAAAACAAAGCTATTGACCTATAATGCAATTTTAATTGCGATTACGGTATTAGTAGGCGCAGTCCCACAATTGGGCTTTATACAGATTCCAAATATGACGGCTATTACCGTAATGCACATTCCGGTAATTATTGCTGGTATTTTATTTGGCATGTTTTCGAGTGTAATTACTTCCTTGGCGTTTGGTGTAACTAGTATGCTAGTGGCGATGTCTCGCGGATTCGGAATTGATTTAATGTTTATGAATCCCGTAGTTTCTGTATTACCTAGATTTATTTTTGGTATATTTGTGGGCTTGCTTTACACTTTCATTAAGAGATTTAAGATGGACGACAAATTAAAGATCGCCATCACCGCTTTTCTTAGTTCTATTTTCCACACAGCGATTGTGTTAACGATTTTATTTGTGGTTATGGGATTTTCTGATGTTGCGGAATTTCTAGCCGCAAACAAAGCCGGATTTTGGTTATTTATAGCACCAAACTTGTTAGTAGCCTTAGGGGAAGCGATCGCTGCGGTAGTTATTACCACACCAGTAGTTTTAGCCCTAAGAAGAGTAATACGTTAAGCTAAGGAGCAGATATATGATTATTACATCAACCCCTAATGTTGAAGGTCGCGAGATTGAGACTTATTTTGGCTTAGTTTTTGGTGAGGTCGTTTCTGGTGTAGATATTGTAAAAGACCTTAAGGCCTCGTGGATAAATATCGTCGGTGGTCGTTCTAAAAGCTATGAAGCGGAATTTCTTTTCGCTCGTCAAGAAGCCATTGAGTTGATGGTAAAGAAAGCTGAAGCACTTGGTGCTGAGGCGGTGGTAGCCGTGAAAATTGACTATGAGACGATTGCTGGTATGTTTGTGGTTATTGCTAATGGTACGGCGGTTAAGCTTAAACCGTAATTTTTGTTCTTGATAGGTGTAAATTAAAAAGTTAAACTGGAGTTTCAAAAGTTAAACTAGACAGAAAAAACTTAGCTCCACAACCTAAGGATAAAAGGCATGGGAAATTGTCTATATCGAAAGGAATTTACACAGAATTTTGTG
>JAEWFZ010000016.1 GCA_023388535.1 Bacillota bacterium | reverse complement strand
GTATTTATCTTAAAGATGAAATTTAATTTATAACAAGATTACAAGAGCAAATGAGGTTAAAACCTCTTTCTCAGACTTATTTCCGGTTGATACCACTAAAACGGAAGTAACAATAATAATTGACAATACCCTTTTTTATTTATTGACATCAGTCTAGTTCATGTATATGATTGAATATGTCTTTATTCATCCAGATTTTAATACCCTTAATATGGTAGGGTAGTCTCTACCGGTTCACCGTAAACGAACCGACAAGTGTGAATGATCTTGACCTCTGGTCGAGCTTGTTCGACCTTTTTTATTTGGTTGATAAAGTCTAGAGGAGAGGAAAGAGATGGAAAAATTATTCAAATTGAAGGAAAACAAAACCACAGTTTCAATTGAAATATTAGCTGGTTTTACTACCTTCTTCACCATGGCCTACATTTTGTTTGTCAATCCACAAATTCTATCAGAAGCAGGTATTCCTAAGAATGCGGTCTTTGTTGCTACGATCTTAGCGGCAGCCATTAGTACCTTGTTCATGGGACTGTTTGCTAATGTACCTTATGCCTTAGCACCGGGTATGGGACTAAACGCTTATTTTACCTATACGGTAGTTTTTGGTGCCGGCTATACCTGGCAAGAAGCTTTGGCCATGGTATTTATTTGTGGTGTTTTCAACATTCTTATAACCGTGACGCGGATACGTAAACAAATCGTCTTGGCGATACCAGAAAGTTTACAGCACGCTATTGGTGGCGGTATTGGTGTATTTGTAGCCTATATCGGATTAATTGGATTAATCGTTAATCCTGCTGGAGCGGTTCCTGAATTAGTTAATTTTGCGGACCCTTCATCGATCTTAATGTTGATTGGTATTATTCTGATGGTGGTTCTTTTACTTAAGAAAGTCAAAGGAGCGATTTTAATTGGAATCATTCTCACTACCCTTATCGGAATTCCTATGGGCGTTACCCAAATTCCAAGCTCAATCAACGCGATCGGACATTTCGGTGAAACCTTTAATGATTTCAGCGGTGTCTTTGGAGAAGCTTTCCACGGTATGGGAACTTTATTTTCGGATCCAAGCCGTTATTTAGAAGTATTTATGATGATCTTTGCGTTCTCGTTAACCGATACGTTTGATACTATTGGGACCTTTATTGGGACCGGACGTCGTACCGGAATTTTCTCCGATAAAGATATCGAAGATTTAGCTTCTGGTAAAGGCTTTACTTCAAAGATGGATAGAGCCATGTTTGCGGATGCTATCGGAACTTCAGTAGGTGCGGTTTTAGGAACCTCTAATACCACAACCTATGTTGAATCTTCAGCAGGTATCAACGAGGGTGGTCGCACCGGATTAACTGCAGTAACAATTGCAGCTTTATTTTTACTATCGCTCTTATTTGCTCCAGTAATCGGAATGGTACCCCAAGCGGCTACAGCACCAGCACTAGTAATTGTTGGTTGTATGATGTTAGCTAGCTTTAAAGAAATTAAGTGGCACGATTTATCCGAAGCCATCCCAGCTTTCTTTGCTGGTATCTTCATGGGACTTGCTTATAGTATCGCTACTGGTATTGCTTTTGGATTTATTTTCTACATCATCGTCAAAGTAGTTACTGGCAAAGTAAAAGAAGTCCATCCAATTGTCTGGATCACTTCATTACTTTTCATCATTAATTATGTCTATGTGGCTTTGAAAGCATTAAACTTAATCGCTTAAAATTTTACTAAGAATTTTCTTATGAGCTGTTATCCAAGCATGATCTTCTAGACTATCTAGATCGATGAGCTGCGTGGATGGCAGCTTTTTTATTGGTTCTTTAACCCGATATACATCTAAATACCAAATTTTGTGAGAAAAGGTGTGTTTACTGGTCATAATCTTTTCGTATTTTTTAAAGGGAATTGTTTGATCTTGAAAGCTTTGTGGTAATCTTAAAAACTTTTTCATCAACCCATCACTATCATCGGTGGATACAAGTAACTGTCCGCTGTTAATGTAAATAAATACATTGTAAAACTCTTCTTGTTTTGGTTTAGCTGCTTTTCGATAGGGGTATTTATCAATGACTTGATTTTTAAAAGCCAGGCAATCCGCTTTTAAGGGACAATTCAAACAATCCGGATTGCGAGGTAAACAAACCAAAGCCCCGATTTCCATCAGCGCTTCGGTGATTAAGGCGGGCTCTTGATATTTCATCAGTTCTAAAATAACTGTTTCCAAGTCTCTTTTATTTGCTAACTTACTAAAATCACGATCATCCATTAATAGTCTACTAAGGACGCGAATGACATTACCATCAACCGCAGCTTTGGGCTGATTGTAAGCAATGGATACAATCGCTCCAGCCGTATAGTCACCAATTCCCGGAAGTTCCCTAATCTCTTGGTAGCTCTTTGGAAAGAGGCCCTGATATTGATCTTCGACTATTTGGCTGGTTCTTAAAATATTGCGGGCTCGACTATAATATCCCAAACCTTCCCAAGCTTTATTAACCTCGGTTAAATTGGCTTTTGCTAAGGCCTCTATGGTCGGCCATTGTTGCATCCAGCGTTGATAATAGGGAAGTAGTTGTACGATTTGTGTTTGTTGGGCCATAATCTCTGATATCCAGATAGCATAAGGATCTTTTGTTTCTCTAAACGGAAGTTTTCGATGATTCTTTTTGAACCAATCTACTAAGTTTTTAGCAACTTCAAAATAATTCATAAACGTATTATAACAAGTTTTCATTCAACTGTATTTTTATTAAAAATGTGGTAAAGTATTCTTTGTTCAAGAAAGAAGGATGGCATGTCAAAGATGATTGACTTTCTGGCAGTCAGTAAATACCAGAAGAAAATAGAAATAGAAGGATCACTACCGGATAATGAGCGGATTGTATCACGCGTCTACCGGATGGCCTGGCCATCCACCCTTGAATCGGGCTTAATTTCTTTAATAAGTGCTGCCGACACCATGATGGTTGGAACTTTGGGGCCATGGGCGATTTCTGCGGTAGGTGCCGCAACCCAGCCTCGTTTTTTAATGCTATCGGCGATTTTTGCTTTAAACATCGCAGTCACGGTTATTGTCTCGAGAAGACGTGGTGAAAATGATCGAGAAGCCGCCAATAAGGTTCTACGACAATCGATTACCATCAGTACCATAATTGCGGTTTTATTAAATAGCTTAGGTATTATATTTGCTGAACCATTAATAAAAATGATTTCTGGAAGCGAAGCTTCCTATATCCAACAATCGGTGGATTATTTCCGCATAATTGCTATTGGCAATATGTTCTATTCTTTATCGATAACCATTACGGCGGCTCAACGAGGAGCTGGGAACACTAAGATCGCGATGAAAACGAATTTAATCGCTAACTTCATTAATATTATATTTAACTATCTATTAATCAATGGGATTTGGATATTCCCACGTCTGGAAGTGGTTGGTGCGGCCTTAGCTACAACCATTGGTAATGTAGTGGCGCTAGTTCTAGCCATTCAATCGGTTCGACACGAAGAAGATTTCTTATATCTAAGTTTCGAAGGTACCTGGAAAGTCACCAAGGATATCTTGACCCAGCTATGGAATCTAGCACGCTCGACGGCGCTTGAACAAATCTTTTTAAGAATTGGATTTATCACCTTTGCGATGATGATAACCCGACTAGGTGAATTAGAGTTTGCGACCCATATGATTGTCATGAACTTGATGTCGATATCGTTTTCCTTGGGCGATGGACTCTCGGCCGCCTCAACTTCGTTGGTTGGTCAAAGCCTTGGTGCCAGACGTAAGGACTTGGCTTTAATCAACGGGAAAGTTACCCAAAGATTAGGACATATTATTGCTATAATTATGGTTGCTTTTGTCGTAATCTTTAGAAAAGTGTTGATTGGACTATTTACCAGTGATCTAGAAGTTATTAAAATGGGTGAACCAATAATGATTATCTTAGCTGTCGTCATCGTTTTCCAAATCACTCAAGTCATAACCAATGGTAGTTTACGAGGTGCGGGTGATGTTGGCTTTGTCGCGCTGGAATCAATTGTTTCAATTACATTGATGCGTCCGATTTTGACTTTAACCTTAGCTTATTTTTTAAACTTAGGATTGACCGGAGCTTGGCTAGCCATATTTACCGACCAAGTCTTTAGATATATAGCAAGTGCTTGGCGCTATAGCTCCAAGAAATGGCTAACTATTAAATTATAAAGAAATATGCATCCCTAGATGAGTTATCTAGTTGGATGCATTTTTTTATCTTTGTGCCTTTATTTTTAACGCTTCTTGATAAACCTGCTTTAATTGTTCGCCAATCTTACTAATATCTTTTGATTGAATATGCTGATAAGCATTTTCGATCACAACACTATTATCGGAATGAAGGATTTCTTCAATCCGTTCTTGAAACTCTTCGATCGTTTTAGCTTTATATAATAATTTACGGTCTTCGAAGTCTTCATAAATGGGGATATCACGAATAAGCACCGGCAATTTCATAGCCATACTCTCCAGCATGACAATACCTTCGGTCTCTTCATAAGTAGGGAACAAAAACAAATTTGCCCCTTGATAGGCTTCGCGAAGGATTGACGATTCAACATAACCAGCAAAGATTAAATTAGGAAGCTCGGTTTTCAAGGCTTGGTTAACTTCGCTAGTAATTAAAATTGGGTCGGTATGTCCAAACCAAATAAATTTTACTTCTGGCATCCGTTTTGCTAATTCAATGAAGTCAAGAATACCTTTTCTTTTAATATATAATCCAACCCCAATCACGACCTTTTCGTCGTCGCTGAGATTATATTTTTCTCTGAAATTTTTAGCCCCATCTTCAGTAGCTTTGAATTCTTCGATATTGATTCCATTAGAGACGACATGAATTGGAGGTTCTAATTCATAGGATTCTAAGATTTTTTTTGAATACTCAGAAGGGGTAACAATGACATCTCCGAGAGAATAACATTGTTTGATCCACCATTTAAAAATTGGAGCAATTTGGTTAGAGAACTTAAAACTATTGCGGAAATCTTCTTCCGTCGAATGGGCGTGGTAGACAATAGCCGCTTTATTAGATTTGATATGGGCCATCGCATAACTCATGATTGCGTAGGTATTAATATGTAAAACATCATAATCATCACCGAGGTCGGTTGTATATTCAACTCCAGCTATTTCTAAAGCTTTCATTTGATGTTTTATCGCCCGTCCAAGACCGGATTTAGCTATTTGTTCATAGTTTTCGGTATATAAACATACTTTCATTTGCGATTCCTCCATAAATGGATTATAACATGCATTGTATTTTCTAGGTAGTTGAATCACAAAGCTGTGAAAAAGTTAGAAAAATGTAAATTAAAAAGTTAAACTGGAGTTTCAAAAGTTAAACTAGACAGAAAAAACTTAGCTCCACAACCTAAGGATAAAAGGCATGGGAAATTGTCTATATCGAAAGGAATTTACACAGAATTTTGTG
>JAEWFZ010000029.1 GCA_023388535.1 Bacillota bacterium | reverse complement strand
CATATACAACAACATAAAAACCGAAGAAATCAATGATTTCCTCGGTTTCAACGTTAGAATGGAAAGGTCCTGCAACGCTAGAATGGATAGCCCTACACTATTTTCCAACGTTAGAATTTATAGACCCGTTTTATTTTTCAGATAATAGATGTTTACTCATAAAATCTTTGATGGCTTGAAAGCTGTCTTCTGAAATCGCATGTTCCAACCGACATGCATCAATTTCTGCGGTTATTTCATCAATCCCTAAAGACAAGAGAATATCTTTAAAAAACTGATTTCGACGATTTATTTCACTAGCAATCCTAAGTCCTTCTGGAGTAAGGCTGAGATGTCCGTCTTTGCGTATGGTGATCATTTCAAAGTCTTTTAATCGATGCATGGCTCGGGAGACAGAAGCCCGGGAATAATCAAAATAGCGGGCCACATCGGCCATAATAACCATCTCTTTTTGTTTAGATAGAATTAATATAGCTTCTAAATAATGTTCGGAAGATTCAGGTAATTTCATAGAGTTATCCTATAGAGTTTAGAATACTTATCGATTAAATAATCGATATAGTAGTTTGGATTAAACGGTTCGTTAGTAATTTTTTCTAACCATTGGTCGGTATCGTATAGCGCACCATAATGATGGACATTTTCTTTTAACCAGGCTTTGATAACTTTAAACTGATTGGTTTTTAGTAATGTTTCAACATCGATATCTTTTTTCATTTGTGCCATTAATTGACAGGCGATGGCTGAACCAAGTGCATAGGTCGGAAAATAACCAAAAGCACCGCCCGACCAGTGGACATCCTGAAGAATTCCCAGAGAATCGTTTTCGGGACGAATGCCTAGAAATTTCTCATAGCTATTGGCCCATAAAAGGTTTAGATCGTCTAGTTGATCGTGTTTAATCATTTCTTGTTCCAGGCGATAACGAATCAGAATATGTAAGGGATAGGTTAATTCATCGGCTTGGGTACGGATTAAAGAGATTCGCGAAAAGTTAATGCCATAGATAAAATCATCCAAGCTGACATCATGCAAGACTTCGGGTAATAGTTCTTCTAATTTAGGATAGAGCGTCGTCCAAAACGCCTTGGTTCTACCTAGATTATTTTCTAAGAGTCGAGATTGAGATTCATGCATGCCCATACTCATCGAATCCGCTAGTAAGGTACCTTCATAATTAAGATTAACTTGATGATTATACGTAGAATGCCCAATCTCATGGATGAGCGAAAACATACTATCGGTCCAATCATTTTCATCAAAAGCGGTGGTTATACGGGTATCGTTGATGGAGAAAGTCGAAGAAAAGGGATGCGCCGAAATGGAGACATAGGAAAAATTATCGGAGAAGTCCAAATAGTCTTTTAGCAGTTCGATGATTTGTTTTTGTTTATCGATGGAGACTTTTCTCGATAAAAACGCTGGACGTTTTAATTGCAATTGATGAATGGCTTTAACCAAAGGTACTAATTTTTCTTCGATTAAATCAGCGAATTGACCGAAGCTAACTTGTGTTAATTTTGGTTCGAAATCATCTAAATAACAATCGTATAAATCTTCGCAACCCTCGCGATAGCGATACATTTTTTTGCTGAGTTCAAGAATATCTTTTAAATAGGGTTCGAAACTGGCGTAATCGTTATTGTTTTTAGCTGCTTCCCAGACATCGTTAGCGTCGTTGGTTAGTTTTGAGAAGGCTTGAATTAATTCAGGTGGTACGTTCTTATATTTTTGATAGTCTCTTAAAGCCAACTCAAGCTCGCGTTTAAGTTCTGGCGTATTATCCTTCTCTCTAGCTAACTGCTGGATTATGTCGATGTATTTTGGATCGGTAGTTAATTCAAGCATTTTTCGATAAAGAATTGAAAACATTTGGTTACGATACCCCGCGCCATCCTTTGGCGCAATCGTATAGGCGTCGTAATTCATGGTAGTAAGCGCTAGTTTGTAGGCGTTCATTAAGCTTTGATATTCTCTTAATTGGGTTAAGAGTTCTTGTTTCTTCATGCTGGTTCTCCTTATTTGATAGTGTTATTTTATCATGTTATAAATTTGATAACAGGCTGATATCACTTTGGGGTATAATATTTTAAATGAGGTGATTTGAAGATGAAAGATAAATGTATCGCTGCTCTGGATAGTCGTGGCGTAACCATTGAAGATTTAGTGGATTTAATCGTGTTTTTACAGCGACCGTATATGGAAAAGGTGGATCGTAAAGAAGTTTATGATGATCTTATGGAAATTTTATCTAAGCGGGAAGTGTATTTTACGGTGATGACCGGCATCGCTTTGGATGTGGCGGTCGATGAAGAAAATCTTTTCGATAACGAATTACAAAGTAAGATTAAAAAGGATTATGGTTTGTTTGGTGTTGATGAAGTATTGGCTTATAGTATTTGTAATTTATACGGTTCAATCGCGTTGACTAACTTTGGCTATATTGATAAAGTGAAACCAGGTATTATTGGGGAACTTAACGAAAACAAATCCCAATGTAATACCTTCTTAGACGATATCGTAGGGGCGTTGGTAGCGGCAGGTGCCTCAAAGCTAGCGCACTCACATCGATTGGAGGAATCAGCAAAATGAAGAAACTTTTAGCCTTAATTTTAATTGTATTGGTTATAGCCGGTTGTAGTCCAAAAGCAGCGAAGTTAGAACACACTGCCAAGGAGGCCATCAAACTATTCGAAGATAAAGAAGATTTTGTTTTAGTGCTTTCGGTTGCGGATTGTCCGGCTTGTATCGCTTATCGTCCAACCTTAGAAGAAACCCTAAAATCGCGTAAACAAGCCAAAGTCGTTTTGGTGGATATGTATTACAATAAAGAAGATTTAAAGGATCTAGTGGAAAATCATATTAAGCAGGATATAGCCGCCACACCAACTACCTTTTTTATTAAAAACGGCGTTGTCGATGACTTCTATGTCGGCGATCGTCCTTATACCGATTTTATTAATACCTTAAAACTTAAAGGCTATATTAATGAATAAACCTTTAGATATTTCTGTGGACTTACGTTCCTTGTTTGTACAATTGGGGATTGGTCCGAATGATTTAATTTTGGTTCATTATCATCCCATCTTGGATGAACTTTTACTTGGCCCGGCTCAGTTAATTGATGAATTATCGAAATATTTAAACGAGGGTACCTTGTGTAGCTATCAAGTGATGAATTCCTATGTTAAAGCGGAAGTAGCAGATCTGGCTTTGCGTGATCGTTTCATTAAGATTCAAGATGTTTTTAAAACCAAGCGCTATCTTAAAGCCCAGTATCATCCCGTATTGTTGGCGATGGATCGGCTTCAAGGCCGTTTGTTTCACGAAAATGAAATGGTTGTTTTCTGTAGTTGGGGTCACGATAGTCGTTATTTAAATTCTTTGGTAGGCCATGATTTTTTATTCGGTCAAGATTCTCCGTTCAGGGGTTTGTATGATTTAAAGGCCAAAATTTTGTTTTTTAATGAAGATTACCCAGCCCTTCATGAATTAAAATATGGTTATGTTTTCGATAGCCAACAGCCAATTCAAAAAGTTGCGACACGTTTTGACGGTAAAGCTTCTGATTATTTGGATTATCTTGAAGAACCAGAGAAATACCGCTGGGCGATTGAGAAGACGGAAAAGAAAAAAACCATCGTATCCGGATCGATGGTAGCGACGGTTGTCGATTTTCAACAAGCAGCGGTCAATTTAATGACCTTATGATACGCCTTAGTTGGCGTTTTTTATTTGTTTGAGCTGAGCTTCTAATAGTTTGACGATGGTTTCCATTTCTTTTAAATCAGTAGCTGTAAAACGCGCAAAACTTGGGGAATCAATGTCGAGCACGCCATAGAGTTGGTCGTCGATAAAAATCGGTAGTACCATTTCACTGTTGGAGCGATGGTCACAGGCTATATGCCCGGGAAATTGATGAACATCATCGACGATAATAGCTTCTTGGGTGCTGGCGACATGGCCACAAACCCCTTTGCTTAATTCAATCTTGACACAAGCCACTTCTCCTTGAAACGGACCAAGAACCAATTCTTGACTGATTAATCGATAAAAGCCGATCCAATTGATGTCTTCTAGAAGCGAATTGAGATAGGCACTTGTATTGGCTAAGAGGGCGATTTCATCATCCAGGTTTTCGATGAGGGCTTTATAGGTTTCAAATTTCATGTTCCTAGTATAGCACGATTCTTTCTGTTATAATGCTTTTGTGAACAGGGGTGCATTTGCTGAGATAAACCCTTATCACCTGATCTAGATTATGCTAGCGTAGGGAGTTCAACCAAGTTGATTTTCTACGCCTCACTTATGGAGGTGTTTTTTTATGAAAACTTTGGATCTAGTAAAAATGGCTATGTATTTGGCCTTGTTTACCGTATTGGATGTTTTTGCGAGTCAACTTCCAATTTTTCAAATGCCTAATGGAGGTTCCTTAGGTTTAGGTACCGTAGTCTTGCTCTTGGCCGCTTATGACTTGGGTTGGATGAAGGGTTTGACGGTGGCTTTATTGTCGATCGTCATGCAGATTTTGTTTACAAAAACCTATCTATTGAGATTTGATCAAATTTTCTTTGATTATATTCTCCCATTTGGGATTTATGGCTTAGCCCCACTTCTGGGATTGTTTCCGAAAAAAGCTTCAGGTAAAGCTTCACCATTAAACTTAGTCTTGGGAGCGACGCTTACCAATTTAATCCGCTTAATTTCCCATGCTTGGGTTGGCGTCTTTTACTGGCTACCACAAGACCCTGAGGTTAATCCGGCTAGCTATTGGGCGGGATCCATTTCCTATAATGCAGGGTACATGATTCCTACCTTAATATATTGTGTAATCTTGTTACCTATCTTATATGAAGTATTGTGGCCGATGATAAAACGGCAGAACCAAATATAATCGCTTAACTCAGCTAAGCGATTTTTTGTTGTATAATGTAAACTATGTTGGAAATTGGCAAACAAATATTTATCCAGTCGTATAAACACGATGGTAGTTTACATAGAACTTGGGCAAAAGGGACCTTTTTGGAAGAAACTGATGACTTTTACGTTTTGGTCACTTATAAAACCATCGTCACTGAAAACAACGGACGCATCTGGCAAACCCGGGAACCGGCGATTTGTTTCTTTTATAAGAAATCTTGGTTTAACGTCATCTCGATGATCCGTAAAAATGGGGTAACCTATTATTGTAATATTGCTTCGCCATCTTTAATTGATGAAGAAGCGCTCAAAAACATCGATTACGATTTGGATTTAAAAGTTTTTCCAAGCGGCGACATTATTATTTTAGATGAGGACGAGTTTGCTCGCCATCGGCGACAGATGAATTATCCCAAGCCGCTGGTTAAGATTTTAGAAAATCAATTGGACGTTTTAGCCCAAATGGCGGTTTCGCGACAAGGACCCTTCGATCCAGAAGAGCTCGAGGGATATTATAATTTATACCTTGGTTTGGACCGAGAAAAACGAAAAAAGCATGATAAATAACCACTGTTGAGTGGTTATTTTAAATTATTAGAAATATTTTAAGAAAAAGAGCGTTTTTTGTTGACTTTAGTTTTTTATTAGGTTATCATTGTAAAGCACTCCGAAAGAGGCAGTGTGCGATCTTTGAAAACTAAACAGCAACATACAACGTCAGAAAAGAGATTTTGTCACTTAGGTGACATACTATAAAATAATTGAGCAAATCAAATGGAGAGTTTGATCCTGGCTCAGGATGAACG
>JAEWFZ010000043.1 GCA_023388535.1 Bacillota bacterium | reverse complement strand
GGGTGGGCATATTTGGTGGTATAACAATGAGAGATTACACTCATCACTAGGGTATAAATCACCCGTCTCATATGCCCAATCAAAGTAACTATAAAAATTGTCCGTTAAAGTGTTGACATTCCATTTTTATGCGATTAATAAGTTGATTATCACATCGACTTTATCTAATTAGCTAATTTTTCAATAAAATATCTTCATTTATTAACGTGGATCTATCGTATTTAAAGACAAAGTTTTGTCATTGGAAAAATTGATAAAGTAAGGTATTTTCTTACAAAAGTGGTACTTTTCGTGAGAATTATGTGAACTTTAAGGGTAAAACGGGCTGTTTTTGCTTCAATAATTATGAAATCGCTCTGAAATATGTATAATGTTCACGTTTGGAGAAGATTATGAAAAGATTTAAATTACTCGTTATTTCCCTAACTCTACTCATAACTCTTATCGCTGATATTCATAGAACTTCAGCGATAACCGATCCTGCCGCCACTATCGATGTGGATACGGCACAAACTATGGCTGTAGAAATGCCGGTAGAAATAACAACTTATAAAACAGAAGAACAACCACTAACTCGTGGCCAAGTAATTAGCTTGATTGAACACAACGTAGAACTTGATGGAAGCAAAGAACAGACTATAGAAGTTGACGAACCTACACCAAGTTTAATGTGGTCAATCAATCCAGCCGAAGCTTTAAGCGATGAAAATGACCAAGAAGAAGGTCTGAATTTAAGAGGGTATGTTACTAAAGGAGAAGCTGCTGTACTCTTGGCGAATGCTTTTGAAATGACAGCAGATACCTCAAATGTAGCTAATTTCGTAGATTTAACCGAAGAACACTGGGCTTATGACTCAGTTCAAGCTCTAGTTAGTAATCAAGTTCTAGTAGCAACTACGCCCGTCTTTGAACCAGATGCTTTAGAAACAAAAAGCAATTTCATCACCGTATTAAACAATGCGGTAGAGCTTCGAGATAAAAAACTAGAAGAAGAAGCTAGAGCTAAAGCTGAAGCCTTACGAAAAGAGGAAGAAGCTAAGAAAGCTGCTGCCGCCAAGAAAGCTGCTGCTGAGAAGAAAGCTGCTGAAGCTAAAAAAGCCGCTGCAAAGAAGGCTGCTGCTAAGAAAGCTGCCGCTGCTAAAAAAGCCGCCGAAGCTAAAAAGGCTGCTGCCGCAAGAGTTAAAGCTGCCAACTCACCATTACTTTATCCAATTAAGGTATTTTTCCGAAAAGGGGTAGTGCGTTGGAGTGGCTATAAATTTACTTACTATTCTCAACGAGTGCTTCCAGGAGGAGGATTAAGAATTCCTGGTCGTCACGTAAGTAAGCTTGGTTATGTTACGGACAAAGATGGTTATATTGTCTTGGCTGCCAATCGTAGTGTTAGACGTGGAACTGTCATCAATACGCCATTCGGGGCTAAAGGAAAAGTTTATGACATCTGTCCACCATGTTCTGTTAACTGGTACGATGTTTATACACGTTAATATCAATGAAAATCGGAACTAATCCTTCCGATTTTTTTATTAAATTACTTTATAAAATTTATTGGCGTTATCAAGTTGCATTTATTTTTTATATTTTATATAATATCGCTACTGGTCCCGTGGTGTAGCGGTTAACATGCCTGCCTGTCACGCAGGAGATCGCGGGTTCAATTCCCGTCGGGACCGCCATTATGATGATAAAGGAGAGAAATCTTCTTTTTCTTATTTTGCAAATCCTTTCTCAAATATTTAGCATGCAGTATAATAAGAGTGATAAAAGTAAAGAAAAGGAGTGCCAAATGAATGATATATTAGTCGTAGGACTTGCGGTCATGGGTAAAAACCTAGCCAGCAATATTGCTGACCGTAAGTATCAAGTTGCAGTTTTTAATCGTACCTACCAAAGAACGATTGAAGCTACCGAAGAAGATCCTCGTTTAAAAGGCTTTGAAGATTTAGCAGAGGCAATTGCCTCTTTAAAAGTACCTAGAAAAATATTATTGATGGTTAAAGCCGGTCAACCGGTGGATGATTTTATTGAACTAGTCTTACCGCATACAGAAGCGGGAGATTTAATTATTGATGGTGGTAACTCCAATTTTTTAGAAACTATTAAACGCGCCGAATATGTTGAATCTTTGGGTCTTAACTATTTAGGTTTGGGTGTTTCTGGTGGTGAAGAAGGGGCTCGTTTTGGTCCGGCTTTAATGCCAGGAGGTAGTCAAGCTGGTTATGAAATGATAAAAGATATCTTAAATGATATTGCGGCGGTTGCCTATGGCGAACCATGTACTTCCTATATCGGTACGGATGGTGCGGGTCATTATGTGAAGATGGTCCATAATGGTATTGAATATGGGGATATGCAGTTGATTGCTGAAGCCTACCATATGTTAAAAGCCACCACCGATTTAACTAATGATCAAATCGCTGAAATCTTTGAATCGTGGAATCAGGGTGAACTGGAGTCCTATCTCATTGAAATTACAGCAAAGATTTTAAAAGTTAAAAATGAAACGGGTTATTTAGTTGACCAAATATTAGATAAAGCGGGTCAAAAAGGAACTGGGAAATGGACCGTGATTTCCTCAATGGACTTAGGTGTGGATACAAGTTTAATCGCTTCATCGGTCTACGCCCGCATTATTTCTTCCTTTAAGGAACAAAGAGCAATCGCTTCCTCGATTTTGACGGGGCCAACCGCCAAAATATCAGAGGATAAAGATATCGTAGAAAAAATAAGACAAGCGCTCTATGCTTCAAAAATCATGTCTTACGCTCAAGGTTTTTCATTGCTACAAGCAGCGGCCATTGAGCATAATTGGCATCTCAATTACGAGAATATTGCCAAAGGCTGGCGCGGAGGTTGTATTATCCGAGCCCAGTTTTTAAATCGCATTGCTTTGGCTTATGAGAAAGATGCTGGACTGTCCAATTTATTATTAGACCCACAGTTTCAAGAAACGATTGAATCATACCAACAAGCTTTACGAGAAGTGGTTAGTTTAGGGGTAACTTCGGGGATTGCTTTACCTAGCTTTAGTTCAGCAATTGCTTACTTTGATAGCTATCGTAGCGCTTGGTTACCTGCGAATTTAATTCAGGCTCAACGAGACTTCTTCGGAGCTCACACTTTTGAAAGAACAGATAAAGAAGGGTGGTTTCACCATGAGTGGACTTAACTTTAATGAAAAGACAACCATTATTATTTTCGGAGCAACCGGTGATTTAACTTATCGAAAAATCTTACCGGCACTCTATGATTTAAATGGTACCAACCAACTCGATCGCGTAGACATCGTAGCGATTGGGAGAAGAGACTATAATAATGAAACCTATCGTATGTCCGCGCTGGAAGCGGTCCATGAAGGTTCTAAGTTCAAGCAAAATATTGAGTCTTTGGATGAGAGTTTCTTCAAGAAAGTCAGTTATTACAAAATGGATTTTAACGAAGTTTCTCAATATGAAGGCCTCAGAGCTTATTTGCTGGATGTCTTAAATAACGACGAGCGTTATATGTATTACTTTGCTGTGTCTCCGAGTAGTTTCTCAACGATACTCAGTCATTTACACGAAAGTAAGATTCTCGCCCAGTCTCAATCTAAGCAATTATTAATTGAAAAACCATTTGGAGACGATCTTGATAGTGCAATGTTGATTAATAATGAGATATCCAAACACTTTAAAGCCGACGACGTATATCGAATTGACCATTACTTGGCTAAAGAGATGATTCGAAATATCTTGTATTGGCGCTTTTCCAATACTACCGTAGAACATTTACTTAACGATCAAGTGATTGATCATATCCAAATCACAGCCAGCGAAATGGGCGGCGTTGAACTGCGCGGTAATTTCTACGATCAAACGGGAGCGCTTAATGATATGGTTCAATCTCATATCTTACAAGTGCTATCGCTATTATTAATGAAACGACCGAAGTCTTTCGAAGCCAAAGATGTTCATAATCAGCAATTTAAAGTCTTAGAGAATCTAAAGGTATCCAATAAATCCGCTAGACTTTGGATGGTTAAAGGACAGTATCGCGCTAACCAAGATTCCCTAAACTATCGAGATGAACCTCGAGTTGATGCAAATTCTGTCACCGAAACCTATGTTGCCTTAAAATTAAAATACGACCGAAAACCGTTCAAAGGGATTCCGATTTATCTAAGAACCGGCAAAAGACTCGACAAGCAATCCACTCATATTGCGATTGAGTTTAAGCCGAATAAGTTAGAGCGAACCGGCGATGATTGTCCACGCAACACGATGATTATTCGAATTGGACCGGATGAAGGAATTTATCTCAAACTAAATATTAAGAAACCAGGTACTACCAACGAAATGCAAACGATTTTCATGGATTATTGTCAAACTTGTATTTATGAAAATCGCATTAATACCCCACAGGATTATGCTCGTATTTTCAGTAATGCGCTTGAGCGTGATATGACTATCTTTGCTTCTTGGCCATTTGTTGAAAAGAGTTGGGCTTTAATTGAACATATTCAAACCCGTGCTAACAACGATCAGGTTTTATTGCACGGCTATCCAGCATATAGTGAAGGACCGAATGCTGCTAGTCAATTAATTGAAAAAGATGGTCGCCATTGGATAAATGATTCTGTGATGGGGGAGACCTATTTTGATCAGTAAAGAAGAACAATTAAAAGCTCAAGGCTATCGCAAATATACCGGTGAAAAGATTGATGTTTACTTTAATTTAAAAATTTGTGAACATTCAGCGCATTGTACGACGAACCTACCGGCTGTGTTTAATTTGAAGAAGCGGCCATGGATTATGGTCGATCAAGCCAGCGTTGAAGAAGTAAAGCATTTAATCGATGGTTGTCCTAGTGGAGCGCTTCAGTATATCGAAAAATAAAAATTAGCACTCAATGCTTGACAGTGCTAAAAACTATGATATACTATACTTAGTTAGCAGGCAAAGACGCAGAGTGCTAATTAAGGAGGAATAAAATATGCGCTATTTAGTAAGACGACCTGAATCGATTATGGACAAATTCTTTGAAGATTTCACCCCTACAAATTTGGGAAGAAATTTAGATATTTATAAAAAGGACAACGCTTATGTTGTTGAGGTAGATTTACCAGGGTTTAAGAAAGAAGATATCACCGTTGATTATCACGATGACATTCTAACCATTAACGCTTCAGCAACCGAAGAAGAAAACCAAGATAACGAAAAGGATTATGTCTATCGTTCGAGAAAGAGTTCAAGTGTAACTCGCAGAATTCGTTTTGAAGAAATTGACCACGAAGGAATTACTGGAAGCTTTGAAAACGGAGTTCTTAAATTAGAACTTCCATTAGCTAAAGAAGAAGTGGTTGAAGCCAAACGTATTGAAATTAAGTAATTGATTCAGACTAACCAGCCTTAGGGCTGGTTTTTTTTAGTACCGCAGGTAAACACCACGTGCTATGCGCGGGGTAATAGACCAGTAAATGTTAAAAAAACACCAACTTTCGATAAAATAACAATAGCCTGACAGCTAGTTAAATAAATAAAGTTGGTGAAGTGTCTCGAAAGACAAAAATAGTTTATTACATACAAATTATCGATGCAGGTATCATATTTTGATATTGAAAATAGTTATCGATAAATTAAAGTGTTCTTAATTAGTTTCGGATTTCTTATTTTCAATTTCTTTGTTTAATGAAAATTTTGTCATCTCTTCGAAGGTTACTTTGTCGTGATTAACAATAAGAATAGTTCCGATTATCGCTGACCCTACTCCAAGAACAGAATAGCCTGTAAAATAAGTTCCATTGATAATGTAATTGTAAGCATCACCTTTTACATATGCATTTTTGCTTAATGAGTAATATTCACTGTTTTGATAATTCTGCATTTTGTCGAATCCTAACCAAATAAGGAAAAGTGCAACGATATAAAAAATTACCCCAATTACCATGTAGTGCATTTTCTTTTTCATTCTTCTCATCTCCTTATATTTTTAATCATGAATTATCATATATTATTCTTAGAAATATAACAAATCAGGAGTCTAATAGCTCATAAGTTCTTTTTTAATGAAGACTTTACAAAGAAACAACAAAGATGTGATACAATCATAGAGATTGTGAGGAACACTTATGAAATACACAAAACAGGAACGTTCATGGATTTGGTACGATGTCGCAAACTCTGCTTTTGTATTGATCATGTCATCAACACTACCGATCTACTTTCACGCTTTAGCCGCAGAAGCTGGTGTAGCCAGCAATATTGCCAGCAGTTGGTTTGCGCTATCAACTTCTTTGGCGGTGTTAATTGTAGCTTTATTAGCTCCGGTCATTGGTAGTATCGCCGATTATCGAGGCATGAAGAAAAGACTCTTCGTCATTTCCCTTGCGGTTGGGATTTTAGGTGGTTTGACCATGATTATTCAATCGGATTGGCAAGCCTTCCTCTGGTTGTTTGTTCTGGCTCGTTTAGGCTATTCGATATGTAATGTTTTCTATGATTCGATGTTAGTCGATGTCACCAGTGACGAACGAATGGATAGTGTATCCGGAGCCGGTTATGCTTGGGGCTATGTTGGTTCTACCGTTCCATTTATCGCTGGAATTATTATCATCTTTACCAAACCTTTTGGACTAACCACTGTCCAAGCCACACAAGTTTCATTTCTAATTATCGTAGCTTGGTGGGCGTTACTGAGTATTCCATTATTACGTCATGTTCATCAAACCCATTATAAAGAACGCGAAAAGAATTTAGTTAGCAAGTCCTTTAAAAACCTAGCAAAGACATTTAAGGAAATCATTGCTAACAAGAAGATGTTTTATTTTATTTTGGCTTATTTCTTTTATATCGATGGCGTATATACGATTATTTCTCAAGCGGCGTCCTTCGGGGCAGAAGTGGGAATTGATGGTAATACCTTGATTATCGCTCTATTACTGACTCAGTTTGTTGCCTTTCCATTTGCGATATTATCGGGCCGGATGGCAAAAGCCTATGGGGTCATTCCAATGCTGAAGATTTATATAGGAATTTATACCTTCACTGCTGCTTTTGGTTATTTCTTAGCCCACGCTTGGCAGTTCTGGGTTCTTTGTGTTTTAGTGGGTATGGCTCAAGGTGGTATCCAATCCTTATCCCGATCTTATTTTGGCCGCATGGTCCCGAAAGAATCAAGCAATGAGTATTTTGGTTTCTTTGATATTTTTGGAAAATACGCGGATTTCTTTGGTCCGCTATTAATGGCGGCCTCAGCCCGTTTTCTAGGTCATTCTAAATACGGGATTTTAGCAATTATCATTTTATTTATTTTAGGTTATTATTTCTTAACTAAAGTTGAGCGTATCGAAAAAGAAGAAACTGTATTATAATAAACGACATCAAGGAGTACTTATGATCGATCGTTTTATTAAATACTTTGTTAGCGATTATAAAAATACAATTGATTCCCAGGTTCGCAGCCGTTATGGCAATGTTTCGAGCTTGGTGGGTCTTTTTGTTAATTTAGTTTTAGCGATAACCAAAGGTATTATCGGTTTGATTATTGGTTCGGTAGCAGTGCTTGCGGATGCCATCAATAATTTAAGTGATATTGGAAATATTGTCATCATGTATCTGTCGTTTGTTTTATCCGCCCAACCAGCGGACGATGAACATCCTTTTGGACACGCTCGCTATGAGTATTTGTTTTCCAATATTTTAGCGGTTGTTATCGTTGTTATCGGAGTTCAGTTAGTAATTGAATCCATTAAAAAAATCATTCATCCGACGATGATTGATTTCAATTGGACAGCAGTTTTGATTTTAGTTTTCTCAATAGTGGCCAAGTTTTGGTTATCTCGTTTTTATAAAACGATTGCTTTACGGATTGATTCTTCGATATTGATGGCTTCTTCACTGGATTCGATAGCGGATGTCTGGTCCACTTTAGCCGTATTAATTTCGTTGTTAATCAGCCCATGGCTGGGATTTTCTTTGGATGGATATATCGGTGTTCTGGTTGGTCTTTTAATTTTACGGACCGGCTGGCATATTATTAGAGATGCGACATCGCATATGATTGGTAAAGAAGCCGATCCGTTATTGATTGAAACCATTAAGAACAAAGTACTTTCCTATGAAGGCGTCTTTGATATGCACGACCTAATTATTCATGACTATGGTCCAAATCAAAAGTTCGCCAGTTTACATGTTGAAGTTGATGCTCGTATGGGGATATTAAAAGCTCATGAGTTGATCGATCGCATCGAAAAAGATTTAGACAGCGATTTAAGTATTCAAACCGTAATCCATATGGATCCTTTGATTTTAGATGATCCATTAACCAAAGATTACTACCATAAAGTTAAAGCGATTACCCGTCAATTAAATTCTAAATACCACCTTCATGATTTTCATTTAGAAAAAAGAGAAAAAGGCATTCGTTTGATTTTCGAAGTTGAACTACCGGCGGATGAGACGCGAACGAATGAAGAAATATTCGATTTATTTGAAGCAGAGCTAAAAAAACTTGACGCTAATCTAGTCGCGGATATTACCCTAGATCGTCATAATTTATATCAACGAAATGTCTTGGATTAAAAAAATCGCTAAGCGCGATTTTTTATTATAATTGGCTAGTATCGATTTGATCGAGATAATCATCGATAATTTGAGAAATATTAGTGATGGTATTGGCTTCAAACGGACTTTCAAGATTGGCTGCTTTAACTAAATCAAGGAACGATTTCGTACCACCCAAATCACAGAGATTTAAGTAATCTTGCCAGGCTTGCGGATCCTCTTCTAAAACAAACCGATTCCAAAACTGTAGAGCAACCACTTGAGCTAAAGTATAGTCAATATAGTAAAACGGAGAAGCAAAGATATGAGCTTGTCGATACCAGAATGTACCACTATCAGCAAACTGGTTTTCCGAATAATCTAAATGTGGTCGATATTGTTGATCGAGTTGTTTCCATAGTTGATTTCGTTGCTCAGGCGTGTACTCTGGATGTTTATATACTTCGTGCTGGAAGTGATCAACTAATGCTCCATAAGGTAAGAATTTAAGTGCTGAAGCTAGGTGTAAATAGCGATAACGATCGGCTTTTTTGCCAAAGAATTTTTCCATATACGGCCAAGTGAAAAACTCCATACTCATCGAATGAATCTCACAAGCTTCATAAGTCGGCATTAAGATTTCTGGATATTTAATCCAACGGGAGCGATACCCCTGAAAAGCATGGCCGGCTTCATGGGTTAAAACATCGATATCCCCTGAGGTTCCATTAAAGTTGGAAAAGATAAAAGGAACTTCAAAATTAAACAAAAAGGTCATATAGCCACCGCTTTGTTTGCCTGGTTTAGCCACTAAATCCATAAGTTGATTATCCAGCATCAAATCGATGAATTCTGCGGTTTCCTTACTTAATTGATGATACATTTCTCGCCCGCTAGCGACCGTCTCATCAAAACTTCCGATAGGTTTAGGATTGCCGTCTAGGAAATTAAGTGGAATATCATAATAATTAAGTTGGTCTAATTGGAGGCGTTGGGCTTGTTGTTGATACAATTTATTATTGATTGGTACAATCTCATCTAATATTTTTTGACGATAGGACTGAACCATCTCTTGGTTATAGTCGAGTCGGGTCATACGTAGATAACCGACTTCGATGAAGCTCTCATAACCTAATTTTTGGGCGATGCGATGTCGGACCTTGACCAATTGGTCGTAGATCTCGTCAATTTCTTTCTGATTCTCCTTAAAGAACGCCCAGACCGCTTCGTTGGCGGCTTTTCTTGTTTCTCGATTTAAACTTTGGGTGTAGATGCCCATTTGGGATAGGTTATTGACTTTTCCATCAAAATCGATTTTTGCGGAAGCGATTAGTTTATTGTAGTTCATGATGAGCGTATTCTCTTCCTGAAGCTCAGGAATGATCTCAGGACTAAACGACTTAAGCTGACATTCAATCATACCTAAAAAGGAGGCGGGTACATCCGCTTTCAGGTTTTCTAAAAAAGGACTTTCCATAATCGTTTGATAGTATTGAGCGTTAAGTTGTTCAAAATACGGTCCATTTTCATTAAAGAACTCTTGTTCTTTTTCGTAAAATTCATCACCCGTATTAATAGAATGACGGATGGAAACCAAAGTCATCTGAGTTTGAACGTTGCGTTGGATGTCGATGAACCGATCCATCGCTGTTTTGAATTGGGAATAATCCTCGGCTGCTTGCATCGTTTCAATAATCGCTTTGCCTTCGGCTTGCAGGGATTCTAGATTGGGTCTTGTATAGGGGTAGTCATTAAATTTCATAGCTTGCTCCTTTTGTCTTGTTTAATTATACACTGAAATATCAAAGTCGATACGATTCTTAGAGCTTTGTCACTGAAATGTCAGAAATATAGTTAAAGCACTTGAATTTTTAATGATATTGAGTAAAATAGAGTCAAGGAATTAGAGGTGATGTATCATGAACACCATTGGAATTGTTTTTGGTTTAACCACTTTTGTTGTGGTTGTTTGTGAGCAAACTTCAAATGAGTATTTTTAAGATGGGATTGTATCCATCTTTTTTTGTGTATTTTTGTTTGTTGATAGGAGGAATAAGATATGGATCAAACAAATAAAAAAATGTGGGATGCTAGTGCATCTGGTGATTACGATGTCGTAGTAGCCATGGTTAAACAGGGTGCTGACGTCAATTACATGAGCGGCGATGGTAGAAGCTCATTAATGCGTAGTGCTAAACGTGGTTATAAGGATATTGTAGAGTACTTAATAGAACATGGAGCGAAGGTCAATGTTAGAGACAATGGTGGTAAAACAGCACTAATGGGTCCTTCTAAAAAAGGAGAATTAGATATTGTCAAACTACTCGTTGAACATGATGCTGATATTAATACGGCCGACCACAAAGGTAGAACTTCGTTAATGAGAGCGGCGTTCTTAGGACAACTCAACGTTGTTGATTATTTAATTGAACAAGGCGTCGATATTAATGCTCAAGATGGTCAAGGTAGAACGGCTTTGATGGAAGCGGTTGTTGCGTTTCGATTCGAAGTGGTTAAATCTTTAGTAGAAGCTAATGCTGACCTCAATATAAGAGACTCTTATGGAACCACCGCGCTCATGCGAGCTAGTTACTCCGGTTATGTAGATTTAGTTAACTATCTACTGGAAAACGGAGCGGACAAAGAATTAGAAGATACATCGGGAAGAAAAGCAGTTCACTACGTCCGTGATTCAAGTTTAGCTGAACTACAACCGATATTGAAATAGGGGTAAAACATGAGAGACTATAAATCAAATGAAGTAAGAAACGTAGTTTTAATGGGCCATTCAGGCACCGGAAAATCTACTTTAGTAGAAGGTATATTGTATTTTAATAAAGTATTAGATCGGATGGGAAGTCATCGTGATAATAATATGGCGATGGACTTTGAACCTGAAGAGGTACGCCGTGGACAATCGGTTTACACCTCGATTGCTCCGGTAGAGTGGAAAGATTGTAAAATTAACTTTTTAGACACACCGGGGTACTTTGACTATTACGGAGAAACCCAAGCCGCTTTACGGGTAGCCGATAATGCGTTAGTTTTAGTATCGGGCCGTGACGGTATTGAACCAGGGACGGAACGTTCGCTCGATTTAATTAAGAGCCGTCATTTACCTACGATATTCTTTGTTAATAAGATGGACGACGAACATGCTGACTTTGACAAAGTATACCAACAGTTACGAGATACCTTTGGAAAGAGCGTTATCGCTTTTGAAATCCCAATTAAAGAAGGCAATGAAATTGTTGGTTCAGTAAACATCCTTAAGAAAAAAGCTTGGTATTACAACGACCGGACAACACCGAAAGAAGTACCAGCCGATTTAGTTGATCGAGTGGATGAAATCTATGAACAAATCTGTGAAATCGTTGCTTTAACCAGTGAAGAATTGATGGAATCTTATTTCGAAGATGGTACCTTCAACGAAGAAGAAATGTTCGAAGGAGTTTCCGCCGGCGTTCGCTCTGGGGAAATTCATCCTGTTTATTGTGGATCGGCGATTAATCAACAAGGGATTGAACGTCTCTTAGATTTAATTGTTGAATACTTCCCATCGTATGCAGAAATTGGCACCGTTGAAGCAATTAATCGCAATGGCGAAATGGTCACTTTGAAAACTACGGAGGAAGAAGATTTATCCGCCTTTGTCTTTAAGACAGTAGTAGACCCATTTGTTGGTCGTATTACTTATTTGAAAGTTATGACCGGGGTATTAAGTACCGATGCTCAAGTCATTAACGTTCAAAAAGATAATGCGGAAAAGATTCAACAAATCTTTGCGCTTCGTGGAAAACACCAAATAGCGGTTGGAAAACTATTTACAGGGGATATCGGTGCCGTAGTTAAATTAGCCGTTACTCAAACTAACGACACTCTAGCTACTAAAGAAAATCCTGTTAAATATCCAGCGATTGAATTCCCACCATCAATGCTAGCTAAAGCCATTTGGCCAAAATCCAAGAACGATGAAGATAAACTATCGACCGCCATTCAGAGAATATTGGAAGAAGATTTATCCGCAAAACTAGTTCATGATAGTGAAACCAATGAAATGGTTCTCTATGGCTTAGGCGACCAGCACATTGATGTCATGTTAAATAAGCTCAAAGCTAAGTATAAAGTTGAAGTAGACTTAACCGATCCGAAAGTACCATATCGTGAAACCATTCGCGGTACTGTCTCAGGGGAAGGAAAACATAAGAAACAATCCGGTGGAGCCGGTCAATATGGACACGTCTTCGTAACCTTTGAACCAGCAGAAACCGAGGAAATGATTTTCGAAGAAACCGTCTTCGGTGGTGCTGTACCTCGTCAATACTTCCCAGCAGTCGAAGCAGGCTTAAGAGAATGTATGTTAAAAGGGGTCTTAGCCGGTTATAAAGTGGTAGGGGTCAAAGCTACCTTAACCGATGGTAGCTATCACGACGTTGACTCTAAGGAAATTGCCTTTAAGTCAGCCGCCCGTTTAGCCTATAACCAAGCCATGCCAAAAGCGAAACCAACGTTACTTGAACCTATTGTAAGAGTAGAAGTAACCGGACCGGACGAGTATACGGGAACCATTATTGGTGACTTTAACAAACGACGCGGTATGATTTTAGGAATGGAACCAGTCGATGGTAAACAAGTAATAGTTGCTGAAGTTCCACAATCGGAAATGATGAACTATTCCAATAATTTACGTTCCTTTACCCAAGGCCGTTCGACCTATACTCAAGAATTTGTTCGATATGAGATCGCCCCACAACCGGTGGTAGATCAAGTCGTTCGCGAAGCCAAAGCGGCTGAAGAAAAAGATTAATCATATGCCAAAAGTGGTGAGCTACAGCTTACCACTTTTTTGTGCTTTTATCATGAGATTTGATAAGTGGTTTTGACTAAGAAAGGTTAGGTAGGCCGCTTCAAACTTTGTTGTAATAATATTGCTTGACTATGAAAAGAGGCCAGCGTATGATTGTCTTGTTAGCAATTGCTAACTATATTTATCAGGTTTGCGTTAGCGTAGGCTAACACGAGGGGTGACACATGAATACCTTAAGAAATACGAAAGTTGGAAATACCGTAAAAGTTATCAAAGTCCATGGTCAAGGTGCCTTAAGAAGACGCATTATGGACATGGGCATTACTAAAGGTATATCGATTTACTTACGTAAGGTAGCACCGCTAGGTGATCCCATCGAAATAACCGTCCGTGGTTATGAGTTAACCTTAAGAAAAGAAGATGCCGCAATGATAGAGGTTGAGGGGAATTAACGTGATGGAGAAGAAAAAAGTAATAGCTTTAGTTGGTAACCCTAATAGTGGTAAAACCACTTTGTTTAACCAGCTCACGGGTTCAAATCAATACGTCGGCAATTGGCCGGGCGTTACTGTTGAGAAAAAAGAAGGTAAACTGCGCGATCATAACGAGGTAATTATTACCGATTTACCGGGCATCTATTCCTTATCACCATATACTTTGGAAGAAGTCATTGCGCGTGATTATCTGGTTAAATCGAAACCGGATGCAATCTTAAATATTGTCGATGGCACCAATTTAGAGCGTAATTTATATTTAAGTACACAATTAATTGAATTAGGGATTCCGATGATCATCGCCATTAATTTAATGGATATCGTCCGTAAAAATTGTGATTTTATCGATATTAAACAACTTAGCTTCGATTTGGGCGTACCAATCATTGAAATCTCGGCGTTAAAAAACGAAAACTGCCTCGAGGCGGCGCACCTAGCTTTAGAGCAAATTGGTAATTATAGTAGTGAAACTCTAAATATATTTTCCAGAACTTTGGAAAATACGTTAAATCATATTGAACACGACTATCTCGAGACGGTTGTAGCTGAAAATAAACGCTGGCTTGCGATTAAATTATTTGAACGCGACCCGCGCGTTTTAAAGCGAATTGATCTAGATGATATTTGTCAAAACGAAATAGAAACAGCCATCCAAAAGATAGAAGATTTCTTAGATGATGATGCCGAAAGCATCATCGCCAACGAACGTTATTTATATATTACCCGTATGCTTCGTGGTAATTATTGTAAAGGTTGTATGACTAATTCAACAACCTCGGATAAGATTGACAATATTGTAACCAATCGATTCCTAGCTTTCCCGATTTTCGTACTCACTATGTTTTTAGTATACTTCTTATCGATTTCAACGGTCGGTACTTGGGCTACGGATTGGACCAATGATGGATTGTTTGGTGATGGTTTTCATCTTTTAAATATTGGCGATAAAGACTATCAACATGCGGTTGAAAACTATAAGAGCCATCAAAGCATTGTTGAAGGCTATGAGCAACAAGCAGAAATCGCCAAGGTCGATTTAAATCAAGCGAATAATTATATCGCCACCGTACCGATCTATGATGATGAGGGAATCATTGAATCAACTATAACCGTTAATTATAGTAGCTATTTGACAAGCAAAGTGGTGGAAGAACCAGATCCGGAAAACTATGGTGTCTATTTAAAAGGTATTCCTGTAGTCGTTGAAGAAACTTTAAATAAATGGCAAGTGGCGCCTTGGTTGGTTTCTTTAATTGTTAATGGAGTTATCGGTGGGGTAGGTGCGGTTTTAGGTTTTGTTCCACAAATGGCAGTACTTTTCTTATTGCTCGCGCTTTTGGAAGCGAGTGGCTATATGAGCCGGATTGCATTTGTATTAGACCGTATTTTTAGAAAATTCGGATTATCTGGAAAATCCTTTATCCCGATGATGATTGGTACCGGTTGTTCAGTGCCTGGCATCATGGCCTCGCGGACCATAGAAAACCAAACGGATCGGAGAATAACGATTCTAACGACTAGTTTTATGCCTTGCTCGGCTAAACTTCCGATCATAGCTTTAATTGCCGGTGCCTTTTTTAATCGGGCGTGGTGGGTCGCACCGAGTGCCTACTTCATCGGCGTTGCGGCTATTTTGGTTACTGGTATTATCTTAAAGAAAACGAAAATGTTTGCTGGAGATGTTTCTCCCTTTGTTATGGAGCTTCCAGAATATCGTTGGCCGAAAATGAGCAATGTAATCAAATCGGTTTTAGAAAAAACTTGGGCTTTCATTTCGAAAGCTGGAACCATTATTCTGGTGTCATCGGTGGTCCTGTGGTTCTTAATGAACTTTGGCTTTGAGCCACATTTTGGCATGGTAGAAAATATTGAAGCTTCGATTTTAGCCGTATTTGGAAACTTTGTCTCTTCGATCTTTGCGCCTTTAGGTTTTGGATCTTGGCAAGCGACGGTAGCGACAGTTACCGGTCTGATTGCTAAGGAAAACGTAGTAGGAACCTTCGGGGTACTCTTTAGTGGTATGGAAGAAGTTGCTGAAAATGGCTGGCAAGTTTGGGAAGCGATGCGTCTAGCCTTTACACCGATAGCGGCGTTTTCGTTCTTAATTTTTAATCTGCTTTGTACGCCATGTATTGCTTCAGTAGGAGCCATTACTCGAGAAATGAATAATCGCAAATATACCTGGTTTGCTTTAGCCTATCAAGTCGGCTTTGCTTATGCGGTTAGTTTTGTTTTCTACCAATTAGCGCTTTTCATTAGTGGTCAAGGTAATTATCTTGAAGCTACTATCGGCGGCTTGGTCTTGATTTTCGGATTATATTTGATTTTTAGACCGGCACCGAGTAACGATGAAAATCCATTGTTGGTTGATATCGGAGAGGTGAATCCATGAGTTGGTTATTAAATAATATTTCAACGATATTAGTAGGCTTGGTAGTCGCTTTTATCGTTTATTTACAAGCTAGGAAAATCGTCCATCAATGGGCCACTAAAAAGAGCTTTTGTGGAGATTCTTGTGGTGGTTGTGGGCTGGCCGGGCTTTGTAGTGGGAATGAGGAGTCCTTTTTGCAACGCTATAAGCGCGATCAAATGAATTTAAATAATGAAAAAACACCGTGAGGTGTTTTATTGGGATCGTCCATTCTAACGTTGGAAGTCAGACCTATCCATTTTAGCGTTGGAAAATATAAAGAGATTAAAGCGGTGCTATCCATTTTAACGTTGGAGAATTGAAATTAAAACCTCCGTGTTATTATT
>JAEWFZ010000042.1 GCA_023388535.1 Bacillota bacterium | reverse complement strand
TTGTGGAGCCACAGCCGCCAGAGAACATGATGGATATTCCGGGGATGGCGGATGAAATGCGACGCCCAATGATGCTGATTGTATCGGCAAAAAAGAAGATGTAATAATATAGAAAAAATAAACGAGGGGTATGTAAATGAGAAAAGAACAGGAAATGATGAATATAATACTTTCCATAGCAAAACAGGACGATCGTATTAGAATTGTTACTATCGAAGGGTCTCGTACAAACATTAATATACCTAAAGATGAATTCCAGGATTATGATATTACGTATTTTGTTAGGGATATGGAATTGTTTACATCTAATGATGACTGGCTTAATCAATTTGGTAATATTATAATGATGCAAAAGCCAGAGAATATGGAGCTTTTTCCACCTGAAGAAAAAGGGTATTCATATCTTATGCTTTTTGATGATTATAATAAAATTGATCTTACATTATTGTCGCTAGAAGATTTGGATGATTATTTAAATGGTGATAAATTGATAAAGGTTCTGATTGATAAAGATTGTAGAATTAAAAGAGACATAGTTCCGACTGATATAGATTATCATGTAAGAAAGCCAAGTGCACGGGAGTATGACGATTGCTGCAATGAATTTTGGAATGTAACACCTTATGTTGTTAAAGGATTGTGCCGCAAAGAGATACTGTTTGCAATCGATCATCTGAACCAGATTCTACGGTTTGAACTACTTAGAATGATGTCATGGAAGGTCGGAATAGAAACAGGATTTACATTGAGTGTCGGCAAGAATTATAAATTTTTAGATAAGTATATACCAGAAGATTTATGGAATAGATTGCTATCTACATATCGTATGGATTCCTATGAAAATGTTTGGAAGTCATTATTTATAGGTCACCAATTGTTCAGGGAAGTGTCCAAAGAGGTAGCAGAACTACTGGGGTTTGATTATCCAGAGTATGATAAAAAAGTAATAGGGTATGTCAATGATATGTATGAAAAATATGTAGGAAATGATTATTACTAGGATTAGTTAGAATAAATAGTAAATTTTTGGAATGTCAACACTTTAACGGACAATTTTTATAGTTACATTGATTGGGCATATGAGACGGGTGATTTGTACCCTAGTGATGAGTGTAATCTCTCATTGTTATACCACCAAATATGCCCACCTAATTCTCTTTGTAATTGTTCTAGTGTTTCAAATTTATTTTGGTATACGAATTCAAATTTTAAACTCTTAAAGTTTGCTTCAGCTACTGCGTTATCATAAGGAGTCCCTTTGTGACTTAATGAGCGCTTAATATCAAAGGTTGATAAGAGTGCTTCAATCTGTTCGTTTATAAATTCTTTTCCTCTGTCGGTATGGAATAAACCTACTAGAGCGAGATCATGCTTTATACTACTGAATGCTTTATAGACTAGTTGTGCATTTTTATGAGGACCGGCGCTATAACCTATGATTTCTCGATTATACAAGTCCATGATGGTGCAGATATAATGCCAACGGTTGCCAACACGTACATATGTAAGGTCGCTCACGATAGCTTCTAATTGATCACGGTCATTAAATTCTCTATCCAGTTCATTGCCAACTTCTGATTCGTTTACCTCAGTCTTATGCAGCTTGAAGGGTATAAGGTAGATGCATTTAAAGACGACTATGAACACTCTTTGATTTTACAATGTATGTTAAGGGATTTTAGAAATGAAATTTAAAAGTCGACTTAGATATGTTCCCACATACGAAAGCCCTCAGTGGATATGTTCCCTCAAAGTGAATACAATAAAATTTCAACTTCAAAATACTGGGAAGATGTCCTTTGACAGCTATGACTTCCTCTTAACACACGTTGAGACGGTAGTATTGATGTCGAGGGTAGATAAGTAAGGCTGTAATAAGATAAGTAAATAAAGGCTTTCCGCGATTTGAGGTCTGGTTCTAACCCGCAAGGATAATCACGGATTTTTACTTTAAGGGAAGTTATCCAAGATTGGTGAATTTGAAAGTCTGTCCATGGAAAGATTTATTGGGGTGGTGAGTTGATAAAATGGTTGGCAAAATAATGGTGAGTTGACATGATGGATAGAATAAATATAGTATCAATCTCTAGTGTCTAAGAGTATATTTTTCTAACTCCACTCTTCACTTATCGGTAACTTGTAAAAGTTGAATAGATATTTTCTAAGTAGAATAGATATTTTCTAAGTAGAATAGATATTTGGATTACTTTAAATTTGATGAAATACTTTAAGTTAGTTTCGTTAAGTGATCTATAGTTTTTTACAGATTGAATCAAGAGGTCAGGTGAGGCTTTGTTTTAACACTCTAGAACCTCTTGATTCAATCTATTTTTCTAAAAAATGCAACATCACTCAATCCAATATGTCGAAACTTGATGATTCAAAGTCTTTAACTCTATGGTAATATTGAAATGGGAAAAGCGAAATCATTTAAAAGTTCGTCACTGATAAGAACTCGGCTAACTCTTGTTGAAATTTGTTAATGTAAATTAGACGAGTTGGTTACTTGAATGAAAGGGATGCTAGTGGATGAATTTATCTTACTATTTAAGTAGTAAAGAAGGTGCTAAATCAATATCATCCGGTTTAATTTCAGTTAAACCAAATGCTTGTATGATTTCGGTTGGGTAAACTAAGCTAAATAGTTTGAGTGGAGACAAGTTATTTAGCTTTTCTCTTTTATAAGAGTTAATGTAAGAAGTCATCAGACTAATATCTTCTTGAGTTAAGTGATTAAAACTGGTTCCCTTGGGAAGAATCCGTCTAATCAGTGTGTGGATATTTTCAATGTGTGGTTTCTGTTGAGGCATCCCGGGATCACAATAATAGATTTTAGATTGACCCTCTTCATCCGAGTTGATTTCAATTCTTGTTGGGTTGGAAAACTCTGATCCGTTGTCAGTCAGAATGATTGAAAAGAGTTGACAATAAAGAGATAGGCCTAAAGACTCTTTCAAGTTGTCAAAAGCAGAATGTACAGAAGTAGCAGTATTCGCATCACGAATAAAAGCGAGTAGGAGATCAAAGTCATTTAAGATAATGGTCAATAAGACCTTTCCACCTCTTTTTCCTTCTAATGTATCCATTTCAACTAAACTAAAATGTGCATGATCCAATCTATCTTCTAGATAGTTTTCATAGGTTCTACCTATTCGACATGTTTTATCCAACTTAAGTTTCTTCTTTTTCGGTCTAGGTCGAAATCTTACAATTCTTGGTGCATCAAGGGCTCTAGCACTCAATAAACCAGCGTGTAGGATTGAGTAAACACTTTTTGAAGATATCATGATTTCATCTTGATGATTGAGAAGGATATGATTAATTGACTGACCCTTTTTCAACAATGGGGAAATAATCTCATCAATTCGATTTATTTCTTCTGGTGAGTAAGAGAACCCACAACGACTTTCTCTCCAATCATGTTTCGCCTCTTCATGTGCTTGAATGGGAATGTAATACACCTTTTCTAGTGCACAATTATGAGATTTAGTACATCCATCACAAACATAAGGTGGTTTACTAAGAAAGTCACATTTTTCCTCAACAAATGATTCGCAGAAAAGATAACATTTTTGACACCGTCTACTACAGACATTAGATTGACATCCTTGACCTTGGCACACTCCTTTTCTAAGACAAATCTTTCTGTTTAAACAGGGGTTATAACTTTTTCCATAGGAACCAACTTGTTTGAATTGACGGTGTTTCTTGAATTCATTACTCACTGTAGAGGGATGACGACCTAAGCAACTTGCTATTTTTCGTAAAGAAAAACGATCTCGTAATCCGTGGTAAATGTCTCTTCGTTCTTCAAGAGTTAGATGCTTTTTCATAAATGTCCTTTCTATCCACGAGCATCCCCTTTATTATAAATGATGTTATCTAAGTTGATTAGACATTTTGATTTGTAAGGCTAAACTAGACATGTGTGTCTAATCTACTTTTACAAGTAAAGAAATAATTATCTTTGCATAGATAATAAGTGCATTCTGAATTCTAGTGTGTTAATATTAAGTTGGATATATACCACGACTCGAATATAGAGCGTACTGATAATGGTTCATATATTACAAAAATTTGTTTTTACGCAAAGTCTTTTTGTTTTAGGCATTTGGTTATTAAATGGATTTAATTAATCTTTATCTATAATAAAAGATTTCTCAATTAATAGTGGTATGGCTTGTTGTTATCAATGATATAAATTTTTTAACTTATAAGTATCAAGATTTTAAATAAAAATGCTCATATCATTTATGTAGATGATGGTTTCATGTAAATGAATAATTGTATGAAATTATCTCAGAAAGGGGGATTCAAAGGGGGATTCTTTGTTTAATCTTACACTCCGTTTTTTCAGATTCATTAGTGTTTTTTCTTTTTAAAAAATAAAAGTTAGACATCACTGAATCATTGATTAACATTACGAATCGTTTTCGTTTTCAAACTATAAAGGAGAAAGAATGTATGACGAAAATACTAAAGATTTTTTCCAAAATTGGTTTGATGATAGCAATGATAATTACAGTGTATTCTGTAAGTCCGTCATCTGAAATTCAAGCCATCTCTTCTGCTCCATCCATCCCTTCTGCTCCATATAAATCTGAGACTGGTCCAGCTACAGATGCTGAGAATGAACCAGAAACAGAGCTCGAGACTGACCCAGCGACAGATTCTACGACAGAAGCAACAGAAGATACAGAAAAAAGTCAAGATAGTGAAGTGGATCTTGAAGAAACCCTTGAAATGCCTTTGTTTCCAGCATCCATGGCTCCAATGGGTACGGGGCCCGTTAGCCTATCTATAAACGAGAGCCCAGTTGACAAATATGCCGACTTAGATTCCGCCTTCACCGTCTTAGAGAATACTCCCTCAGTAACCAGCGCAGTTGTTGAAATTACTGAGGCCGGAGAATACCCTAGCTCAAGCTTCTCATTTAATGGCTTCAACTTGATAATAAGAGGAGCCACAGGTATTAGACCTGAGATAACAATGGATGATGAGAGCATTCAGTTTTCAGGGGCTACTCTGACAATCCAGAATGTTGATTTATCCATGAGCAATGACCTTCAAGATTATACTTTTGGTATAGGAAAGGACGAAAGTGCCTCTACCATTGTTACATTAAACGATACCAATTTAAGATTGGATGGAAAAAACAATACAACAAAATTTGCCATCCAATTCTTCTCAAAAAGTGACAACGTTACCTTAAATATTGTAAACCAGTCCGAAGTATTTGTTACGGGTTACAAAGGTAGCAATCCTGGAAATGCGATATATACTGAAAGTGAAAATATTAAGACCGTTAACATCACCGATTCCACATTTATCTCCGATGGTAACCGTTCAGGATGGATTGCTTCGGGTACCGGAGACAAGCTTCTTGCTGTTAATGTCACAGGAGGCGTTTTAGAAGTCATAAACAGCACTGGAAACGGCTCCAACGGTGGTAACGTGAATGTCAGTGAAGGGTCTTTAGTCACTTTCAATGATAACTTTGATAATGGATTGTCGGTAAATTGGTTAAAAGTAAACGACTCCACAGTGAAGGTAGGCCGAAACGGCGCCAATGGAATTGTTGCTAGAACGGGATTATGGGTTGAAAACTCTGAAATAACCGTCATAGAGAACAAAGAAAAGTTGATATCAAAGTGGACACAGCCCGGAGGCATTTATTTAAATCAAAGTACAGATACAGTAAGTACCATTGATGGCCAAAGCACAGTAAGTATTCTTGGTAATTCTGGACCAGGACTACATTTATATCAAGGTAGTTTAATTGTAGCTGAAGGGGCTATGTTGACTGTTAAAGACAACAAAGCCTACGATGTAAGAGAAGATGGTCTATACGCCAAAGGCGCTGGGGTTTATCTTCGATCAGGCACTCTGGTTTTACCAAAAAGTGCTGTCATTTATAATAACCGAGCTGCAAATGAAGCAGATGATATTTTTGTCGCAGCCGGCCAAACATTAACATTTCATCAAGCAAATCGCGATAGAGAATCTTGGGTCCTCAATGAAGAACCTGAGTGGGATGAAAACCACGTTATTGATGGTTGGTATGTTGACCAAGTAGGCAATCGCTGGTCAGCTCATGTTGATCCTGTTTATATTGATGAATTTACCTCCTATGGTGACACTCCTATTAATGGACCGTTGTCATTAAAAGCCGCTCATAGATTGTTACTGTTTACTGAAGTGGCAGTGGAGAAAATTTGGGTAGGTGAAGTCGGAGAAAGTGTAACAATAAAATTATTAGCCAATGGTGAGGAAATTGATACAGTGGACTTATCAGAAGATAATAAATGGAAATATATTTTTAATGACCTACCTTCTACAAATATTGACGATGAAGCAATAGAATATACCGTAGAAGAAGTCAAAATTGAAGGCTATGAATCCAAAATAACCGGAAGCCAGGAAGATGGATTTACAGTAACGAATACTTACCTAATACCGATGATCGATATTGTTGGGACAAAGACTTGGGTAGGAGGAGAAACACTTGACCCTGAAGCCGTCTTCACGCTCTTGGCAAATGGACAACCAGCAAGACACCTTGGAGAATTTGTAAACAATGTTTATGTTCCAGGCGCATTAGTTGATCCAATTACCCTCGGATATGAAGATACAGAGATTAAGTTTACAAATTTACCAAAGACAACTCTCGATGGTCTGGACATTGTTTATACCATTGAAGAAGAAACCCTTGAAGGATTTCAAGTAGTCAAAGAAGGCAACGATTTTACCAATCTCTTTGTCATCGAACCAATCGATCTTGTTGGAACCAAGACATGGATTGGCGGAGAAGAATTTGATCCTGAAGCAGTCTTTACACTCTTGGCAAATGGACAACCAGCAAGACACCTTGGAGAATATGAAGACAATGTTTATGTACCAGGTGCACTAGTAGAAGCCGTCACCCTAGGATTTACAGACACAGAAATCAAGTTTAGCAATCTACCAAAGACAACTGTCGATGGGGTTGAAATAGTGTACACAATGGTCGAAGCACCTGTTGCTGACTTCGAAACAACCCAAGATGGATTCAACTTTATTAATGAGTTTGTAGGTGAAGTTGAATCAGACAAAGTATTTAAAGTAGAATTTGAAAAGAGTGCAAACAAGACGACCTACACGAAACTGGATGAAGTGATTAAGTACACCTTTACCTTAAAGAATACAGGAGAACTTGATTACATCAATGTTGAAATCTATGATGATACCCTCAAACGTGTCGTTTTGAAAGTCGATGTCTTAAAACCACAAGAAACAGTAACCGAAACAATCGAATACAAAGTCACTCAAGCAGACATTGATCGTAAATTTATTACCAATGTAGCAACCGTGACTGGGGAATGTACCGACTGTCTCACTGATCCAACTCCAATTGTTGATTCAGTCACGGTCAACTACAAACCTGAATTACCAGATACAGGAGACAACAGTAGAATGATTAGTCTCATTGGAACATTGTTTATCCTTGGTGGTGCACTTGTATTAAAGAGAAGAAAAGAAGATTAACCTTCAATCTCAATACAAAAGAGCGATATTCCAAAATGGATATCGCTCTTTTACTTTGGACAAAACATCAAAAATCAAACGTACACCATCCATCTTTTTCAAAGAAAAACAAGACGAACCAGCCTTCCTGAGCACATTATGGTGAATGAGTTTACAGTTGTGAAGGCAAATGACACAGCGGCTATGAGTTTTCTCTTTGCTAATGCAAAGACCCATGAAGTCTTAGATTTACTTCCTGATCGCCGTCTAGCCCAGCTTAGAAGCTATTTCCTCCAGTATCCTAGACAAGTGCGGGAGAAGGTAAAGACGGTTAGCATGGATATCTACACCCCTTATATGAGCCTAGTAAAGGAGCTCTTTCCAAAGGCCGAGATCATCCTAGACCGTTTCCACGTCATGCAACTGCTCTACCGGGCTCTTTTAAAAACAAGAGTGGATCGAATGAATACCTTCAGGACAGACTCTAAAGAGTACAAACTACTGAAAAAATACTGGAGGCATCTACAAAAAAAGCCCATGAATCTGAATACCTCCTTGCGCTTCTACTGTTACCACAGAAGGTGCTTTACCACTAGTTTTGAGACAGTAGAAGATCTTCTTGAAATAGACAAAGAACTCACTGCTACCTACGCCAGAATCCATAGTTTAGGACAAGCCTATATGGATAAGAACAAAGAGCGGTTCTTTTCTTTACTAGATGAAGACCCCCAAGAGATTAGTGAGTACGCACTTACAGCCATCCATACACTAAGAAAGTATAAGGATTATCTAGAAAACAGTATGAGTTATGCCTATAATAACGGGCCGATTGAAGGACTCATTCGTAAAGCCAAGGCCCTTACTACTGTTAGTTACGGATACAGAAACTTTGAAAGGTTTAAGAACCGCTACCTCATTATATGCAGGCAAATGATCCCCATTAGTGAAGACACTTTTAGCTATAAAAAGGCGAGCTAATTCGCTCACCTGAATACTACCTAAAGTCTATGTTTATAACTTCGGATTTCTCTAAACCAACATCATTTGACGAAGACCTGGACAAAGATGTTTCAATTAAAATTATTGAACAGTTTCCTGCTTACACTGAATCAGCAAACAACATGCTTGCACAGTTAAATGTTATGTGCAGTAACGCAATGAAGGAAAATGGAGAAAGCCAGAAGGAAGCGATTGAGGCATATAAGAAAATTCTCGATGACCTTGGTGAGTTGTTAAAAAAGGAAACAATTACTGTTGAAGCAAGAATGAAAATAACAGAACAAATGATAACTGTTGCAGATCGTATTTCAGCAAAGGATACTGAAAACAAGTATTTTCTCAACGGAATAATTAAGTACGGAGTACCTATTATAGGAGGCGCACTTGTATTGGGCGCTGCAATTCTAGGAGTAAATGTTAAAGGAACAAAGATTCCAACGTTAAAGAGCTAACTATTCACATAAACATTAAATAATGGATATGTTCCCACATACGTATGCCCTCAGTGGATATGTTCCCTCAAAAAGAATTATATTCATGTCCCTAATTTTTGACAGCTATCTATACCTCTCCAAACATGTGGAGACGGTGGTTCTGATGTCAAGAAAAGACTGAAACCCTTGAAATCAAGCGTTTTATAGGATTATAAAACTGGAAAAACAAGAGTTAGAAAAGAAATCAATGGGCAAAAAGCCAAGCTCGAGTTTACTGGTTAGATAACAAGCGTTTTCCGTTCTTTAGGCTGTGGGATAGATGTTATGATAGTGACAGATTAGGATTTATGAGAGGTTATTAAATGATAGAAATCAGAGAAACAACTAGCGAGGATATCAAAAACGTTCAAAAACTTTGGGCAGACGGCGATGTAATGAAGTTTGTAGGATTCCCGGACGGATTACATAAAACAGATGAGGGTATGGGAAATTGGCTGCGATGGATTGAATCAAATAGACCTAAGATAAACCACTATTCGATATTCGAAGACGGGAAATACTGTGGAGAATCGTTCTATAAGATCGACACAGATCATCAAAGCGCCGCTTTGGACATTAAGCTGTTTGGCTTTGCACGAGGACGGGGAATCGCAAAGGCAGGACTTTCCTATGCGATCAAAGAAGCGTTCCGAAACGGTGTAGATGTCGTTTGGGTCGACCCGAATCCGGAAAACATTAATGCAATCGCACTGTATAAGAAGCTGGGCTTTCATACGAAAGACTTTCCAGAGCATCTTGTTTCTGATAACGAAGAGCCAAGGTCAATCTATATGGAGCTACGCAAAGAGTGAAAAAATACTAATCTCAGTTTGTAGAATAAGATGCAAGAAACGATGTCTTTGCTGAGAACACGTGATCGTTCCGTAATTCCCTTGTCCTAGCAAATTATAACGACTTGAAAATCGTAATTTATGAGACAATGCAATTTCTCAACTGTTCTAAGAAACTTCTTCAAAATGATAAACACCTGCTTCATAAACGTTCATTGCATATCAGCGGTGAGGAGCACAGATAAGGAAAAAATAGCTATGGTTTTAGAAACTGAACCACTTATTCTTCGTCCGTGGGAAGAAGTAGATACAGAAGAATGCTATTAGTACGCAAATGATCCGCGCGTTGGTCCGATTGCTGGGTGGCCGGTACATACCAGTGTGGAGAACAGCCGCCAGATTATTCGGGATGTGTTGATGATTCCGGAGACATACGCGATTGTGCTGAAGGAAACCGGACTTCCTATCAGTAGTATCAGCCTGCATCGCAATGATCTTGCTGAGAGAGGTGACGATTTTGAGTGGTTACCGTTTGAACGTCTGAAAGATGAATACTTTTATCCGATTTTTTTGAAAAGTGAAATAGACAATTTACCGGAGAGCTTTACGATTAGGACGGAGTTTGAATGACGATGCTTTGAATTGATCCGGCATTTATCCAGCAATCACTACACATGTTGAGACGGTGGCGTTATTGTCCAAACTCGATGTCGACAAGCATATAGATGCTTAATTAGAGCTGGATGAGTTGGATCGAGTGCTGAGAACAAAGCTACTTATGCCCAAATCAAGTAGTATATTAGAAAAAATAGATTTAAAGGTTTGATTATTCTATATTGTACAGATTAAAAAGAAATACGGACTTGAATTAAGGGAACACTACAATAAATCAAAAAAAGATAAGCAAGTTGTTCCATAATGTCTACCCGAAAAAGAAGAAAGCAATATGGGAACAAACCTTATTCTGTTTCTTGTGGTAGTTGGAGCATTGGGATTCGGTTATTACTTATAGATTTCAAAAATGCAAGCAAGAGCGAGAGAACTATATCTTTTGACCAATCATTTTTTTGAAATATGAAAATATTAGTTGTAATCGTGCTTACTAAACGATACAATGTAAGCACAAATGCAACGAAAGAGGAATACGATGGATTATGTAAAACAAATAAAAGAGAGTATGAAAAAAAACGGTGGGATCATTACAAGTAAAGAGGTAAGAGAGTCCAATATTCCTACGATATATCTTACTCGAATGACAAAAACAGGGGAGATTATTCGAGCGGACAGAGGAATATACATTCTTCCGGATGGAGATTATGATGAATATTACTTTTTTCATAAACGATATAAAGTTGCTATATTTTCCTATGTATCTGCTCTGCATCTTCATCAATTTACGGACATAATCCCGGAGGAAATCGAAATTACGGTGTATAAAGGCTATAATCCTCATCGTATAAGCGGAAATGTAAGAATACATTATGTAACAAAAGCGATTTATAATTTGGGTGTTACAGAATGTAAAACTGTTTTTGGAAATACGGTAAAAGTTTATGACTTGGAAAGAACGATTTGTGACCTTATTAAAAATAGAAATGAAATAGAGACGGAACTATTTTCTAAAACCATCAATAAATATGTTAATAATAAAAATAAGGATTTGAACAAACTTTATGAGTATTCAAAGAAGATGAAGATATATGAAAAAGTAAAAGAAATTTTGGAGGTTGTTTATCAATAAAGGTGAGACGGTAGTGTTACTTTCGTGACCGAATTCAAAGAGTCATATAATTATTGTATTTGTTAATCTAAAAGTGGTCCATAATTCAATGAATATCAATTGAAAAAGGGTCCACTTGTTTTTTTGTAAGCCAGCAGCTTTTATAATAGTTGTTGGAGGTAACGGAGGTGATCAATCAAA
>JAEWFZ010000040.1 GCA_023388535.1 Bacillota bacterium | reverse complement strand
AATAATAACACGGAGGTTTTAATTTCAATTCTCCAACGTTAAAATGGATAGCACCGCTTTAATCTCTTTATATTTTCCAACGCTAAAATGGATAGGTCTGACTTCCAACGTTAGAATGGACGATCCCCGTTTTTTATTGTTTTTGTCAAATAATTTCGCTTATATTTAAACTTAGAGTTATTTCGATAATATAATCAAAGACTTTTAGTGGTGTTAATTTTTTTATGGATACGATGAATTAATCGTGTATTAAATCTCTCTTAATGATCTAATCTATATCAACAAATTCAATGAATCTTATACCATGATAGTTTAAATAGCCACTAGCCTCTAAAGCGATACGATGATAGACCTCACTGTCCACTCTCAATTCGATATGTTCTCCTTCAGCTATCTTGAAAGTAATATAATGTTCGTCGTATGAATTCAATTTAGTTTGTGGCGTCATTGTTACTCCGCAATAGCTAACTTTCGAATGCAACCGTTTATCAATTACGGTAGCAACTGGCAATTGAGAGGAAAACTTACGTTTACGCAAATAGTAAAACAAGAAAAATAGGCATACAACAAGTAGCATGATAGAAATAGTTAATGATTGAATCGAAATCGACTGAAGCATAGAACGCCTCCTCAGGGATTTATTTTATCATAGCATAAATATTAAAAAATCTATTAGTAACGCTCTAATTGTGATACCATCTACTTATTATAAATGAGGTAAACAAATGGTTGAATCTTTAAAATCAGTTAATATTGTCTTAGGTCGTGTAGATGATAAATTGCTTCATGGTAGAGTTGGAGTTATTTGGGAAAAGCATTGTAAAGCGACGGTTATATTAGTAGTCGATGATGAGATTTTTCTGGATATAGCGCAACAAACAAGCATCAGCAAACTCGTGCAGCCTTATGGAACCAAGATTATTTATTGGTCTTTTCAACAAACTTTATTAAGTATTAATTTGTTATCAAATGAGCGGATACTACTCATCGTAAAGAATCCTATTATCATGAATGAACTAGTGCAGGCAGGTTTACCAATAAAAAAAGTTAATTTAGGTAATATGCACAGAAGCATTAGAAAGAAAAAGTTAGCTAATGACTATATTTTTGTAGACAATCGCGATATAGAAGCGATAAAAGCGATGAAAGATAAAGGGGTAGTTATAACAGCAAATATTCTCCCTACCGAGAATGAGGTCATTCTATAAATTGATTCAGAGCAAGGTTGCTGAGAAATCAACAAAAATTGGTTAAAATACTTTTAGGAGGAAGTATTTATGAAAGAACGAAGTGGTTTAATCATGTTTAAAGAAACGCCAGTAACCCTTGTTGGTGATGTATTGAAGGTGGGAGACGTTGCTCCAGATTTTCAAGGACTAGAACGAGATTTATCCGAGTTTCATTTTTCGGATTTGAAAGGCAAAATAAGAATAATTTCAGTTGCTCCGAGCCTTGATACTAAAGTGTGCGAGCTTCAAACTATGCGTTTCAATCAAGAGGCTACACAACTAGCAGAGGATGTCGAAATAGTTACTGTGACTGTCGATTTACCTTTTGCTCAAAAACGTTTTTGTGAAGCTTATGATATTGATAACATCAAGGTTATTTCAGATCATAGAGATTTAGATTTTGGCTATAAATATGGTTTAGTTATGAAAGAACTAAGATTATTAGCCAGAGCTATTATTGTTGTAGACCGAGATAACATTATTCAATACTTTGAGGTCAATCCTCAAGTTTCATCCGAACCAGACTATGCGAAGGTTTTAGAGGTGGTACAGGGCCTATTATAATAAGGAAGGTTTATTATTACTGGACGATTATTAAATTAACTTGGATACATTAGATGCAATACCAAGCCTTTTTCCTCAGATAACGATGCGATAACTGGTAAAAAACAACCGATAATATTTAATATCGCATTTGTTTATGATGGTTTAAATGATATAATTACGATATACAAATACAATTTATACTAAGGAGGAGACTATGTTAAAAGGTATTGCTGTATCCCAAGGATATGCCATTGCGAAGGTATACGTATTGAAAAAACCACAGCTTGAAATTCCTACCGAAACATTAACAATTGAAGAGGAGCTCAAGTTATATAATAAGGCTACAGAGTCTACCAGAAGTGATATTTTGCGCATCAAAGAAGCAGCTTCAAAAACCTTAGGTGAAGAAGAATTAGCTATTTTTGATGCGCATCTTGCTGTATTAGATGATCCAGAGTTTATCGATCAAGTTGAAGCAATGATAAACAGTCAATCGGTTAATGCGGCTTCAGCAATTCAACAAGTTAGTAATTCGTTTGTTAGTATGTTTGAATCGATTGAGGATCCTTATTTTAAAGAAAGAGCTGCTGACATTAAAGATGTGAGTTTTAGATTATTAGCTCATACTCTTGGAGTTAAGATTCCAAATCTAAGTTTGATTGATGAAGAAGTAATAATAATAGCCAATGACTTGACACCTTCGGATACTGCACAACTAAACAAAGAACTAACGCTAGGTTTTGCAACCGAAATCGGTGGTAGAACTTCTCATTCAGCAATCATGGCTCGTAGTTTAGAAATTCCTGCGGTTGTCGGTTGTGGGGAACTGTTAAATATTGTTGAAGAAGGCCAAATTATTGTCTTAGATGCAGTTAAAGGTAAAATAATCCTTAAACCAACAGAAGAAGAGATAAAAGAATATCAGCAAAAACAAAAAGAGTTCAATGAATACCAAGAGTCCTTAAAAGTTTTAATTGATCAACCTTCTGTAACCTTAGACAATCACAAGGTTATAGTGGCAGGTAATATTGGAAATACTAAAGATGCGGATGGTGTCGTTTCTTATGGTGGCGAATCGGTTGGTCTTTATCGTACAGAATTTCTTTATATGGACGCCAATGATTTCCCAACTGAAGAAGAACAGTATCAAGCTTACAAAGAAGTTCTTGAAAAACTTGAAGACAAACAAGTTATTATCCGTACTTTAGATATCGGTGGAGATAAAAAGCTTTCCTATTTTCAACTTCCTGAAGAATTGAATCCGTTTTTAGGTCATAGAGCGATAAGACTATGTTTAGGAAAACCGGAGATTTTCAGAACTCAACTTCGGGCTTTATTAAGAGCTTCGGCGCATGGTTTTTTAGGAATTATGTTCCCGATGATTGCTACGCTACAAGAATTTAGAGAAGCTAAAGCAATTTTAGAGGAGGAAAAAGAAAAGCTCTTAGCGGAAGGATATAAAATTGGAGATAATTTAGAAGTCGGCATCATGGTTGAGATTCCTGCCGCTGCTGTACTTGCTGAAAAATTCGCTCAAGAGGTTGACTTCTTCAGTATTGGAACGAATGATTTAATTCAGTATACGATGGCGGCTGATCGGATGAATCCTTCTGTAGCTTACTTATATCAAGAAACTAATCCTTCTATTTTGCGTCTTATTAAGATGACCATTGATGGTGCACATAAGCATGGTAAATGGTGTGGTATGTGCGGAGAAATGGCGGATGATCCAATTGCGGTTCCAGTACTTTTAGGATTAGGTTTAGATGAGTTTTCAGTTTCTGCAACCTCAATGCTAGCGACGAGAAAACTTATCCGTAGTTTAAACTATAAAGACATGAAACTTCTTGCTGAACAAGCTCTTGAATTATCTACAACCGAAGAAGTTGTTGATTTAGTAGAGAAAACAGTGTATCCATAGAACATACCATTAAATTCAGATATCAATTAACGATAAAAACCGGTAGAAAATCATCATAATCGCCGGTTTTTGTTTACAAAACTAGCGAATTCATAAAATTTGATGTTAAATATGGATTTTTATGTTATTATTCTTTCATGCGAGTACAGCTCGGAAGTTTAATATACTGATCGCGCTATTTATAATTTTAGATTAGTGATTAAATTTGTAGAGAAAACCGTTTAGAAGGGAGGTATTTAGTAATGAAGATTCAAGTGGAAGTAGTCTCGATTTTAATCGTGACAATCATTTGTTCGCTCGTTTTTATTCTTATGGGAAATAAAGTCACCAAATTAGATATGAGTAAAAAGCCCACTGGTGTTGCTAATTTAGCTATTCAATTTGTTTCTTCTTTCAGAAATTTGACGATGGCTAGTATGGGTGAAAAATTCGGTCCGGGATATGCTCCGTATATAACCGTGTTGTTTTCATATTTAGCCCTTTCCAACATGGCTGGCTTACTTGGAATTAGTAATCCGACAGCGAATTATTCAGTAACTTTATCTTTAGCGTTGATTTCTTGGATATTATTCCAGAGAGCTAAAATAAAATACACTGGGTTGATGCCTACGATTAAAGGAATGTTCGAACCAGTTTTCCTGTTTTTTATACCAAACTTTTTTGGTTTGATGGCCCCATTGATATCTATGTCTTTGCGACTATTTGGTAATGTGCTGTCAGGAAGAATCATTGGTTCATTGCTTTATATGTTTACTGGATGGTTATCATCATTAGCACCAGCGATTGGGAATTTTAACTTTGTGGCGATGATTCTAGCTCCGCCAATACATTTTTATTTTGATGTATTTTCCGCCTTATTACAGGCTTTCTTATTTATTTCGTTAACTATGGTATTCATTTCAGTCGAATTACCGACTAACGAGAATTAAAACAAATATTTGGAGAGAAATATGATTGAACCAGGAATAACAAAAGGATTAATTGCTATCGGAGCAGGTTTAGCAACGATGACCGGTATGATGACTGGCATTGGACAAGGATTTGCGGCGGGGAAAGCCGTTGAAGCCGTAGGGAAAAACCCAGAAGCCGAAGGAAAAATCCGTGCTATGTTAATTCTAGGAGCGGGTCTTGCAGAGACTTGTGCTATTTATGGGATGCTCATTGCATTCTTGTTAATGTTAGTATTTTAATTAGAAAAGGGTGATTAGTTTGTTAATTTTAACTGATTTAGGAATAGATATAGCTGAGAATCTTTTTCCAAATATAATAACAATGATTACTCAGTTAGCGGCTACCGGAGTTTTATTATTTGTCTTTACCAAGTTTTTGTACAAACCAGTCATTAAATGGTTAGATACTCGGGCTGAAATTCTTCAGTCTGATTTAGATCAAGCGCAAGCTCATAAAGAAGACGCAGCATTATTAAGAGTAAAGGCTCAAGAAATTTTCGAAACAGCTGACCAAAAAGCATATGATATCGTTGAACAAGGCCGTAAAGAAGCGATCAAACAAAAAGATCAGATTCTTGCTCAAGCAAGGGACGAAGCACAAGAACAATTGAAGAAAGCTAAAATTGAGATTGAAAGCGAACGCAAGAAAATGATGGACAGTGTCCAAAATGAAATTGTTGATGTTGCCTTAGCTGCCACCGAGCAATTATTGGAGACTGAAGTTTCTGAAGCGACTCATCGGAAAGCGGTAGATGAGTTTATTGCGAGTCTTAGATCATAATGAAAAAGATTTCTCATCGATTCGCAAATGTTCTTATAGAGGTGGCTCTGAAAGAGAATAGTGCTACTGAAGTATTGAATGATTTTAATGATGTTGCAGAAATCTTTAGTGATAGTGAAATATTGAGTTTTTTTAATAATCATTTAGTACCAAAGGAAAGTAAAATTGAAGTTATTAAAGAGTTTATGAAAGAACGGCGTCCAGAAATTGTCAATTTACTGACCGTACTTTTAAATAACGATCATTTTAAGCTATTTAAAGATATTCATGAACAATACGAAATTTTATATAATCAAGCTTTAAAACGAGTTGAAGTAGAGGTTACCACAGCCTATCAATTAGATAATACCCAAATTGAGGCTCTAAAAAAAGCAATCGATGCTCGCTTCGAAATAGACTCAATAATTGATGTCGAAGTAGATACAAGTTTGATTCAAGGGATCAACTTCCGTATCGGAGATCTCGTTTATCAAGGATCTCTACGAAAATCGCTAGATGAATTGGAGCATCATTTAAGGAAGGGGATAAAGAATGTCGCAGAAGAACGAGGATATTAGTAATCTGATAAAGCAAAGGATAAAAGACTTTGATTATCAGAAAGAAGCTAAAGAAGTTGGAAGAGTCAGCAGCGTTGGTGATGGTATAGCTTTTGTGTTCGGTTTGGATGATGCCATGGTTGGTGAGCTATTAGATTTTGGTAACGATGTCTATGGTGTTATTTTAAACTTAGAAGAAGATCAAATTGGTGTAGTTCTAATGGGAGATGATCGACTAGTTAAAGAAGGCGATGCTGTTCTTAGAACAAAACGAATTATTGAAGTACCAGTTGGAGATCAAATGTTAGGGCGTGTTGTGAATGCGTTAGGATTTCCATTAGATGGTGGTCCAGAAATTAAAACTAACGAGTACCGACCTATTGAGCGAATTGCTCCTGGAGTTATGACTCGGCAGTCAGTCCATCAATCGTTGGCTACCGGAATCAAAGTAATTGATTCGATGGTTCCTATTGGAAAAGGTCAACGGGAGTTAATAATTGGTGATAGACAGACCGGAAAAACAGCGATTGCTATCGACACCATTATTAACCAAAAAGGACAAGATGTATATTGTATCTATGTTGCAATTGGGCAAAAAGCATCAACCGTAGCGGGAATAGTTCAGAAGTTAAGAGAACATGGTGCTATGGAATACACATTAGTGGTGTCTTCGGTTGCTAGTGAGCTAGCGCCGCTTCAGTATGTTGCTCCATATGCAGGATGTGCTATGGGTGAATATTGGATGGATGCGGGTAAAGACGTCTTGATTGTTTACGATGATTTAAGTAAGCATGCAGTGGCTTATCGAACCATTTCATTATTATTACGAAGACCTGCAGGTAGAGAAGCTTATCCTGGAGATGTTTTCTTCTTGCATTCTCGTTTATTGGAACGTGCAGCGAAACTGAATCCAGAACACGGTGGTGGCTCTATGACGGCCTTACCGATTATTGAAACCCAAGCGGGCGATGTTTCGGCTTATATTCCAACAAACGTTATTTCGATTACAGATGGTCAGTTATACCTTTTGACCGATAACTTTAATGCTGGTATCAGGCCGGCGGTCGAACCTGGTTTATCTGTTTCTCGAGTAGGTTCAGCGGCTCAAACCAAGGCTATGAAACAAGTGTCCGGTTCTTTGAAACTAGATCTTGCTCATTATCAAGAAATGCTAGCTTTTGCTCAATTCGGTTCAGATGTAGATGAAGCAACTCAAAAAATCATTGAACACGGTAAACGTTTAACAGAATTGCTAAAGCAAAAACAATATCATAACCTATCTCACGAAGAGATTGTTTTGAGTTTGTTTATGGCAAGATATGGGGTATTGGAACATATTGATGTTTTGGATGTATCAAAGTTTGAACATTTCATGCATCGTCATTTTGAAAATATCCACTCAGAGATTGTCCAAGAAATAAAAGAGAAGAAAGCTTTATCGGACGAACTGATTGAGCAAATAAAAGAAATAATGCTTAAATTGGTTGATAGCTTCAAAAAGAGAGGTTCGGTAAGTCATGAGTAATACTCTGGCTATTAAAAACAGGTTAAAGTCTATCCGATCCACCAAGAAAATCACACATGCTATGAAATTGGTAGCTATTTCCGAGCTCCAGAAGATTAGAAACGCTTTTCTTAAGAACAGAGAATACGACAAAGCTCTTGAAGAGATTATTCATCGGGTGCTAGTTTCTGCAAAAGGGCAAGAGCATCCATTGTTCAAGGTAAAAAAAGACACGCGACCATTGACCCTAGTAATTACTTCGGATTTAGGCTTAGCAGGAGCGTATAATCAAAACATTTTCAAAATGGTGCGTCAGAACAACCATGAAGAGAGTTTATACTATTGGATTGGTCATAAAGGTTATGAGAGTTTTAAAAAGCAAGGGTATAAGATTTTAAACAGCGAACTAAATAGTAATGGTTTAAAATATCAGAATCTTGAAAAAGTGATGAATGATGTGGTTCAAATGTACTATAGTGGTGAGGTTACATCTATTTCATTAATCTATACGCAATATATTAATGCAATAACTTTTGTACCTAAAAAAATTAAATTTTTACCCTTCGATTCAGAGTCAAAACAATACAAAAATTCAACTCAAGAAACAATTTTTCATCCGTATTTAGCAGAAGTGGTCGCTTATTTGCTACCACAATATATCAATGGTACGTTTTATAATCGTTTTTTAGAATCAAAGGTTTCCGAGTATGCCTCAAGAAGGATTGCTATGGAAAACGCAACCGATAATGCGGATGAATTGATTGACGATTTACAACTAGAATTTAATAAAGCTAGACAAGCCGCAATCACAGCTGATCTTGCGGATATGGCGGTCTATAAACAGGATGTAGGTGAACACTATGATGTACGTATGCATTATACAACCTCGCTTGATGAACTTTTGAATCGAAAACATATCCGAGTTACCACAGCTTATCCTTTGGAAGAGCAACAATTTAAAGCTTTGAAGCAAGCTTTGGATGAAATGCTAATGACCAACACGATTTTAGAGGTTACTGTTGATTCGAGTCTCTTGCAAGGGATTAATATAGATATCGACGGAAGAATAATTGAAGGATCTATTAAGACAGCTTTAGAAAATCTAAGAAAACATCTAGATCAAGGGGAATAAGAACCCCTGATTACAGGAGAATTAATATGAATGTAGGAAAAATAGTACAAATTATAGGACCGGTGGTTGATATTCGGTTTCCTAATGAGGTGCCGGCATTACTTAACGCTATTGAAATTGTGAATCCGAACACTAATAACAAGGTTGTTGTAGAAGTCGCTCACCATATTGGGGATGATGTTGTTCGCTGTGTCTCAATGTCTTCAACAGACGGCCTGCAAAGGGATATTGAAGCGGTAGATACAGGTCAACCAATCATGGTCCCGGTAGGCCATGATATATTAGGTAGAATGTTTAATGTGTTGGGTGAGCCTATAGACGAAATGGGTGATATCCCAGAAAATACCCCAAAAGAAGCAATACATCGTAATGCTCCAGAATTCGTGTCACAGGAAACCACAACAAAAATACTTGAGACGGGGATCAAAGTAATAGACTTACTATGTCCGTATCCTGAGGGCGGAAAAATCGGTTTGTTTGGAGGCGCAGGGGTTGGCAAAACTGTTTTAATGCAGGAGTTAATACATAACGTCGCTACGCAACATGGCGGACTATCCGTAGTTGCTGGGGTTGGCGAACGTACGCGTGAAGGAAACGACCTCTACAATGAAATGAAAGAATCTGGTGTATTGGACAAGACCGTTTTAGTATATGGTCAAATGAACGAGTCTCCAGGAGCAAGGATGAGAGTTGGTCTTTCCGGTCTAACGATGGCTGAAAACTTTAGAGATCAACACCACCAAGACGTTTTACTGTTTATTGACAATATCTTTAGATTCACACAAGCCGGCTCAGAGGTTTCAGCTTTACTAGGAAGATCACCTTCTGCAGTTGGTTACCAACCGACCCTAGCTACTGAAATGGGCCAACTACAAGAACGAATTACATCAACCTCCAACGGATCTATAACATCGGTACAGGCGATTTATGTTCCCGCCGACGACTTAACCGACCCTGCTGCGGCCACAGTGTTTACACATTTAGACGCACGCACGGTACTAGACCGTTCGATTGCTGCCCTGGGTATTTATCCGGCGATTGATCCGCTTGGTTCAACTTCTAATTTATTGGATCCCTATGTAGTGGGCGATGAACACGTCCGGATTGCGCACGAAGTACAACAAATACTTCAAAGGTATAAAGACCTTCAAGATATAATTGCTATTTTAGGTATGGATGAATTGAGTGAAGAAGATAAATTAACCGTTAATCGTGCACGCCGTATACGTAACTTCCTCTCTCAGCCTTTCTTTGTTGCCGAACAATTTACAGGGTTTTCGGGGGCTTATGTATCCGTTGAAGATACTTTGAGATCTTTCGATGCGATTTTGAGTGGTGAAGTTGACGACTTACCAGAACAGGCTTTTATGTATGTAGCAACAATTGATGATGTTAAGGCTAAAGCCAAACAACTTAAAGGTGAATAATGTTTAAAGTAAGAATTATTACTCCAGAAGGTTTTTATGGCCAATATAACGCTTCCATCCTCAATGTTTTAACAACGGATGGTCATATAGGTATATTGGCGAATCATATGCCATTGGTTGCTATTCTTGAAACTTCAGTAATGAATTTTGTTGACGAACATAAGGATAGACGGTTGCTTGCTATCGGGGATGGCGTTCTTTACTTTGAGAACAATATCGCTCAAGTTTTGGTGAGTAGTTGTGAGAGTCGTGATGAGATTGATTTTGAAAGAGCAAAAGCAGCTCATGAACGGGCTGAAAAGAGATTAAGTTCTGAACATCCGAATGTCGATTTCAAACGAGCTGAAAAAGCTTTGAAGAAGGCAAAAAACCGGTTGTCACTTAAATAATTAAGACAACTGGAGAAATTGATTTTTCTATTAATTGAATTGCTGTCGTATAGGAAGGAAATAGTTAAAGCGTTGAGAGTTATAGCTCTCAACGTTTTTTTAGTTTTGATTAAAGTTATTATTTTTAGGCAAAAGAAAACGGGTATTTCAGGAACTTTTAGAAATGTCCGCGCTATCAAGAACTTTTAGAAAATTAAAGGTTCTTTTTTTGTCAGCTATCAGGAACTTTTAGAAGTAATAAAGCAGGACATCCTATACTTAGTTTGA
>JAEWFZ010000039.1 GCA_023388535.1 Bacillota bacterium | reverse complement strand
AATAATAACACGGAGGTTTTAATTTCAATTCTCCAACGTTAAAATGGATAGCACCGCTTTAATCTCTTTATATTTTCCAACGCTAAAATGGATAGGTCTGACTTCCAACGTTAGAATGGACGATCCCTTTTTAAGTGTTTCTTCATTATTTCTTAAGATTTACATTTTATACTTATAGCGAGGTAAGAAAATGAAAAAAATATGTATCTGTGATGACGACCAGGACATTGTCGATGTCTTCGCTCACTATTTAAAGGAAAGCAACTACCAAGTTTACAAATGCTATGATGGACAAGCCGTTATCGATCTCTTTAAGGTTGAAACGATTGATCTTTTAATCATTGATATTATGATGCCGAAACTGGACGGTATTAGTACCGTTATTCAACTGCGTCAAAATCATGTTGTTCCAATTATTTTTTATCCGCAAAATCAGAGGAAACCGATAAGATTTTAGGCCTAAATATCGGTGCCGACGATTATATGACAAAACCATTCAGTCCCCAAGAACTCTTGGCTCGAGTAAACTTGCAGCTACGACGCAGCCAACATTTATCAAAACCAAAAGAAACGAATTAGTGGTGGGTAATATCGTCTTAAATGATGATACTAAGGTAGTTAAAGTCGATGGCCAAGAGGTCAGTTTAACCCCCTTAGAATTTCAAATATTGAGATTATTAATGCGTCATCCAGAGCGCGTTTATTCATCCCAGCAAATCTATGAAGCGGTTTGGCAGGACGAAGGGTTTGATGTATCCAATACGATTGCGGTACACATACGTCATATTCGAGAAAAAATAGAAATCGATCCAAAGAACCCGCGCTACCTGAAAATCGTTTGGGGCGTAGGATATAAAATGGAGAAGGAGTAAACATGAAAAAACGCATATTCTTGTTCATCGTCGTTTCGTTATTGTTTGTTGGAAGCCTTTTTAGCACCTTTGTAGTCTCCTATAATTTGTTGCATCAACCTTTCACCAGCTTCGATAATGAAAGTCGAATCATGAACAATCCGGCCTTAATCAGAAGACAACAGGAAGATTCCATGCGTCTCAATTATGAGATTGAGAAAAATAAGCTTAAGTTGGATGAAGTTCGAATCAAAACAAACCTCTATTACGAGATCATCAACGATGAAAACCAACAAATTGTAGCCTTTAATCCAAACTATAAAGGACCCTTAGAACACCACCACATCATCGGACTAAGTCGCTTTAACCAAAATAAGGGGATGGAAGGGCCTTTAACAGGGCCGTTAAAAGATTCAGGGCTACCTGCAGGTTATACCATTAACTATGGCTGGGATAGTCAAAGCTCAGCCTACCTCAACATCGTGGAGATATATGATTATTTCGAAAGTATGTGTGCCCTTCGTTGGGGGACGCTGGGTTGGATTTTGGTTGCGGTTGCTTGGATTGCTTTTATGGTGGTTCATTATCGCGATTCCAAGACTTCCATTTTTACCAAAATTCCTACCGAGCTTATCTTGTTTATTGGCATCGCTGGTTGGCTTCAGTTGAGTAGGCTGCTAACTTACGGAGATTTTATTAATATTGTCAATTATGCCAGTAGCTTAAATGCTCTTTTCTTAGCAATGGGTGGCCTTGGTTTATTCTTATATATTTTAGCGGTCTTCTTTTCCAGTTTGATTATGATACTTTTGGCGAAACTTAAAACAAAAACCCTATTCAAGGAAAGTTTCTTGGGTAAAATCACAAGCGGTCTAATTTCGGTTTTTGTTAATAAGGACGAAAAAAGTCAATCATTATTGTTCTTGGCGCTAGTCGGCCTCGTCATCTTACATGGATTAATCTTTGTTCTTGGAACTTATAATACGTTAACGCTTACTTTACTATTTGGTTTTGATATTTACTTGCTTTATAAACTATTTGACATCAATAAACAACGCATAGCGATCAACCAACATCTTAACTTAGTTCGTCAAGGAGCGATTGATGTTCCGTTATCAAGCGCTGATTTTAATCCCATTTTCACGCAATCTATTAATGATATTAACAATCTTCAAGAAGGACTTGAAACAGCCTTAGAACGGGCGATAAAAGAAGAACGGATGAATATTGATCTAATTACAAATGTATCTCATGACCTAAAAACACCAATAACCACAATTCTTAACTATACCGACTTCTTGATAAATGATGTCAATCCAGAACAACATCAACAATACTTACAGACGATAAAAGAAAAAGCGATTCGCCTTAATGAATTAGCCGGCAGCGTTGTGGAAGCCAGCAAAGCCAGTTCTGGGAAATTAGAAGTAGAGATGACGATCCTCAATGTGTTGGAGTTATTAAATCAAGTATTGGTAGATTTCCAATCCTCGTTTATGGAAAAACAGTTAGTTCTCCTAGTCGATGAACCGAGCATCGATTACCTGGCTTTAGCGGATTCTCAAAAACTCTACCGGGTCTTTGAGAACTTATTTAAAAACCTAGAACGCTATACGATGGAAGGTTCCCGCATCTATATCGAAGGAAACCAAGATGGAAATCAACTGACTATCGAATTTAAGAATATTTCTAAATATCAATTAGGTGATGAAGATTTAACCGCACGCTTTGTTATCGGTGATAACGCGCGTCAACAAGAGGGATCGGGACTAGGCTTAGCGATCTCAAAGGATTTAATGCGGCTCATGGAGGGTAATTTAGAAGTAAAAGTCGATGGCGATTTGTTTAAAGTCATCTTAAGTTTAAAACGACCAACAATATGATAGGATAATGGCATGGAAAAACTAACCACAAAACAAGCTTTCGATCAATTCTTAGAAAACAATCCACGAGCCCTGATTTACTATTCCACTTCAACTTGTGGAGTATGTCAGGTGATGCGGCCACAGGTAGAACAACTTTTAAAAGACTATCCGCATTTTCCAATCGTAGAAGTGGTGATGGATGAATTACCAGAAGTCTCAGCCCAGCAAACCATCTTTGCTAGTCCAGCCCTGATTATCTATATCGATGGGAAGGAATATAATCGTCAAGCTGGCTACTTGAGGTTGGATCAGTTGAAAATGCAATTGGAGCGTTTAAGCTAAGTAAAAGGACTAACTTTAACCAAGGTTAGTCCTTTCAGTTGTTTAATGACTTATTCCTTCATTTCATCCAATTGAATATTAATCGCATTAACAGAAATTTGTAATTCAGCCATTAGTAATCCCAGCGAAATCAAAAGCGAAACTAAAGAGGCGATGAAAAAAATCAAGGAAATGGTTTGTGTTGAAAAGATAAAAGCAATCATCGCCAACACCGATAGGCTAAAAGCAGCCGCTCCAAAAAGTTGGGTCCAGCGAATCATCCGCAAACGTAAACTAATGTTTTCAATTTGTCCTTTGGCTGAGTGATCGGTTTTGTTGGAATCGAGATAACGTTTATGCAAGCTTCGTACCAGTTCCGATAAAGTTAAGAAGCGATTGGTATAAGCTAGCATTAATAATGATACCGCAGAAAATACTAGGGCAGGGGTTGAGAATGTATAATCCATTGGCTTTGTTCCTCCTCTTAGCAATGGTATCACATTTCAAAATTTTAGGGGGATTGAAGCTTATTACAAAAAAATGACTTTTCTTTGAAAAAAAGAAGCATAATGACTTGCATTGAGTCCTTTTTTAGTGTAAAGTAATACGGCATCCGCATTGATGTGCGAGGTTGCCGGCACACTGGAAGGCGTTGTCATGGCCAGTGAGAACTACCGGGTAATTCGACACGGAGCGGGTCCATATCATGGACACTAGATAAGGAGGATTCCATGGCAAGAAATTCTATACGTATTCGTTTAAAGGCTTATGAAAGTCGCACCATCGACTCAGCAGCGGCGAAAATCGTAGAAACCGCAAACAACACGGGATCAGCAAAAGTTGTTGGTCCGGTACCACTTCCAACCAGACGTGAAGTTATTACGGTATTAAGAGCGGTTCACAAATACAAAGATGCTCGTGAACAATTCGAAATCCGTACCCACAAACGTTTGATCGAAATTATCGGTCCAACGGCTGAAACTATTGATGCAATGAGCCGCTTAGATTTACCTAGTGGTGTTGACATCGAAATTAAACTATAGGAGGACTCAATGAAAGGATTAATCGGACGTAAAGTCGGTATGACTCAAGTCTTTTTAGAAGATGGGGAACTAATTCCTGTTACTGTTGTTGAAGTACTTCCTAACGTAGTGCTTCAGAAAAAGACTGAAGAAATTGATGGCTATGATGCTATTCAAGTTGGTATCGTAGACAAAAAAGCAAATCGTGTGAATAAACCAGAACAAGGCCATGCTGAAAAAGCTGGTACTTCTGTTAAAAAGTTTATTCGTGAATTCCGCGATTTCCCAGAAGAGGTTGAAGTCGGTCAAGAAATTACCGCAGACCTGTTCGAAGTGGGAGAGCGGGTTGATGTTCAAGGTCGTTCTCGTGGTAAAGGTTATATGGGAGCTATTTACCGTAATAACCAAGCGATTGGACCTAAAGCCCATGGTTCGGGTTCTCATAGAACACCAGGATCATTTGCGGTAGCGGGTATCGGGGTTTCTGAAATTAAACCTGGAAAAATCTCCGCAGGACAAGAAGGATATAAAATGCGCACTAACCAAAACCTAGAAGTGGTTAAAGTTGATGTCGAGAAAAACTATATTCTTATCAAAGGTAATGTCCCTGGACCTAAACGTGGTTTAGTTACCATCAAGTCCACGGTCAAAAACGTTAAGAAAAGCGTTGCTGGTCCATTACTAGACCGTAGCGTTGAGCAGGAGGGTTAAACATGGCAAAATTACAAGTACTTTCGCTTGAAGGTAAAGAGCTTCGTGAATTTGAACTAAATGATGAAGTTTTTGGAATTGAACCAAACCAACAAGTATTATTCGACGCTGTTCAACGTCAAATGAACGCGGTACGTCAAGGTAATGCATCCACTAAAACTCGTGCTGAAGTTCGCGGTGGTGGACGTAAACCATGGCGTCAAAAAGGAACTGGTAGAGCACGTCAAGGTTCGATCCGTGCCCCTCAATGGAAGGGTGGCGGAAGAGTCTTTGGACCTAGCCCACGTTCTTATGCGACAAAGCTTAACCGTAAAGTTCGCCAATTAGCGCTACGTTCGGCTTTGTCACAAAAAGCTTTGGATAACCATGTAAAAGTTATCGAAAATCTACACTTTGAAGAAATTAAAACCAAAGAATTCTTAAAAGTTATGCAAGCGCTTGAGCTTGGCAAGAAAACCTTATTCGTGTACGACGTAGAAGAAGATATCGACAATGCTTATCTATCCTTACGTAACGTACCTAGTATCGCTTTATTATCCGTCGAAGGACTAAATGTTCTTGATATCTTGCATGCTAATAAAATGGTCTTCACCGAACAAGCCGCAAAGAAAGCAAACGAGGTATTCGCATAATGAAAGCTAATCCAAGAGACATTATTCTGTATCCAATTTATACAGAGAAATCAGTAAACATTGGAGAAGACGGTCGCCGTGTTACCTTCGCGGTTGCCAAAACGGCTAATAAAACTCAAGTTAAACAAGCTGTTGAAGAAATCTTCAATGTAAAAGTTGAAAAAGTTAATATACTCAATGCACGTCCTAAAACCTTCCGTGTCGGAAGATATACCGGAACGAAAGCTGGAATTAAAAAAGCAATCGTTCGTCTCGTTGAAGGACAAACCATCGAAGTTCTATAACAAGTAGAACAAACTATCGGAAGAAGACGCTATTTCCGGATAAATGCGTAAGGAGAAAAAAACATGGCGATAAAAGTATATAAACCGACCACGCCAGGTCGTAGAGGGATGACAGGCTTAGATTACTCCAATCTATCAAAGGTAGCCCCTGAAAAAAGTCTGTTAGAACCTAAAAAGAAAAGTGGTGGACGCAATAACCATGGGGTTATTACCCGTCGTCACCAAGGGGGCGGACATAAACAAAAATATCGCGTAATCGATTTCAAGCGTAATAAGGATGATATCCCTGCTAAAGTAGCAACCATTGAATACGATCCAAATCGCTCGGCCCATATCGCGTTATTACATTATGTTGATGGAGAAAAACGTTACATTCTAGCTCCAGCTGGTATTCAAGTTGGACAAGAAGTAATTAGTGGAGAACATGCCGACATTATCGTAGGTAATGCTTTACCACTAAAAAATATTCCAGAAGGTACTACCGTACACAATATCGAATTGAAACCTGGTAAAGGCGGTCAATTAGTCCGCTCGGCAGGTACCAGCGCTCAAATTTTAGGGGTTGAAGATAAATACGTTACCGTCCGTTTAACTTCGGGCGAAGTTCGTAAAATCCTTGGCGTTTGTAAAGCCACCATCGGTTCGGTTGGAAACGCGGATCATGGTCTTGTAAATATTGGTAAAGCCGGTCGTAGTCGCTGGTTAGGCGTTCGTCCTACGGTTCGTGGTTCGGCTATGAACCCAGTCGATCACCCTCACGGTGGTGGGGAAGGTCGTACGTCCATCGGACGGGTCGCTCCAATGACTCCATGGGGTAAAAAAGCTATGGGAGTTAAAACTCGCAAACGTAATAAAAAGTCGACTAAATTAATTGTTCGTCGCCGTAATGAGAAATAAACGAAAGGAGAAATTAAATGGCTAGAAGTCTTAAAAAAGGTCCATTCTGTGATGAGTACCTACTAAAGAAAATCGCAGTATTGGAAGAAAAAGGAAGAAAAGAAGTAATCAAAACATGGTCACGTCGTTCTACCATATTCCCTGAGTTTGTTGAACACACCTTCGCGGTGTATAACGGGAAAGAACATGTACCAGTCTATGTAACCGAAGATATGGTTGGTCACAAATTAGGTGAATTTGTTCCAACCCGTCGCTATAGCGGTCACAGCGCCGATGATAAGAAAGCAGGACGTAAATAATGGGTAGAGATGTCAGAGCCGTTGCTAAAACGGTAGGCTTACCAGCTCGTAAGGTCCGCTTTGTCTTGGATGAAGTTCGTGGAAAAGATGTTGAGTTCGCGCGCGAATTCTTACGTCACACCCCAAACTTTGCAGCTGAAGCTATAGGAAAAGTATTAAAATCCGCCGTATCCAATGCGGTTAACAATCACAATCTCGATGAAGAAAAACTCTTCATTAAAGAATGCTATGCGGATGAGGGCATCACCATGAAACGTTGGCGCCCAAGAGCTAAAGGAGCCGCAGCACAAATTCTTAAGAGAACCAGCCACATCACTGTCGTCGTGGCCGAAAAGGAGTAGAAATCAATGGGACAAAAAGTTAATCCAGTAGGACTAAGAATTGGCGTTATTCGCGATTGGGAATCTCGTTGGTATGCTAACGATAAAGATTATTCTAAATACGTTGCTGAAGACTTCAAAATTCGTGACTATTTAGAGAAGGCTTTACACGATGGTTATGTTTCAAGAATCGAAATTGAACGCTCGAAAAACCGTTTAGAAATCATCATTCGTGCTTCCCGCCCGGGCGCTGTTATCGGAACCAATGGCGAGAACATTGAAAAAGTTAAAAAAGAAGTTGAGAAGATGTCGTCTTCTAGCTCAATTCATATTACCGTATTGGAAATTGCCAATCCGGATTTGGATGCCAAGCTAGTAGCGCGTTCTATCGCTGAACAACTTGAAAACCGTGCTTCCTTTAGATCGACTCAAAAACGGGCGATCCAAAGAACCATGCGCGCTGGGGCTAAGGGTATCAAAACCTTAGTATCTGGTCGCTTAGGTGGTGCGGATATCGCGCGTAGTGAAGGGTATTCGGAAGGAATTGTTCCACTCCATACTTTACGTTCTGATATCGACTACAGTGGTTATGAAGCTATGACGACTTATGGCTTGTTAGGGGTTAAAGTCTGGATCTGCCGTGGGGAAGTATTACCAGGACAGATGGTTGTTGAACCAGAAGCTCCAAGACAACAAGATCGTCGTCGTCCTCGTCGTCCAAGACGTGATAACCGTCGTCCTCAAACCGCAACTCAGCCAGCTGAAACGGTTGAACAGGACAAGAGTGACCAAGGAGAATAAAAACTATGTTGATGCCAAAAAGAACTAAGTACAGAAAACCGCATCGCTTGAGCTATGAAGGTCGAGCTAAAGGTGGTCGTACTGTAACTTATGGTGAATATGGACTAATGGCACTCGATGGTGCCTACGTCACAAATAAACAAATCGAAGCCGCTCGTATTGCGATGACTCGTTATATGAAACGTGGTGGAAAAGTTTGGATCAAAATTTTTCCTCACTTAGCACTAACTAAAAAACCTCTCGAAGTCCGTATGGGTTCGGGTAAAGGGGCGCCAGAAGGTTGGGCTGCGGTGGTTAAACAAGGCCGTATAATGTTTGAGATTGCTGGGGTTGATGAAGCGACTGCTAAAGAAGCGTTCCGTCTAGCCTCGCACAAACTACCTGTACGTTGCCGCTTTGTTAAGAAAGGTGAGGAAGAGGCAAAATGATGAAAATTAAAGATATCCGTGCAAAATCCACGGAAGACCTTGAAAAAGAAATCGATTCCCTAAAGGGTGAGCTCTTCGATTTACGCTTTCAAAAGGCTACCGGCCAATTAGAAAACCCACTAGCAATTCGTGATATTCGTAAAACGATTGCTCGTATCAAAACCGTAATTACTGAGCGTTCGCTCAGTGATGCACAATAGGAGGTCTCAAAATGGAAAGAAATAAACGCCGTACCTATGAGGGACGTGTGGTCTCTGACGCTAACGATAAGACAATTATTGTCGAGATCTCCACTCGTAAAGTACATCCACTCTATGGCAAACGTGTCAAATATACGAAACGTTTAACTGCCCATGATGAAAACAACGAAGCTAAACTTAATGACTTAGTAGAATTAATGGAAACTCGTCCGCTTTCTAAGACGAAACGTTTCCGTTTAACTCGCGTCATTGAGAAAGCCGTCGTCCTATAAGGAGGTCTTAGTATGATTCACAATGAAACACGTCTACGTGTAGCCGATAATACTGGGGCCCGTGAAGTCTTAGTCATTCGTGGCTTGGGCGGATCGCGTCGTCGCAGTTCCAATATCGGTGATATTGTTGTTTGTACCGTTAAAGATTCAACTCCAGGTGGTACCGTTAAAAAAGGCGATGTCGTAAAAGCGGTTATCGTACGTACTAAGTATGGTATTCGTCGCGCTAACGGTTCATACATCAAATTCGATGATAACGCCTGCGTTATCCTAAAAGATGATATGACACCACGTGGAACCCGTATTTTCGGTCCAGTAGCCAGAGAACTTCGTGAAAAGAACTTCATGAGAATTGTTTCTTTAGCTCCGGAAGTACTATAAAAGGAGAACTACCATGAAAATTCATAAAAGTGATACGGTAATTGTCCTTACCGGTGCTTATAAAGGACAAGTTGGAGAAGTTATTAAAGTTTCTCCAAAACATGAGAAAGTCATGATTGAAGGGGTTAACTTAGTTAAGAAACACCTTAAACCAAGTCAAATTAATCCAGATGGCGGCATCATTGAAAAAGAAGCATGGATACATGTTTCCAATGTGGCGCTCTATGATCCGAAGAATAAAGTTGGTTCACGCGTAGGCTATACTACGGACGCTAAAGGCAATAAAGTTCGTAAGTTTACCAGCGCTCGTTCCAGTGGACAAATCGTTAAATAAGGAGGTACGAAATGAGTCGCTTACAACAACGTTATAAAGCTGAAATAGTACCTGCATTAACCAAACAGTTCAACTATTCTTCAGTGATGCAAGTGCCTAAACTTGAAAAAATTGTCGTTAACATGGGTGTTGGGGATGCGATCGCTAATCCTAAAGCCCTTGAAGATGCTGTTAACGAATTAACTACGATTACTGGTCAAAAACCAGTGATCACTAAAGCTAAGAAATCAATCGCGAACTTCAAACTTCGTGATGGTATGAGTATTGGCTGTAAAGTAACACTACGCGGTGAGAAAATGTATGCTTTCTTTGATAAGTTAGTCAACGTTTCATTACCACGGGTCCGTGACTTCAGAGGGGTTTCTAATAAATCTTTCGATGGTCGTGGAAACTACACCCTAGGGATTAGAGAACAATTAATCTTCCCAGAAATCAACTACGATCAAGTTAATAAACTTCGTGGTATGGATATTGTTATCGTCACTAGTGCCAAAACCGATGAAGAAGGCTTCGCTCTACTTAAAGAGCTAGGCGTTCCGTTCCAAAGATAAGGAGAATCATATGGCAAAAAAAGCAATGATTAATAAACAACGTCGTAAACAAAAATTCGCGGTTCGTGAATACAGCCGTTGTGAACGTTGTGGACGTCCTCATTCGGTTATTCGAAAATTCGGATTATGCCGAATTTGCTTCAGAGAATTAGCCTATAAAGGCCAATTGCCAGGCGTTAAAAAGGCATCTTGGTAGAAGGAGGAATCAAAAATGCGTTTTACAGATCCAATTGCGGATATGTTAACTAGAATTCGTAATGCGCTTCAAGCTCAACACGAAGAAGTTAAGATTCCCGCTTCCAAAGAAAAATTAGCTATAGCAGAAATTCTCAAAGCGGAAGGGTATATTAGTGATGTTGCCGTTGAAGGTGAAGCTAAGAAAACCATCGTTCTTACTCTGAAATACGGGGAGAACGGTAACAAAGTATTAACTGGCTTGAAACGTATCTCTAAACCTGGTCTTCGCGTTTATTCCAAAGCCAATGATTTACCTCGCGTACTCAATGGTTTAGGCATTGCGATCATCTCAACCTCTAATGGTTATATGACCGACCGTGAAGCCCGCAAACAACATACCGGCGGTGAAGTCGTCGCATATATTTGGTAAGGAGAAATTGAAAAATGTCACGTATCGGAAATAAAACGATTACCGTTCCTGCCGATGTAGAAATCGAAATTGCAGCAGGTAATGAGGTGACTGTAAAAGGTCCTAAAGGTACTTTAAGTAGAACCTTTGATTCTTCGATGGAAATCATTGTCGAAGATGGAATCCTTACAGTAAAACGTCCAAACGACGCTAAACGTTCAAAACAGCTTCATGGTACCACTAGAGCTGTCCTTAACAACATGATTGTTGGGGTTAAAGAAGGGTACAAAAAACAACTAGAAATCGTAGGGATTGGTTACCGTTCATCGATGAGCGGAAATACCTTATCCTTATCTGTTGGATATTCTCAACCAATTGAATTTGAAGTTCCTGAAGGATTGACAGTGACTGTCGAAAGAAACACGCAAATCTCTGTTGAAGGAATCGATAAGCAATTAGTTGGAGATTTCGCTGCCAACGTCCGCGCTACACGTAAACCAGAACCATATCTTGGTAAGGGTATTCGTTATAAGGGTGAACAAGTCCGTCGTAAAGAAGGAAAGACGGCCGCAGCTAAGAAATAGAAAGGAGCGCTATCTAAATGATTAAAAAAGTAAATAGAAATGAAGTTAGAAAACGTAGACATCTACGCGTTCGTAAAAAGATTAGTGGCACTCCAGAATGTCCACGCTTAAATGTCTTCCGTTCAAACGCACATATTTATGCTCAAATTATCGATGATGTTAAAGGTGAAACTTTAGTATCTTGCTCAACTTTGGACCTCAAACTTGATCATGGCGGAAATATTGAAGCCGCTAAACAAGTAGGGACCGAACTCGCTAATCGCGCCAAAGAAAAAGAAATTACAACAGTCGTATTTGACCGTGGTGGTTACTTATATCATGGTCGCGTGAAAGCGTTAGCCGACGCGGCTCGTGAAGCTGGTCTGCAGTTCTAAAGGAGAGATATAAACTATGTCAGTTACAAACGAAGAAAGACAACAAAATCAACAAAGACAGCAAAGACAAGATCGTCGCCCAAGAAGAAGACCACGCGAAGAAAAAGAATTTGAAGAAAGAGTCGTTACCATCAACCGGGTTACTAAGGTTGTTAAAGGTGGACGTCGCTTCCGTTTCTCAGCGTTAGTCATTGTTGGTGATCGTAAAGGTCGAGTCGGATTTGGTCTTGGTAAAGCCAACGAAGTACCTGATGCTATTCGCAAAGGGGTCGAGAATGCTAAGAAGAACCTAATCCGTATTAAATTAGTTAATGGAAATACTACTATCCCGCATACCGTTACTGGTAAATTCGGTGCTGGATCGGTACTCTTGCGTCCAGCTTCAGAAGGTACTGGAGTTATCGCTGGGGGATCGATTCGTGTCGTACTAGAACTTGCTGGGGTGACCGATATCTTAACTAAATGCTTAGGTTCACGCACTCCAATTAACATGGTCCGTGCTACCTTTGAAGGTTTAAAATCTCTAAAAACTGTCAACCAAGTCGCTTTCGAACGCGGACTTAAAGTTGAAGAAATACGTTAGGAGGTCATGATATGAAATTACATGAATTAACCTATACGCCAGGTGCACGTAGACGCTCTAAACGAGTTGGCCGCGGGCATGGTTCTGGTCTAGGTAAAACCTCTGGTAGAGGTCAAACCGGTCAGTTATCACGTTCCGGTGGTGGAAAAGCTCCAGGTTTTGAAGGGGGACAAACCCCAATTTATATTCGTTTACCAAAACGAGGATTTAAAAATCCAAACCGTAAAGAGTTTGCGGTAGTCAACTTAGAACAACTTAATCGTTTTGACGATGGGGTTGAAGTAACCGTAGAACTTCTTAAGGCTGCTGGCTTGTTCAAAGATGAACTTGATGGCGTTAAGATTCTTGGGATGGGAAAACTCGAGAAAAAATTAACCGTTGTTGCTCACGCATTCTCTGAATCAGCAAAAGCAGCAATTGAGGCAGCTGGCGGAAAAGTAGAGGTGATCTAAGGTGATTGAAACTCTAACGAAGATGATAAAAAACAAAAACATCCGCAATCGTATCTTATTTACTTTAATGATGTTATTTGTTTATCGTTTGGGGTCGAATATTCCGGCTCCGAATGTTAACCAAGCACGTCTAACTGGAGTAGGAAATACTATCCTACAAATGATGAACCTTCTTGGTGGAGGTCAGTTAGAACGTTTCTCCATTTTCGCTTTGGGAGTTGGACCTTATATTACCGCATCCATTATTACGCAATTATTAGCGATGGATGTTATACCATATTTTGCCGATCTTCAAAAAGAAGGTGAAGCCGGCCGTAAAAAGATGGACCGGATGACCCGTTATCTAGCCTTGGTTCTAGGCTTTATCCAATCGATTTCAATGTTAATTGCGATGAACTCGGCCTATGGATTTATGATGGATACCAGCGCGGGTGCCTTCTTCTATACTTCCTTGGTTATGGTTGCAGGAACGATGTTCTTGCTTTGGGTGGGAGATCAAATCACATCTAAAGGTATTGGTAATGGTTTATCAATTATCATTATGGCTGGGATTGTTTCCGGTCTGCCAAACCAATTCATGACCGCATTCACTTCCTTACTCGGTGGTGGATTCAATATTCCAGGATTGTTAGGATTCATCGGCTTTGTTTTGGTTTATTTAGTAATTATTGTTTTAGTTATTTACATGAACCAAGCCGAACGTCGCATTCCTATTCAATACACCTCTTCGTCGGTGGTACAACGCAAATCAGCGAAGAACTACTTACCATTGAAAATTAACTCAGCCTCGGTTATTCCTGTCATTTTCTCACAAGCGATTTTGACAGCACCATTAACCCTTATGAGCTTCTTCAATCAAGGACCGTTCTACCAAACTTTAAATAAAATTTTAAATATTGGTTCCTTCCCTGGTCTGTTGATTTATGCGCTCCTAATTATCCTGTTTACGTTCTTCTACACCCATCTCACGGTGGATCCGGATAAAATCTCCAAAGATTTGGCGAAGAATGGAACGTATATCACCTCGATTCGTCCAGGTGAAGCCACCCGTAAATATATTTCAACGGTGTTAAATCGCATCACCGTACCTGGTGCTATCTTCTTGTTAGTACTAGCCTTACTTCCGTACATTGTTCCTATGATTTTCAAAAACATGCCAGCAGGCCTTAGTCTTGGTGGAACTGGAATGATCATTGTCGTTGGGGTAGCTTTGGAAACAATGTCCGATTTAACCAGTAAATTGACGGAGCGGAAATACGAAGGTTTCCGCAAATCTCGATAAATGAATCTGTTGATAACAGGTGCGCCTGGAGCCGGGAAGGGGACAATGTCTCAACGTATTGTTGAGCATTACCATATTCCCCATATCTCCAGTGGCCAAATGTTTCGAGACGCAATGGCGAGTGATACCCCAGTGGGAAATATAGCCAAAATCTATATTGATCAAGGCCTACTAGTTCCCGATCAAGTTACCATTGATATGGTAATGGAACGACTCACCCGTCCCGATTGCAGTCAAGGATTTCTATTGGATGGATTTCCTCGAACATTGATTCAAGCTAAGGCTTTCGATGAAGTTTCCCATGAAATGAATCGCGCTTTAGATGGTGTCATCAATATTGTCATTGACTTTGATGTTCTTGTACATCGCATTACCGGTCGTCGGGTTTGTTCCACTTGTGGACAAATTTATCACATCACCAATATGCCACCTAAAGTGGAAGGTATCTGTGATTTGGATCAAGGCGCATTGATTCAACGCAGCGATGATACGCAGGAACAACTCGAAATTCGAATGAGGGAATACCACCATTTGACCGAACCGGTACTGAAGTTTTATCAAAAACAAGGTCTGGTATACAATATTAACGGAAACCAATCCGTAGAAGCTGTCGTACAAGACATCTTTAATGTCATGGAGGCCATTGATGGTCAGCACTAAATCAAATAGAGAACTAGAACTAATGCGCTATGCTGGTTCGGTAGTGGCGACAGTATTAGAAAAAATGAATGACCATATTAAACCCGGTGTAAGCACCCTTTATCTAGATAAACTGGCAGAACAGTGGATCGTAGAAGCCGGGTGCACACCGAGTTTCAAAGGTTATGGAGGCTTTCCTGGATCAATTTGTGCTTCGGTAAATGAAGTTTTGGTTCACGGAATACCTTCGATAGACATTCTATTGAAAGAAGGCGATGTCATCACAATAGATGTCGGAGCTGAGTTTAAAGGATATCATGCCGATTCGGCTTGGACGTATGCTGTCGGAGCCATCAGTGAAGAAACAGAAAAACTGCTTCAAGTCACTCATGATAGTTTATTCGAAGGCTTGAAATCTGCAAAGGCAGGTAATTATCTTGGTGATATATCCCATGCGATTGGGTCCTATATCAAACCTTACGGCTTTGGTATACCAATGGACTTTACCGGGCATGGAATAGGCCGCAACCTTCACGAAGATCCTGCGATTTTCAATGATGGCATTCCTGGAAGAGGTATCTTGCTCAAAGAAGGAATGACATTATGTATCGAACCAATGGTTCAATTAGGTACCGATCAAACAACCATCGATCCAATTGATAAATGGACGGTTCGCAGCAAGGATCATTCACTAACGGCTCATTACGAGCATACGATTGTGATTACTCAAGATGGCTATGAAATCTTGACCAAAACAAACGAAAAGGAGGAAAGCAATGGCTAAAGAAGATGTTATCGAAATGGAAGGCGTCGTCGAAGAAACCTTACCAAATGCCTATTTTAATGTGAAACTACCCAATGGACATACGATCTTGGCTCACGTTTCTGGTAAAATCCGCATGTATTACATTCGCATTTTACCGGGTGATCGTGTCACTGTAGAAATTTCACCATATGACCTAACACGTGGGCGTATTACTTTTAGACACAAGTAAGAAGGAGAAATACAGATGAAAGTTAAACCATCAGTAAAACCTATCTGCGACAAATGCCGCGTCATCAAACGTCACGGACGCGTCATGATTATTTGTAGCAACCCAAAACACAAACAGAGACAAGGGTAATAGGAGGAAATAAATAGTGGCAACTCGTATCGCAGGGATAGACATCCCACAAAATAAACGTGTCGTCGTTTCGTTAACTTATATTTACGGAATCGGCTTACCACGTGCTCAAGAAATTTTAAAGAAAGTAAATGTATCCGAAGATATTCGGGTTAAAGATTTAACCGACGAACAAGTTAATTTAATTCGTGCCGAAGTCGGACATTACAAACTAGAAGGTGATCTTCGTCGTGAAGAAGCGCTTAACATCAAACGACTAATGGAAATTGGAAGTTATCGTGGCATTCGCCATCGTCGTAACTTACCAGTTCGTGGTCAACGTACCAAAACCAACGCTCGTACCCGCAAAGGTCCTGCTCGTGCGATTGCTGGTAAAAAGAAATAAGCGAGAGGTAAGTAATTATGTCAAAAGCTAAAGGTAAAGGTAAAGGGAAAGTCGTCCGTAAACGTCGCGTCAAAAAGAATATAGCGCGCGGTATGGCTCATATCCATTCAACTTTTAACAATACGATTGTTACGATTACCGATGAAAGTGGTAATGTAATTGCTTGGTCTAGCGCCGGCGCATTAGGCTATCGTGGTTCACGTAAATCAACGCCATATGCTGCGCAACAAGCTTCAGAAGCTGCTGCTCGTGCCGCATTAGATTCCGGTATGAAGAGTGTAGCAGTATCCGTCAAAGGTCCTGGTCCAGGCCGTGAAGCAGCGATTCGCTCCCTGCAAGTAGCTGGTCTAGATATTACCATGATCAATGACAATACTCCGATTCCTCACAATGGCTGCCGCCCTCCAAAACGTCCACGCGGATAAAGGGGAGAAACATGCTAAAATTTGAACGCGCAACCTATGATATTAAAGAATTAGACATTTCCAAAAACTACGGTAAATTTGTCTTCGAACCGTTAGAACGTGGCTTTGGAACTACCCTTGGTAATTCCCTACGTCGCGTCTTGCTATCTTCTTTACCAGGAGCTAGCTTGCATTCGATTAAAATCGAAGGGGTTCAACATGAGTTTACCGCTATGGATGGTGTTGTAGAAGATGTTACTACCATTCTCTTAAATCTAAAAGGATTAATTCTATCGATTGATAACGAAGAAATCTATACTTTGAGACTTTCGGAAAAAGGTCCAAAAGTAGTTACCGCCAAAGACATTGCTTTACCAGCTGGGGTAGAAGTACTTAATCCAGATATGGAAATCGCAACGCTTTCTAAAGACGGTACTTTAGAAATGGAAATGAAAGCTCGTTTGGGTCGTGGCTATGTCAGCCAAAATGAAAACAAAGTGCTTTTCCAAGGCGCTTCCCAAGGAATTGGTACCATTTTCACCGATTCGTTGTATTCGCCGATTGAACGCTGTGCTTATGAAGTAGAACCAGCTCGGGTAGGTCAATCTACGACATACGATCGTTTAACCATCGAAGTTGAAACTAATGGTTCCATCGAGCCACAAGAAGCTTTAGCCTTAGCGGCTAAGATTCTTAGTGATCACTTTAATGTCATTGCTGAAATAAAAGATTCCGTTCATGAGAAAGACTCACTGATTAAAGACAGTGTTTCAACTTATGAGAAACAATCTTCAACGATGATGATTGAAGATCTTGATCTTTCCGTTCGTTCCTACAACTGCTTAAAACGTGCCGGTATTGGTTCGGTTGAAGAACTTCTCCAGAAGACTGAAGAAGACATGATGAAAGTAAGAAACCTAGGAAAGAAATCCTTAAAAGAAGTCAAAGATAAGTTAGCAGACTTAGGCTTAAGCTTCAGAGAAAGTAATAAATAAAGGAGACTAGAAACACATGGCATATCGTAGATTTGGTCGCACGTCCGACCACCGCAAGGCATTGTTAAGAAATCTTGCGACGTCGTTAATCCTACATGGAAGTATTACAACGACAGAACTAAAAGCCAAGGATCTTCGCTCCGTCGTTGATCAATTGATTACTTTAGGTAAGAAGGGTGATCTAGCATCCCGTCGTTTAGCCAATCAATATCTTTTCAACAGTAAAGATCCAAAAACAGGAAAAACAGCTCTTCAAATTTTATTTGATGATGTGGCTCCGCGTTATTCTGATCGTAATGGCGGTTATACCAGAGTTATTAAAACCGTATCCCGTCGTGGCGATGCAGCGCCAATGGCTAGAATTGAATTAGTATAAGCGGAATCATTTCCGCTTTTTCTATGACTTTAGAAGAATTAAAAGCCACCTGCCTAACTCATGGGATGCCAATTATGAGTGATGCGGCGCTAAATTATACGACTCAATTAATTAATCAACAAGAACTGGGCTCTGTGCTTGAATTAGGCTCTTGTTGGGGCTATTCAGCAATAACAATAGCCGAGCAAACTAAAGCCTCCATAATCAGCTTAGAACGCGATTTAAACCGTCATACCCAAGCCCGTTATCATGTAAAAACCATGGCGCTTGAAGATAGAATCGAAATGGTCTATGACGATGCTCTGGTCTATCAACCACAACAAAATTTCGATTTAATACTAATTGATGCGGCCAAGGCTCAAAACCAAGCTTTTGTCGATCGTTATTATGATTATTTAAAGGATGGGGGTTATATGGTAATTGATAATACCGAGTTTCATGGTCTTGTTTTTGAGGATACGATTAGCAGTAAGTCGCTTAAAACCATGATTCAAGCTTTACAGGCTTTTCATCAGTCGATTAAAGAAGATTTTAGGTTTGAATCTGAGTTTCTTTCCCTCGGTGATGGATTAATTGTTTTGAAAAAGAAAATCTAGTTTCACACCGTAATACAATATTTTTGCTATAATAGTACTTAGAAAGCGAGGATTCCATATGCTTAAAAGATTACTTGGTTTAGCCGCTCTTGTCGGAGTGGGATACTTAGCCGCTAAGGAATATCAACGTCGCAAAGAAGATGGGGATCAGTTTATTATCAATCTTGATAACCAAATTCATAATCTAATTGATGATGTTGGGGCACATATTGATAATCTATTAGCTAAGGCTGAAGAGAAAATCAACGAAGCCGAAGAAAAAGTAGAAGAAAACTTAAGCTAAGGCTTAACCAAAGAAGGAAAACGAATAGTGACAATCACTTTGTGATTGTCCTTTTCACGAAAGGATAGACAAGTGGATCAAATAATCGTTAAAGATTTAAATTTTAGTTATGAGCCAGGAAAAAATGTTGTTAAAAACGTTTCTTTTAGCATACCTAGAGGATCCTATACCTCGATTATTGGCCATAATGGTTCTGGTAAATCAACGCTTGCTAAACTATTAGTTGGTTTACTTGAGGCTCAAAGTGGAGATATTATCATCAATGGAGAAAAACTATCTCAAGAGAATGTCTATGAAATTCGCGATCGCTGTGGGATCGTCTTTCAGAATCCAGATAATCAATTCATTGGTTCAACGGTCCGTGACGATATTGCTTTTGGTTTAGAAAACCATCAAGTGGATCCACTCATCATGGACGATATTATTAAATATTTCTCCGAAGAAGTACATATGGAAAACTTTTTAGACCACGAACCAACCAAATTATCCGGTGGTCAAAAGCAACGGGTTGCGATTGCCGGCGTTTTAGCCACTCATCCCGAAATTATCATTCTCGATGAAGCGACCTCGATGCTTGATCCGAAAGGTAAAAAAGATGTTAACGATTTGATCGATGAAATCCATCATAAACATCAAACGACGATATTATCCATCACCCACGATATCGAAGAAGTGAACAAAAGTGATTATGTTTTAGTCATGAACGATGGAGAAATTGTCTATGCCGGCAGTCCGGATGATATATTGACGTTAAAACAACAACTCGTAAATATATCGCTTGATGTTCCATTCAGTGTTAATTTAGCGCTTGAATTGGAAAAGATTGGATTGAAAGTATCCAATCCTCTAGATGAAGAAAGGATGGCTGAAGACTTATGGCAATTATATTCGAAGATTTAAGTTTTACCTATAGTCCTGATACACCTTTTGAATTCCAGGCTTTAAAGAACATCAATCTCACCATCGAAAGTGGAAAAATTACCGCCTTAGTTGGCGCGACCGGTTCCGGTAAATCCACCTTAGTTCAACATTTGAATGCCTTATTAGTTCCCACCGAAGGTAAAGTTACGATCGACGACAAAGTCATCGAAGCGGGCGTTAAAGCTACGGAACTTAAGAAATTAAGAAAAAAAGTAGGCTTAGTATTCCAGTTTCCTGAAGCTCAACTCTTTGAGGAAGACATCCTCAAAGATGTCGCTTTCGGTCCAAAGAATTTTGGCTATGGAGAAACCGAAGCAAACGCTCTAGCGGCGGACTCACTACGCCTAGTTGGGATTGAGGAAAGTTTATTTAAGCAAAGTCCTTTAGACTTATCAGGGGGTCAAAAACGTAGAGTAGCGATTGCTGGCGTTTTAGCGACCAATCCGGATATCTTAGTTTGCGATGAACCTACTGCGGGCTTGGATCCTCAAGGTTCGATTCAAATGATGGAATTATTTAAATCCTTTAACCGCGAACTCAATAAAACGATTATTTTAGTAACCCATGATATGGAACATGTCTTAAATTATGCGGACAATGTTGTGGTTCTGGATCATGGTCAAATCATTTTTACCGGGACTACCGAAGAATTCTTTTCAAACGATGAATTATTAAACTCATTAACCATACTACCACCTAAAGTTATTTCCTTTAGACAAAAGCTGATCGAGAAGGGGATTGATTTGCCGCGCGATATTTTTAGTATGGACGATTTAATTAAGAAATTAAACGAGGTATTTAACCATGAATAATATATCCTTAGGTCGTTATTTACCTCTTGATTCCTGGCTGCATAAAATTGATCCACGAATGAAAATCATGATGATGATTTTCATGTTAATCGCTATCTTTATTCCAGCAGGTTGGTGGGGGTATTTGATATTAGCCACCGTTTTATTAATCACTTTTATCACCGCTAAGATTAAGCTCTCTTATGTTTTGAATTCCTTGCGTCCGATGTTATTTATGATGTTGTTTTTAACGATTATCAATATCTTTGTTATAAAAACTGGGAAAGTTCTCTTTACTTTGGGTAACTTTAAAATATATTCGGATGCGCTGGTTCAAACAGCATTTATTGCGACCCGCTTAATCTTAATGATTTCAGTGACTACTTTGTTAACGGCTACGACAAAACCTACCGATATGACTTTAGGTATCGAAGATTTGTTGTCTCCATTTAAGCGTTTTGGTATTCCGGCTCATGAAATTGCGATGATGATATCGATCGCTTTACGTTTTATTCCAACCTTGATTGAAGAAACGAATCGAATTATGCAAGCCCAATCATCTCGTGGGGTTGATTTTCAGGAAGGTTCTTTAAAAGAAAAGATCACGGGCATATTATCACTGATCGTTCCGATGTTTGTTTCTGCCTTTCAACGGGCCGAAGATTTAGCGGATGCCATGGAAGCGCGCGGCTATGTCCCGGGTAAACCAAGAACACGATATAAACAATTGGTTATCACCGCCAAAGATTGGTTCTTTTTATTGGTCGTACTTGGCTTAATCGTTTGTCTGATTCTGATTGCTATTTTTGTCGTATGAGATATAAAGTTACCGTAGCTTACGATGGTTCGAAGTTTATTGGCTGGCAAAATAATCCTGCTGGCTTATCGGTTCAAGAAAAAATTACCAAAGCTTTAAAGATTATCTATAAAGAAGATCTTTTTATTGTCGGCTCGGGCAGAACCGATAAAGGGGTAAGTGCTTTAGGTCAGGTGTTTCATTTTGATGCGCCTTTTTTAATCGATAGTAAGCGTTTAATTTATGCGCTAAATAATTTAGTTCATCCCTACATTCATATTGTTAATATCGAAGTGGTTGATGCCTCGTTTCACTCACGTTACCATGCTTTATATAAATCTTACCGCTATTCTATCGAACTGGGACCTTATAATGTGTTGGAGGCCGACCACATCACACAACTTAACAAACCGCTCGATCTAGAGTCCATGAAGGCCTGTGCTCAGCTCTTTCTAGGCACTCATGATTTTACTAGTTTTAATACCAGTACTTTAGAGGAAGTCAACGACCAAGTAAGAACTATCTATCAAATAGATTTGGTAATGGAGGGTAGTATTTTACAGATTGATATCACCGGTAACGGTTTTTTGAGATATATGATCAGGATGTTGGTTGGAACCATGTTGGAGGTTGGACTAGGTCGCCTTTCGTTAAAACAGGTCGCTACCATGTTGGCCAGTCAGCGCAAAGGAACTTGCCGCTACAAAGCAGCCGCGAATGGATTAAAACTGGTTCATGTGGAATATCATAAATCTTTTGAAACAGACTAAAAACAAGCATAATTACTTGACTATTGTGGATTAAAAGAGCTATACTAATAAACGGCAACTTATGCCATGTAGCCCCGGAAACTACAAAGCATAGGAGGAAAAGAGTATGCGTCAAACAACGATGGTAAAACCATCTGAAGTAAAGCGTCACTGGTATATTGTTGATGCTGAAGGTCAAACACTAGGTCGCTTAGCATCTACAGTTGCTTCAATCTTACATGGTAAACATAAAGTGGATTACACACCACATGTTGACTGTGGTGATTATGTAATCGTCGTTAATGCTGAAAAAGCGGTGGTTAGTGGTGACCAAGATAACAAAAAGATGTATTACCGACACTCAGGTCATATTGGAGGATTACGTACCCGTTCTACTAAGACGATGCGTGAAAGATATCCAGTTGAATGGGTAGAAAAAGCGATTATGGGGATGCTTCCTCATACCCGTCTTGGAGACAAACAACGTAAACGTGTCTTTGTTTACACAGGTCCAAATCATCCACATCAAGCTCAACAACCCGTTGAATTGAAGGTATCAGAATAGGAGGAAGGAATATGGCAAGAAAATCTAAAACTGTACAATATGGTGCTGTAGGTCGCCGTAAGACTTCTGTAGCTAGAGCGTATCTTACCAATGGTACTGGTAATATCGTCGTCAACGATAAACCTCTAGATGAATATCTACCTTCAGAAGTACAACGCATGGTCGTTCGTTCTCCGTTTGAAGTAACGGAAACGGTTAACACATTCGATGTTTACTTAAATGTATATGGTGGAGGATTGAATGGTCAAGCTGGAGCAATGCGTCACGCTATTGCGCGCGCTTTGTTAGAAGCTAGTGAAGACTATCGTCCATCCTTAAAAGCCGCTGGTTTCTTAACCCGTGATTCACGCGCTAAAGAGCGTAAAAAATACGGTCTTAAGAAAGCTCGTAAGGCACCTCAATACTCGAAACGTTAATCGGATTATTGATCACAAACAAGCAAAAACTCCCCACTTCAATTGGGGAGTTTTTTCAATAGTTATCTAAGAAATGTACTTTAGTTTCTTTGTTTTTTGTTTGTAAGACTTGCTCTAAATTGACGGAAGATTGGCTATGGAGCAGTGAGGCTTTAATTCTAGGATCGACGGTCAAGAGCTGATTGAGAATTTCACGAGCCTTTTGACGATCACCTAGTTCTTCCTGGCGATTCTCATGTGGACAGGCACAACGCAGAAACTCTAGATGATGCTGGTTGGCATAGTCGATAATGGCTTGTTCTTCAACCTGAATTAAGGGACGTATTAACTCTAAGCCAGTAAAGTTTTTCGACCGTATCTTAGGCATTAGCGTCGCATAAGTTCCTTTGAATAATAAGTTCATCAAAAGCGTTTCCAGTAAATCATCTTGGTGATGGCCTAAAGCGATTTTATTACAACCAAGCTGTTGAGCTTTGTTGTATAAATGACCGCGGCGTTTACGAGCACAGAGGTAGCATTGTTTTGAAGCTAGTTTAGCTTCGGTTATTTGTTCAAAAACATTTATATCAAAAATCTCTAGGGCTAAGCCTAGTTTTTGAGCGTTAGACTTTAATTGTTGAAGATGAGTATCATGGTATCCAGGATTCATCACTAAATGGGTAACTTTAATATCCAGTTCGCGATGGGCGAGTAGTTTTTCGAATAAAAGTCCCATAATCATGGAATCCTTACCACCGGAAATACATACCGCGATATGATCGCCATCTTCAATTAATTGATAGTCGGTGATAGCTTTTCTAAAAGGAGCCCAGAGGCTTTTTCGATAGTCATCCTGAAGGCTGGAAAGATATTGATTTGTCATGAAAAACAGTATACCATAGACCGAGATAGTTGGGTATAGGCTATACTAGTCATTTTTGGTATAATAGGCGTTGTTAGATTAGGAGAATCCTATGGATATTAAAGCTAGCGATTTAAAAAGTATTCCAAATATTTTATCAATATTAAGAATCTTAATGATTCCATTTATAGTTAAGTTTTATACAGAGTCTAATTATATGATGGCTGGAATCGTTATTTTTATGTCTGGACTTACGGATTTGTTGGATGGATACATCGCGCGGAAGTATCAACAAATAACGGCTTTAGGTAAAGTTTTAGATCCAGTGGCCGACAAGCTTACCCAGTTCACCATCATTTTGCTTATGGTTAATCGCTTTCCATTGGTGCCATATCTCTTGGTTTTATTTGTATTAAAGGAATTTACGATGCTGGTGGTTACGGCTTATTTACATAAGCAAGGGGAAAAGTATGATGGTGCTGCTATCTATGGTAAGATCAGTACTTTTATTTTCTATTCTTGTATGATTTTCTTGTTCTTATCACCTAATGTTTCCGACGCTTTAGCGACCAGGCTAATTGTGGTTACTGGATTTGGTTTAATCTTTTCCTGGGTAATGTATTCCTTAGGCTATTGGCATAGCTATCAAAAAATAAAGAAATAAAGAAACGATGGACCACGTTGACCATCGTTTTTAAATATCATCGAATATAAATAAATCTTCTATCTTAGCATTGAGCGCTCTGGCTATTTGTAATGCGAGCTTTAAGGAAGGGTTGTAGAGTCCTTTTTCCAATCGTCCAATCGTTTCGCGACGCACGTTTACCAGATTCGCTAGTTGTTCTTGGCTTAAATCGAGCTTTTCTCGATGTTCCCTTATTTTAGTAGTCAACATGTTGGTTATCGGCTTTGTACTCATAATAAAGGTACAGGGCATCGTTTAGAATCATGACTAAAAGGAAGAGACTAAAGAAGATATAATTGTTAAAAGAAATTTCAGTTTTAAATAGCATCGTCAACATTAAGCCAAGTACAATCATCAGCAACAAGAGGGCGGACAGTGTTTGTCCGGCCTTGTTAATATTTCTTTTGGTCATTTCATCAAGATTGGAGCTATTTTTATCACTAATTTGAAAAATTCCCATGATCATGAAGACGCTGTAAATAATTAGTACTAAAGTATTAATAATGATAAAAAGTGGTTGTTTAGTGAATGCGAGCGAAAAAGCTTCGAATAGTGAAAAGATAAAAGCAGCGAGCGCTACGGTTAATCTTAAACCCAAATGTTGATTGTAGGACATTTTGTTGAATAGTTTCATAAGTACCTCCTATGTGATATAATTGTATCATATGAGACAATTATATCACATCAATTAGGGAAGTCAATATAATAAAAAAACTTACCATCTTGGTAAGTTGCATTGATTAATGGTGGAGCGTAGCGGGGTCGAACCGCTGACCTCCTGCTTGCAAGGCAGGCGCTCTCCCAACTGAGCTAACACCCCATTAGCATTCAAATTAAATAAAATGGTGGGCCTGAATGGATTTGAACCAACGACCTCACCCTTATCAGGGGTGCGCTCTAACCAACTGAGCTACAGGCCCATTCTATTTGAATGCCTAACAAGTATATCACTTAAAAAAAACAGTGTCAACAAGTTTTTAATAAGATGGCGGAGGAACTGGGATTCGAACCCAGGCGCCGCTCTCACGACCTACCGGTTTTCAAGACCGGACCCTTCAGCCACTTGGGTATTCCTCCATCTTGGTGGACCCTGTAGGACTCGAACCTACGACCAACCGGTTATGAGCCGGTAGCTCTGACCAACTGAGCTAAGGGTCCGAAAGTGCCAATTACAGGCTTGTATATTATACAAAAGGTTTTTGAATTAATCAATCATATTCGACATTTTCTCAAAATATTTCTCGATAATAAAATAAAGATCTTGATTTTCTCGAATCGTTATATAATAATAAATCTATGTTGCAAATTGATAGTTAGCTTGCTATAATACTAAAGCACACATCGCGGGGTAGAGCAGTCTGGTAGCTCGTCGGGCTCATAACCCGGAGGTCGTAGGTTCAAATCCTTCCCCCGCAACCATGGTTCCGTAGCTCAGTCGGTAGAGCAGTGGATTGAAAATCCACGTGTCGTTGGTTCAATTCCGACCGGAACCACCACTGTTGTGCAACTAGCCACCTTGTGGCTTTTTTTTATATCATCATGAAACAATTTATTCAAAGAGAAGGCCGACGATGAAACTAGCTGAAGCTTTATTACCAACAAACGATTAAAAATCTCTATGGACAGTGAGGAAATGTACCGGTATTTGATCCCAATCAAAGTATCGATGACCTCATTCACTTAAGTGAGGAATTGTCAAACCTGATTAGTCGTATTAATCACACCAACCATGTCACCGAAATCGAGCCATCGATGTTATTGCTCAAGCTATGATTCGACGCGAACAATTAAAACGTCTCGTCCACTTACTGAAGCAAGTCGAGCAGGAAACTGGTGAACGGGTGGATCGTTATTCATTATCTGAAATTAGGAGTATCAGCTTTTTAGATGAACGAGCTTTAAAAGAAAAAATCAATCACAGCTCGCAACAAATCCGAGAACTGGATGGATTGATTCAAAAACAGAATTGGTTGACCGATTTAATTTAAAGACAAAGTAGGTAGTTACTAGAAAAAGAGAGCGAAAATTAGGTGGATCGGCAGAACAGCCAGGGTTCGAAGCCCGTCATAATTGTGTTCCATGCTTATTACCTTTGTTATTGTAATTCTTAATTAATACCATCCGCTAGTTTTCTATTAACGAGGGCCGGGACAGGGGAAAAGAAGAGGCTAATTAGCTTCTTCTTTTAGTTTTCTACTTAAGCGAACCACTGAACTGGTCCAGCGCACATTGACAACCGCATCATATAGGCCATGGTTGTCATGAACTTGATAAAAGGTTTGATTGTTTTCTTTTCGATAAGCATAAGCTACGACCCAATGATTGCGATAATTTTTAGGGGAACCTAACCAACGGAATAAACCGATAATTCCCGGCTTTGGAATATTAGCTTCCAAGAGTGGTTTCATGACGCCAAAGGTTGTGGCCATTTTAAATCTTGCTTTAAATTCATAGGGTAGTCTTGCATTAACCCCATAATCTTTAAAATAGCGGTTGAGCCCAATCGCAAGATCGGGAGCGATGGTTCCTTGGATCATTAACGTTTTTACATAATTCATCATCACTTGGTATAACTTCTCATAGTCGCTGCTAAACGGTTCTCTGAGTCTTCGATGAACGGTATTAATTTCTATATGATCTTGGTAATAGGCTAGAAGTACGGTCGCCGCTAACATACCACAAGTGCCATCACGATTTATCCAAGATTGATACAATTTAAATTTATCCGATTCGATACCGATCCAGTCATTTTCATTTAAGTGATTTGGTTGTCTGGTTCTTTTTACGGGCTGATTTCCTGAAAAAAGTTGTAGTGGACCGAAGTATTTTAAAATATCTCCTGATTTAATCGATAGAATTGTATTTAAACTGTATTCAATAATATCATTACCAAAGCGAATTAAATAACCGCTAGGCTCAAAACAGTAAAGCGTAGCTGGCAGGGGAGATAGTTTATGAACACTTTTCAGGGTGAGATGATAAAACAATCTAGGGAATGTCTTTTCATGCATTGTCTTATTTAATGTAAGTGTGGTTTCCATAGAACCATTATAGCTTACTGTTACTAAATTTAGTTGAAATTAGCTATTCGTAAAAGTGAGTTATATCTAAACTGTGAACACGTTAGCTAGAAAGTATAAAAAAATCCACCGTTTAGTGGATCTAATTAACAATGGTAGCGAGGGTGGGACTCGAACCCACGACCCCCCGGGTATGAACCGAGTGCTCTAGCCAACTAAGCTACCTCGCCGTTTAAAAAAATGGTCGGGATGACAGGATTCGAACCTGCGACCCCTTGATCCCAAATCAAGTGCACTACCAAGCTGTGCTACATCCCGAAAAAATGGCGCGCCTGGTAGGATTTGAACCCGCAACCTTTTGATCCGTAGTCAAACGCTCTATCCAATTGAGCTACAGGCGCATAAATATTTACTTTTCATTAAGTGGTGGGGATAAAGGGACTTGAACCCTTACGAGGTTACCCTCAACGGATTTTAAGTCCGTTGCGTCTACCGTTTCCGCCATATCCCCAGCATTTGGAGGTTCCTGCCGGATTTGAACCGGCGCTCACAGAGTTGCAGTCTATTGCCTTACCACTTGGCTAAGGAACCATTGTGAAACGCTGTGCTTTACTATTATACAATATTGAAAAACTTTTGCAAGAGATTTCGCACATTATTTTTTATAGCTATTTTAGCCTACTTAACAGTAGTATCACATCCAAATCGAAATCCGTTTCTGCGCGAATTTTAGGGATATCAGCAACCAAAGATTATAGAAAGAGGGAAAGCAATACGCTTTGGTTTAACGAAAGCGTTTAAAAATTCCTAACTAGAAGTTAGGTTAGAAAGGAAATGGTATTTTATACATTGGCTTTCCTTCTTTAAAGTACCAACTAGGTTTAATTATGAAACGAATCATTACCGTCTTAATGATTTTAACCTTCACACTTACTAGCTCGTTATTAAGAATAAAAGCTGAGACCTTTACTTCTGAACGCAGCGGCTTTTTTATTGGTACCTATGGTACCAAAAACGAGCAGGGTGAGTTTGACATTGTAAAAATGTCACCCAGCGATCCAAACTATCAAGCTATTTACGATAGGTTAAATACAAATGCTCCGATTTCGATATTTTTTAATGAATCCAATCAAATTGCTTTTTGTATTGAGCCTCATCAATCGTTTAAAAATGAAACCTTCGAAACCTGGGGGTGGAACTATCGTTCCGGTTGGGTCGAAGATCTGGAAACCTTGCAACATATTAATTTGATTGCTTTTCATGGTTTCACTAAGGAAAAACAACATCAAGAAGATTGGCGCTATTGGTTTGCGGTAACCCATCACACCATCTACCAGGAAATGCTAGCTATCAGCAAATCCGATATTCCGGATTATGAAACAAGTAAACAAACGATTCTTAAAGATGTGCGTCGACATTATTTACTGCCTTCATTTAACCAAGCATCCATCACTTTGATTAAAGAGGAGCCTATAGTTCTTACCGATAACAATGAAGTAATGGCGGATATCAGTGTTACCGATAGCGCTGGTTTTGATGTAACGATAGATGGCCAACAATTAATCATCAAAGCCAATAAAAACTCTCCTCAAAACGGTATCGTTCGACTAACTAAGTATCAAGGTATAAAAAGTAGCGACCCGATTATCTATACCAATCCAAAGACTCAGGATGTCATGGTACCAGCCACGCCAAAGCCAATTCCTATGACGATTTCAGTTAGGCAACAACAAGCGGACACGATTATCATTGAAAAAGTAGATGAAAACAATCAACCTATAAAAGATGCTATTTTTCAGATCTCGAAAGATAAACAATTCAAAGATCCAATTGAAGTAAAAACAAACGACCAAGGATTGACCTCAATTGTAGAAATGATGGGACCAAACGAAACCGTCTACATACGGGAAGCTTATGTTCCCGAGCCTTATCTTCTATCTCAGGAAGTCAAAAGTATCGTCTTAGCAGAAACAAATCATCAGATTACCTTTACCAACAAAGCGGCTCAAGGTCAAATTAAAGTCGTTAAAGTTGATGAAGCTAATCAACCCTTGGCGGATGCGGTATTTGAGATTCGCGATTCCAATCAAGAACTCGTCGAAACAATTCGTACTAATGAGCAGGGAGTGGCTTATACCTCTCTATTACCATTGGCTACTTATTTTCTTCAAGAAGTTCAAGCTCCAAAAGACTATAAGCGTAATCAAGAAGTTATTGAGATTAATCTTTCGTTTGAAGCCAAGGAGGTTGTTGAAGTAACCCATTTATCGCAAAATCAACCGATTGAAGGAGAAATTGAGTTACATAAATATGGGGAACAATTGGTTGGTTTTGAAAGTCACTTGGTAGCTGGCTATACCGTCGTTGTACCAAAGTTTGAAAAGAAATATCTAGAAGGCGCACGTTTTCAACTCCATGCGGCAGAAGATATCCATCGCAATCAACGCCTGATTTATCAACAGGGAGATCTGGTGGTCGAGTTTACAACCAAAGATGAACCTTATCGAATAGAAAATCTTCCATTAGGTAAATATCGACTCACAGAAGTAGATAGCACCAATGGATACCTCAAAGATGAGCAAATCTATGAAATTGACTTGTCAACTAAAAGGACATCTTCTGAGATTGTTCTCGAAAGTTTAGAACTTACAAATCAACGAAAACAAGCTAAACTAAGCGCACAAAAATCCTTTGAAGCCTCAAAGTTTCATCCTTATCCAAAGGATTTAATGGACTCGGTTCTATTTGGTGTTAGAACTAAAGAAGATATCCAGTATGGTGATTTCACTTTAAAAAAGGATAGCTGGGTTTCGATAGCAAAACTAAATGAAAAGATGGAACTGAATTTGGATTTGCTTCTTGAGGGATCATATCAATTAGTGGAACTAAGCACCCACGAAGCCTATCAGTTGTTAACAAAACCAATTGATTTTGAGGTAAGTTTTGGTGAAACGGAAGTTACTGAAATAAAACTCAAAGCCATTGAGAATAAATTGAAAAAAGGTCGAGTAAAACTGATTAAAGAAGATTTCGATAATCCAGATCAGAAGTTATCTGAAGTCGTATTTGATTTATACCGAGTTGGAAAACCGAATCAAAAAGTTGGAACCTATAGAACCGATGACAACGGTGAAATTTCGCTTGAACTTCAGTATTGGGATTATTATTTCATCGAGCGATCCACACTTCCGGGTTATCTCTTAGAGGAAAAAAAGCTTAACTTTACCCTAAACAATGCTGATACTTCCATTACTCTAAATAGCCAGAATCAACAGACAACGACTACTTTCGTTAAACGTGATGGTGAGAGTCATCAACCGTTGGTCGGAGCTCATTTACGATTATTTGATTCTAAAGGAAATCTAATTGCCCAGTGGGTATCCACCGATCAACCACATCCAATACGAGGTCTTCATTTTGATGAATGGTATGCTTTAGAAGAAACCATCGCCCCAGCCAGCTACCAAATCGCTGAAGTCCATCGTTTTAAGATAGCTGAATCCGGAAATAGTGAGATTATCTTGGACAATTTTCAATATTCGATTGAAGTAACCGTTAAGAAGATTGATCAAGTGACCGCTAAGCCTTTAGAACAAGCCCATTTTGAAATCTACGATAGTAATCAAATACTAATTGAAACGTTGATTACCGATGAGGAAGGTTTGTTTAGCCTACTGTTAAAACCAGGAACTTATTATTTAAAGGAAATTCAAGCGCCTTACGGCTATCAAATCGATCCAGAATTAAAAGAAATTACGATTACAGGTTTAGAACCTAATCAAAAACTAGAATTGGTTTATGAGAATCAATTAGTACCACTGCCACGAACCGGTCCTTTGAGTTTGTACTTAGGTTTAGGATTCGCAGGAATGGCGATGGTTGTGGTGGGATTTATTTTCTTGTCTCGTCGCAAGTAGATTCTATATGCTAGAATAAAGATAGAATTTACTTAGGAGGCTTTATGATAATTGGTTGCGTAAAAGAAATAAAAGTTCATGAATACCGGGTCGGGACGATCCCGGATCATGTACATAATTTAGTGATGCAGGGACATACCGTTTATGTAGAAAAGGGATGTGCCACGGCTAGTGGCTTTTCAGATGAAGCCTATCGTCAAGCCGGAGCTATAGTTTTAGATAGTGCTAAAGAAGTATGGGAAAAATCGGAACTGATTATCAAAGTTAAGGAGCCGTTAGAATCGGAATTTCAGTATTTCAGAGAAGGATTAATAATTTTTGCTTATTTCCATCTTGCTTCGGTTCCAGAGCTAGCCAAAGCTATGGTAGAAAAGGGTGTCATTGCCATTGCCTATGAAACCGTAGTAGATGAATTTAATAAACTACCCTTACTACGACCGATGTCACAGATTGCTGGTCGTTTGTCAATTCAACAAGCCGCTAAATATCTGGAAATACAATTAGGGGGTAGTGGTATCTTACTCTCTGGGGTACCAGGGGTTCGACCAGGTAAAGTGGTCGTCATCGGCGGCGGAGAAGTTGGCCGAAGTGCTGCCAAGGTCGCAAATGGCTTTGGCGCAGATGTTGTAATCATTGATAATAATATCGATATACTCAATCATATCGATGAAAAACATAATAGTGAGATTTTAACCGTATTCTCTACAGCGAGCGCGATTCGTCGGGAACTGATGGATGCCGATGTGGTGATTGGATCGGTCCTAATTCCTGGGGCAAATGCGCCAAAACTTATTAAGCGAGAGTACTTGAAGGAGATGAAACCGGGTTCCATCATCGTCGATGTTGCGATTGACCAGGGCGGTTGTGCCGAAACTTCGCGTCCAACCACGCATGAAGATCCAGTCTTTGTCGTCGATGGTATCCTTCATTATTGCGTTACCAATATGCCGGGCGTAGTCGCCAATACGTCCACAATTGCTTTGACTAACGCTACTTCAAAATATCTAAACTTAATCGCAAACCTAGGTCTTGCGAAAGCATGTCATAAAGTACCGCTGTTAAAACTGGGAATAAATACCATGGGACACAGCATCACCCATCCTGCGGTGGCTGATTCTTTAGGCTATGAATACGTAAATCCAGATACCTATCTCAATTAAAAAACTATCCGTAATGGATAGTTTTCTTAAACTATAGTTGGGATGAGTATTGCCAAAGCCTGGGCCAATTGTTAATGATTATCCAATGGACTATATCGGTATTGGTGTCAACGCAAGTGGTCAAATCGATACCAAAACGGGCGTCGTCATCGGCACCGCTGGACATATCGACAATTATATTGATTCTCCCATCCAACAAGCTTTGTGCGATCAATTCAAGCTTCGCGTCAGCGTCAATAACGATGCAAATTGTATGTTGTTAGGTGAGAAATGGTTAGACTATGAGCATTCAATTTGAAGGTAAGCCTTGTTATTGTGGTGGTACTGGCTGTTATGAACAGTATGCCTCTACCATTGCTTTAGTTAAAAATGTTTCCGAAGCGATTAATCAGGAAGTCGATGGTGTCTGGGTATTTGATCATCTCGATGATCCTCAAGTTTTTGAAGTCTATGATCGCTGGATAGAAGCGATTGCGATGGGTTTGGTTTCACTAACGCATATCTTTAATCCATAACTAGTCTTAATCGGGGGTGGGGTAAGTGTTCAGGAAGAAAAATTAATTGAACCGATTCGAATTAAAGTCAAAGAACTAGCTATGCCGAGATTTGGCGAAAATCTTGAAATCAAGGCAGCCATGCTGGGTAACGATGCTAATTTATTAGGAGCGATATATTTCTTTAAAGAAGTATACGAATCATAAACAAACAAAAACAGGCCGCAGCCTGTTTTGTTATTTAATCAGTAGTTCTTCCAATTCCGTCAGTCTTTGTTCAAACAAATTCAAGGCATCGTTGGTGGCCTTCGGAGTACTCATATCGACGCCAGCCTTTTTCAGTACTTCAATTGGATAATCACTTGATCCAGCTTTCAAATAATTCAGATAAGCATCGATCGCTTCTTGTCCCTGATTGAGGATCTTATCAGCCAGCGCGGAAGCTGCTGAGAACCCTGTAGCATACTGATAGACATAATAGTCGTAGTAGAAATGTGGAATTCTAGCCCATTCTAGACTGATTTCATCATCATAGGTCATCGCTTCACCATAATAGAACTTGTTCAGTTCGCCATATTTTTCGCTTAATAAATCAGCGGTTAATGGCGTTCCTTTTTGATCGAGAGTATGGATTAAATGTTCAAATTGTGCAAACTGAGTTTGACGATAGACCGTACCTTTGACGCCATCGAGATAATGGTTGATGATATAGGCTCTAATTTTTGGATCGTCATACTTCTTCAACAAGTAGTCGGTTAACAAGTTTTCATTAGTCGTCGAAGCTACTTCAGCCAAGAAGATGGAATAACTACTATAAACAAATGGCTGATTATTTGTCGAATAATAGGTATGAATCGAATGTCCAAGTTCATGAGCGAGCGTGTAGACATTATCTAAAGTGTCTTGCCAATTCAAAAGAATAAATGGTTTTGTCCCATAAGCACCAGAAGAATAGGCACCGGAACGTTTACCTTCATTTTCAAACGGATCGATCCAGCGTTCATTGAAAGCTTTATGTAATAAGTTAGTGTATTCCTCACCTAATACCGATAAAGCTTCAATCACCATGGTCTTAGCTTCTTCGTAGGTAATCGCAAGATCGACTTCTTCCACCATAGGAACATAGAGATCGTACATGCGGATATCATCAAGATTGAGTACCCGCTTGCGTAAATCGACATAGCGATGTAGAAGATCGATACGCGTGGTCACCGATTCAATCAAGGCGTCGTATACCGACTCATCAATATGATTATTAAAGAGTGCTTTCTCGCGTGCGCTTGAGAAATGACGAATATCCGCTAAGAAATTGTGATACTTAATAGTTGAACTTAGCGTAGAAGCGAAAGTATTGCGGTATTGTCCATAGGCCTCATACATACCTCTGAATGCATTCTCCCGGACGTTGCGGTTGGTTGATTCTAAGAAGGTAGAATAGCGAGCGTGCGATAAAGGTACCTCTTGTCCAATCTCATTGGCGATCATCGGTAATTTTAAATCGGCGTTGTTAAGTATCGAGAACGTGCTTGAGGAACTTCCCAAAACCACTGATGCTTTAGCCAATAGAGTTTCTTCATTGAGCGAAAGGATATGTGGTTTTTGTTTTAGTAAGACTTCAATCATGTGCGCATAGACTTTAAGTCTTTCATCCGTTTCTAGATAACCTAAGATTAAGCTATCGTCATTGGCTAAGATTTCTGGCTCAATAAAGGAGGTGGCGGCACTGAATTTTGAACCTAAGTCTGAAACTCGACCAACCAAGCCTCGGTAATGTGAGTTTTTAGTATCGACATCGCTGTGACGATGGGCGTACAAACTAAGGTGAATTAATTTGATGGTGAGTTCTTCGTTTAGTTTTAATAAATCATGTAAACTATCGCTGCTTTCTAAGATGCGATTTTGAAAAGGCTCAAACTGAGCGAGCGCAGCTTCAACTTCTTGTAATGCTTCTTCCCAGTCTTGTTCGCTCTGATAAAGAGATTCTAAATCCCAAGTATCTTCTGGGCGAATTTCACTGCGTTTTTTTAATTTTTCTGACATGGAGTCCTCCTTCTGATGGTATTTATTTTATCATATAAAATGGTATTGATTTTGTATTTGAACTAACTGAGTCATTACTTGATTGGCATAATCATGTGCCAGCTGAAGATTTGTTTCTGCTATATAAAAGCTAACTTGAAGTTCATGACCAGCCAATTGTTGCTGGTTTAAGCGAATGATGATGGGTTTATCGTTAACGACTTTAGGGAATTCTTCTAAAACCTCACGTATCTCATCTAGAAATTGTTGTAAGCGTAACTCGTCACTGTCGGTTTTGTATTTTAAGATTAAGGTTTTGGAAAAGTAACGATTGGCTGCTGGTGCGATGTAACGATAGTTAATAATTTCTGAGCTGAGTAGTTTATATGAGGGTAGGGTAGTTTTACTATTATCTTTATTGGCTAAAGTAACTGTCGTTAGGTTGACCGATTCAACCGTTCCTTCGCTTTCCATACTTTTCACTTCGATAAAATCACCGATCTGAATAATGTCATTTCCCGTCAACAAGAGACTAGCGAAAAATCCAAGAATCAAATCTTTAAAGATCAGAGATAAAACCGCGGTAAAAGCTCCGATAGAACCGACTAAGACGATGATATCTTGACCGATGATAGCACTGATAGCAATGATAACTAGGACGACGATGATGAATAAGCGTAAAGCCTGAAGCAAAGGTTCTATGGGTCTAGTTTTAGCTATCGACCAGAGATTATAACGCTGATTGATTAGTTTTAAGATAAAATTGATAAATCTGTAAAATAAAATTAAACCGAAAACTATGATGGCTTTCATCAAATATAAGATTAAAACCTTATACTCTGGATAGTCCACCAACAACCAAGTTAATACCAAATAAAGGATGAAGGGAATCGCTAAACTTAGAAACGCATTTAATAGTTTCTGTTTGCTTGTTTGATCCATTCCTTTGAGCTGATGCTTAACTAGAAACCTACTTAAAATTTGTCTCAAAAAGACAAAAACCGAAACCACAAAAATAATTAATAAAAAAAGTTCAAACAGACTCATAAAGCTACCTCCAGTACTCATTTTATCACGCTTGCTAGTCAGATTGAACTTATCTATAATTACGCTAAAGGAGATTTAACATGGAAGCAAGATTTATACGCTATTGTAAAATAAATACTCGATCCGATGAAAGTAGTTCTAGCATACCAAGCACACCAGCCCAAGTTGAGTTTGCTAAAATGCTGTATCAGGAGTTAATCGAGCTTGGTTTTGAGGAAGTTGAATATTTTGAAGAGACTGGTTTTGTTATGGCCAGCCTACCCGCAAACATCGATAAAGACGTAGCGACGATAGGTTTTATCGCGCATATCGATACCGCCGATTTCAATTCAGAAAACATAAATCCTCGAAAAATTGAATACTATGATGGCAGGGATATCGTTTTGAATGAAGCCTTAGATATTGTTATGAGGGTTAGTGAATTTGAAAATCTAAATAATTATATTGGCCACGACCTCATTGTTACCGATGGTACTACCTTATTGGGAGCGGATGACAAAGCGGGGATAGTGGAAATAATTGAAGCGATGCTCTACTTAAAAGAACATCCAGAAATCAAACACGGTAAATTAAGAATGGCCTTTGGTCCCGATGAAGAGATTGGGCGCGGCGCCGATCATTTTGACGTAAAAGCGTTTGCTGCGGATTTTGCCTATACTATGGATGGTTCTGTGCTCGGTGAGCTTCAATATGAAAGCTTTAATGCGGCCTCAGCCAAAATAACCCTAAAAGGCGTTTCCGTCCATCCGGGCACGGCCAAAGATAAAATGATAAATACAGCAAAATTAGCGTTTGAGTTTGACGCCCAGCTTCCGGCCCACGAAGTTCCCGAGAAAACCGAAGGATATCAAGGTTTTTATTTATTACATAATTTAAAGACCAGTATTGAAGATGGCGAGATGGTATATATCATTCGTGACCACGATAAAGCGAGTTTCGAAGCGCGCAAAGCGAAAATTCTAGAAATCGCAAAATCGATGAATGATAAGTATCAAAAACCAGTGGTTGAGGTGGAATTAACGGACCAGTACTATAATATGGGGGATGTTATATCTAAAGACATGACTTCCGTCGAGTTGGCTAAAACCGCTATGTTGGAATTAGGGATTACACCAATTATTGAACCGATTCGTGGTGGAACCGATGGTTCGAAGATTTCTTTCATGGGGATTCCGACGCCCAATATATTTGTTGGCGGTGAAAATTTCCATGGCAAGTATGAATTCGCTAGTTTAAATGATATGAGAAAAGCGGTACAAGTCATTGTCAAAATCGCAGAATTAAATGCTCAATAAAAAAATGAACGAGACCTCGTTCATTTTTTATAAGGAATAGTAAATGGCGAAATACATGGTAATTGAACCTGCCAACACGAATAAGTGCCAAATCGTGTGAGCAAACTTAACTCGCTTCGATAGGGCATAAAAGATGATGCCAAAACTATAGGACAATCCACCAGCTACTAATAACCAAAAGCCTTGAGCATTAAGGATCTGGGTGATTGGTCGTATCGCAAAGATTACCATCCACCCCATTAAAAGATAGAGCCAAACCGCGCCGCGCCGTTTAGGTTGATTGATTTTAATCGCTTGGGTCGTGACGCCAAGTACCGCTAAAATCCAAATAATAGCCAAGATGGTATAGCCCAAGGTATTGGCTAAACCCAAAATCATAAATGGGGTATAGGAGGCGGCGATTAAAATAAATATGGAAGAGTGATCAAAGATGCGAAAAATATTGCGGGCTTTGGTAAACGTAAAACTATGATAAAGGGTGGAGCTTAGATATAAGGTAAAAAGACCACAGCCATAGATAAAGTAAGCGATAAATTCTAACCATGATTGATGATTATAAGCTTTCAAAAAGAGAAAAATCATACCAATAATCGCTAGAACAACGCCGATGCCATGGGTCACGGAGTTGAGTACTTCAGCGGTTATGTGATATTTCTTCGTGAATTTAGTATTAGGGAAAATTTCTTTAAAATCTTTCTTCATAGCTTTCATCCTTTCTGACCATTATAATTGTATCATTGTTTGCCTATATTTTTAATAATAACATACATTATTTAATGGGCAATCGCTTGTTAGTTATAAAAAAACCCACCGTAGTGGGTAGTATGTTAGATGGTGCCCGAGGACGGACTCGAACCGTCATGATATTTCTATCGCTGGATTTTGAGTCCAGTGCGTCTACCGATTTCACCACTCGGGCAGTACTAGTATGATAATATGATTTTCGGTTTTGTTCAAGAGTAAAGTAGATAAAAAGCAGAAAATATCTGCTTTTATTTTGAAACTTGAATTGATTATTATAATGATTTAATTACTTGGAGTTGTCCGCTGAATTCAGCTGTTCGAAGATTGTATAGATTAATTCCTGGGTTTTTGGATCTAGAGCACGATAATAAAGAAGCATTGCTTTTTCCTTTGGCTTTAGATAGATTAGCTTGAAAACTTCGGGCGTTTCCATAAGATCATCTAGTGTAACTTCTAGCTCGTTAGCTATCCGTTGTAATACCGTAACATGAGGATCGCGTTTTCCCTTGATATAGTGTGATAGGGTAGCTTCCGTTACTCCGATAGCATTGGCTAAATCCTTTTGTGTCCTACCGCTTAGTTCTAGGTAGTGTTTTATATTCTTTCCCCACATCTTCTTCCTCCTTTGCACGTATTGTTACGTTTACTAAATGTAACTAAAGTTATTTTAAATGGAAATTAACAAATTTTAAAGAGATTTTAAGCAACTTAAGCGAATATAGTATATTAAATACGGTTTTGTGCTATTTTTAGGCGAAAAATTGACAAAAAGTGAAGTTTGAGCACGCTTTACATTTTTTTATTTTTTGTGGTATAATACTACTACACTCACTTTTTCGAGTGTTTGTGTGAATCAAAACACTCAAAAGTTGGCTCTGCATACGATTTAATAATCGATTTCTAAATAAAATGTTTTTTCGAGACGATTTTGGTTGACATCCGAAAAATCATTTGATAAACTATGCAAGCGCTCCTGAAAAGAGGGTGTGCGATCTTTGAAAACTAAACAGCAACATACAACGTCAGAAAAGAGATTTTGTCACTTAGGTGACATACTATAAAATAATTGAGCAAATCAAATGGAGAGTTTGATCCTGGCTCAGGATGAACG
>JAEWFZ010000038.1 GCA_023388535.1 Bacillota bacterium | reverse complement strand
ACTCCTTTACCACTAAAGGCTTGTGAACCGTAACGACGGAATTCAGATACCCATCTAGAAACGATTGGACGTGAGATATTATACTCTTTAGCTATCTCAGTTACGGTGTGCTTTTTTCCTACTATTTGTTTGGATACTTTAAGTTTGAAATCTTTATCGTATGTCCTTCTCATGAAATTGGTATCCTTTCTAGGTGTCATTAAAAGTGTATCATATCCCCTCCTTCAACAACACGGTCGTATGATACCACAATATTAAAAAGATTGCTGATTATTTAACATTTTCTATAACAATCTACTATTTAAGTCATAATTTCTTAAAATATCTGATTCCTCAGCGTTGCATTTATAAAATGAATAAAAAAGAGTAAATAATATCAAACAATGTGTCGTTTATCGTATAATCAAAGTGATAAGGAGGACGAATATATGGGCCATGTGTTAAGCATGACGCTTCCGCCATTGGCTGGAATTGTCTTATATGGATTTGTCGCCATGATTACAAAACGCAACAATAAAGCTGCCCTCATCGGGGCCTTGATGATTGCTTTATTAATGATCATTTTATACATTCTTTCCGTAATCGCTCCAGTCGAAGGCTTTACTGCATTAGGTTGGTTCGTATTGACGATGTTTGTTGGCTATGCCCTAGTCGGATATGTGATTACTTGGGTGATTGATAGCTTGTTTTTAAGTAGACGTTAATTTAGTTTTGTAAGCGAAGTTAGGATAAACAAATGAAGTGGGTAGTAAAAATAATGAAAATACTTATTCACTTTACCGCGTTCTCCGTTATAGCGCTGAATTAGCAAAGCCGCAATCGGAGCTGTAAGTTGAAAACTTCCTAAGACAACTACGACTAAAAATTGATAGATTGGTTGTTGGCGAAAATAATAGATGCCAAAAATTAGAGCAATCCCCAGCCAACCCCAGTCCATATTTGAAATCTCAGCTAAAAAAGCAAACGCCACGACCAACCCTAAACGCAAGAAGAGGGGTTGGTCTTTTGTTCGCTCAAACAAAAGCATTGTGATTATCCCCAACGCTAAAGTAAAAAATATATTTAGATGGTTTAAAGAAATATAACTACCATCTAAAGCCATCGCAAAAAATGGTTGTGACAGCACCGCAAAAACGACTAACCGAGACAAATAATGATATCGATTACGAGTATGAGTAAAACCTTCCACCAAAGCAAAAGCAAATAATGGGAAAGCTAATCTACCGATTAATCTAAAAAACCAGTAAATAATTGTCCATAAATAATATGTCTTTTCAAATGACGTAAAAGAGAGCCCACTACCAATCAAGGGCTCAATTAAAATCACACCAATATGATCTAGCGTCATTGAGATTAAAGCGATGCGTTTTAACATCGCACCGCTAAATTTTTTATTTACGTCGTTTGTTAAGGACATAACCCGTATAAACTAAGCCTAAGCCAGCAACAACCACCAGGGTAGTCAACCAAGGATTGACAATCGGTTGTTTGGTCGCTTCAACCGGATTTTCCGATAAATTAATTAAAACCATCGCCGTCAGTGGCTTAACCGTTACCGATTCCGCCCCTTTCAACGTATTCAATGGATTCGTAGTACTGACATAAGTGCCATCCACGAAAATCTGATAGTCGGTTTTCTTCGGTAAAACAACTACCCGTTCTTGATCGTTTGCATTGAAAATCAGCGTATAGGTTTGTTTTTGATCTAGAAGTTGATACGCAATTAAATTATCCTTAGTTTCCAGAATATTCGTTCTTGGATTAATATCCGCATAGTCATCGAGTCTAAAAATTGGATTTTCTTTTCTAAAAACGACCAAATCCTTAAACATCTTCAAAGATTTTGGATAACTCGCCTGGCGATCGTAATCGAAACGGTTGATATCATCGCTTGAAATATAGGAGTTTTGATCCCCATCTTTGGTTCGCAAAAGTTCTTGACCGCCATGTATAAACGGGATGCCTTGAGCTAACATAACCATTGTAGTCGCTAAATTATGTCGCTTCTGTCTGGTAGTAGCATCATCGTCCGGCTTTGAGGCTACTAATTTATCATAAAGCGTCAAATTATCATGGGCTTCAACATATTGAATTACCTGTGCCGGAGCTTGGTAAGTAGCTTGGTTAACAGGAAGACGTTGAGCGCCTAAGAGATTCATAGTTAGCATCGTTTCGGTGCCCGCTTTGCCATTAACAAACCCAGCATCTTTAGCTTCAAAAACAGAACCCTTAGCTAAATCTCTTAGTGAATCGTTAAAGAAGGCTATCCGATCTAATTCTTTAGCATTCTTTTGATTGGCTCGTTGGCTCGCTGCTAAAAAGCCCATATCCCAACCTTCTCCTAATAAGATAATCGAAGGATCGATTTCATCCATTTGTTTACGAACCTTATTCATCGTATCCAAATCATGGATACCCATTAAGTCAAAGCGATAGCCATCCAAATTATATTCTTCAACCCAGTATTTAGTAGAATCTAAAATAAAACGCTGAAACATTGGTTGTTCAGAGGCCGTTTCGTTACCAACACCAGTACCATTTAATAAATTACCTTCAGCACTATATCTAAAATAGTAATAAGGAAAAGTCTTATGTAACGGAGAACGATGAACATCATAAACATGATTATAAACAACATCCATGATTACGTATAACCCTTGTTCATGGAAAGCTTGGATCATCTTTTTCAGTTCATGAATCCGAGCAAGAGGATTATTTGGGTCGGTTGAGTAGGAACCTTCCGGAACATTGTAGTTCATCGGATCATATCCCCAATTATATTGTTTGCCATAGTCTAAAGGCGCCGCTTCATCAATGCTTGCGAAATCATAAATCGGCAAAAATTGAACATGAGTTACCCCTAAAGATTTAATATAGTCTAAACCTGAAGTCGCGCCTTCGCTAGTGGTTGTGTTCTGTTCGGTTAAACCGAGGAATTTACCTTTATGTTCAATACCATTATTCGGGTCAATGGTATAGTCTCGTACATGAACTTCATAAATCACAGCATCTTCGTTTTTACTGAAAGATGGCATGCGACCTTTCTTATATTTTTCAGGATTCATCGAATCTGGTGCTACAATAATGCCTCTTTCGCCATTGATAGTCACGGCACGGGCATAGGGATCAACAGATTCTACTTCACCATCCGCAAACGTTAATTTATAGTAATATTCTTTTAAATTTAAATCGTCCGCTACCTGGTAGTTAAAGACGCCTTTAGGTTTACGATTCATCTCGTATTCAACATTATCAACGACTAACATTACCTTTTGTGCAGTTGGTGCCCAGAGATCAAAGGTAGAAGCTTCTTTGCTATAAGAAACCCCTAATGGTCCCTCATAGTAATAAGCATCGTTAAATTCTTTAGTATGAACAAAACGATGAATTGAAACCTTAGCACTGCCAAAACGACCAAACTCGATTTTAAGATTATCTTTAAAATCAATATCTTCTCCCGTGGTTATAGTTAGATCCGTCTCTCCGACTTGAATATCCTTTACTTGACCAAAATTGATATTGATGGTTTCAATATCGCGCGAATTGATTTGCGTATTGGTAGTCAGACTGACGGTTCTTAAGCCTTCTAAATTTGCCGAACGAATCCGGTTTTCGACCACCGCACTGGCGGGGTCGTACTTAAAGTCTTTTTCTTCCTGAATAACCCAAATTTCGGCTGAACCATCGGCTTTGAATGTTTCAATGAAGCGGTCTTCATTTACATCTTTCTCAGCCCAGATATTGCCATCTTCTACTTTCTTAACGATAAATCCGACTTTTGAGAAATCATTAGCACTACTAAGAGTAAACTTAGCTACTTTTCCAAAATCATCGGTTTCAGTGAACTCATATTCTGCACCTTCTTCACCAGCAACCCAAGACCAGATATTCCAGCCATCGTATTTACCATCAAGCCGTTGATAGTGGATAACGATTTCACGCTCCATGGCTTTCACCGGCATCTTATTCGCGAACATTGTAAATATAAGGGTGAAAATCACGAGCCATTTCGTTAATCTCTTATGTTTCATAAATTAACTCACTTCCTAGTTTTCTTATAGTATTATAACTTAATTTCTAGAGACATCACAAATTAATTGAGGAACCTGCTCCATATCCCGTCGCTAATGCAATGGTTAGATTATAACCACCGACTGGACCAACAACATTTAATAATTCTCCACAAATTGACAAATTAGCAATTCGCTTTGATTTCAAACTTTTAGGATCTACCTCGCTTAGTTTTAACCCGCCAGCGGTGACGACGGCTTTTTCAATAGGCAAACTATCAACAATATTAATTTTTAATCCCCTGACAATTTCCTGTAAGCTTTGACTTTCTTCTCTTTTGAGCTGGTTTACTACGGTCTTTGCATCAATTGTTGTAAGCTTTAATATCAAGGAAACTAGTCGATTTGGTAATAAGGTTTCTAGATAGTTTTTAATAGTCTGATTGTGATTAAATTTGAGATCTTCTTGTAGTAATTCAAGCTCTAGTTTTACTTTTTTGTTTTCACGAAGATTTACAATCACTTGATAAGATAAATCCAATATCACTGGGCCTGAAATTCCCTGATGGGTAAAAATCAAATCACCCGTAGCTGAGACAAGGCGCTTATCATCGACCCAAACGGAAACCATCGTCTCTTTCAAAGAAATACCGACGATTTCTCGGATAAAATCATCATCACTTATTAAACCAACCTCACTCGCAAATAAATCGCTAATTTCATGTTGCATTTCTGCCAACCAACGATACCCATCGCCCGTACTTCCAGTCGTAGGATAGGAAAGACCACCAGTAGCTAAGATCAAGTGCTCACAAGGTATCACTTGATGATCCACTTCTATACCATGGACTCGATTATCTTTTATTAGTATTCTTTGAACGCACGCATTGGTGCGAACTTGAACCTTTTTACTTAACTCGTTTTCTAATACTTTTAAAATATCTCTGGCTTTCATTGATTTTGGATAATAACGATGGTTTTCTAAAATCAACGGACAATGGCGTTCTTCAAAAAAACTTACAATTTTTTCCGGACCAAAACGATGTAAATGAGAAAACAAAAATTTCGTTTCTCCATAACAATCACTAATAAACTCCTGGATACTACGATCGTTGGTAAGATTACAACGACCATTCCCCGTCATTAATAATTTTCTTCCTAAACTGGATTGTTTTTCTAAAAGTAAAACCTGATGGTTCTGGCCAGCCGCAATCGCTGCCATCATCCCCGCAGGTCCACCACCTATCACGATTACCATTTTACTACCTCTATAAATCATAATAACATAGTCAATAAATTTACAAATCCCTAAAAGCCAAGTATAATAGGTTATATACATTGGAGGTATAAACTATGCAATGGTATCATTATTTATTAATTGTTCTTGGACTACTAGTACTATGGTATTTCAGTACTCATAATCTACTCGTTCGTTTAAGAACCAAAGTTGAAGAAGCTTTCTCAAATATCGATGTTTACCTTAAGAAACGTTTCGATCTTATCCCTAATTTAGTTAATACCGTTAAAGGTTATGCTAAACACGAAGCGGAAACCTTAGAAGCCGTAATTCGAGCTCGTAATTTGGGCGTTTCAGCCAATACCCCAGAAGATAAAATGGCCGCTAACAATGAATTAACCGGCGCACTTAATCGACTCATGGTTGTCGTTGAGCGTTACCCAGAACTAAAAGCGGATGCTGGATTTAGAGATTTACAAGCTCAGCTCGTTGATCTTGAAAAGGATATTGCGAATTATCGTAAGTTCTATAACGCCACCGTCCAACAATACAATATTAAAGTTGATTCTATTCCAAGCAACATCGTTGCTAATATTGGCGGATTTAAAAAAGCTACCTTATACGAAATTGACGAAGAAACCCAACGTCAAGCTCCAACGGTTGAATTTTAATCTTAGGGGACTTAGCTCCCCTTTTTATTAAGGAGGGACTATGAAAAAGTTATTTAGAAAAGTCCTCGTTTTCGTTATTCTCGCCTTCGCGTTTTTAACGACAAACGTCTTCAACACGCAAGCTCAATCTTTGTTGCGTCCACCTCTTGATGAAAGTCATTTACAAAGTCGTAATTTGTACTACAAAAACTACGATACAGAAATTGTCATCGATGAGGACGGAACCCATCATGTAACCATCAAGATTGATGTTAATTATAATGTTCCGATGCGCGGTATTTTCTATAATATTCCAGAAGAACATAAAATGGACATGGAAATCGATGGCAAGCAAGTCTTTGGTCATTTTTACTTTCCAGTAACTAATATTGAGGTTAATGGGGATGAATACACGATTAAACGGGAAGATGGCTTCCAGAAAATACGCATTGGTAATCCAGACCGATACGTTAAAGACGTGAAATCCTATACCATCAAATACTCGATGACCACGCAAGACAAACGATTAAAAGCGTTCGATTTGATTTATTTTGATATTTTAGGTGGCGACGTTCAGGTTCCTATCGAAAATTTCTCATTTAAAGTTGTATATCCTAAACCCGTCTTACAAGATCCTTTTATTTATTCTGGAGCTTATATGTCACGCGGTAACGACTACATCGATTACCAATTTAAAGATACGGTAGTAAGCGGAAGAAATCGTATTATTATCCCAAGTTATACGAGCGTGACGATTGAACAAATCGTTCCTGCCGACTATTTTGATTACCCAACACCACCTAATTATGGGGTTTTAGGGGTCTTTGGTATGTTAGGGGCAGGGCTAGTCGCCTTGTTAACTTTCTTCAAGTTTGGCCGCGATGATGTCTTAACCATCGTGCCTAACACCCGACCAATGCCTGGCTTTTCCAGTGCTCAAATCGGATATATTTATAATAATCAAGCCAATAATCGAGACATCATTTCTTTGATTATCGAATGGGCTTCCAAAGGCTATTTAATTATTCATCAAAGCGAAGATCGAAAGCGAGCTATTTCTTTAGAAAAAGTAAGAGACATCAGCAATAGCTATCCGCTTTATGAACAAAATCTATTCAGAGATTTATTCGAGACCGGAGATTTTGTTAAAATCTCCAGCTTACGGAATAAGTTTCACAGAAAAATTAACAGCGCTCAAACGGGTTTGTACAATTTCTTTAGAAAATCTGAGTATCGGCTTAAAAACTCAACTTCAAATTTCATTAAAATCATTTTCACCTTAATTGCGCCTTTGATGTTGTCCGCCTATTTCATACTCAGAGCTTATCAGTATTTTCTACATTTACAATACGCCTTTTCTTATATGGAAATTGCGGTAGTCATTATATTTATCTTTGCGATTATATTTGTGCTTGCCTATTCCATCATCCAACCTTTACCAAAGAGTGTTAAGACTATTGTGACTATTATTTTCGGTTTCGTTGGCGTGGTCTTATATTTTGTGTTCGGACCAGTTTTGAATATGATCCGAGCGCTTGATATCTATACTGTCATAGCCCTAGTCGCTTTTATTGGCATGTTGATTGCGGCGGCGTATATGGATAAACGAACATCATTTGGTAACGAAATCTACGGACATGTTTTAGGGCTTCGTCAATTCATTGAAATGGCCGAAAAGGAAGAGTTAGAAATGCTCGTCTACGACGATCCTAATTACTTCTATGAAGTCTTACCGTACGCCTATGTTCTAGGTGTCAGCGATGTTTGGTCTAAACAATTTGAAGATATCGCTGTCCCTGAGCCACAATGGTACGTCGGTCCTTCTTATCGTCAATTTAACACCCGCGACTTCATGTATGAATTAGACTCAACCATGAAGACAACCACTAATACCCTATCATCTATTCCAGTTCAAACGTCTGGACGCGGTGGTGGCGGCTGGTCTTCCGGTGGCGGAGGCGGCGGCTTTAGCGGCGGCGGTGGTGCTGGCGGTGGCTTCGGTGGAGGTTCATCCGGAGGCTGGTAAACCTAGCTTAAACGTGTAAAAAAGATTACACCAACTTTCCTTGTTTAACTACTCGTTAGACGCTGGAAGTTGGTGTTTTTTGTGTAATAAAAACATCCGCTAGAGAACGGATGCTGATTATTCATTCTTAAAAACTAAATATAGTTTATAGCCACCATAGAAAATACCAAATAAACCATAAACCGTTAAACCAATCATTAGCCCTAAACCATAGCCCGAACGAAGAAAGCTTTGTAGTGCTAGAACTTCGGAAACATCTTCCACCATTCGTAACAGAAAAATGATTCCGGCGATCACTAAGCCAAAAACGCCCGTTTGAATTAACAGACTTGCTTTTAACATTAACGAACCATCTTCTGTAATTGTCGTTTGATATCGCGATCTTTTTCCGTTTGTCGTTTATCGTACAACTTCTTACCTTTGGCTTGAGCAATTTCTAGTTTGGCTAAACCGCGGGTTAAATATAGCGACAGCGGAATTATTGTATATCCTTCCAATTGGATGGCTTTATGCAATTTGTTAATTTCGCGTTTTTTCAATAATAGTTTTCGAGTTCTCGTTTCTTCATGATTAAAACGATTCCCCTGCGTATATAAACCAATATGCATGCCCACGATAAAAGCTTCATTATCAATAATACGGATATACGCTTCGGTTAGATTAACCCGACCTTCACGGATGGATTTAATCTCCGTTCCGGTTAAAGCAATTCCTGCTTCGTAACGTTCAATAATGAAGTACTCATGACGTGCTTTTCTATTTTGAGCTATTACTTTTTTCGACTCACTCATTGACTCTTTCCTTTCCGTCGAATGAAGAGTTTGTTCTTCTTTTCTTTTTTTCTTTTTTCTTTCTTTTCTTCTTTTATCGCCTGTTTGGCGAAGACAAAGTTTACTTTATGTTCAACTCGATCGACCGAATCGACTATGATTCGCACTTTTTGACCGAAGGTATAGACTTTTGTGTTGTCTCGGTTATACAATCTCATGCCGACTTCATCAAACTGATAGAATTCATCCATCGTACTGACATGAATCAACCCCTCACAAGTATTCTTAAGCATAACAAAGAGACCAAACTTAGTAACTCCGGAGACAATGCCTTCAAATTCTTCTCCGACAAATTGCTCCATATACTCGGCTTTTTTGAGATCTTCAACTTCGCGTTCGGCTTCAACCGCACGGACTTCCGCTTGTGAACTCATTAGAGCTAATTGTTTCAATTCCGCTAGATCTTGAGGTTTATTTTTATTACGTTTCACCTTGTTACCAATCAGATATTGTTTCATGATATGGTGAGTAATTAAGTCCGGATAGCGACGAATGGGCGCGGTGAAATGTAGATATTCATCCAAAGCTAAAGCAAAATGTCCATGGTTAACGGCTTCGTATTTGGCTTTGGCCATCGAACGCAAGATTAACATGGAAATCATATGAAAGCTAGGTTCATTTTTGAAATGATATAAAGCTTTTTGTAAAACCACCGGTTCAACCGAAGCTAAATCACCTCTTAACGGATAGCCCATGATACGCAAGGTATGACTAAGGGCTTGAAGTCGTTTGAGAGGAGGTTTTTCATGAACTCTAAATAGCGTCTGACGTTGATGGCGCTCAAACAATTGAGCCGCGCAACTATTGGTCACTACCATGAAATCCTCAATCAGCATTTCCCCTCGACCTCTGGTACGCGGATAAATATCTAATACTCTACCTTCGTTATCGACGACAAATTCCGACTCTGAAGTTTCAAACTCGATACTTCCTAAAGCAACTCGCTGCATTCTCAGCAATTTGGATAGCTCATCCATCGCTAAGAGACTATCTTTTAATTCTTCCTTGATATTGACAATATCTTTACGATTTTCTAAAAAACGATTCACTTCGCGATAGCTCAACTGTTGTTGGCTTTGAATGATCGATTCAAAGAACTCAAAATCCAACAACGTTCCATATTCGTCAAAATCCATTAAACAAGAAACCGCTAAACGACTAACTAATGGATTTAAGGAACAAAGACCATTTGATAACTCGATTGGCAGCATCGGTACGACCCGATCGACCACATAAACCGAAGTTCCGCGTTCGCTCGCTGCTTGGTCAATGAATTTATTTTCTACAACATAATGGCTGACATCCGCGATATGCACGCCCAGCTGAAAACCACCATTTTCTAAACGTTTTATGGAAATAGCATCGTCGATGTCTTTGGTATCATCGCCATCGATGGTAAAAATCAGTTCCTGGGTTAAATCTCGTCGCTCTGGATAGTCGCGTTTACGCACCCGATCGCCCCAAGCTTTCGCTTCTTGAATTTCCGCTTCGCTAAATCCGGGATGGATGTTATGAGAAATAAGGATACTTAACACATCCACTCCTGGGTCTTTAACTAAGCCTAGAATTTCTTCAATTTCTGTTACTAGTGGATGATAGTTTACAATTTTTAATTTAACCCGCTGTTGGTCTTTTAACTTAAAACCATGAGGATTGGAAAATTTAATGGGAACTTTGATATTGGCATCAAAGGGGCGAATTAGCCAACCTTGTTGGCTGCGAAATAAAGTCGCTACTAAAAAGGTGCTTTTACGAGCAACAATTTCGATAATCTTTCCTTCGTATCGTTGGTTGTGGTCGACTTTAGTAATTTTAGCAATAACTTCATCCTTGGATAAAGCTGTATTGAAGTTTTCTTTTGAAATATATACAGAAACTTCCGGATCTCTAGAATCTACGAAACCATATTCTGTATTAGTCTGATCAAAGATACCACGAATGGTTTGATCTTTTTTGTATTTTTCCACAAGTACCTCCTTGTAGTCTTTTCTTTATTATACCTTGTTTAATATTTCTCTGTAATTAGAAGAAAGTTCAGTCAATAAAAAAGTTGGACCAGAGCCCAACCATTTCTTTAAATAATTTGTTGTAAAACGGCGAGGATGAAGAAGGCGACGCCAACTCCCATCGTAACCAATGATAAGACGCGTTCAGGTCCTCTCTCTTTAACATCGGAGAATAAGTTAAGTCCCGAACTACCACCAGTAAAAGCGCTGCTCAAGCCTTCGGATTTTCCGCCTTGAAGCAGAGACAATAAGATTAGTATGGCAGAAACCATCATCAATAGAATATCAATCATTGCGAGCGCTCCTTTCGTGCTAGGTTATAATACCACAAATCAGTAGATTGTGCTAACAAAACTCACGGAAGAGTAAACTCTCCGACAATAAACTTCATCTGATTTTTGTCATCAAAAATAGATTTAACCAAACGATAATTTCCTTTTGGTAAGCTTTGGTAGTAATCGAGGGGTTGTATCGTAGCCTTAACCGATTCTTTCGGCAACAAATAATAGCCAGGCAATTTAAAAGCAACATTTTCCTTCATCTTGAGAATCCGATACTGCTTGCCAATTTTCACTTCTAAATGATAGGGTTCACCGTATAAATATTTTTGGTCTGTATGGTTAATCATGACATAAGCAATCTGATCTTGACTAACTTCAGAAATCAATAGCTCAACTTTGGAACTTTCAATAATTTGTTGTTCTTGGGTAATCGTATCTTCGACATCGTACTTGGCTGTTGAGCAAGCGACAAGCATCAACATCAGCAAAAGTGGAATTAATTTTTTCATTCTACTCCACCTTAAAGGTTCCTACCAGATATTCTGGTTTGGATAAATCCTTTCCTATTTCAACAACGATGCGGTAGTCACCTGGTTTAAGGTCACCGTAATATTCGTTATATTTAAAATATTGGACGGTTTCGTTATTAGGCGATAGGTTATAGGCCTTGGCATCAAAAGCCATGTTCGGTTTTAAATCAAGAGCATACCATTTATTATTGCTTTTTTCTTCTATTGTTACCTTAGAGGAATATAGTAATGCTTCGTCGCTATCGTTGGTTAAACGATACTCGATGACCCCATCTTCCACCACCAAAACGATCAAATAAGCCAAGTTTTCATCCATCAGCGATTGATCGACTTTAGATTCTGATTTGCTTTCCCAAACACATCCAATTAGTAAGAACACCAAAAGGGTTAGGATTAGTTGCTTTTTCATCAATTTTCCTGCTTTCACGGTATTATTATAGCAGTTATTCCTCTTCCCACTCATCAATATCCCATTTAAACTCTAAAAGATCTTTGGGATGACAATCCAAGGCTTTACAGAGTTCGTTGAGCGTATCAAGGCGAATTGATTTAACTTTTTCATTTTTGATACGAGATAAATTCACTTCCGAAATTCCAACTTTCTGGGCTAAGCGACGCAAACTCATGCGACGATCGGCCATTACTCGGTCCAAACGAATCAATATCATAATCATTACTCCTTTATGACAGTATTATAGCACCTTTAATGAGATACATTAAATATTTAATCTTATTATCAAATAATTTATAAAAACTCTTTAATTTCCCTTGAAATCGCTATCAATACTGACTATCATTAGATTACATTGCAATTTGAAAAAGGAGGCCATCATGAGTGAACATATCGTAGATAATACTAATTTAAATTTAACCCCGACCCTTGAACCGGTCCAAAAAACAAGTAATATTACCGTAATTAAACGAAACAACAAAAAAGCTAGATTCGACGCGGAAAAGATTGCTGTAGCCATCAAGAAAGGCTTCGACTCCGTTGAAAATCAATATGAAGATGCTAAAGATTCTCATATCGTTTTTGTCAGCGTTATGGAACAAATCAACGCCTTAAACCAAGACGTTATCGGCATCGAACATATTCAAGATATCATCGAAAAACAACTCATCCGTTTAGGCTATGATGAAGTCTATGAATCTTTCTCTTCCTATCGCTTACGTCGTAACGAATCGCGGAAAGTTTTCGTATCGCGCGAACATAAGTTTTTGAAAGCCTTGGAACAATTAACCATTAAGGATTCCGTCGATGAAGATGCGAAACGCGAAAACGCCAATATTGATGGCGATGGTGCCATGGGCATGATGCTTCAGTACGGAAGTACCGTAGCTAAAGAATTCGCAAAATCCTATTTAATCAATCCAAAATTTGCGAAAGCTCATGATACCGGTCAAATTCATATTCACGATATGGACTTCTTACCAATGGGAACAACCACTTGCTGTCAAATTGATTTATCTAAATTATTTGAAAATGGTTTTTCAACTGGTCATGGTCATTTACGTCGCCCTAAAGACATTATGTCTTACACAGCTCTGGCAGCTATCGCTATTCAATCGAATCAAAACGATCAACATGGTGGCCAATCAATTCCAGCCTTTGATTACTATCTAGCGCCAGGCGTTGTAGAAACCTTTAGGAAACAATTCAAACAATTAGTCAGCGACTATATTGATATGACCGATGACGAACAAATCGACATGGAAGCGTTCGCTAACCGCGTCGATCAACTAAATACCATCGATCTGGACTATTCTCAATTTGCGGATGTCTTCCCAAATCAAAAACAATTTGACAAAGCCTATAAACGCGCCTTAGCTAAAACCGAAAGAACGGCATTCCAAGCCATGGAAGCATTCATTCATAATCTAAATACGATGCATTCCAGAGCTGGCGCTCAAGTACCATTCTCTTCGATCAACTTTGGTACCGATACCAGCAGCGAAGGGCGAATGGTCACTCGCAGTTACCTCAAGGCATTAAATGAAGGTTTAGGAAAGAAAGAAACTCCAATCTTCCCTATCTCCATCTTCAAAGTAAAAGAGGGCTTAAACTACAATCCAGAAGATCCAAACTACGATCTCTTTAAATTAGCGCTCGAGGTTTCCTCGCGCCGCTTGTTCCCTAACTTTTCCTTTATCGATGCTCCATTCAACTTAAATTATTACAAACCGGGCGTCATCGGTTCAGAAATCACCTATATGGGATGCCGTACCCGAGTCATCGGGGATGTCACCGATCCGGAAAACGAAATCGTTTCTGGACGTGGAAACATTAGTTTCTCCTCCATCAACCTACCACGCTTAGGGATTAAATACGGAATCCTAAACCGCAACGAAGCCGATTGGGACGGTTTCTATGAAGAGTTGGATGATTTAATTGACTTAGTTAAAGATCAATTGCTCGAACGTTTCGAAATCCAAGGGGCTAAGAAGGTCTATAACTTCCCATTCTTAATGGGACAAGGAGTTTGGAAAAATTCCGATAGCTTAGGACCTAACGATACTATCAAAGAAGTCTTAAAAACCGGTACCTTAACCGTAGGTTTTATTGGCTTAGCAGAAACTCTTAAGGCCATGATGGGCGTACACCATGGAGAAAGCGCTCAAGCTCAAGAAAAAGGTTTAGAAATCATCGCTCATATGCGTCATCGCCTCGATGAATTAACCAAAGAACACAAACTAAACTTCTCTTTGATTGCGACACCAGCCGAAGGATTATCCGGACGTTTTGTTCAAATCGATAAATCCATCTTTGGTGAAATCGAAGGAATTACCGATCGTAATTACTATACCAATTCGTTCCATATCCCAGTCTATTATCCAATCAGTGCTAAAGAGAAAATTGAATTAGAAGCTCCTTATCATGCATTAACTAATGCCGGTCATATTACTTATATTGAATTAGATGGTGATACCTCTAAGAACTTAGAAGCCTATGAAGCGGTAATCCGTATGATGAAAGAAGCTAACATTGGCTATGGCGCTGTCAACCATCCGGTTGATCGCGACCCAGTTTGTGGATATACCGGTATCATCAATGATGAATGTCCACATTGTGGACGAGATGTAGAAAATGACGATAATCTACCTAAAGTTGAGCGAATTCGTCGTATCACTGGATATTTAGTAGGTACGGTTGATCGCTTCAATAATGGCAAACGCGCCGAAGAACACGACCGTGTCCGCCATCAAGTCTCATGGCAAAAATAAGAATCGCTTCACTTTTATACGATTCGATTGTTGATGGTCCAGGCTTACGCAATGTACTCTTTGTTCAAGGCTGTAGTCATCGCTGTCCGGGATGTCATAATCCTTCATCCTGGGATCCGTTAGCAGCACCTGAAATCGATACCTCAGAAGTTATTGAGTTACTCTTAAAGCATCCCAATCGGAAGTTAACGCTCTCTGGAGGTGAACCTTTCGAACAAGCCGAAAGCTTAGTGGAAATCGTAAAGGTGCTCAAGCAACATAACTTTGATATCTGGAGCTATTCAGGATATACCTTAGAGCACTTACAAAAAGGAAGCCCTGCTCAACAAGAACTACTTAGTTACTTAGACGTATTGGTTGATGGTCCTTTCATCCTAGCAAAACGAAACCTGAATACTTTGTATCGCGGTTCGACCAATCAACGTTTGATTGATATGAAAGAAACCCGAAAACAAAATCAGGTCGTCTTCTATGAAACCAAAAAGCCAATCGAACCAGAAACGATAAAACTATATATCTAACGAATAAGACCATCCTTGTAATGGTCTTTTTTGTGATAAAATATACCAAAGGAGAGATTGTTATGAGCGAAGTAAAATTATCCAAACAACAATATAAAGCTTACAAACCAAAAAGAGGTCCTAACTGGAAACTGATTCTCGGTGGTGTTCTTTTAGCTGTTCTGGCGATATTTGCTTTTATTAATCGAGATGCGGTTGCGGTCAATTTCTTATTCGCAAAAGTCAGCCTTCCGCTTATCTTAATTATCTTAGCGGCTTTTTTCTTGGGGGTTGTCGTAGCTTTACTGATTCAATCGTTTAGAAAACCTAGTTAATGCTTAATTATTTCCATCGTCTCAAATCAGAAGATAGACCACAAAAACTGATTATGATGGTTGCTTTTAGCTCAATCTTAAATCCAGCGATTTCAATTACTGTACTAGCGCTCTTTTTTATTTACTTATGGATGAAAGATGAGGTTTTTATCAACTTTGAGCAACCAGGACTTTTTCGATGGACTTTAATTATTCTAGCGGTTTCTACCGCTTTGAGTGTTTATTTCGGTAATGTCATCGGCTACCTAATGACGTTGTGGTTTTTTCTTTTGAGCTTCTTTCTGAGCTATTGCTATCGACATTTGAATTATGAAATGAGTGATTTTATTTTGGATCATTTATTTTATTTTTCCATATATCTCGCTTTTTGGGGAGCTTTACAGTATCTGCTTTCCTATTTTGTGACCCCAAATGTGCTGACTAGCTTTACTGGAATTGATAATCACCGGGCAGTAGCCACTTTTTTAAACGCCAACTATTACTCGATCATGATTCAATTTTTTATCTTGTATGGAGTATTTAAAATGATTGTTGAACCAACGCATTCGCGTTGGTATTATCTAATAATATTATTCATTAACCTAGTAGCGCTGATGTTAACGGGCTCTAGGGCTGGTTTAGGCGCTCTGCTAATTGCTATTACGGTCTTGGTTCTATTATTGATTCCTAAGCTGGCTGGGTTGTTTCTTCTAGCTGTCGGTTCTATTATGATCTTCATCGCCTTGTTTGTTCCCCAATTATTGGTTCGGTTTGGGAGTTTAGCCGCCGGTTTTTTAAACCGTAACGATATTTTATTAATCGGTTTAGCGCGCTTTTTTAACAATCCATTCTTTGGCGAAGGATTGTTTACTATCTCCAATGTCTTACATCCACTAGTTCGTAGAATCAAGACGATTCACTCACATAATTTATTTTTAGAACCTTTTATCAATTTCGGAATACTACCAATTCTGCTATTCTTTCCGTTTGCTCGCGTACTACGTCGCGTGTTTTTGGTTATTAAAGCTGAAGGTGGTAGTTTTTATAAATTAATCCTAGCTTTTATCGTCATGATTCTGATTCATGGCACGGTGGATATTCCTTTCTTTTTTCCGCCTTTTTTAGTCTTGTTTTCCTGTTTAATCTTAGGTAGAACCCCAAGGAGTGCCGGTCGTGAATAAATCCTGGAGCGACAAGCAAAAAATGGATGGGCTATTCATTTTTTTGATTTTATCCCTTTTATTAACTGGGCTCGCTTTGGGTAATATTAATCTGATGGCCATTTTTCCCCATCCTTCTCAATTATTAACCGATTATTTTGAGATTGCAGGGATCGGATCCGGGTTTATTAATAGCGGACTAACCCTGGCTCTCGTTTTTATTTTCTTTCAGTTTAATCTACACCAGTATAGCGGTAGTATTATTGGTAATCTTTTTCTAGTTACTGGATTTGCTATGTTTGGTAAAAATTTGTTCAATATCCTTCCGCTATTAATTGGCTTTCAACTTTATATATGGTTAAATCCAAGTGAAAAACAAAAAGCAACCACGATTGCCTTAGCCGCCACTACGCTGGGTCCGTTGATTTCGGTCTTATTGTTTCTGATTGGTATCCATTGGTTATTCGTTTTTATTATTGGAATTCTCATTGGCTATTTCTTTACTTTACTAACGCCTTGGTTTTTCAAACTTCATCAAGGATATACGATATTTAATGCGGGATTTACTGCGGGCTTTATCGCCTTTTTTATCTATAGGATTCTTCTAGTGTTTAATTATAGTGTATATCCCATGAGCGCCAGCGCTTCGTATCCTCAAGCTTTGTATTTTTTGTTGATACTTAATTTAGTCTTTATAGCTCTTGGCTTGTATCTGAAGGGTTATCAGGTTTCCTTGACCAGTTCTTCCCGGGACTTTTATCAAGCCTATGGTTTTAATTATTCTATTCTTAATATGGGGATTATCGGTCTTTTATTAACGCTTATTTTATTTGTTTCTAAAGCACCGATTAATGGAGTTACCCTGGGATCTGTTTTATCACTGATTGGTTTTGGCGCCTATGAGTATCAACCTCGTACCATATTACCCGTTATCGTCGGAACGGCTTTGGGATTTTGGATTCAACAAAAAGCTTTTAACCAAAGCTCAGTTATAATTGCGGTATTATTTTCCTCAGGTCTTAGTCCCGTGGTTAGTCGCGAAAGTAGTTTGATGGGCCTTGTTGCTGGATTTATGCATAGTTTGCTGATACTGCACACAGGCATTCTACAAGGATTTATGAATCTATATAATAATGGTTTTGTTACCGGTTTGGTTGGTTCTACGATGAATCTATTTAGAAAACTTCGGCCATTCAATCACAAAAAACACAAAGTAAACCATTAAAAAAACGCTGGTAATTCATTTCCAGCGTTTTCTTTAGCTATAGAATTAGTTCTATCGTTTTAAATTATAGAACGTTTTCTTACCGGCATAGCGTGCAGCTTCACCAAGCTCGTCTTCGATGCGAAGTAGTTGGTTGTATTTAGCTAAGCGGTCGGTACGGCTCATAGAACCTGTCTTAAGTTGTCCTGCGTTGAAGGCTACCGAGATATCCGCAATGGTGGTATCTTCGGTTTCACCGGAACGGTGCGATACAACACAAGTCCAGTTATTACGTTTTGCCATTTCCATAGCATCAAAGGTTTCTGTTAAAGTACCAATTTGGTTAACTTTGATAAGAATCGAGTTAGCTACATCTTTTTCGATTCCTTCAGCAAGAATCTTAGGGTTGGTTACGAATAAGTCGTCACCAACGATTTGAACTTTATCGCCTAAACGATCGTTTAGAAGTTTCCAACCATCCCAGTCTCTTTCTCCAAGACCGTCTTCGATGGATACGATTGGGTATTTTTCAACTAATTCAGCATACCATTCAACCATTTCTTCACGAGTTTTAGTACCACCGTTAGATTTAACTAATTCGTAAACGCCTTTTTCTGTATTGTAGAATTCAGAAGCAGCAACGTCGAGCGCCAAGTAGAAATCTTCACCTGGTTTGTAGCCGGCTTTTTCAATAGCTTGAACGATGACTTGTAAAGGTTCTTCGTTAGATCCTAAGTTAGGAGCAAAACCACCTTCATCACCAACCGCAGTAACATGACCGGCATCTTTTAGAACTTTCTTTAAGTTATGGAATACTTCGGCACCCATTCTTAAAGCTTCTTTAATATTCTCAGCACCAACTGGCATGATCATATATTCTTGGAAGTCAACCGAAGCATCAGAGTGAGAACCACCGTTGATTACGTTCATCATAGGAACTGGAAGTTCCTTAGCGTTGAAGCCACCAAGGTATTGGTATAAAGGCATACCATAATAGTCAGCGGCAGCACGTGCTGCTGCTAAGGAAACACCAAGAATAGCGTTAGCCCCAAGTTTAGATTTGTCATGGGTACCATCTAACTCAATCATCAAATGGTCTAATAAGTTTTGTTCACGAACATCGTAACCATAGACCGCTTCAGCGATAATTTCGTTAACGTTTTCAACGGCTTTAAGAACACCTTTACCTAAATAACGGCTCTTATCACCATCGCGAAGTTCTAAAGCTTCACGTTCACCAGTAGAGGCTCCAGAAGGAACGATAGCTCTTCCGAAAGCTCCAGATTCAGTATAAACTTCAACTTCAATGGTTGGGTTTCCGCGACTGTCAATGACTTCGCGAGCATAAACATCAGTAATAATAGGCATAATTTTTCCTCTTTCTATAGTAATGCGTCGATAATTTCTTTATATGATTCAACCTTAAGCGATGCGCCACCAATTAGAGCGCCATCAATATCAGGTTGACTCATGTAGTCTTTAATATTGTCTGGTTTAACAGAACCACCGTATTGGATACGAATCTTTTCAGAAGCTTCTTCTCCAAGGACGTTCTTAAGTTCATCGCGAACTAGGGCACAAGTGTTTTGAGCGATTTCAGTGGTTGCGGATTTCCCGGTTCCAATCGCCCAAACTGGCTCATAAGCGACAACAATATCTTCGGCCTTGGCCGCATCAACGCCAGCAAAACATTCACGGACTTGACGACGGACCACAGCTTCAGTTTGGTCGGCTTCAAACTCTTCTAAAGTTTCACCAACACAAACGATAGGTTTTAGACCATGTTCTAGAACCGCTAATACCTTTTTATTAACCGTTTCATCGGTTTCGTTGAAATATTGACGTCTTTCAGAATGACCTAAGATAACCCATTGTATGCCGGCATCTTTCAACATATCAATAGAAACTTCTCCGGTATAAGCTCCGGATGGTTCCCAGTGTACGTTTTGAGCCGCAACAATCAGGTTTTTGGCTTCTTTTCCAGCCGTCCATAGCGATAAGTAGGTAGGGGCTATCCCAAATTCTGCTTTATCGTGTAGTAACGGTTCAATTGCTTGGACAAAGGTTTCGGTTTCTTTGTCTAGCTTGTTCATTTTCCAGTTTCCAACAATGATTGGTTTTCTCATTTATTTATCCTTAATTGCCGCAATGCCTGGCAATGTTTTTCCTTCTAAGAATTCCATTGAAGCACCGCCTCCCGTTGAAATGTGGGTGAAATCATCTTTGAATCCCATGGAAATAGCTGCAGCCGCAGAATCGCCGCCACCAATAATCGTATTGGCGTCCTTAAGTTCAGCAATTGCTTTAGCAACGCCACGAGTTCCCTCTGCGAATTTTTCCATTTCAAAGACCCCCATTGGGCCATTCCAAACGACTGTTTTAGCCCCGTCTAAAGTTTCTTTAAATAGTTCTAAACTCTTAGGACCGCAATCTAAACCCATCCAATCGGCAGGGATATTATCAGCATCGACAATCTTGGTTTCAGCATCTTCAGCAAAGCGATCCGCTACCAAAAAGTCAACTGGAAGCACAAGTTTATCTCCAGCCTCTTCCATGAATTTTAAAGCCATAGGGATGCGTTCTTCTTCTAAGAGCGATGTACCTACTTCTTTACCTTGGGCTTTTAAGAAGGTATACGCCATACCACCACCAATAATGACCTTATCAGCAATCTTTAATAAATTTTCAATGACAGGTATTTTATCCGATACTTTAGCTCCACCTAAAATCGCCACAAATGGACGTTCAGGATTTTCTAAAGCACTTGATAGATTATCAACTTCTTTTTGAACTAAAAAACCAATGGCACTATCTAAGTAATCAGCGACACCAACCGTTGATGCGTGCGCACGGTGAACCGAACCAAACGCATCCGAAACGTATAAATCAGCTAACGAAGCCCAATATTTAGAAAGTTCAGGGTCGTTCTTAGATTCACCTTTTTCGTAACGGGTATTTTGCATTAATAAGATGTCTCCATCTTCTAATGCGGCTACTTTTTCTTCCAACTCAAGACCTCTAGTCTTGTTGCTGAATGAAACTTTTGCGTCTACCAATTCGGCTAAACGCTTAGCGACTGGCGCCATGTCTTGTTTGGCCATGTCAGCTTTTGCTTTTTCTGGATCCTTGTGGTCGACCTTTCCGAGGTGCGACATAAGAATCACTTTTGCTCCATGTTCAACTAAATGCTTAATCGTAGGCAGCGCGGCCTTAATACGATTGTCATCAGTGATTTCATCGCCCTTATGGGGAACGTTGAAATCGACACGGACCAATACTTTTTTTCCTTGTACGTCTAAATCACGTACGGATTTTTTTGCCATTTCGTAATCCTCCTTAGCATTATTTATTATAGCAAGTATAGAAACATTTTGCACATCTTCGGTTTTAAAATATGCAATAAACAGTGGACTTTGTGAGATTTTCTCAAAAATTAATAAAAAAACAAAAAGCCGTAGTTCGGCTTTCTGTCAATCTAAATACTCATATAAACGTTTGTATGTTTTAGCGGATGCGTTCCAAGAAGAATCGCGCGCCATGGCGTTCTTTTGTAGCATCTTAAAATCTTCAGGCGCTAGATAATACGTATTTACCGCCATCTTTAAGACATGGAAGAATTCGTCACCATTGAAATTCGTAAAAGAGAATCCTGTTCCAGTCTTTTCATATTCGTTATAAGGTTCAACCGTATCTCTTAAGCCGCCCGTTTCGCGCACTATAGGTAACGTACCATAGCGCATCGATATCAGTTGAGACAAACCACATGGTTCAAATAAGGAAGGCATTAAGAAGATGTCTGCACCCGCATAGATGCGGTGCGCAATCTCGTTAGAATAGCCGCCATAGAAGACCATGCGTCGGCGATAGGCATTCTCCGATTGATGTAAATCATACTCGTATTGAGATTCACCGGTACCTAAAATAACCAATTGAATATCTAAGCCCATGATATCGCGCATCTTGTCGATGATTAAGTTGACCCCTTTTTGCCAGGATAAACGTGAAACCATCCCAACCAGACAAACATCCGGCGCAACCCTTAATCCTAGTTGTTCTTGAAGCGCGGTTTTGTTTTTAACCTTGTCTTTCAAAGTATCGACATCATAGTTAAAAGCGATCAAAGGATCTGTAGCGGGATTGTTTTCTTCCATATCAATACCGTTGACGATGCCCCACAAATCATGTTCTCGAGAACGTAATACATGTTGCATATTCTCGCCATAAGCTTCGGTTAAGATTTCATAGGAATACGTATTAGAGACTGTAGTAACTTTTTCTGAAAAGAGAATCCCTGCCTTCATAAAGCTAATGCCGTTATAAAACTGTAATTCCCCATTTTCATAAAAGTAATATGGTAGCCCTAAATGAGTCCCCAACAAATCGGCTGGGAAATTTCCTTGAAAGGCTAGATTATGAATCGTATAAACGTATTTAGTCTTAGCAAATTTCTTGGAAAAAGCACTATAGATGGTCTTACCTAAGAGCGGAATCATTCCCGTATGCCAATCGTGGGCATGAACGATATCGTAGTAGTCATCAAATTCATACATCATTCTCAACACAGCGTGTTGGAAAAATGAGTAACGCGCGCCATCATCATCGTAACCATATAAACCATCGCGCTCAAAGAAACCTTGATGCTCAATGAAGTAGTAAGTCACCTTGCCTTGTTTATCACTAAAGACCCGTACCGGATAATCCATACTGGCCACTTCTAAGTGAAAATCACCGACTAATTTCAAATCTTGCATAAATTTATTAATAATTGATTTATACAACGGCATGACGACATTAACTTCATACCCTTCCGCAACTAAGGCTTTTGGCAAAGAGCCAACAACGTCGGCTAAACCACCGGATTTAACGTAGGGTAAACCTTCTCCGGCTACAAATAAAATTCGTTTCTTAGCCATATTAAATCAAATCCCTGCGACGAATATAAATCAGATCGTTGGCATTACCAATCAGCTCTTTCGTCTTAATCATGCGGACATGTTTATCAAGAATTACATGATCTAAGACACAATCTTGGGAAACATAAGCATTGGCTAAAAGAATGGAATTCTCGACTACGCTACCCTCTTCAACGACAACGCCACGACCGATGATTGAATTTCTAACGGTCCCTTTTATCACCGCACCATTAGCGATCAAACTATTGGATACACTTGAGGTTTTTGTATAACGAGTTGGTGGAGAATCGTTAGTGCGAGTATAAACCGGCCAATTTTCGCTGAATAAATCGCTGCCTTCTGGATGAATTAATTCCATATTGGCTTGATAATAAGACGTTAAATCAGAAATTTCATATACCGACGAACGTACGTTCATACCAACGCATTTCAAACTATCTAAGTTCTCATCTAGAACATCGGAGAACCAATAAATAGGTGAAATATTCTGAGCTTCGTTGATCAGTTTAACAAATAAGTCTTTCTTTAAAATATAGGTATCCAAACTAATGGCCCTTGATTTAGCTTGTCCGCGATTGAGCTCGGTACGCGTAATTCTTCGACCTTTATCAAATAATAAGTAGCTTGAATTTAAGAACTTAGTCTTGGCTTCGTCGGTATTTTTATACAAGAAGGAAATGTCCGCTCCCGATTCAATATGACGATCGATAGCCTTGTCAAAATTCTCTTGGAAAATATATTGAGAGGAAGTTACAATTACGTATTCTGAATTATCTTCTTCGATAAATTGTAGGTTTTGATAGTAAGCCGTAACATCGGTATTGTAAATATTCGATGTAACTGGTTCTTCACCAAACATGACCCGCAGCTTACCTTGCTTTGCGTTCATATTATAGTGTCGGCCAGTGCCTACATGTTCAAAAACAGAACGAGGTTTTTCTTTAACATAAATATGGATGGTGGTACAACCAGAATTAGTTAAATTTGAAAGCGGAAAGTCAATTAAGCGATATCGTCCTAAAAAACTGATTGAAGAAAACGGACGAAAATCCGAAATTCCTTGGACTCGAACGCGGTTTCGTTCAAAAGAAATAACTCCTAAAGCGCGTGCCATATTATTTGACTCCTTTCATTTCGGTTGTCAGTAAGACAATATCGTTCTTTGATTTGCCTCCATAGGTTTTATCTCCGGATATTTCCAAATCCTCCATGACAATCGCATAGCGAACTTTAGCTCCGGCTCTGACGACTGAATTGGCAGAAAGTACTGAATCTTTAACCTCAGCGCCTTCTTCAACAAAGACGTTTTGGAAAACGACGCAGTTTTCAACACTACCTTCGATGCGGGCGCCCTGGTTGATAATACTATTTTTAACCGAGCCCTTAGGTCCCACCGAATGTGGTGGTAAAGGAATATCTTCGGTATAAATCTTCCAACGCGGATCGCCCATGCTGATACCGCTATTTTCATCGAGTAAGTCCATGTTAGCTTCCCATAAGGAAGAAATCGTTCCTACATCTTTCCAATATCCTTTGAAACGATAGGCTTGTAATTTCCATCCTTCGGCTAAATAGCGAGGGATGATGTCCTTACCAAAGTCATGACTTGAATTTTCATCGACTTCGTCTTCAATTAAAACTTTGCGTAATAATTTCCAGTCGAAAATATAAATACCCATCGACGCTAAATTACTCTTTGGTTTTTCTGGTTTTTCTTCAAATTCAATAATCTCGTCGCTCTCATCGGTATTCATAATTCCGAAACGCGAGGCTTCTTTGATAGGAACCTCTAAGACCGCAATCGTGGCTTTGGCTTGGGTTTCCTTGTGAACCGCCAACATCTGGGAGTAGTCCATCTTGTAAATGTGGTCTCCGGAAAGGACCAAAACGTATTCTGGTTCTTGTTGGTCGATAAAATCGATGTTTTGGGTGATAGCGTCGGCGGTTCCTCGATAGATTCCGAAACCTTCAGTTTTCTCACGTGGTGGTAATACATAGATTCCCGATTCCCGGGCATCTAGTCCCCAGTTTTGATCCTGTGCGACGTACGAGTTTAAAAAGATGTTCTCGTATTGAGTAAGTACTGCTACAACATCCACGTCCGAATTAGCGCAGTTGGATAAAGGAAAATCGATGATTCGATATTTCCCTCCAAAACTAACCGCTGGTTTGGCGATTTTTTCGGTTAAGTCGTAGAGTCTTGTACCCCGACCGCCGGCTAGGATCATAGCAATCATATTATGTGTAACCATGCTTTTCCTCCTATACTTTGTTATTCATATTATATACCATTTAGTACACTATTTATACTCTGATTGAATATTCTAATAATATATTTAGCCAGCTAGTAGTAAGCTTTCGTGCTTTATCAAATTTATTAAAAAAACCGAAGCTCAATGATCCTCGATTTCTTTCTCAGACTATTTGGTTTTTTTAGCACAAAGAAAAATTAACTTAGTAAAGAAGTAAGATGTATAAATAAAAAGTGATTATTCAATCACTTTCGAAACTCGATTCAACCAACCGAAGAGGGAACGACCAAGGATGACAAAAATTAAAATCATCGGTATCGCTTCAATCATCCGTGGGATGACTAGGAAACTAATCGGAATCTGGAACATCAAATACAACCAGACAGACGTCAACAGCAATTGAATGACCAGCTCACAGACAATTACCAAATACGTAAAGCGAGCCATGAAATCTTCCTGTTTAGATTCAAACGAATATTTGTGTATTCGCTGAAATCCATAACCAACTAATAATAAAATCAAAGCCATCAACAGACCAATACCCCAGCGATAACTAACCGGCAAATAAAATCTACGACTAAATTGACCCGTAATCGCGACGGTAAAAATAACCGCAAGCGCTACTAAACCGACAGTCGCCAGCGAATATTTCATCAGATTCTTGGCATCCCGTTGGGTTTTAAAAATAACGCCAGCGAAGAATCCAGTTAAAGCTAAATTAAGGGTAAAACCTAAAAACGGAAAACTCGATGGATATAGAACCAGTTGAACCCAGTCCATAATAATTCCAGAAATAATACCCCAGGCCGGGCCAAATAAAATACCCGCAATCATCACTGGTAAGGTATCGAATTTAATCTCAAAGGTTTCTGGTCCAAAGAGTGGAATTGAAATCTTAGCGTAGGTTCCTAAGATTACCCCAATTGCAATCAATAACGGCAAGAGAACGACTTGCTTGATTGAAAAACGCAAAGGGAAACGTTTCAGACTGTACCAAAGAATAAACGCCATCAGCATTACAGAAAAGATATTGCCCCAAAGTATCATAAAACCTCACTTAAAAGATATTCGCGAACTTGCGAGATAAAGTAAAGAGAGCCACAAACAATCACCAAACCAGACAAGCTTTGGGCTTGTTCGATGGCTTGTTTTAAAGCAATAGGAAAAGCTTCATAAACTTCATGGTTATGTTGCTGGTCTAATTGTTCTAAACTTGCTGAGCGGTTAAGATGATCAAATTGGGTCAGGATTACCTTATCAACATGAGCTTCCAGTAAATTTAGCATGCCCTGGTAGTCTTTATCTTTAAGGGCACTAAACACCGCAATCTTTGGTTGATCATAGGCCTCTAGGGCTTCGGTTAACTTTTTCATACCATCTAGATTGTGCGCCCCATCTAAAATCAATAACGGATCTTGACCAAGTATTTCAAAGCGACCCGGCCACTGGGCCACTTTTAAACCATGCAGAACATCGTTGATGGTTAAATCAATAATATTCTTATGATACAACTGATACATTACCTCAAAGGCTAAGGCGGCATTATAGGCTTGATAGCGAGCGCCTACCGCGAGTTCGATCTGATAATCACGATAGTTAAAATTAACTTTACCATCGATAACTTCGATATTTTTAATTTCTTTTACCGGATAAATTTGGCGTTTAGCCTTTTCTTTAAAGATGGTTTGTAAGCTATCGTTAGCTTCCCCCGTAAAGACTAAACCATGTTCATTAATAATGCCGGCTTTTTCAGTCGCTATTTCTTTTAAGGTATTACCTAAGACTTGCATATGGTCAAAAGAAATGTTGGTGATGACTGTCGCAATCGGCTGCAGGACATTGGTAGCATCCAGACGACCACCTAAGCCAACCTCGAAAATCGCATAATCAACCTCTTGGTCTAAAAAATACCAAATAGCTATCAAAACATCGATTTCGAAAAAAGAAATACCATAATCATCCCAATAGGGCGTGGTTCGATTGATTAAATCCAAGAGCGTTTCATCGTCCATATAGGTATTACCGATGCGAAAACGATCGTTATGTTCAACCAAATGTGGTGAGGTAAATAAACCTACTTTATAACCCGCATTGGTTAAAATACTGTTTAGATAATTGGAAGTCGAACCCTTACCGTTGGTACCACCAACATGAATCGCTTTAAGTTGATGTTGAGGGTTTCCCAAATCGTTTAAAAGTCGTTGAAAATGAACGAGTTTGACATCTCGATCTCTACCTCTGACATAGATAGTTTCTAACGCTTGGTTTAAGTCTGTAAACATTAATTAATTCTCCAATCAATCGGGGTTTTATTTTTCTTTATTAAATACTCATTTGTTTTTGAAAAGGGTCTAGAACCGAAAAAGCCACGATGGGCCGATAGCGGTGAAGGATGAGCGGATTCGATGACATAATGGCCATAACTGCGCGCCATATCCGCAAATTGACGAGCGTGATTACCCCATAAGATAAAGACTAAATCGTCTCGCTCTTGACATAATATCTCAATCATCGTTTTCGTAAATCGCTCCCAACCTTGATCACGGTGTGAGAAGGCTTCACCTCGACGAACCGTCAAGGTGGTATTGAGTAGTAGTACCCCTTGTTTAGCCCAGGCCGACAGATCTCCGTGGGTGTTGCTGATGGCTAAATCATCATATAGTTCTTTATAAATGTTGATTAATGACTTCGGCAAGGGCGTTTCTTTTCGAACCGAAAAGCTTAATCCCATCGCTTGGTTAGGTCCATGGTAGGGGTCTTGTCCAATTAAAACCACTTTGACTTGTTCAAAGGGGGTCATTGAAAAGGCTTTAAAAACTTCTTCATTTTTAGGATAAATCGTCGCTTCTTGACGCTGCTTCGACAAAAAAATTAACAGGTCTTTAAAGTAAGCTTCTTGTTCTTGCTGTTGTATCAAATCTAACCATTTCATACTATCTTATTCTAGCAGATTTAATTTGAAATAGTTAGATTTTCAAATATAATCACTAAGTAATTTTCTAGGCCCTCACACCTTAATTAGCGATTGTGACGATGAATAATATCAGCAATACGGTTGTTGGCTTGGGCTAATAGTTGATCGGATTCTTGATAGTCTACTTGTAATAATCCCATTACAATCGCATGTTTGACGCTGTTGTTAGCTTCTTCTAGAAGTTGGCCGGCTCGATCATACTCAACGCCGGTTGCTTCGACAATAACACGTCGCGCTCGATCGACTAATTTTTCATTGGATGGAATGACATCAACCATGAGATTAGAGTAAATTTTACCATAGCGAATCATCAACATCGTTGAAATCATGTTTAAAACGAGTTTTTGTGAGGTTCCAGCTTTTAAGCGGGTACTTCCGGTTATTACTTCCGGTCCGGTAACCAGCACGATATTATGCTTGGCAATCGCTTCGATGGCGGAACCCTTGGTATTGGATATGGAAACCGTCTTTGCCCCAATCGAATTGGCGTATTCTAACCCCGCTAAGACATAGGGTGTACGACCGCTGGAGGCGATGCCTATTAAGGCATCTTTTTCGTTAAAATTATAGGCTTCTAATTGTTGCTGACAAGCTTGACGATCATCTTCAGCACCTTCCATAGTACGAACTAAAGCTTCTTCGCCGCCAGCTATTAAGCCAACAATTTTTCCGGCTGGAACCCCAAACGTAGGTGGGACTTCCGCCGCATCTAAAAAACCTAAACGACCCGGTGTACCGGCGCCACAATAAAAGACACGACCTTCAGCAAAACCATCCGCAAGATAATCGATAGCTGCAGCAATCGTTTCCAATTGTTCAAAGATAACCTGTGAAACCGATTGATCTTCTTGATTAAACAGTTTCAGCGCTTCCAAAGTTGGTAAAGTATCGATGTCAATCGTTTTTGGATTTCGTTGTTCCGTATTCAATTTAGCTAAGGTCATTTTGGAGTCCTCACTTTCAAATCTCATTATACCACTGAAATATTGTTTCAAACAATGAATGATGCTATACTGACGGCAAGAGGTAGATTATGTCAGCGTTATCTAAAATAAATCATGCTTTGGACAGTTTGAATCAAACAAACCTAGTCATAGCCCAGTATATTCTTGAACATCCGGAAGAGGTCACTCAAATCAGCGTTCAAGCTTTAGCCCAGAAAACAAATACTTCTCCGGCCGCTATTGTCCGTTTTTCAAAGTACCTTGGTTATCAGGGGTTTCCTCAATTGAAGCTTGATTTAGCGGTCGATGTTCGTACCGAAACCATAACTCAGCTCGATGACCAACCCTTGCTTGATAGTACTTTTGAAGCTTTTTTAAAGGCTGAACAAAACTCCTACCTGAACACGGTCCAATCAACCTTTCGTTTAATCAATAGCCATCGGCTCAAACAAGCGATCGAAGATATAAAATCAGCCCGAAAAGTTTATTTAATTGGTTCAGGGATGTCGGGAATTATTTGTCAAGATTTCTTAATTAAATTAACTCAAATCAATATCCCAGCCATATATTATTGGGACAGTCATCTACAACTGGCTAATTCTATTCATCTTGGTCAAGAGGATTTAATCATTGCGATTAGTTTTCATGGCCGCAACGCTAATGTTAATCAAATCGTTAGAAATGCAGTTAAACAACACACCAAAGTGATAGCGATTACCCAAAACATTAATTCTACGCTAGCCAAGTATTCCGACATTGTCTTGGCCGTGCCCCTAGAAGAAAATGAATTTAGATTTGCTAATATCACTTTTCGCACAGCCTCGCAGATTTTAATTGATTTACTTTATTTAGGAGTGGTTCGTGATAATCGTCAAGAGGCTTCGAAAGACTTGATTGCGGCTCGTGATTTGCTGGCGGATTTTTATAAACATTTCAAATAAAAATTCAGACCTAAAGGTAATGCGTACTACAACGCAACTTGCTACATTTAAAAAAGCAGCTATTTTCGCTAAATAGCTGCTTTTAGTGTTCGATATTTGAACGCTCGACGCTGACGATTCGATCCAGTTTAGATAAACGATTGATTAACTCACTGAAGTTTAAATCTTTTGAATTATTGACCTTAAAAACATGAGTGTGGAGTAAATCATTACCAAAGGCAGCCGCATTAAAGCGGATCACTTCAACGTCCAAGCCCATTTCCTCAAACAGATTCTGAATGGCTTGAGCACCTTGAGAACTAAATAAATGTTTAACCACAATCCGTTGAGGGGTCTCTACTAGAATTAATCGCTTAAAGATAAACAAGGTGGCCAAGATAAATAGGGAACCGTAAATAGCAATATGATAGAACCCCATGCCTAGCGATAAGCCAATACCAGCCACCGTCCAAATCGAAGCGGCGGTAGTTAAACCGGAAACATGACGTTTGGTAACAATGATGGTTCCACCACCTAAAAACCCAATTCCACTAACTACTTGAGCGATTAAACGACCAGGATCAGAACCCAAGATGCCACCAATAGCAATATTAAAATCCGAGCTCACTAGGCGGACTATTTCGACTTGAATCAAAGCAATTATGGTCGAGCCAACCCCAACTAAGATGTGGGTTTTAATCCCCGCATGACTTTGACTTACTTCGCGTTCATACCCAATCAATCCAGATAATAACAAACTCAATAACAATTTCAGCACTAGTTCAAGATCGGCTAAATCTTTAAAAATATCAAGCAATTGCATTCAACTCTCTTTCTAATAAATTGATTATGTTATATTTTATTCTTCGTTTAGTATCCTTATTTCTCGACTCCACAACTGCTCTAAATAATGGTTCAGTTCCAGATAATCGAAGTGATACCCACGATCCTTCAGAGTATACAATCTTTAATCCATCGTTTCGAGAAACATTCTTTATTTCTAAACCACGCAGTTCGAATATTTCATAATTTTCGATAAATTTAAGAAATTCAGCTTTTTGTTTTTCTGCGAAGTTTACTCTAATTTCAGAACTGTAATATTTTCCATATTTTTGATGTAACCTATCTACTAGCTGTGATAGCTTTCGTCCACTAGCACTGAGCATTTCAAAAATTATTAATGCAACAAAGATTCCATCTTTCCCATGAATATGATTTCTTAAAGCAATACCACCACTTGATTCTCCACCTAACAGCGCATCATACTTAGTCATGGTTTGACTGATCTGTTTAAAACCCACTGGTACTTCATATGATTGTTGATTAAAGTTTGAGGCAATATCATCCAAAAGATGAGTTGTAGTTGTGTTCCTTACCACTGCGCCACGGTGAGTAGTATAGGAAAGCAAATAATCATAAATTAACGATAGAATAGTATTAGCATCCAAATACCTTCCTTTATCATCAATTAAAGCAACTCGATCGGCGTCTGCATCGGTAGCAATTCCGAAGTCGTACTTTCCATCATGAATAATTTTCATTTTTAATAATTCTAAAACATTCTCTTCCGGGGCTGGCATTTTACTACCAAAAAACGCATCCTGCTCCTCGTTAATAAAATCCACCAAGACATAACCCTGAGCCAATAACATTTGTAAAGTATCTCGAGATACTCCATGCATTGGATCAATTAAAACTCTAAAGTCACGGGTTTTAATTCTTTCAATATCAATCAAGCGGATAACATCATTCACATAATTTTTGATTGGATTTACATTTATTAGATTACTTCGATCAACCTTCTGGTCATCAATCAATAATTGAGATTCAGTAAATGAATTAGCGATTTTTTCAAGCTTTTGAGTTAATTCCAAAGGGGCATCTCTACCTTCCTTAACAATAACTTTAATCCCATTGTATAGATAAGGATTATGGCTAGCTGTAATCATCAATCCAATCTCTAATTGTTGCTTCAGTACATAATGCATATGAACTGGAGTTGGAATAGGTTGATCACTATAATGAACAATGTGATCTCGGCTAAGAAGATACTCAGCAGCCCAGTTGGCGGCTTCGACGGACAAGAATCGGTGGTCATAGCTGATATACACAACTGCTCCTTTAAAAACTTCACTAATCGCCGCAACTACTTTTAGGACATTAGTTTTGTCGAACCCTTGACCAATAAGTGTTCTCCAACCTCCTGTTCCAAATACTATTTTTTGCTTTGACATGATTGTTGATAAGCTTCTTTAGAGCTTGTCTCTCTCAATATCACGATGGCGCTTTATTTTGTGAATACTGTCATTTTTATATTTTTCAAAGAAATCATAAGCAAAACTCACCGAACGATGCTTGCCGCCAGTACAACCGAACCCCACAATCAGCTGACTTTTACCTTCAGCCTTATACAATGGAATTGTATATTCTAAATAATCTTTGATTGTGTTGAAGACGCCTCGTGCTTCTTTAGACTCAAAGACAAAATCACGAACTTCTTTATTCTCACCAGTTAATGGCCTTAAACTTAAATCATAATATGGGTTTTTTAAACATCTTAAATCAAAGACTAAGTCAGCATCGCGTAATATACCATATTTAAATCCGAAAGAAACGAAATGAACTTGTAGTTTGCCAAATTTATTATCGTCTAATATTTTTAGTATTTCTTCTTTAAGTTCTGAAGTTCTCAAATATGTTGTGTCAATATAGAAATCACTTGAGCTTGCTAGATATTCCATGAGTTCTCGTTCTTTTTCAATTGCTTTTTCGATTGTTGGAACGGTATCAGACATTAGTGGATGATTTCTGCGCGTCTCTTTAAAGCGCTTTAGCAAAGTTAAATCATCGGAATCAATGAACATCATTCTATATTTAATACCTTCATCTTTTAAGAACTCCAACATTTTCTCAACATGCTTAAATTGTCCACTACTCCGAATATCGACTGTAATAGCTAGTTTGTCTTCCTCATCGTCTGTTTCTTGTAATAACAAAGGTATCGTATTGTACAAGGCTGGAGGAAAGTTATCAATACAGTAGAAACCAAAGTCCTCCAAACTCTTTAGTGCGGTTGATTTACCAGATCCACTGGTTCCTGTTATTATAATTAAATCCATACTTCACTTCCTCATTTCTTCAAAATATTTTGGTAGTATGATTGTAAATTTACTACCAATATTTAGACTGCTTTCTATTTGGATTCTACCGTCGAAACTTTCAATTACTTCTTTACTGATTGCTAAACCTAGTCCGGTTCCACCAGTTTTAGAATTTCTGTGTTCATCGGTTCGATAAAATCTGTCGAATATTTTAGATTGATGTTCTAAGGATAATCCTGGACCACTGTCCTCAATAGAAATTTGTATTTCGTTTGCTTCAGACCTTAGTTCTATTAGGATGATTGTCTTTTCGTAACTGAATTTAATAGCATTTTCTAAGATGTTAGTGATTGATTGCAAAAACATTAAGCGATTTACAAAAACTCTATCGTCTTCTTGAAGACTATTCAAAACCTCAATTTTTAGTTTCTTCTCCTCTGCTATTCTTCGATAAGAAGGTAGTACCTCATAAATCAATTGATAAACATCAACAACTTCATGACTACTCTCATGACTTAAACTTGAAATATCCAATAGTTGATTCAATATTTTTTGTAGTCGTGTTAATTCAAATTCAATAACATTGAAAGCTTCTTGCCTGTAAGATTCATCGATATCATCCCACATTCTAATAGTTTCGATATAACTCGAGATGATGGTTAATGGCGTTCTAAATTCATGGGACACATTTTGAACAAAATCTTGGCGAAGTTGTTCTAATTTGAAGGATTGTGTTACATCTCTGATAGATATCAGCACACCCAGGGGTACTGTACGAGAATTCTTTTCATAGATTTCAAGAACAAATATTTCATAATAATTACCTTCAAAATCAATGGTTTTTATAACCAAATGTTCCGTTTTTTTAACCTCTTCTATTAATACGTCAATTTGTTTAAATAATTCTTTTTCATGTAAAAGTGTTGCTTCGAAAAACACATGATCATCAACATCAAAGACTTCTTGTGCTCGTGGATTCATTACAATTATCTTTTTTTCATTATCCAACAACACTAAACCATTTTTAACACTAGTGAAAATAGCATTAAGATAGTAAAACCGTTGATTATTAATTTTTTGGATATGATCGCTCTTGGCTTGTAAGAGTCTAAGCTCCTTTTGATAGTGTTGACTGTCGTCTTGTACTTTAAATAAGCGAGCTTTTAATTTCTGATGATACTTAATAATAAAATAAACAAGAAATCCATGAACAATTAGGTAAACAATGACAAAAAGAGCTGTTTTGATAATTAATTTATCATGTTCAATCATTAAATACATAACCTACCGAACGAATCGTTTCAATAACATCCAAGAAAGGATCTACGATTTTAATCTTCTTTCGAATCTTACTAATATGAACATCTAGAGAACGACTATTAAGATCATGGTCAACCAAATATGTAGATAAAATATCATCGCGATTTAAGGTTTGATTAACATTTCGAATCAATAAACTCAAAATATCAAATTCTAAACCAGTAAGATCAAGTTGTTCTTGATTACAATAAATCGTTCGTTTATAAGTATCTAGAACAAAGTTCTTGGTTTCAAACGTACTTGACAAGTTGTATAAATTTTCACTGCGTCGAATCAACGCATCAATACGAGCGAACAATTCACGTAAACTAAAAGGTTTGGTTATATAGTCATCTGCACCGATTCCCAAACCGATTACTTTGTCGGTTTCTTCGGATTTTGCGGTTAACATGATGATTGGGGTTCTTGAAATAATCGGAGTACTACGAATAATACGGCACACTTCAAGACCCCCAATATTGGGAAGCATTAAATCTAGGATGATACAATCGACAGGATTATTCTTTACTTTATGTAATGCGTCATCTCCATCAAAAGCTGTAATCACTTGGTATCCGTTTTTCTCAAGATTAAACTTTAGAATATCAACAATCGATACCTCATCATCGACAACAAGAATTGTCTTCTTCATAAATACATCCCTTTCATTCGCTCATTCAATTCGATTAGACAGGACTAATACTTCCTTGTGAAATGATGGTACCAGTCACTGAATCAAACAGTATCGCTTTATTACCAATTAAATCGAATCTTACCATTTCATCAATTTTGAAATCAACATCACCAAACATGACCGAAGTCAAAAGTAAATCTTGATACTCTAATCTTACTACAGTTTCTAGTCCGGATGGTAAAGCTGAGTAGATTTTAGCATTGAAGAATCCGGTCGGATTAATTGATACAAATTCAGGTCTTATTCCTAAAATTAAGGGCTGATTGCTAGTAAGAGATGGTGTTTCGTCTAACGGATTGAATATTAAATTAGTTCCGTTAAAGTGTATCTTCACTTGATCTAAATTAATGTTAGAACCCTTTACTGGAATGAAGTTCATTGTCGGGTTCCCAACAAAGTCAGCAGTAAACACATTCACTGGCCGATTGTAAACATCAAGTGGAGGTTCATATTGTTGTAAAATACCTTCGTTTAATAGACACATTTTTGTAGAAAGCGTCATTGATTCTAGTTGATCGTGTGTAACATAGACAAAAGTTGATCCTGTTTCCGTATGAAGCCTCTTCAATTCTGTTCTCATATCCAATCGTAATTTAGCATCAAGGTTACTTAATGGTTCATCCATTAGCAAAACTTTTGGCCCTGGTGCTAAGGTCCGTGCTATCGCTACACGTTGCTGTTGGCCTCCGGATAATTCATTTGGATATCGGTCCAAAAACTGATAAATTTCCAAAGTTTTTGCAGTTTCTTCAACACGTTCTTTTATTCGATTCTTATCCCATTTAAGGTTTTCCAATCCAAAACTTATGTTTTGTTTAACTGTCATATGAGGCCACAAGGCATAGTTCTGAAACAGAAACCCTACCCCTCGTTTATCTGGTGTAATATTAACTCCTTTAGATGCGGAAAAAACCAATACATCATCGATATAAATCTCTCCTTCGGTCGGATTCTCTAAACCGGCAATCATCCGAAGTGTTGTGGTCTTCCCGCAACCAGATGGACCAAGTAAAGTGACGAAATCTCCATCGAGAATAGTAAGATTTAAATTATCTACCGCAATTACATCACCAAACTTTTTGGTGATATTTACTAATCTAATTTCTGGCACATTAGCCTCCTATTCCTTTATCAATTGAAGCTCCTGTCAGTTTGTTGACAATGTAATTGATACTTAAGACGATAACAATAATCATTAAATTAATAGCGTTAGCATATTGATTCCAACCTTTTTCATTATATTGGAATAACATGGTGGTGAGTATTCGGTTAGCCGGAGTTATCAATAGAATAAATAGCGATAATTCTCGCATCGCCGAGATAAATGGTAATAAGTATCCAGATAAGAAACTAGCTTTTTGAATAGGAAAGATAATCTTTCGCATCCTTTTTTGCCAACTAACGCCTTGAATAATTGCTGCTTCTTCTATCTCGTCACTAAGCTGTAACATCGCATTTACTCCTGATCGCGAAGCAAACGGTAAATATTTTATTGATCCCACCAATACAAGCAATGCGAAAGTTCCGTACAACGAAGGAATAAACCAATTACGTTGTGAGAACATAGAAAGATAAATCGCACCAAAAGCCATTGCAGGCATCAAATATGGAAAGAAAGCCAGGTTGTTTACAACTTTTGCTAATCTGCTACGTTTGCCTTTAACTACCGAATAGCCAGTAAGAACACCTACAGTTCCGGCAATTAGTGCACTAAATCCCGCTAGTTTTAAACTATTCCATAAACCCAAGAAGACATAACGGTTCCTTAAAATTCCTGGTTCACCACCACCGATATCAGTTCTTCCTTCTCCAATCCAGAAAAGTGATGTAAAGTTATTCAAACTATAATCACCTGGAGCTAGAATAAAGGATTCAATCGCGAATGTAATTAAAGGAACAATTGCAATTAATAACAATATTACGCTCAAAACTATCGAAATCGGTGTTCTGAGTTTCTTGAGATCAACCAAAGAAATCTGTGAACTCTTTCCAGTTACCGTAGTAAAAGATCGTCTTGATCCGACAATCCACTGATTAATAGCTAAGACCGCTACTCCAATAACAATCAACACAATCGACATAATATAACCATATCCTGGATTCAAACCATTCAAGGTTCTAAACATCTGTGTCGTCAATACTTGGAATCGAACTGGAGTACCTAAAAACGCAGGGACTGCAAACGCACTCATTGAACTTGAGAAAGTTAACAAGAATGTTGACAGAATTGCTGGCATTACAATAGGCAAAGTAATTTTTGTTAATATTCTGAATCGTGATGTTTGCAAAATTGTGGCAGCTTCTTCTAGATTAGCATCCATGTTCCGAAGTATACCGCCAATCAGGATGTATGCAAATGGTGCATAGTGTAAACCAAGAACAACCGCAATCGGAAATGCTCCATACGCAAACCAATTAGCTGTTTCAATTCCCGTTAAGGCTGTGAAAAGCCCTGGTGACCCTCCAATATGTGAGTTTCTGAAAAAGTTTAACCACGCCATAGCTAGTGTCCAAGATGGCATAACATAAGGCAATACAAATAGTGTACTAATCGCACTTTTAAATCGAATATTACTTCGAGCAATTAACCACGCTACCGTACCACCCAAGGCAATCGCTATAAAAGTACTACCTAAGGAAACTTTAATCGAGTTCCAAAGAGGCGTATAAAACATGACTTTACTAATCGATGGATCAAAGAATACCTTTCTCCAATGGTGTAAGGTTAGGTCGCCAACACTTGAACCCGGTACAGAAATCAATTCAGAAGGGTGAACTTGAAAACTATCTCTTATTAAAGAGAAAAGTGGTATCAAGGTAAAAAAGAATAGTAAAACAGACAATATCAACAAAATAACATTATGAGGTTTGCTTAAATATGATTTTACTTTATTCTTAAATGACATTTTTACCTCCTAATTATATAGAATTAAGAAACCCGAAGGTTTCCTAATTTCTTTATTGTCCAATTATTTGTGTATAAAACTCTTCAACTTTTGCCCTATTCTCATATAGATAAACAGGATCTTCTAGAATTAAGCGCTCGGCCCAGAATGATAATGGATGATCGTCATCATTTACAGGAATAGTTGGATTCCCAGAATATGATCCGACATCTTTAGACCAAGGTTGAAAGCCTTCTTCAGTCATTAAGAATTCAGTCATTAATTTTGCAGCATTAACGTTTTTAGCATTAGCAGTTTGCTGTAAGAAAATAGGGTAATAGAATCCAGAGAATGGATATACTTCTGTTAAAGCCCTAAGCGTTAGATTTTTACTCTCATCATAACGTGTCTTAGAATAAACAAATAAACCTAAACGTGTATCTGCCTGACCTCTGATACCAACGTTTTCTGAAATTGTTGTATCACTATTTCCTAGCACTAGACCATTACCAAAGAATGCTTTCATCCATTCGTATCCAGCATTTTCTGTAGTCAGTTCAATAGGTTTACCATAATGCTTCTCATAAGCATCAGCTAATTTATCAGACCATTCTTTAGAAGTAATCATGGTCAAAAAGTTAGAGTTAACTCCTTCTTGGTTCGGATCTTTAAATTGAACTTTACCGTGCCACTCTGGATCTGTCAATTGCCAGACGTTGGTGATTACATCTTCATCAGTATGTTCATTATTATAGATAAAGACTTTATTGACAAACTGGAAAGCTAATGGATTGTGATATTCTTCAGGAATAACATCTTTTAAGGAATCTGGTACATAGTTAACCAAATAACCTGGATTGATTAATTGTCCTTGAACTCGGCCACTGTCTTGAATTAAAACTAAGTCAGCTCCTGTAATGTTACCAGAGACTTCACGACTTACTTTCTCAATCAATTCTCCATCTTTTAAGTTTGATGCTTCGACCGTAATTCCATATTTTTCTTGGAATTTCTCAGCAGCCCCAGAAATCCGAGAAGTGTTGGAATAAACAACAAGTTTTCCTTCAGCTTTAGCAGCAGCCACTAATTCTTCATGGGTTTGTGGTGTATCTGTCGTTGTTTCTCCACCGGTAGGTGTTTGTGTTTTTTCCTTAGTTCCACAAGAGGTTAAAACTAATAAAAAAACCAACATCAAGCTAAGAATTTTTAAAGAATTCTTCTTAAACATAACTATTCCTCCTTTGTTAAAGTTATGTTAACTTATGTTAACTGTGTTTAAGATAACATACAATGTAAGCGGTGTCAATTGAATCTATAGTATTGCTATTATTAGTCGTTTTTTATATGTTAAATCATTATAAAACACAAAAAAAGGAAGGTTTAACCTTCCAAATTTATGGTAATAATCCCTTCGCTATCATGATCTACTTCTTGGTGTGCTTTATGAAGCGTCACGCTTTGTCCAGAAGTGATAATGAACGGACTGATGATGGATTTACCAGCGTTTTTAATCGCCTCCAAATCCATGTACGATAAGACATCTCCTTGTTTGACCTTTTGGCCTTGAACGACCTTAGACTCGAAACCAAGACCATTCAATTCAACCGTATCAATACCGAGATGGATGAGAATTTCAACACCATCCTTATCCTTGATGCCAAAAGCATGTCCGGTCGGGAATACCAAAGCCACTTCACCGCTGATTGGAGCGACAATCTTACTATCGCTCAGTTCAAGCGCATAGCCATCACCCATCATCTTTTGAGCAAAAACTTGGTCAGGAACTTCTTCTAAAGGCAAGACCTTTCCTTTTCCGAAACTGCGATAAACTTCATCGACAACAGGTTCGACTTTTTCTTCTTTCTTTTTTAGAAATTTAAACATATGTATCCTTTCTAGCTAGGATTACTAAAGCTTCATAAGGTTCTATGGTAATCGTTTGTTCGAGTTGCTTACGATGGTAATTGGATAGTAGAATCTCCCCTTGATACGGTAAATTATACTCTACCTGATCCGGATAATGGTTCGTAATGACAAGCAACTTTTGATCCTCATAGATCCGTTCATAGACAAACAATTGAGGATGATCCATCTCCAAAAAGTTTATCTGACCGATGCTTATAATCTCTAACTCTTTCCTTAATTGTATCAGTTTTTGATAGTATTTAAAGACCGATTGCTCAGACTCTAAGTCTTGGCGTACAGATTTTAGATTAGGATGTTTGGAAAAAGAAATCCACGGTTTATGGTTACTAAAGCCAAAGTTTTCTTGACGCTCGTCCCAAGGGATTGGGGTTCGTGCGTTATCACGGGAATGGGCTTTTAGAATGCTTAATACTTTGGCTTGATCGCGATGCTTTTCCATTAAAATTCTATACATATTCGTCGATTCAACATCTACATAATCCTCGATCGACTCAAAATAAGCATTCGGTAAACCAATCTCTTCCCCCTGATAAATATAAGGCATACCTCGCATCATATGAATCGAAGTAGCAATCATGGTTGCGGATTGGTAAGGATAGTTACGATCATCGCCAAAGCGAGAGTTAGCTCGCGGTTGATCGTGGTTGTTGTAGAAAACAGCCGAATAGGCTTGATGAGCTTGCATTGCTTCTTGCCAATCCTTCCAAATCTTTTTCAGCTGTAAGAAGTCAAAGGGCTGTACTTGCCATTTTTGATTATCCCGATAATCAACCTTGAGGTGATGAAAGTTAAAAATCATCGACAATTCATCACGGTTGGGATCGGCGTATTTTACGCCTTGTTCAACACTAGTACTACTCATCTCACCGACCGTAAGGATATCTTCTCTTTGGCCAAACGTCGCTTGATTTAAGCGGTGGAGATGTTCGTGGATCTTAGGTCCGTCGGTATAGAAACGACGTCCATCGCCAATCTCATCATCTTCGAACACTTCTGGTTTTGATACTAAGTTGATGACATCAAATCTAAATCCCTTGACGCCTTTATCCAACCAGAAATTAATTACCTGGCAGAGTTGTTCAAATACCTCTGGATTTTCCCAATTCAAGTCGGCTTGACTAACGTCATAGAGATGTAAATAATACAAATCCAAATCTTCTAAATATTCAAAGGCGCTACCACCAAACTTAGACTGCCAATTCGCAATCTCTTCTTTTGTCCTAAAGAAATAGTAGTTTTGATAATGTTTATCTCCGGCCTTCGCTTTTTGAAACCACTCATGATCGGTTGAGGTGTGATTAAAGACCATATCAAACATCACCGAGATGCCTCGTTTAGCCGCTTCGTCAATGAGTGTTTCGACATCTTCCATCGTGCCAAACAAAGGATCAATTTCATAATAATTGGCTACATCGTAACCATTATCTTTTTGTGGGGAAACGAAGAAGGGGGTAGACCACAGGTAATCAACCCCTAGTTTTTCTAAGTAATCGAGCTTTTCAATAATTCCTCTGATATCCCCAATCCCATCCCCGTTGCTGTCTTTAAACGAACGGGGATAGATTTGGTAAACGACGGATTGAAATTTATTATATGTTTTCATCGTCATTTTTAATTTAAGCTTTGGCTTCTTTGCGCTTACCTAAAACTACAGTAAGGGTGAACGGAACGACAATTACAATCGCCGCTATTAAGAAGAAGTACCCCCACAGGTTGAAGTTAAAACTCAAGAAACCAGGTAAACCACCAACACCGACGTTGTTGGCCATTAAGCCAATACCAACCGATGTTACGCCAGCAATCGCTGATCCAATCATCGCTGAGATAAACGGATACGAGTACTTTAAGTTAATCCCAAACATAGCCGGCTCAGTAACCCCTAAATAACAAGAGATAAGGGCTGGCACCGAAACTTGAGACTCTTCCGGATTAGACTGACGATGTAGCCACCAAACACCAAGTACCGCTGAACCTTGAGCAATATTACTAAAGGCAATCATCGGCCATAATAAAGTTCCGCCATAGTCTGCTGCTAGTTGTAAGTCGATGGCGTTGGTCATATGGTGCAATCCAGTAATGACCAGTGGTGCATAGAAGAAACCAAAGATACCAGCAAAGATAACTCTAAAGCTTGATGTTAAACCAGCATAAACAACATCTGAAATCCACTTACCAACAACCCAACCAATTGGTCCAAGAACAATGTGAGCTACAAGAACCGCTAGTAAAAGGGAAAGTAGTGGAACAAAAATCATTTGAATAACATTTGGAATAACTTTCTTAAAGAAACGCTCAAGATAGACCAAGGTAAAGCCCGCCAGCATCGCTGGAATGACTTGAGCTTGATAACCAATCATTTGAACCTGAGCAAAGCCGAAGTTCCAAACTGGAATATCGCCCGCTGCAGTTCCTGAAACACCATAAGCGTTCAAGAGTTGTGGTGAAACTAGGGTAATACCTAAAACGATACCCAATATTTGAGTGGCACCCATCTTGCGGGTTACCGCCCAAACAATACCGACTGGCAAGAAATGGAAAATAGCTTCTCCTAAGAGCCAAAGGAAGTGGTTTACCCCATTCCAGAACACGGAAATATCAACGATTTTTAAAGTACCGTTAACTAAATCAAAAGCGCCGGCTTCGGTAAACATTGGAACGGCTTCAAGAATATTTCTAAAACCAAGAATCATACCACCAGCTACGATCGCTGGAATAATTGGAGCAAAGATTTCTGCTAAATTGGACATTAATCTTTGTAGGGCGTTTTGGTGTAATTTTGCTTGTTCTTTAACCGCATCTTTTGAGACACCTTCAACCCCGGCGACTTTAGTAAAGTCGTTATAAAATTCCGCCACTTCATTTCCAATAATGACTTGGAATTGGCCGGCCTGGGTAAAACTACCCTTGACGGATGGTAAAGCTTCAATCGCTGGGATATCGGCCTTACTTGGATCGACAAGAACAAAACGCATTCTAGTAACACAGTGGGTTACGGCGTTAATGTTCTCTTTTCCACCTAATAGTTGAACTAATTGGGTGGCTTCTTCTGTAAATCTACTCATTATACTGCTCCTCTCTCTGTATTGCGTTTAAAGCCCCTTTAGAAAATAAAAACCTTCTATACACTCACATAAAATGTGAATCTACAGAAGGTCTTGCCCGATAGGTTACAATCCTTACTGGTGATAAACCATTTCCAATCGATTAAGATGGATGGTCAAATACACCGTTTCCTGTTGATTGATTTTAGCGTTTAAACGCGTTTCGATAAATTTTTGGACCTCCAACGCACATTGATGCGCTTTCGGAAAATCCTCAAAGACATTATATAAAACCCTTTCTTTAAAGTCAACCTGAGTACCCGAAAGCACCCTTTGACACAAAAGCTTAAGGTGAACCATGATTCTTTGTGTCGCCAAATCTTCAGGTTTCAAGGAAATTAAATAAAAGTCTCGAATCACATTCAGGCTATCTAATATGGTATCAGTCAGTAAGGCCGATTGGTTATCCAAGGCAGGATTGGTTCCATTAATGATATGCATAACTAAGAAACCTGCTTCATCCTCTGGTAAGTCGGTTTTAAATTCCTGGTTGACATCGTTTAAAATTGCTAACGCCATCCGCAATTCCTCCGGATACATTAAACGCAAATCTTCAAACAAAAGATTTCGAATCACTTGACCGCTAGCGTGACGCTGTAGCACAAAATTAATATGATCGATTAAAACCAAATAGGCATGGTTGTCCAACGGCATATTAAAGAGCGATTCGTTGCGTTTGATAATATTGTAAGCCGCATTAAACGTGGCTTCCGAAATCTCTTGGGCAAGCGACATCATTTTGTAATGATCTTCTCGTTTTAGTTCAAAGATTTTTTCTATCTTGCTATTATCAATCACTTCTCTAGGTTTAGCCTGAAATCCAATACCTAAGCCCATGACAATGACTTCCTGAAAACCGCGGTTGGCAGATACCACGTTATTATTTAGGATTTTCTTAATAGTGTAGCGTTGGTTACTCATCATATAGTCTAATTGTAACAAATATATATCAAGAAAATAAGGGTTCTTTTAGAGCTTAGGACAATCCTTGAGATAAAGCAATTATGCTATAATACATTACATGGAATATATATCAAACTTAAGCGCATCGGAATTCGATGCTTACGCTAAAACACATCCTTTAAACAGCTACTTTCAAAACAGCAGTTGGGCTAAAACCAAAGCCAATTGGCAAGCCCTCTATGTAGCAGTAAAAGATCAACAACAAATCGTAGCCGCTGCCATGATTTTATTAAGAAGATTACCTTTAGGCCAGAAATTTGCTTATATGCCCAGAGGACCACTGCTTGATTTTAATGATGAAAACTTGCTGTCTTTTTTCTTTACTAACTTAAAAAAACATTTACGGAAACAAAAAGTCCTCTTATGTAAAATCGATCCCAACATCGTCATCAACAAATTAGCTTTCGATCGCAACCTGCAATTAGCTAATGAAAAAGATGATACTTTTGTTGAAAAAATGAGAAAGCACGGATTAAGACATCTTGGTTATAGCTTGGTGATGCACGAAACTATTCAACCTAGAATTCAATTAGAACTTCCCACCAAGGATTACGATAGTCTGATTCCTAAAAAAACGCGAAAGAAAATAAGAAATAGCTTTAACAAAGGCGTGATCGTCAAAAACGAAGGCAACCAAGTTGACAGTCTGGTTAAAATGGTGAATTTTACCGAGTCAAGACATGGGATTGAACTACGCAATCAAGCTTATTTTGAACATCTCTTAAACGCCTTTAAAGAAGACGCTTGTGTTTTATCGGCGTATCTAGATGATCAGCTGATAAGTTCTGGACTTATCGTTAAGTCCAAAGATATGGCTGAAATCCTTTATTCCGGCTACGATGATGATTTTAAACAATACAATTCAACCTATCCCTTACGCTATGAAGCGATTAAATGGGCTCAAGAACAAGGTTGTAAATACTTTAGTTTTGGTGGTGTAGAAGGTAGCTTGGATGATGGCTTGACAATGTTCAAATCCAGCTTTGGACCTTTAGTTAAAGTCTTTATCGGCGAATTCAATTTATTTACCTTCCCACTCATTAGTAATATCGCGGCTTTAGCCTTTAAAACCATTCGTTAAACGGATTTTTTTTAAAATAGGTTTCAATCATTACTTTAGTTGATTAACTATGTTTCTAAATATTTAGTATAATAGGGTTAATAGAATTAAGGAGACTCACATGCAATCATTAATAAAAGTGAAAGAACTCTTAAATCAAGAGAAAGAGCGAGTCAATCATCGTTTTAATTATGCTATCCCTGACAGTTGGGACCAAGCCAAGCTCGCTCAAAAACACCAACATGTAAGAGATGGAAATATTTTAGTTCATCCTTATCAACACATGATCGATACCATCGACTATTACTTAAAACAAGCCGCTGATACAAGTATCGATTATTTAAAACCTTATTACAAAACCCATCCCTTGCCAAATCCAGACTTAAGCAATGGCGATTGGATCAAACAATCGGTGGCTTACTCGATGATGATTCGAACATCGGCCTCCTATGATCACGATCGTAACGGACGCTTGGATAATAATAATCTCTATGATCTGCGAGATACTGGAACATTTTTAAAGACCCTACATATCCTACCGATGCTTAAGAAAATGGGAGTAGATACTTTGTATCTCTTGCCTATATCTAAATATTCCCTCAAAGATAAAAAAGGAGAACTCGGTTCTCCTTATGGGGTTTCTAACTTTTTTGAATTAGATCCTAACCTAAAAGAACCACTAGCCGGAAACGAGTCAACGGTTGAACTTGAGTTTAAAGCTTTGGTGGAAGCCGCTCATATCCTTGGTATGAAGGTGATTATTGACATTATTCCAAGAACTAACTCGGTCAATAGCGATTTAATCTTAAAACATCCTGATTGGTTTTATTGGATTAAAAAGGAAGACATTGAAAATTATGGTCCACCGATGGTGGAAACAATCGAAGGTACCGTTTCGGCCAAGAAAGAATATTTCGAAGATCTTTTCGCTTCTGAAGAAGTCATTGAGCATCTCAAGAAGTTTGTGGTGAATCCACGTCAACAAGATCCTATTAAATGGAATAATTTACTATTGAAGCACAAGGAAAATCCTAATATTGAAATCCTCGATTTGGTAGAAGAAGTATTTGGTTTAACCGTAGCTCCAGCTTTTTCCGATCATATTAACGATCCGCAGCCAGCTTGGACCGATATCACTTACTTTAGACTCTATTTAGATCATCCAAAGAACTCTCAAAAATACTTAGAAGAATTAGAGTTGGATTTAAATCCTTATATCCTCTACGATGTGGCGAAAGCTTCCTTAAATCCTGGTTCAATTATTAATGAGGAACTTTGGGATGTTTTATCGGATATTATTCCTTTTTATCAAAGACATTACGGCATTGATGGTGCCCGCATCGATATGGGCCATGCTTTGCCACAGCCTTTAATCGATCGAATTATTAATAAAGCGAAGCGCTTAGACGAAAACTTCTGCTTCATTGCTGAAGAGTTGGACATCGCCAACGCTCAGGATAGTTTAGATAAGGGCTATAACATGATTATCGGCAATGGCTTTGTGATGGAACCTTATATTAAAGAAGGTTTATTCAATCAATTTGTCTACGGCGCCTACAATCTGCCATGTCCTGTCTTTGCTTGTGGTGAAACCCACGATACACCTAGGATTGCGGCTCGCTTCGGCGGTAAGGTTTTAGCTAAAATGCTAACTTTATTTAACTTCTTTATTCCCAATACCGTGCCATTTATTAATTCTGGTCAAGAGTTCTATGAACGACAACCGATGAATACCGGATTAGATGCTCGTCCAAACGAACAATATATGCTGGATGAAGAAGATCCTTACTACGGTAAACTGGCCCTCTTTGATCGCTATATGTTCCATATGTTGGAAGACGATCGATTCGAGTTGATGAATTTAATCCAGCAAGTCATCCCTTATAAGCATAAGTATCAAGAAGCCATGCTCGATCGAGAACGGACCTATCCAATTGGCTTTAGTGGACCTTGGGAAATGGCCGCTAGCTTTGCTTATGAGAATGAGGATTCCGTTTTATTGGCGGTTTGTAATACCAATTTAATTGAAGAAGATCCGCATTGGATTCAATGTTTCAATCTTCCCGAGCGTTTCTTAGATAAAGAAAAAGTCACCATTACCCAGGTCTTTAGTTCTCATCATCAACAACCAACGACCTATAACTACGATGACTTTAATCAATTACATATACCTTTCGAACCCGGTGAAGTTAAACTAATAGAAATAAGTTTATAGAGAGCAATCGCTCTCTTTTTATTTTAAAAAACCAACCCGATTCACCGGGTTGGTTGTGTTTTCTGATTATTCAGCGTGTTCAAGCGCTAGGGTACGAGTGGTTAGATCACAAACTTCTTCTGGTCCATAGTACTGAATAGCCCCTGGATAGCGATAGCAAGTTTCAACCGCCCACTGATCGCGATGTTTCGCGAAATAGGTGAAAGGTTTTCCATCCAATTCAACCAAGGCTTTTCTAATGACGGGTTTATCTTCACCATGTCTTCTTTCGATATTCATCATCTTGGTAATTGGCATACCGCCAGCGACCCATTGATCGGCTGGTTTCGATAAATTAGAAACCTTAGATAAATAGCCATTATAACCATATTGGATGAGCATCGTAGCGTTATAACCTAGTGAATAACAATAATCCGCATCAAAATTAGATGGGAAGGCGCAGCGTCCTTCGTAGCCAAAGAAATGATGCAATGGACTGAATTTACCCGTATAGGTTCCGGCTTCGCGACGTTTTTCTAATTTATTCTTGACTAATTCAGAGAATAGTTTTTCTGATTCTATTAAAGAAACTTGAACGTTTCCGTGAGGATCGCGATCCATGAATAATTGTTGTTGAATGCCCAATGGTAAGATTTCTAAAGCATCGATCGAAGCTTGGGTTAAATGATCTTCAACATAAGCTAGTTTTTCGTCCCAGCTTTCTAAAGCATTAAATTCATCGGCTTTATTACCAGCTAAGACTTCGTTAATTTCACTAATCAACGCGGATACTTCAGGAACAAATTCAACTACCCCTTCAGGAATAATTACTAAGCCGAAGTTCATTCCTTTTGCGGCCCGTTTCTCTACCGAATCGGCGATGTAATCGGCGATTTGTGAGAGCGACATTTTCTTTTCAGCAACTTCTTCAGAAATAATACAAACGTTCGGTTGTGTTTCTAAGGCACATTCTAAAGCAACATGGGAAGCTGAACGACCCATAACTTTAATGAAATGCCAGTATTTCTTAGCTGAGTTAGCATCTCTTCCGATATTTCCAATCAATTCACTATAGGTTTTGGTTGCGGTATCGAAACCAAAAGAGCATTCGATGTCTTCGTTTTTCAAGTCGCCATCGATGGTTTTTGGACAACCGATGACTTGTACTTCTGAATCATGAGAAGCAAAATATTCGGCTAATACGGCGGCATTAGTATTGGAGTCATCACCACCAATTATAACAATGGCGGTAATTCCGTGTTTTTCACATACTTCAGCTACGATCTTGAATTGTTCTTCGGTTTCGAGTTTGTCTCTGCCTGAGCCAATAATATCAAATCCACCGGTGTTTCTAAATTGGTCGATATACTCATCTTCAAAGATAATAAAATCATCTTTTATTAGTCCAATTGGACCATTTTTAAAACCATAGAGTTCATTCTCAGGATTGCTGGCTTTAAGCGCATCATAAAGTCCGCTAATGACGTTATGACCGCCTGGAGCTTGACCACCCGATAAGATAACAGCGACTTTTTGTTTCTTAACTTTTGCGGTATTTTCGCCTTGTTCAAAAGTTATTTCGCGTCTACCGTAGGTATTAGGGAATAAAGCTTTAACTTTCTCTTGATCGGCAACGCTTTGTGTAGCATCACCTTCTTTAACACTTATTTGGGCAATGCCATTTCTAAGTGTTTTTGGTAATTTTGGTACATATTTGTATCTAGCGAGTTGTAATGGTGATAACTTTGTCATATTTCCTCCTATTTTGTTGTTTCTTACATAATTAGAATATCACATATTGACTTAGATATACAATTATTATTGTAAACCTAGATGGGCAATATTCTCCAGTTAAAGCTATATCGATAGTAGATATAGCTTACTTTCTAAGCCACTTTCTCAGTGCGGTTTGTAGCTGGTTGTTTTCTAACAAATATTCATATTCATCCAAACTATCGTCATCGAGTGGTACCCATAGAATAGACTTATTTTTTTCACTAAATCCCTCTAAACCATCTTGGTCGCCATAGGTCCTTTCGAGATGGTCAATTTCTTCGATTTCCATGATTTCGGTCATTAGTATTTCAACTAATTCATCAACACTTAACATTTACATTACCTCAGGGGCGGATACGCCAATTAAATCGAGTGCATTTCTTAAGGTGATTTGAGTCGCCTTAACGAGAGCTAAGCGTTGACCGCTAAGTTCTGGTTGATCGAAATCCAGCACTTTGCAAGAAGCGTAGAAACTATGGAACAGCTGAGCTAGTTTTTGAACATAGTTACAGATTTTATTCGGTAGTCGTGTTAGCGCGGCATCGCCAACCACATCGCTAAAAGATAGAATCCATTTCATGAGATCAATTTCTTTTTCATGTGTTAAAAGTTGATAGGAACTAGCTAGTTTCAAGTCGCCTTTTCGGGCTTCAATAGAGCACATTCTAGCATGCGCGTATTGAGCATAGTAAACAGGGTTGTCGTTGGATTGAGATTTAGCAAGTTTGACGTCAAAATCAAAGTGGGTATCGGCAGCACGCGAAACCATAAAATAACGCACCGCATCGACACCTACATCATCGATCATTTCCGTCAAAGTTATCGCATTACCGGTACGTTTGCTCATCCGTACTTCCTGACCGTCTTCAATGATTCTTACCATCTGGATAATATCGACCTCTAACGTATCAGCTGGATAACCAATCGCTTGAATGGCGGCTTTCAATCTTGGGATATAACCATGATGATCGGCACCAAAGATATTAATTAGCTTTTCATAGCCACGATCAAGTTTATTTTTATGGTACAAAATATCTGGCGTTAAATAGGTATAGCTACCATCGCTTTTCTTAAGGACGCGATCTTTATCATCGCCAAAAGCCGTCGATTTAAACCATAACGCCCCCTCTTCTTCATAAAGATAACCGGCATCTTTTAATTGTTTTAGCAACTCTTCCATATCAAAAGCTTCACGAATCGCTTTCTCGGAAGTATAAACATCCATCTCCACATTAAACCGTTTTAGATCGGCTTTAATACGTTCCAGTTCCAGTCGGACGCCATCGTTTTCTAGAACTTCTAGTTGTTTATCTAGTGGCCAATCGAGTAATTCGCGGCCATAGAGCTGATTGATTTTTTCGACAATCTCAATAAGATCCAACGAATGATAGCCATCTTCAGGTAAGCTAAACGGTAAACCATGATATTCCTTATACCGTTCTAACAAAGAAAGCACGAGATTATCTATTTGATTCCCACCGTCGTTGACATAATATTCTCGGGTTACTTGATAATTGGATTTCTTCATTAAGCGAGTGATTGAGTCGCCCCAAGCGGCACCGCGAGCATGGCCCATATGTAGCAATCCGGTTGGATTTACGGATATGTATTCAACCATAATACTTAAGTTATTACCGACTTGATTTTCACCGTAGCGATCGTCCATTTCAATTACTTTGGAGATAATGTTGGTCAGTTCGTCTTGAGCCACCCAGAAATTTAAAAAGCCCGGACCAGCTACTTCAGCTCTCTCAACCAGGTCAGAATGTTCGGTTAAATAGTCGGCCAAAGCTAAAGCCAGATCGACTGGTTTTAGTTGGAACTGGCGCGACATACGCATGGCGACATTGGTTGAATAATCTCCATTGGCGTTGTCTTTGGGGATTTGGATTTGAATATGGCTAGCTTCGACAGTCGCTTGATAGAGGCTGTCGAAAGCTTTTATTATTTCTTCAATAAGTTTTTGTTCAATCGGATTCATATATAACACCTCGTTTCATATTATACCTTAAAATGAGCTGGATATAGCAACTACAATAGCCCCCCAGGGGGGCATATTGGTTGATAGCAAACATCTTATCGCTTAAGATTAATATGTAGAAAGAAAAGGAAGTGAAAATATGAAAAAAATTGGATTTATAGTGGGAAGTTTAAGAAAGAATTCCTATAATTTAAAAGTAGCAAAAAAATTCATCGAACTATTACCAGAAGGCTATGAAGGAGAAATTGTTGAGATTGCTGATCTACCGTTCTATAATGTAGAACTGGAAAACAATTTACCGGAGTCCTGGGTTCGTTTCCGTAAGCAAGTTGGTGATTTAGACGGTGTCTTCTTTATTACCCCTGAGTATAACCGTTCGGTTCCGGGTTTCTTAAAGAATGCTATTGACGTCGGATCACGTCCGTTTGGTAAAGCTGTTTGGGGTGGAAAACCTACTGTGGTCGTTTCCGTATCTCAAGGGGCTATTGGTGGCTTTGGTGCCAACCATCACTTGCGTCAATCGCTGGTACATTTAGATGCGCCAGTTCTCGGCCAACCTGAAGCTTATATCGGTCATATTAATAAATTAATCGACAAAGACGATAATGTCGCCGAAAGCTTATTAGGATTCCTACAATCCATCGTTGATGGTTTTGTAAAACTAGCTGAACGCTATTAATAGTTATACCCGGAAATTCCGGGTTTTTTATTGACGAAAAAAAAGAGGATTACTATCAATAAATCCTCTTTTTCACTTTATTTGTTAATTACTTCTTCAGTTTCAATATCGAAGAAATGAAGTTTATTAACGTCCATCGATAATTTCATCGATTGATGGGCTTTTACATCATCTCTCGCCGAAACTTTAGCCAGAATTGGTTGGCCGCCAAGTTCTCCGTGAAGGATGAACTCATGACCTAATAATTCCGCAACTTCAACCTGGAACTCAAATGGCGTATCTGGGAAAGCTTCTTCAACGATAATTTCGGTGTGTAAATCTTCCGGTCTAATACCAAGCACAACTTCTTTTCCATCGTATGGTCTTAAGTCGTCTAAATACATGCCTGGTAACGCAATTCTGCGATCACCAAGAATGAAATATTCACCGTCAACTTTACCTCTGATAAAGTTCATCGCTGGCGATCCGATAAAGTTAGCTACAAACATGTTGGCTGGTTTGTTGTAGATCTCTTTTGGTGATCCAACTTGTTGAATATAACCATCTTTCATAACGACGATGCGATCGGCCATGGTCATCGCCTCAGTTTGGTCGTGAGTTACATAAATGGTTGTTGTATCTAAACTATCGTGTAATTTAATAATTTCTGAACGCATTGTAACTCTTAGTTTAGCGTCAAGGTTAGAAAGGGGTTCGTCCATAAGGAATACCTGGGCGTTACGAACGATGGCTCGTCCCAAGGCAACCCGCTGACGTTGACCACCGGATAAAGCCGCTGGTTTACGATCTAAATACTGATCAATTTCTAAGATTTTAGCCGCTTCACGAACACGTTTATCGATTTCTGCTTTAGGCATCTTGCGTAATTTCAAGCCGAAAGCCATATTATCATAAACGCTCATATGTGGATAAAGGGCATAGGATTGGAAAACCATCGCAATATCACGATCCTTAGGAGCCACATCATTGACTACGCGATCGTTAATGGAAATCGTTCCACTGGTGATTTCTTCTAAACCAGCAATCATTCTCAAAGTGGTTGATTTACCACATCCCGAAGGACCAACGAAGACGATGAATTCACGATGCGCAATTTCTAAGTTAAAATCAAAAACCGCTTGCACGTTGTTGTCATAAATTTTGTTTACATTTTTTAAACTAAGTGTTGCCATATCTGTACCTCTCAATAACATTATAAAGATGTATTAAATTATAAAATGTGCTGACAGCACATTTCGTAATACTTATATATGATGATTTCAATGTTTTTTATTGGACGCCAAATAATAAAGTTTTGAGAATTCGCATAAACCAACGGATTTCAAAGTCGCGAAGGTCAATATTTGTTTCTAGAATAAATTGATTAATTTTCAAATTAATAGTATTTCGGTGTAAATATAAAGCTTGAGCACAAGCGTTCAACGATCCCTGATGGTAACAATAACAATTAACCACATTCATTAAATCTTGAGGAAAGGAAGCATAGAGTTGTTGAGCTTTGTTTAATAATTGCGCATCGCCGACGCTATTAGCGATTAAAAATCCATCGCCTAAAGGGTAAACTTTACCCGGATAGCTAAGATGCAAAAGGTTCAATAAATACAAGCTAAAATCATCCGCTTGATAGCTAATTAAAACCGTCAATTCATTGTAACCTTCTTGAAGGATGGCTTTAAAAACCGCTAAAACTTCATTCTTGTTGTTGTCTTCGGTTTCAACTGCCAAGACATGGCTTGAAACCCAGGTCATTTGATGCTGGTTTAAATACTGGTTAAGAAGACTCAATTCTCTAAATTGAGATTGTGACATTCTTATTAATAACATTACTTACTTACCTTAATAATCATCGATTCATACGGTTCTAAACGGATTGTTTGGTTAAAGAAACTGCCCGCTTTCGTTTGAAAGATTACTTCTCCCTTCGGCTCGTAGGTGGTCGAGTTTTTCTGATTAGAGAAATTATGGAGAATTAGTACTTTAGAATCCTGATAACTGCGCTCATAGGCTAATAGACTAGAAGAGCTAAGCTCCGTTAAAGCCAGTTGCCCTTTTTGTAAGGCCGGTACTTCATTTCTAAGTCTGACTAAGGTTCGATAGTGATGGTAGAGCGAATCTGAATCTTGTTGTTGTTGAGTTAGGGTTGCTGTATTGGTATTAAACTTAAACGGTTCCCAAAGCGGTGTACTAACTTTAAATCCATCACCCCAAAGAAACGGTTCACGAATTTGTTCATCCGGTTTATTGCCTAAATAACCCAGTTCTTCGCCATAGTAAATATAAGGATTTCCCGGTAAGGTTAGGTAAATGGAAGATGCTAAGTTCATCTTGTTTCGATCATTGCCAAAGACCGACATCACTCGTGGCTGATCGTGATTACTTAAGAAAATCGCATCTAAATAATTTGGATTTCTTTCTTTCATCGCCATCTGTTGTGCCATCACCGCAGTTAGAATCCCGGCCGCTTGATAATTATTCACATTATTTAAAATGGTAGTTGCTAAGTCGAAATTGAATAAAGCATCAAAACCACTCGCATAGGCTTGAGTTGTTTTCGAGTCGGACCAAACTTCAGCCACTAGATAGGCCTTTGGATTAACGGTTTTGACAAAATCTTTCATTTCTAACCAAAATTGTTGATTTCGCTTCAAGGTTGGCGTCTTCAACTCGGCTTCTTGTAAATCATAGAGGTGTAAAGCGGCATCATAGCGAAAGCCATCGACACCGAGATCCAACCAGTATTTCAAGACTTTACGCATCTCCTGACGAAAACCAATATTATCGGCATTAAATTCAGGCATTTCTGACCAGAATCCGGCATAATACCAAAGTTTTCGATCGCTATTATGGTACCAACCGGTACGGTTTGGATATTTCTCTTTAGTAAAATCTTCTTCTTTTACAATCCGATAGTAGGAAGCATAAGGTTCTTCACCATTGAGCGCTTTTTGAAACCATGGATGGGTCGATGAGGAGTGATTAACTACCATATCCATAATCACTACCATCTCCCGCTTATGGGCTTCTTCAAGCAGTTTAGCAAAGTCATCTATGGTTCCCAGTTCTGGATCTACCGCATAATAGTCACTGACATCGTAGCGATGATAACTTGGTGAAGGATGAATTGGATTTAACCATATGCCTTTTATACCCAAATCTTTTAAATAGTCCAAGCTTTCGGTAATACCGTTGATATCTCCGCGATTATCGCCATTACTATCCGCAAAACTTTTTGGAAAAATATTATAAAAAACATAGCCTTCAAGCTGATTAGCATTAGTATCAATTAATTTCTCTTCCAGCTCTTTGACGGTTTTTGGCTCGTAAGTTTCCGGCTCAACAGGCTCCGGTTCCTTAGGCGTACAGCCCATCAAGACAAGAAATAGAATCAATAGACTAAGAATTTTTTTCATAATACTCCCTCACAATCAGCCTACCTTCAAAAGGTTGTAATTTCGAATCGAGTTGAGTTTCATAATTACTCATCAGAATCTCACCCTTGACTTCAGGATAAGCTACGACTCGATCTTTAAAATTGCCTATGGTTATTATCTCATGATTTTTATTTCTGCGCACGAAGACAAAAACATCGGGGTTGTTGTTATCTAAGGTAGCAAAATCTCCCTGGGTTAATATCTCAGAGTATTTTGATTTCAAACGCAAACGAATCATGGCTTGATACATCGACCAAATCGAATCGGGATCGTTCATCTGATCTTCGACATTGATCCATTGATGGTTTTCATTCATTTTTAGATACGGTTCTTTTTGGCTAAAACCTCCATATTTTTTACTAGACCACTGCATTGGTAAATGACCATGGTCGCGCGCGGTATAGGAGAGATGATTGATAATTTCTTTTTTGGTTAAAGTTGCTTTATGCATTTCAATAAATTTTCTCGAAGAAGCGTCCTTAAAATCTTTGAAATGACGATAATCCGCATTGGTCATGCCGATTTCTTCACCATTATAAATAAAAATCATACCCGGTAGACTTAATAGGACCATTGCTAAAAGTTTTCCAGAGACTTTATGATATTCAATACTTCCGTACTGGCTTAAAACTCGTGGGTGATCATGGTTAGTCCAATAAATCGGAAAAGCGATACCGGCTTTCATTGATCCTTTAATCCAATAGGATAAGTTTTTTCTTAAAGCTTTGACATCTACCTCAATTTTTAGTGGTTTTTTAATCAGCTCCAGGCCCATGATATTGTTACACCAAACCGTGTCAAAATTAAATACCATATCAATTGCGGGACGGTCTTTATTGACGTATTTCAACGCCTCTTTTAGTTTGGCACCGCCGCCGACTTCGCCGATGGTTAAAATATCATAGTGTTGAAAAACATCTAAATACAATTCATGTAAATAATCGTATAGAACTTCTCGATTGGAGAATTTAGACCAATCGCTAACAATCTCCCAAGGCTTTCCTTTTCGACTATTTCTAAAACTTAAATCACGACCAAGATGAGCAATCGCATCCATGCGGAAACCATCGACACCAAGATCTAACCAAAAACGAGCGACATCAGCCATCTCTTTCCGTAAAGCGGGATAATCCCAGTTTAAATCGGGCATCTTATCGGAAAAGATTTTCATATAGTATTGATCGGTTTCTTTACTATAATTCCAGGCGGAACCACCGAAGAACGAACCCCAGTTATTAGGGGCTACTTTCTTGCCTTCGGGATTAATTCTAGGGTTAGCCCAGAGATAATAGTTTCGTTTCGGATTATCCAAACTTGATTTAGCTTCGATGAACCAAGGATGTTCGTCCGAGGTTTGATTCATAACATAGTCCAGCAATACTTTGATGCCCTTTTGATGCGCTTTCTCGATCAGTTCTTTGGCTTGTTCTAAGGTCCCAAGGCTTGGATCAACCGCTTTAAAATCAGAGATATCATAGCCATTATCATCCAGGGGCGATGGATAAAAGGGTGTAATCCAAATGGCGTTGATGCCCAATGCTTCTAAATAATCCAATTTTTCAATAATGCCTTGTAAATCTCCCATACCATCGTTATTACCGTCATAAAAGGAACGAATATAGATTTGATATCCTACTGTTGTTTTCCACCATTGTTTAGCCATTGTATTTCCTCCATTAGTTAAAAGAGCACCGCAAGGGTGCTCTTTGAAAGTATTGCAGTCGTATTAGCGTTTACTTTTATTTTTCAGCTTCAATTGCTGCGTTAACTTGTTCAATTAACTGAGCAACGGCTTCGTCTACGGTTAAAGTACCATCCCATACCGCTTGTTCATAATCACTGATATGTTTGTAGTAACTAATATCCATAGCTTTAGCACCGGTAGCCATAGTTCCAGCAAATTCTGGAGACGTGTTCTGCATACCATTCATGAATTGTTTTTGAACGGAATCATCAGCTAACTCAGGGGCTACTGCAGCGTCAGCTTTGAGCGCTGGCGCGTAAGATGAATTATCAACCATCGCTTGGAAGCCTTCTTGAGAGTAGACTAAACGTAGTAACTCATGAGAAGCCGAACGATAATTGGTATAAGTATTGATAATATAACCTTTTGTCTTAGCAAAAGTGGTTTGTTCTAAACCTTTCCAGGTTGGAAGGTTAGAAATCGCATATTTGTTTCCAGTTTCTTGTTGTAAACCAGCAACGTCCATCCAAGTACCTACTAAACCAAATGGAGCTAAGTTGACGCCGTTTAGAACGTCATCCCAACGCCATCCCATAGCGGCTGCTGGAGAAACTTCACCGGACTGTTCAACGGAAATCTTAGCGTCTTTAGCCGCTAACATGAATTCAAATCCTTCTTTGAATTTAGGATCATCGTATCCAGGTTTAGTGGCATCACCAGAAGCGAATAATCTCCATCCTGCAGAGGATAGGTGGTGATAGTCGGACCATTGGTTGGTTAAAGATAATGGGAAAACAACGTTAACTTGTTGTTCTTTGTATTCGTCGGTAGGAACTTTAATCGGTTCACCTTGGTCGTTAGTGCCGTCTACATATTGACGTACTTTGTAAACTGGACGATTGGCATCCCATTTCTTGGCTAGTTCAAAAATCTTTTCCCAAGTGTCAAAAGCATCTACTAGACCGTCGCCATTAGCATCGGTAATGTCTTCGCCTAAAGCTTCTAACATGGTTAAGTTGGTGACGAAAGTCATTCCATCGAGAGCCGCTGGAGCATAGATGGTAGCGCCATCGGTATTTCCAGCTTCAAGCCCTGGTTCAGAACCATTAGCACGTACGATATCGGCTAAGTTCTTTTCAAAAGCATAAACATGGGCTTCGTTACGAGGTACTTCCCCGTCAATAACTAAGATGACATCAGGGAGTGCACCTTGTTGTTCGCCGATTTTATCGGCGGTATCGGCAGAACCCATATTTTCATATTTAACTTTTCCTGCATGTTCAGGATGGGTTTTATCCCATAGAGCTACAATAGCAGCTCCAAAAGCGTCGTTATCTACCGCAAAACGAATGTCTGCGTCTGGCTCAATTTCGTATTGGCCTTTTTCGGCGTTCCAAACTACGTTTTCTCCATTGAGTTCAGCACTTGGTGTTTCGGTTTCACTTGGAGTTTCAGTTTCGCTCGGTGTTGGGGTTGGTTCTGGTGTTGGTTTTGTTCCACAAGAAATCAAAAGAGCAGCAACCAAAGCCATCAACAATAGTTGTAGTAATCTTTTCATTAAATACTTTTCCTCCTGTATTTAGAATTCAACAAGGGTTACAAAAATGTATCTCGACTGCTATAAATCATTATGTAACCGCATAGATGTTGCAGGGTTATTATAACAAACCCTTAAAACTCGTCAAGCCATATCATACTTTCGATGGACTGGACGAGTGTTGTAATTTCATAATCTGCCAATAGACCATAACAATTCGACCCATGTAAATTACAGGGAATGCTAAAGTAGCAATTGATGGATTGAATAGGCCTATTATAGCCGTGATTAAAGCCGGTGAAAACATCGTCATCACCGCAATCGCCATCGCTTCCTTAAAGGAAAGATTTAAAGCAAATTGACGACCATTAACAAATCGTAAGACTAAAGCTACGACCAAAATATAAACAAAATACTGAAATAAATTCAAGGCATAAATCAATGGGATACGTGTTGGAAGCGCCCCTTTATGAGCATTCTCTAGAAAATCCGCTAAAACCAAATCCTCGCTTAAACCGGATTGTTTCAAGTTTTCTAGTTTACCAATATTGGCTAAATTATAAGTTCCAACAATCGTATTATTATCGATTTGGGCGGAGACATAGTGTTCGGTTAACATCAGATACTTATTGAGTTGATTGATAGTTACATCATCTTTCTCGTTTAAATATACGGTATAGTCTCCTGCAGTGAAGGTTTTTACTTCCGAAAACGCACAAGTTAACGTGTTATTCTCAATCGAGCAATCTTCATCCAGCGCTTGGTTAAAGGAGCTGGCTAAAGGAGCAAAAACCGGAGCAATCGATTTAGCTTCTAAACGATACCCTTGGGTAACAAAGGGCGCTCCAATTAGAACCACGGAGAAGAAAAACAAGGAAACAATTAAAACCCAAGATATACTGCGTTTTTCAATGATCGCTTTATTGGAATATAAAATTTCGTGGAGTCGATCAAACATCAGCCTTTTTCAGCTCCCGCGGTTAAGCCATAGACCATGTATCTTTGCATGTAAAACTGAACAAGCATAATCGGAATCGCTACCAGTAAAGCCCCAGCCATAAAGCGCAGTGGGTTATAGTGCAAAGTATTGAACGGATCGGTGGTCCGATACAACCAGACCGCCACCGTCTGAGAATCTGCTTGTAAGAAAACCGACTGTAGCATATAGTCCATCCAAGGTGCCATGAAGGCGTTAATTGAAATAAAGCCAAGAATTGGAACGATCAATGGTAAGAGTATTTTAAATAAAGTCTGCATTTTCGAAGCACCATCAATTTCCGCAGCTTCATCCAATGATTTTGGAATACTACGCATAAATCCACGGACTAAGAAGGTGTTATAAGGAATACTTCCTACCGAATAGATTATTGCTAACATATACGTATTATTTAACCAACCGAAGGTTCTAAAAATCATGAACAAGGCTAACATCCCCATAAAGGAAGGGAACATCTGTAGTATCATCATTCCTAACAAGATATTCTTACGACCCTTAAAGCGAAGTCTTGAGAAGATAAAGCCAGAAAGGGTACTAAGAATTAAGACTAAGATGGTATTCACCACCGCTAAACCTAAGGTTCTCAAGAAAGCGGCTGGATAATCGGCCATAACGGCCGTCTTCAAGGTACGGTATTCAAAGATATATTTGAAATGCTCCAAAGTAAACATTCTCGGATTTGGCAAAATAGGAACCGCATTTATGGTTCTACCCTGGGTAAAGGCGGCCGAAATCATCCATAGTACGGGGGCTAGCACCACCATAACCGCAACCATTAACCAAGAGTAGGAGAAAAGTGCTTTAAAATAATTGATGAAAAAGCGCTTTTTATTTCCAGCTCTTGCTATGCCTATCACAAAGATGACTACTAAAGCTAAAGCAACTACCAATAGTCCCATTAATACTGGATTCATCGAGGTTAAGATTAAATTAAGTTTATTCATCTTAGAACTCCTCCCATAGGCTCTTCTGACGAGATAAGTTAATTACTGAGAATAAACTTATCAAGACGAAGATAAATATTGAATAGACCGAGGCAATATTATACAACTGTGCGTTGCTACTAAAAGATAGTTTATATATCCAGGAAATTAAGATATCGGTTTGACCCGGCGCACCTCCCATCACCCTCAAGGACATTGGGATATCCTTAAGTTCGTAGGCAGGTCCTCCCCCGGTTAAGAAATAGATAGAACCAAAATTATTAAAGTTGTGAGTAAAGGTCATAATAATCGCCGGAGCGGTCGATCGCAGAATTAGTGGTAAGGTCAAATACCTGAACTTCTGCCAACCCGATGCCCCATCGATACTAGCAGCCTCATAGAGATCTTCCGGTAAGGTGGTTAAGGTTCCGGTGATTAACATCATAAAATAAGGGGCCCCTAACCAAAGGTTGACGACAATAATGACAAATTTAGCTAAGTTGCCATTATAAGGCTGGCTTAACCAATAAATCGGACTATCAGGTCTTCCCTGTAACCCCAGGTTATATAGGGCTTTGGAGACCGGAGTCATGGTGTCCGTCGCGTAGAGTATTTTATTTACCAAACCATGGGTATCAAAGGCGTTCTTAAAGACCATTAAGGAAATCATTCCTGGAATTGCCCAAGGCAAGATTAAGATGGTTCGCCAAAGTTTTTTCGCCTTGACCACCTTCGATTCAATGATTAAGGCATTAATCATTCCTAGTACATAACACGTAAAGGAAGCCATCAAGGCAAACAGAACCGTCCACATAAAGGTCTTACCAAAGAGGCTTAACCATCCCGGATCGGCTAAAAAGGTCGAAAAGTTAGTAAATCCCACCCATTTAATCAGGTTATTGGGTACCTGAATCTTATAGGTGTAATTGGTAAAGGCTAATAAAAACGAGAATAAAATGGGAACAATCGAGAAAAAGCCTAAAGCTACCGCAAGTGGAGCCATCAAGAAATAAGGAAGCGAACGATCCCATAAATCGCGCATCATCTTTTTCCCGGTCAAGGCTGGTTTCCCTTGATTTTCCGCTAAGCGAACCTTATAGGCGTCACGGATATTAATGATATATATCATTAATAAAAAAGCAAAAAACATTAAGGTAATAAGACCATTACCTAATAAAGAAACTGAGTTATCCGCATTTCTGAAACGGATATTACGATTGTACGTTTCAATCACTTGGCCGCGATAGGTTTTACCACGAGTAATCGCCCCTAAGGTGAATAATCCCCACAATCCGTAAGAGAAAAAACCACCAAAATCACGGAAGAAATGAACCGTTTCATTCGCTTTCGGTGGATATTTAGCTAATAGTTCATTAGCCACAAAATAATCGGACGTAATCAATTCAATCGCAATCGCCAATAGAAAAAACAAAAAGATAATTAATCCTTTAGAGCGTTGTCGATTTCGGATTTGTCCCAGTCCAGGTACCAATGCGGATAGTAATGCTGAAATTAAAGCATCACCTTTACCTTTGTTGTTGGGGTTAACAACAGGTACAGGCTTCTTTTCTGAAGACATTATGCATCCTCCTTCATAATTCTAATATTATTATATCACAGATACTATGCTAAAATGAAAGCGTTATCACGAAATTGGAGGTTGTTTATGAACATTTCCGCAATCTTTCATCGCAGGTTATTTGGTTTTTGTACAATTTTAGATAACCACCATGTGGAGATAAAATTTCAGACTGGAATCGATGTCGAGGCGGTCTCATTGGTACATGGCGATCCTTATTTATGGCAACCCGTTGACGATACCTATGTCTGGAAGCATCAAGAAGAAAAGATGACATTAATCGGTACCACATGTCATCACAAGTTTTGGGAAATTGTCATTGCTTGTCCCACTCAACGACTTAAATATTATTTTCGCTTGAAAAACAACGATGAATCGATCTGTTTTGGTGATCATGGGGTTTTTGATGATAGTCCGTATCATCATTGGAACGGCTTCTTTTTACCTTTTATTCGTCAACAGGAAGCTCTTAAACCACCTGCCTGGGTTTCAAAGATAACTTGGTATCAAATCTTTTTTGATCGTTTTAGTGATGGTGATCGTAGTAATAATCGTGCGGATGGTTATTCTTGGCAGGATCCCGCACGGCTTTTGGGTTATTTTGGTGGTGATGGACAAGGCATCCTTAACCACTTAGAGCAGATTAAAGAACTTGGTTTTACCGGCCTCTATTTAACCCCTATTTTTCTGGCTAAATCGAATCATAAATACGATACCATCGACTATTACCAAATCGATCCCGATTTTGGCGACTTAGATTTATTTAAAAAGCTTGTTGAAAAAGCCCATCAACTCGGTCTAAAGGTTATGCTGGATGGGGTTTTTAATCATACTGGAACGGATTTCTTCGCTTTTAGAGACGTGATGTTACAGGGAAGAGATTCTAAGTATTACCATTGGTATCATTTCCAACAACTTGATCCACCCATCTATCAAACCTTTGCTAGTACCAAACAAATGCCCAAGCTAAATACCGATCATCCAGAGGTTCAAGATTACTTTTTAGAGGTGATGAAATATTGGATTCGTGAAACCAAGATCGATGCCTGGCGTATCGATGTTGCTAATGAAATTGCTAATCGTTTTTATCAACGGATGTATTCGGAAATAAAAGAAGAATTTCCGGATTGTTATCTGCTCGCAGAAATCTGGCATGATCCCATAGACTGGTTGGATCATCGCTTCGATGCGGCCATGAATTATCAGCTAGGACATATCATCAAGGATTTAATAAATAGCGGAGATATTCAAAACTTTATGGACCAGTTTTATCGTTATCAGTACCGCTACCCTAATTTAATCCGTCAATCCACTTTTACTCTACTGGATTCTCACGATACCCAACGGATCCGCTACATGTTAGGCGATGATCTCGATAAAACGCTATTAGCGTTTGCTTTGCTTAGTTTACAGCAGGGTGGTATTTGTCTTTTGTATGGTAGTGAGTATGCACTTTTGGGTGAATCCAGTGAACACGATCGTGCCCTCTACCCCCAGCAAGCCAATGAACTTCAACGTCAGTTCAGTGATAAACTCAAGCAATTGCTAGCTATCCGTTCGGATAATATCGATCTCATTAATAATGGTAGGGTTACAATTAGCACTAAAAATAATCTTCTTTATTATACGATTGATGAAAGCTTGTCTTTAGTTGTTAATCTCGGAGATGAATCAATTCTTTACCAAGACTTCGACCAAGATTTATTTACTAATCGTGAGGCTTATAATCAATTCATTGATCCTTATCGATTCATCATTGTCAAAAAGCAATAAAAAGCTAAGAAATAATTTTAATTTTATTTAATAATCAATCATCAAAAAAAGCGGAACTCTTTTTGTGAGCTCCGCTATTCATTTTTATTCAGAGATATCGTTTATCTAATTATCAATCTTTCTTATCTATCCTTGAATATGCAATCATAAATAGCCAAAAAAGAAACATGGCGCCAAAGGAAAATAAAGACTCCGCATTAATATCAAAAACATTAGCCAACGTAAAGGCTTTCTTGTATCTTATGATTTTGTATAAATTAGTAAGTATTGGGAAAACTATTATCGGAAACACATAGAATATAGCTCCTGAGGTATTTCTTGATAAGTATCTCGGAAATTCTTCCTCCGTTTCGACTTCAATCTTTTCATGCTCGTGATTCATAAATACTTACCTACCTTCCTATAAAAAGCATACAGGGTTATATAAAGAAGTCAATTTCGTTATAATTCATTATTTTTCACAAAAGACAAAGAAATAGTAAAGTAGCGCAAAAACAAAAACGCCTCCGAAATTCGGAGGCATTTTACTAGAGGCTATTTTTGATTTTCTGAAATAATTTTCTCTACCGCTTTAAGAATAGCGTTGGAAGAGACGGTAGCACCCGATACGGTGTCAATCCCTTCAAGTTTTTGTGTTTCAATAATCTGTTTAACAATAATCTTTGAGGCACCGTTAAAGATTGCTTCCGTTTCCGGATTATCCGGGAATTCTAATTTAACAATATTACCGTTTTCTACGGTAGCTTTGACGGTTAGTTTTCCGTTATGGCCTTGGATTTCTTCGCTATAAACACCATCTTTTAAAGTTCCAGCTTCAGTTGGGACTTTAATATCATCTTCTTTAGGTGTAGTTGGAGATTTTTTACCCATACCGCCGTGGGCCATAGCATAGGTTCCGGCTTCTTTTCCGGATGCGCGTCCGAAGACAACGATATCAGCAACGGCGTTACCACCGATTCGGTTACCACCATGGATTCCTCCGGTAACTTCACCAGCGGCGTAAAGACCTTCAATAACACTTCCGTCAGCTTTTAAGACTTCAGTTTTTACATTAATCTTGATACCACCCATGGTATGGTGGACCCCTGGAGCAATTTTAACCGCATAATACGGTGCTTTCTCCACAGCGATCAAAGCTTCAGGTTCGCGTTCAAACTCTTCATCTTTACCAGCCGCAACCGCTTCGTTATAAGTTTTTAAAGTAGCTGCTAAGGTCGCTGGATCAATTTCTAATTTTCCAGCTAAATCTTCTAAAGTTTCACCGACATGGGTGTAACCAGCGGCGATATATTTATCAACAACTTTGTTCTTTTCACGTAAAGCTTCGTCAAAGAGAATATAAGCATAACCGCCGGATTGTTCAATTTCAGCCGCACTTACCTTGTCGCGAGTAAGTAGCTCGTTAGTGAATCGTTTCCCTTCTTGGTTAACCAAGATAGCACCTTCACCTCTTAGAGCTTCCGTTATCAATTGAGAGGTTTCTTGTTCCACGGTTGGGTGGATTTGAATCTCTTTCATATCTACGGTATCAGCATCAGCTTTTTGAGCCATTAAAATACCATCTCCGGTTGCGCCTTTGGCGTTAGTAGTAACAAAGCCTTTTAGACCTGGTTGATATTCAACCACCATATCTAAGTTAGCTCCAAATCCACCAGCCGCAACGATAACCGCTTTAGCTTTATAAACCAATTCACCTTCTGGACCAGTCGCTTTGACACCAACAACTTTTCCACCTTCAACAACAAGTTCAGTTGCTGTGGTGTTATAAGCAATTGGTACACCGATTTCTTCAAGTTTCTTGATAAATCCAGAAACTAGATAAGAACCAACTGGACTACCATCTTTAGGGCGATGGATTCGGGCTACCGAAAATCCACCAGAGAAGCTCACACCATCGAGGGTGATTCCCATTTTATCAAGCCAGTCGATAGCATCGGCGGATTGTTCAGCCATAAAACGAACTAGTTTTTCATCCGCTTTATTGTAGCCACCTTTCATGGTTTCTTCGACAAACAAATCTACCGAATCTTCAATATCCAAAGCTTTTTGGAATTTTGTTTCGGCAGCGTTCATACCACCAGTAGCCAAGGTAGTATTTCCACCAGCGATTGGCATTTTTTCTAGTACGATAACACCGCACCAGCTTCATTAGCCGCAATCGCTGCACTCATACCGGCACCACCGGCACCAATAATAACAACATCGTGAACCTTTTCTTTGGCTGAAGGTTCTGTGGTAGTTTCTTTTGTTGGTGTTTCCGGAACTTTGGTCTCAGCTGGTTTAGTAGGACCACAGCTGATCAATAGAAATCCAACCAAGGAAATAATTAATAATTTCACAAGTTTCTTCATAGTCATCCTCCCTTGCATGATTATTATAGTGATTAGTAAATCAATCTTCAAGATAAATAATTAACATATAGTCATTACCTGAAGCGGATTAAAAAAGAATCGACTAGATTCTTTTTAAACATCCATATTTATTTAGCTTTTACTTATTAAATAATAACGCTTTTATGGCTTGAGTATCGTCGACATAGCGGATGCTTTTGATACCCAGATCTATAGCCGCTTTTACATTGTCTTCTAAATCATCGATAAAAAGCGCATGCTTTGGATCGATGTTAAATCGATCTAATAGAATTTGATAAATAGCTTCATCTGGCTTGGATACTTTCTCCACACCAGAAATGACAAAACCTTTAAAATTATCTAAGACTTCAAACTTAGATAAGGACTCAGCGAAAAAACGCGGCGCATTACTTAGTAAGTATAAATCAATATCTTTGGTTTCTAATTCTTTAATCAAATCATAAATCGGTTGATTGTACTCAAAATATTGAGTCCACTCGTTAAAGAAATTAATTAATTCCTGATGAGCTTTTTTAGGCGCTAACGCCAAGGCTTGTTGAATATAATCATCTAATTCGATATCACCATTATCCAATGCCGGCCAATTATGAAAAATAAGCTTTTGAAACTCAGCGAGCGATAAACTCTTAGGATTATGTTTCTTAATAAACTCTTCTTGAGAGAAATTAGCAATAACATTACCAAAATCAAAAATTACAGATTTAATCATCTAAACCTCGATTCGCAACTACTAATATAGAAATAGGATCAACCACGGCTACGTTAATGGGCGTTTCATCTTCCACTAAACCAAAGCCATCCGCTAAAATTTCAAAGGACCCTGGTAATGGATAATGAATCTGATGATAACTCGGATTAAAAATAGCAAAAACTTCCTTATACTCTCCATAATCGGATAGATCGACTAATTTATAGATTAAAGAAGTATTATGATAAATCTCAAAATCAACATGCTGCATAATTTCTACCGCACTGGCCATGGAAAAAGCCGGGACCTTTTTTCTCAGCTTAATCATATCGCGAGTAAATTGTACGACTTCCCGATACTGGTCTAAGCGGTCATAATTTATCTGATTTACCTCATCACTACTGCGGTAGGAATTCTCTTCGCCAAACTTAGTTCGACACATTTCCTGACCATAATGGATGAAAGGGATGCCCTGGGCTAAAAGAACCGCTGCGTTAGTGATTTTTTGTCGTTTGATGCGTTCTTCCTTACGTTCTTCTCGATTGGCTTCTTTAAGCTTATCCCAAAGGGTGGCGTTGTCATGACATTCCACATAATTAATCGATTGATGTGGTTGATTGAAAAGCTTAACGGCTTGATTTTCTAAAACGTTTCCAACCAAGGCCGCTTTCATCGCTTCCACATAGGAAGGATCTCCTAAACAATAACCCTTAGCCCAACGTTTTTCGCGAGAAGAAGGACCCTTAACATGATCTCTAAAGAAATCATTAAAGAAACCTATTTCCGGCATCGCATCCGCATTATACATACTGGCTTTTTCCTGATCCGGTAACATGGTCGGCATATTCCAGCCTTCCCCATAGATGATGGTTCGAGGACGTAAGGTAGAAGCGACTAATTTCACTTCATTCATCGTTTCAATATCCAAAATTCCCATCAAGTCAAAGCGAAAACCATCCACATGATAATGTTCAATCCAGTGAGCGATCGAATCGACAATAAACTTACGGCCCATCCGTCGTTTTGAATCAAAATCATTACCACAGAACGAACCATTGGATAAAACACCATTGGCTTGACGGAAATAGTAATTTGGTACCACTTGTTCAAAAGGAGACGTCTTCTGATCAAAGACATGGTTATAAACCACATCCAAGGTTACATGTAAGCCATGTTTATGACATTTAGCGATCAGTTCTTGAAGCTCCATAATTCTAGCCATTGGAACTCTGGGATCGGAACTATAACTACCCTCAACACAATTGTACTGGATTGGATCATAACCCCAGTTATAAAACAGCTTTGGATTCAGTTCATCCACCGTTTGGAAATCAAAAATAGGCATTAATTGAATATGGCTATAGCCCATCGATAAGAGATGATCAAAACCAACCGCAGTACCTAATTCGGTAGTTACCCCTTGTTGAATAAATCCATTAAAGGTTCCTTTCTCATCAATCCCGGAATTAGGATGGATACTAAAGTCGCGAATCGAGACTTCACAGATAGTAACTTCGTTACTTTTGACTTTAGGCAATTTATCGTCGTAAAAATAACTACTTAATTGGTTAAAATCGACCACCACATTATACTTAGAGTTCTCAACCGAGCCATACGCGTAAGGATCTAAGGTAATATTAGAACCACCGTTTACTTGAACCGCATAGAGATAACCTACGCCATGTAAATTGCGATCGTCTTGATAAACAAAAGCGCCCTTTTCCTCACGAACCAGGCGATGGTATTCGATAGTATCATCGGTAAAGATAAGTTTGAGGGTGACCGAGGATGCGGTCGGAGCCCAAAGCACAAAGCGCGTTTTATTATCGATAACATTAGCACCAAAATCATTACGCGGATTAAAAAACTCTTTGTCAAAACGTTCGGTTTGAACAATTAAACCATAGCGTAGCGGGGTAGAAAGTCCATATTCCTCTAAAATTTCATAATCGAGGCCAATCTCTAAATGTTCGGGGCAAGACAAGGTATAGCGGGTAAAATTATAATCGGTAGAATCGACATTCTTAATCAATAGCTTACAAATATTACCTTGGGGATCTCGCAAATAAAAATGACCCGATTTCCCATTATAATAGGTCCGATTCATATAAAATGTAATCTGTTGGTAATCGTCGAGTTGTGCGTAGACACGACTATTCTTATCCATATTTCCCCTCATCTAAATAGTTTAATTTCTAATGGTTGGTTCATTTCTCGAAAGATACCGAGACCTTCAACACTAACTGAGTTCTTGTCATAATTAGAGCTTAGTTTATATTCTAAAATCTCGATTAAATCACGTTTTCTTGATAATTTCATTGATAGGTTTAGTTTGACTTCTAAATCGTCGATAGAAGATAGCGAAAGTTTGAAATGTTCAATAAAGGAATCGATCACTTCCGCTTCACTACCCTGATATACCAGTTCGTTCTCGCTAGTTAAGAGTAGCTTTTGGTTATCGACATTGGCTTGTAACCAAGCGATGAGATTTCCGTAATGTAAGGGATATGCTACCTTGGTGTTTTGTTCGTAGACAACGTCTCCTAACTTAATTTGAGCCACGTCCCCCAGATTAACAAATTCCATCTGGGTTGGCTTCTTATCGGAATCGCTCGTTATCTCCTTGGAGCGAAAATCTTGGATCTCGCCATTTTTATACGTATTGATAAGTTCTAACTTCTTATTGGTTTGTTTTATAATTCCTTTATTATGACTTTCTATTTTTACATCGATGATTTGATTTAAGCTTTTCATCTTAGTAAACGATGTTTTCAATGCTTTTGCCGTTTCGTGTTTCTCAGACGAAGTATTACAAGCGCTAAAGGTTAGTAGCAATACAACTACTAATCCTATTTTAATAGATTTCATAGACCTATTTTAACATAGATTATAATTAATAAAACAACGGCAACCAGCTAGAGAAGAAAAGACCAACTCTTATTAACGTAGAGTTGGTCTTGTTTTAATCAAACTAGCTTATTTGATATATTCTAGATCCCAGATATCGTCCGCATATTGTTCAATGGTACGATCGCTGGAGAAGAAACCAGACTTAGCAATGTTGATCAAGCAAGTTCTTGCCCAACCACGGCGGTCTTGATAACGCTTGACCACTTCTTCTTGAGCCAAACGATAGGCTTCAAAGTCGGCGAACAAGAAATATTCATCGTTCTTAAACATCAGTTCTTCATAGATGATCTTGAATTGGCCATTATCTTGAGTCCAGGTACCATCAATTAACGATTCAACAATCGCAAACAGTTCTGGATTCTTTTGTAGTTCATCAAAGGCCGAATAGCCTTCTAAATTAAGTTTACGGATATCTTCGACACGTAACCCGAAGATAACATCGTCTTCCGGTCCAACCAAATCATCAATTTCAATATTAGCCCCATCATAGGTACCTAGGGTAATCGCTCCGTTCATCATGAACTTCATATTTCCGGTACCCGAAGCTTCTTTACCAGCGGTAGAGATTTGTTCCGAAACATCGGAAGCATTTAGTAATATCTCCGCGATGGTAACCGAATAGTTAGGGATGAAGACAACCTTTAAGTTCTTCGACAAATGCTCGCTCGCTTCAACATAATCGCTAAGGACATTGATTAACTCAATAACTTTCTTAGCAAATAAGTAGGAAGGGGCAGCTTTACCAGCGAAGATAAAGGTTTGATGAGGGATGGTAAGCTCTGGATTCGCTTCTAGTTTACGAATCAGATACATGATATGTAGTACATTTAAAAGTTGACGTTTGTAGGCGTGAATTCGCTTAGCTTGGGTGTCATAAATCGAATTAATTGGAATATCGATTCCTGTTGATTTCTTAATATAATCTTTCAAGATTTGTTTACGTTCATCCTTGATAGCTAGGAAGCGTTTTTGAACGTCTTCATCATCCACAAATTCTAATAAGCGTTCCAATTCTTTTGGACGATAAATATAGTCATCGCCAATGGTATCTTTTAATAACGCAGCCAGTTGTGGGTTGGAATATACCAACCAACGACGATGGGCGACACCATTAGTCTTGTTATTGAATTTTTCTGGATATAATTCATAGAAATCTCTAAACAATTCTTCTTTTAGAATTTCCGAGTGTAATCCAGCCACGCCGTTCACCGAGAACGAACCAACAATCGCTAAATTAGCCATATGAACTTGGCCTTCGTGAATGATCGACATTCTTTGTTGACGATTGGTATCGTTGACGAAGTGATTAGCCACCTCAAGATTAAAGCGACGAGAAATCTCTTCGATAATCATATAAATTCTTGGAAGCAAAGTTTGAACTTGGTGAATTGGCCAACGTTCCAAAGCTTCTTGTAAAACGGTATGGTTTGTAAAAGCGAAGGTTTCAGTAACTTGTTTCCAAGCATCTTCCCACTCAAACTCATAGACATCAATTAAAAGACGCATCAGTTCAGGAATGGCCAGTACTGGATGGGTGTCATTTAATTGTAAAACTGTCTTCTCAGAGAAGTTCTTTAAGTCTGGATAGACGCGTAAATGGGCTTTAATCAGAGATTGTAGTCCCGCCGAAACAAAGAAATATTGTTGTTTCAGACGAAGGATGCGGCCTTGTTCGGTACTATCGTCCGGATACAAGGTGCGGCAAATTTCTGAAACTTCTTCGAGATATTTATCGAAATTCTTTTTGGCCGGTAAGCGATCGCTTGGTTCTACGGTCCAAAGGCGAAGGGTATTGGTCGCATCAGTACCACGACCAACAATTGGCACATCGCAAGGAACGGCACGTACGTATTCCGCGTTCGCATGTTCCCAGGTCATTTTTCCGTTTTCAGAACGGACTAAACGAACATGACCACCAAAAGCTACATCAACCGCATGTTTAGGTTTGCGAACTTCCCAAACGTTACCTAGTTTTAGCCATTGGTCTGGAACTTCTACTTGTTTGTTATTTTCGATTTTTTGTTTGAAAAAACCGTATTCATAACGTAAAGTGATACCATTTCCTGGTAATGACATGGAAGCTAGAGAATCTAAGAAACAAGCCGCAAGGCGTCCTAGACCACCATTACCTAAACCGGCATCGGCTTCTAAGTCTTCTAATTCGTTCAAATCGTAGCCGAGTTCATCAAGCCCGTCGTGTACGATTTCATAAATTCCTAAATTCATTAAGTTGTTTGTTAATAGTCTTCCCATTAAAAATTCCATTGAGAAATAATACATTTGTTTAGCCCCTAATTGTGCTATATTTTCTTTTGTATCTTTCCAATGAATCGATGCATATTCACGAACCATCTCACCTAGAACCACATAACGTTCAGTAATATGAGATTGTTCTAAGGAACGACCATACGATTCTACAACGCGAGTCGTAAACTCTCGTTTAAAATCAAATTTGTCTTTAAACATTTAATTTCCTCCTAAACCGAAATCATCGTCATTATACTACATTTAACCAAAGTTTGTTTATTTATCGCAAATCCTAACTAAGCTGATTAATAAAAAAGCGAGGCTTTTCTTAAAAAAGTCTCGCTTTCATCAATTCTTAAGTTTCAAAAAACCTATTCAGTTTCTTTCTTATGATGGAAATAGATACAACTAAATCCAGCTATCTTAATATTAATATGGTAAGGCTGGTTATTTCTGCGGCCTTCATAGGCTTCTAGTGGCTCATAGTTACAATCATTGTTTCCGGAATATATATCCTTTTGAGAATTCAATAATTCAATATAAGTTCCTAAATAAGGGACACCGACATTGTAATCGCGGTAGTGAACCGGCGTCATATTGAGGACGACCACTACGATTTCTTCCTCCGACTCACGAACAAACGAATAAATCGATTGATTCGCGTTATCGGCATCGATCCAGAAAAAGCCTTTTGGATCATAATCATAGCGATGCATCGCCGGATGGCTCGTATAGATGCCGTTTAAATCCTTAAAATAACGTAAGAAAGAATCGTGTAACGGGAAGTTTAAGAGTTCCCAATCCAATTGTTTAAACTCTAGCCATTCGCCATAATGGGCGAATTCATTCCCCATAAAGTTCAACTTCTTACCTGGATGAGCAAACATATAACCCATCAAAATTCTCAATTGATCGAAGCGTTGTTGGTAGGTACCCCAAAACTTATTAATTAAAGAACCCTTCATATGAACCACTTCATCATGAGATAGCGGTAACAGGAAACGTTCCGAATAGAAATAAGCCATCGAGAAAGTAAGTTGATGGTGATAGTATTTGCGGTGAACCGGATCGTGCTTGAAGTATTTCAAGGTATCGTTCATCCAGCCTAAATCCCATTTGTAGTCAAAGCCTAAGCCTAAGTCAAAGGTCGGCTTGGTGACGTTTGGGAAATCGGAAGAATCTTCCGCAATCAACATACAATTTGGGAATTTTCGTGCTAAATGATAATTCATGCGGCGAATAAAAGCTAAGGCGCCTTGGTTTTCACCACGGTTTTTATTAGCGCCCCAATGTAGCATGTTGGCTACCGCATCGAAGCGTAAACCGTCAATATGAAATTTGTCCAACCAAAAGGCATTAGCGCTCATTAAAAACGAGCGCACTTGTTCACGCCATAAATCAAAATTCAAAGTTCCCCATTCGCTATGGGCATCGCTTGGATTGGCGTATTCATATAAAGCTCGGCCATCGAAATAAGCTAAGCCATGAGCGTCCTTAACAAAGTGGGTAGGAACAACATCCATAATCACGCCAATTCCAGCTTGGTGAAATTGATCAATTAGATACATGATATCCATCGGACTGCCATAGCGTGAGGTCGGCGAAAAATATCCGGTTACTTGATAACCCCAAGAGCCATCAAACGGATGTTCCGATAGAGGCATTAATTCAATATGGGTATATCCATTATCCTTAACATAGGGAATTAATTGTTCTACAAAATCATTTTGAGTTAGCCATTTTCCATTTTCTAAGCGCCAGGATCCTAAATGTACCTCATAAATCGACATCGGACGATCAAAGTTTTTGGTGCGTTGTGCCATCCATTTTTGATCGTTCCATTTATAGCCATCAATTTGGGTAACAATCGAAGAAGTATTGGGACGAAGCTCGCTGTAAAACGCAAACGGATCGGCTTTGTCGATATGAGTATGTTCGGGTGTTTCAATTCGATATTTGTAAAGTTCCCATTCTTTAATACCAGGAATGAATAATTGCCAATCGCCACGGTCGTTGAGTCGTTCCATATAGTGATTTCGACCATCCCAATGGTTAAAATCACCGATGACTTGAATCGACAGTGCGGAAGGCGCATACACCGTAAAGGTTACCCCTTCAACCTCTCTAAAGCTGAGGTGTGCACCATAAATCTCGTAGGCATTTATGCAATGACCGGCATGAAAATCATCTAGAATAGAAAGTTCAGTCATAGTTTACTCCACTAGTAGGTTGATGGCTTGTTGATACAAATTTAATTTCTCTGAGGCTTGTTCTATAGTTTCTCCTCGGACACAATAGTAAAACTTGCATTTTGGTTCGGTACCGGATGGACGAATCGCAATCCAACTACCATCGGCTAAACCAAACTTTAAGACATCGGCTTCTGGCAATTCAATTGGGTATTCACCGGTTTCATCTTGACGAACCTGGCTTAGATAATCTTCTTTGAAAACAACGGGTTCGCTGGCGATATATTTCATTTCCATCGTTCTTAGGTTCTTCATGATTTCCTTAATTCGAGCAACACCTTCAACGCCAGCCAAGGTCAAGGAAACTTGTTGATCTTCATAGGCACCGACTTCAGCAAATACTTCATGTAAAACATCTACTAAAGTCTTCCCTTGGGCCTTGTAGTAGGTGGCTGCTTCAGCCAGCATTAAGCAGGCTTGTAAAGCGTCTTTATCGCGAACAAATGGCGCTAAAAGATAACCGTAAGACTCTTCGTAGCCAAAGACATAGTTTTGACTGTCTTCCATGCTTTGGATTTTCTCGCCAATGAATTTGAAACCAGTTAAGGTCTTTTCGGTTTGAACCCCATATCGAGCCGCTAGGCGTTCTCCGACATCGGAGGTGACAACCGTGTTAAACATAATCGGCTCTTTCGGCATTAAGTTTTTCTCAACTCGGGTATCAAAGATATATTTCAAAAGAATGGCGCCACCTTGATTTCCGGTCAAGTAGATATATTCACCGGCTTGGTTAACTACAATCCCCATTCGATCGGCATCCGGATCGGTTACCAAAATCAAATCGGCTTCGTGTTTTTTAGCGTATTCTAACGCTAAATCATAGGAAGCTTTGTCTTCTGGATTTGGCGTCTTGGTATTGACAAAATCCGGATTGGAGAAGGCTTGTTCTTCAACTAAAACATAGCGATAACCAGCCTCATCGAAGATATCGGTCATCAATGGATACGCCGTTCCGTGTTGTGGACTGAAAACTAATAAGAAATCTTCCTTATTTAATTCCGGGCGTAATTGAATGGAAAGAACAGCTTCTTTGTATTTTTCATCGATTTCTTTACCGATTGTATGAATTAAAGCTTCTTGTTCTTCGTTAATATCAAAATTAATACTTAGCTCGTCTTCGATTTCGTTGATAAAACCGACTACAGCATCGATTTCTTCTGGGATTAATTGACGACCGGTATGATCGTATACCTTATAACCATTATATTCAGGTGGATTATGGGATGCGGTGATGACGATACCCCCATCTGCTTCTAGCTCTCTAACCGCAAAACTTAGTTCTGGGGTTGGTCTTAAGTCTTCAAAAATATAGCTCTCAATCCCTAGTTGAGCTAGGGTTTTACCGCAAACTTGAGCTAGTTCTTTCGACATATGTCGATTGTCATGAGCAATGACTACTTTTACCGGTTGGTTGGTTAATGATTTGAGGTATTTACCAAATCCAATATTGGCACGGGCTACCGTATAGAGGTTGATTCGATTCGGTCCTGGTCCTAAAAGACCACGCATTCCAGCCGTACCGAAATCTAAACGCGTGTAAAAGGCGTCGTTTAATTCGGCTTCGGAATACTGTTCTAATTGTGTTTTGAGTTTTGAATCGAGGTCAACTTTGTTTTTCCAATGATCTAAATATTTCATAGCGTCCTCCCTCTGCTTTTTATATACTATTTAACTTTATTATACAACAAAAAATGCATAAAAAAACTGTAACGAGAAATCGCTACAGCCGTTTGTTTTTGTTAGAATTTAAGCAATAACTTTTTGTGCTCTTAGAACTTCTTCGATAGCAACAATAGCTTCTTCTTCATCTACACCTTCAGTTGAAATAGTTACTTCCGACTGTGTAGGAATACCTAAAGACATAACTCCCATAATGGACTTCATATTAACCGAACGTCCTTTATAAGTAATTTTGACTTCACTCTTAAATTTACCTGCTGCGTTTACAGCCACGGTAGCTGGGCGAGCGTGTAATCCAACCGGATCGATGACTAGAACTGTTTTTTCTTTCATGGATAAACTTCCTCCTTCATGTTTATTTAATCATAAACTATTTATGCGGCGGTTTCAACGAAATAATTAAACAAAACTAACTTTTCGTAACCGCTTACACTGATTTTAACATAGTTATTCAAGAAAACAAATAGAATACTTTTAACCAATGTACAAATTTAGGGATAATTAGAAACTTTTTCTAAAATAAAATACGGATTCTGGGATTTGCGCTTATAATAACCCAAAATAGAAAGAAGGGTTATTATGATATTTGAAAAGCAAGATCATCCGATTAGTAGATTAAATCTAAATTGGATCAATCAAGATTTGATATTTCTTGGCCCGGATTCCGTCCTGTTCTATCCTTTTATCATGCATTTCATGATTAAGAATAAGCCAAAATTTAAAGTCTATTTTGGTTATGATGTTGAAGTCGATGACTTTGATCTACATAAAATGGAGTTTAAACTAGTCGCTAAAAACCAAGAAGGTATCAACGCAATAATGCGTCTTTACCATAAACGTACCTTTGATAACTTCGTTAGTTTTGAAGACATACTTGCTGCGCGAAACGATCTTTTAATTTATACAGTTTTATATTTATCTGAGGAATCGAGTTACCATAAATCCGACTTAGATAAACATTGGGAACAACGACTTACTGAATTTGGTTTTAGAGTGTTTGTTGTAGATTACTTTTTCTTAGATATTCTTCCCGATAAGACTATGGTTAATAAAAATATAGAATTTCACTTTCTCCATCTCGACAAAGAGTTTCGTGAAGTTCAATATTTTCTACCATTTGCTGAAATAAAAGCTATTGATGATCCTAATCAGATTTTAATTGATCAAGTCTATAAAGCTTTCTATCAATATTATGGTTATACCTCCAGCAATGACCGCAGTTTAGCTTTAAGTCGTTTATCTGAAGAAATAAGTTTAATTATCAAAGAAAATCAAGCCTTCAGCTTCATTTTGGCTAAGGAGATTGCGAATCAAATGAAACTTCAGAATCTGTACGTCAGCACAGCTACGCTTGGTTCGTATTTAGTCAGTTTTTTGCTGGGAATTAGCGATATAAATCCTCTTGCTGTTGACAACACGACTATGGTTTGTGACCATAATTTTTCTTTTGAATATGATGAACTTTATTTTGGTTTTAGAGTACCTAAATCTCTCAATAAGAAGCAATTTCTTGATAACATTTTGAGGAAATATAAGTGTCAATCGTTTGAACTTGAAGGGGAAGATTCGTCCACTTTTATAATTCATCCATCCACCGTGGTTCTCTCCGATATAACTATGGACAACGACGAACTCCCATTCAATCCAGACTATCACCCAAATTATTTTTATTACCTAAGTAAAATCTATCCTTGCTTTACTTTTTTTGAGGATGACCTTTATGAGAAACTGTATACCATTAATCGTTATAAACTATTTGACTACAATCGTAATCACCCTTTCTCACTAAAAGCTATATTAAATTTAATAGAAAACCCGAGACAAGGCGAACTTAAAGTAATTGAAACCATCCGCAATCTAGATACACCGATTGCTTCGTATGAACGATTTGTTCAACTGGTTGGAATATATCTCTATGAGCGACGATGCTGGACCGCTTTTGGCGATTATACTAAAGCCGAAGCCGATGAAATCAATTACGTTGATGGAATTGACAATGAACTGGAGCGTTGTGAATGCGAGCTGACAGATCTTCACACAAGTTTAGAAGATGCTTATGATACACTTTTATCTCATCAATTAAGTGATCAAGAAGCCGTGGATGTGATTAAAGATTACTTGAACAGAAAAGAATTTGAAGAAAAATACGAAGATCTATTCCCCGAAGTTCACTATTTGATACTGCTACCACCAAGAAGCCATATCATTGAAATGGTAAAACTAATTAATCTATATGCCACTTATGTCGATCATGAATTTGCTGAGGAAGTAGTTGTTTCAACGGATGACATATCTGAAGATATAGAAGAGTTCTTCGAGGATGAATTTGCGGACGAAGTGGTTGTTTCAGCGGATAACTTATTTGAAAATATAAAAGAGTTAGTCGATGAAAGTCCAAGTAGCTAGATGTAGAATCTTGTGTTACCTCTAATACGTCAAAAAACCTCCATACTATTATTTGTTTTTAACACAAATATAGAAATGGAGGTGTCTTTATTGTAGACCAATTGTTGTACTTTATTAGTTCGTGGATTGGTTTGCTTTATTTATGATACGAACTCCCTTTATCGATTCCATGGGCTCGATAAATTTGTTCCAACAAAACCACACGACACAAAAGATGTGGTAAAGTCCAAAGACTAACCGATAATAAAAGTTGAGCTCGTTCTAAGACCGTTTCGGCTAAGCCCCAAGAACCACCGATAACAAAGACTACGGTTTTTCCTAGATTTAGGTAAGAATACAATTGCTTAGAAAACGCTTCTGAGGTCAATTGTTCTTGACCTAAGGTTAAAGCGATGACGACATCATTTGGCTGAATTTGTTTGAGAATATTTAGTCCTTCTTCTTCCTTAATTCTATCGATTTCCATGGATTTGGCTTTGGCTTCGTTTACTTCAATTAATTCAATTTTATGATACGGATTGGACTTCTTTAAATAGTCATCTTGAATCGCTTTGAGGGATTGGCTCTTCATTTTACCAACACAAATCAATTTAATCATGACTACCTCCACTAGTTACCTCAAACTGCTGAGCCGCCACTAGGCTACCCTGATAGTCACTAGCATCTAAATAGGAAGCCACACAGGATAAAGCAATCTCCGGGGTATTCGCCTCTTGAGAAATATGGGCTAATACAATTTCCGTAGTCCTTTCCCCGATTACTTGACGCAATATCCAGCCACAATCATCATTGGATAAATGGCCGCGATCGGACAAGATTCGCTGCTTCAAAGGATACGGACGTGGCGTAAGCATTAATAACTCAGGGTCATAATTAGATTCAATAATATAATAATTAGCATTCTTTATATGTTGTAAATCTTGACTACGAACATAGCCAGTATCGGTTAAGTATACTAGTTTTTTATTGCCATCATCGATTACATAGCCGACCGTTATATCTCGATCGTGCGAAAGCTCTATCGGTAATATTGTTAATTCGTTGATACGAAAAATCTCATACGGTCTTACCATGGTGGCCTGGACGCCATTTTTTAAAACAAATGGAGCATAAAGCGGTAAATGTTTAAAACTATTTAACTGTGAAATATGATCGATGTGATCGTGCGTTAATAAAACCGCATCCAAATCACTACGTTTAAAACCCATTTCTATGAAACGGGTTTTTAGATACGATTGTGTTGAACCAACATCAATCATTATTTTTGATAAACGACTCTCGATAATGCAAGCATTACCCTTAGAGCCGGAAGCGAGTAAATGAAATTTCATTAAAAGCGTTCCACCATGGTTGTAAAGGCTCCGGTGTTGGATTGAAATTGGAATTTAAGCGTACCGGTAGCCCCATTACGATGCTTAGCGATTTCCAATTCTACCTCTTCCACTAAAGGCGCAGGTTCATCATTTTCGGATTTCTTATAGTAGGAATCGCGATAGAGCATCATAACAATATCCGCATCCTGCTCCAAAGAACCCGATTCTCTTAAGTCCGATAAGATAGGACGCTTGTCCTGTCTGGATTCAACTTGACGTGACAACTGACTTAAAGCCACCACTGGAACATCCAATTCTCGAGCTAATCCTTTTAGTTCACGAGAAATCTTGGATACTTGTTCCTGACGATTATCGCGTTCACTGCTGGAGGAAATCAATTGTATATAGTCGATGATAATCAAACCTAGATTTTCATCGTTGGCTAATTTTCGACACTTAGAAAAGATATCGGTGGTTTTAATATATCCGGAATCATCTATGAAAATCTTTTGTTGTTTTAGAGTATCCGCCGCATGGTTAAAGGCGTTCCATTCGTTTTTATTTAAATAGCCGGTTCTTAAATGATCGCCCGGTATCTGACCGCGGGTTGATATCATCCGATTCACTAGATGTTCAGCCGGCATCTCTAAAGAGAATAAAGCCACCGAATACTCGGGATTATTAATAGCGGTGTTTAACGCTAAATTCAAAGCAAAAGCCGTTTTCCCCATCGCTGGTCGAGCAGCCAGAATCAATAAATCGCCGCGTTGTAGGCCGTGGGTGATGCGGTCAAATTCCTCGAAGTTTGTTTTTAAGCCAGTAATCGGATTTTTTCGAACTGATAATTCTTTAGTAATCTCAACCACTCGGTTGGTGACATCAAAAACCGTTCTAAAATCAGCGGTATTACGATTACGAGTGACTTGTAATAATGAAGTTTCCGCATTATCTAAAATTTCATCTAATGGCTGTGCGGAAGTCGCTAATTCGATGATTTCTTTACTGGAATCAATTAAGTTTCTTAATTGTGCCTTTTCTAAAACCAGCGAGGTTAAATGTTTGATATTGTTTTTGGTTCCTGCATTTTTTGACAATACGGTTAAATAATCCAAACCTCCGATAGAATTTAACGCTTCTTTAGAATCTAAATACGCGTATAAGGTCGTGAAATCGGTCGGTGATTTGCGTTGATACAATTCGCGCATTGAACGAAAGATAATTTGATGACGCGCGTTATAAAAACTCTCCGGCACTAAATTTTCTTCTAAAACCGTAACGATTGAGCCATCAAACACCATTAAAGCACCTAATAGAGCTTGTTCTACTTCGATATTATGAGGATAGTTTTGACTCATTCTTTTTCACTGACATGGACTCGGATTTGAGCCATGACTCCTTTATATAGTTCAATATCAATATCGGTATAACCTAAATCACTAATCGGTGTGGTTTGTTTGATTTTACGACGATCGACTTCGATATCGTGCTGTTTGAGTAATTCTTCGGCAACTTGTTTCATCGAAATCGAACCAAAGACTCTTCCGTCTTTTCCGACCGTTAATTGGGTCTTTACAACTTTTTCTTTTAATGTTTTAGCTAATTCTTGAGCTTCTTTTTTTAGTTGTTTTTGTTTTTCTTTTTCAGCCTGTTTAGATTGCTCCAGTTGACTGACGTTTGCGCTTGAGGATACTACCGCAAGTTTTCGTGGAAGTAAGAAATTGCTGGCATAACCATCCGCCACATCGACGATATCTCCTTTTTTACCGACATTTTTTACATCTTTTAATAGTATTACTTTCATTCTTCTTCCTCCTCTATATTCATTTGTTGTTTTTGATCGAATTCATCTAAAGTTCTTATTAATTCTTGTTTGACTTCGTCGACTGATTTTTCTAATTGCGCCGCCGCGATGGTAAAGTGACCCCCACCACCTAACGCTTCCATAATCAATTGAACGTTTACCTGACCATTGGATCGAGCCGAGATGCCCGTTTGTTGTTTATCTATAGGGGCTATGACAAAGGAAGCCATAACGCCTTGTATTTGTAATAATTGATTGGCGACCTGGGCTACCATTGAGCGAGAGACTTTGTAATCAACACTCGCTAAGATATAGGCTCCGTGAAGTTGTGCCGTATTTAAGATACTGGCTCGCTGATCAAATTCTTCAAAATCATCCCTTAAGAAACTGTCCGCTACCGTTGGATCGGCCCCCATTTCCTTAAGAACCGAAGCCGCTTCAAAGGTTCGTGTTCCTGTATGGGTTCTGAAATGGTTGGTATCGACAATCATTCCCGCCAACATAATCGTGGCTTCTAAAGAAGACATGGTAATCTCTTTGCGTTGATAATTAAAGAATTCCGCTACCATTTCCGTCGTCGAGGATGATCCGGTTTCAATATAAGCTAAAATTGGATTAAACTCGAAATTACGCATCCGTCGGTGATGGTCGATGATGGCTATTTTCTTAGACAAAGGAATTAGATCAGGACTACCGGAGATGCGGGCTAAATGATGATCTACTAAGATTAATAACGTATTGGGATTAATCATTTCTTTGGCGGTAGCTTCATCAATAAAGCGATGGCCTTCTTGAAGATGTTCATAGTTAGCTTCGATTGTTTCTTCAAGCTTAGCTTCAATTCCACCACTTCCTAAAACAATATAGGTATTCTTTTGGTAGGATTGAATAATTCGACTTAGACCAATCGCTGCCCCAAAGCAGTCGAAATCCATTTCTCGATGGCCGATGATCATTACTTTCGGGCTATTCATGGCTAAATCTCTAAAACTATGCGCCATCACCCGTACTCTGACCTTAGAACCTTTTTCAGCGGTTTCTGAACTGGTTCCGTAATAGACGATTTCTTCGCCTTGTTTCATTACCGCAATCTGGTCTCCACCACGGCCTTGAGCCAAAGCCAAGGCACGATTACTCATATCTTCTAATTCCGAGAAGACTTGTGAGCCAAACCCAAAGCCCATCGATAAAGTGATTGCTAAATCGTAAGTATCCGCTGTTTTTCGAATATAGTTGGAAATACTAAAACCTTCTTTGACAATTTTTGAAAAGATTTCTTCGTTAAGTACAACTAAAAAACGATCCGCTCGTATCCGTCTTAGATACATGCCGTTTTCTTTCGCCCAATTTACAACGGGTTGTCTTAACTGTAAATCGATGAGTCCAATTTGTTGTTCATCCTCGTATTGAGTTTCGTCGTCGTAGTTATCGAGATGGATTAAACCTAAAACGACTTGATTGGCTTTAAACTGTTCTAGAAGGGCGGTTTCTTCGGTAATGTCTTTAAAAAACAGCAAACGCGCTCCAGGATGACGAGCAACCTTATAGATAATATCCTGATGTTTCAGTTGTACCTCGTCAACACTACCCTTTATTAAAGGAAGTAAATCTGGCATCCAGGTAGTCACGCGTTGACCGATGTAAACTAGCTGACTGTCGTCGAAAATTTCACTCATCCATTCAACTAGATTTGAGTCATCATAAGTGACAATACCGACTTTACCAAACAAGAACGCATTCATCGATTCTTTGCCTAAAACCGATTGAATCCGTACCGCTCGCGAAGTAGATTCTTGTTGATAGTAGATAAAGGACATGAATAAAACAAATCCATTGACAATTAATAGAACAAATTCCAATAGATATAAATAGCTAAAAAAGAAAAAATAACCCAACAAAATAATGACCAATTGAAGGATAAAGAAAATAAATAATGAAGTTCTTAAACGGTCAAACTGCTGGCTCATAATGCTCCTTTACTGAGATAAACGATCTACCAAATCACTAACAAGAGCTAGAAAACCTAGGATAGCCATCGGTAATCCTAAAAGATTTGGTAATAAGATTACCAATATTATACTATAAAAGCCTAACTTGCGATAAATTGGTTTATTCTTAATCCGATAGAAAAACAAAATACCATGAAAGATTAAATAACCGCGAGCCAAAATGGTAATAAACCAGCCTATTTCTTCAACCACCGGTTCCAATTGAATCTGTGGTAAAACAACTATCCCCAATAAACCTAATAAAGCAATATATCCGCTGCTTTTCGGCCACTTTACCTCACTTAGCTTCATAGTTTCTGGTAAAGGTTTTTTCAGTCTCATATTGAGAATTAAATAAACGGTATGGACTAAGTATGCTTCTAAGAAAGCGGTCAAGATCGTTGATATATAGAAAATTGGTTTCAAGAATTTGTCGACCAGAGCTTTTTCAAGACCAAAGGTCGCAAAGGTAGATACCATTAGTTCTTCTAAATAAGCGACTTGTTCGGCGATCGTGCCATATCCCATGATCGACCCCAAAGCAAACATGGTGATGATGATAATTACCAAGTTAACTAAAAAAGATAAACCTAAGAGTTGTAAACGATTAGCGCCACGATTGACAAATACACCATACAACCAACCCATTAAACCATAGAGGGCGACACTAATTATCCCAATAATGGTGGAGACAATTACGCTCATTAAAATTGTAGCTAAGAGAAGGATTAATCCATTGCGATTGCCATGTTGTACCGTGTAATAAGCAAAAGGTAGTGGGATTAAAAATTGTAAAAAGGCTAATAAAGCTGAGCCAAAAAGGCGATCGACTAAGAGAAAAGCACCGATTAAGGCCATGATCATAGCGCTATAGGCTAGATTTTTTGTAGTTTTCATATTAAAAAACCTCTGAGAAGAGGTTATTCCTTAACGTAAGGGATGAGTGCCATTTCGCGAGCGCGTTTGATGGCAACCGCGAGTGGGCGTTGATATTTCGCAGAAGTTCCGGTTACTCTTCTTGGGATTATTTTTCCATTAGCGGAGATAAAACGATTTAAGAGTTCGGTATCTTTATAGTCAATATATTTAACGTTGTTTTTTGTAAAATAACAAACTTTACGACGTCCTGTGCGATGTTTTCTAAATGACATAGTAAATCCTTTCTATAAGTTAGAATGGTAAGTCATCACTAGCGATGTCTAGGATTGGTTCTTCGTCGTATTCGTTGGACTCATAGCTTGAAGAACTTGGTTCTTGATAGCTTGAATAGCTGGATGGACTATCGGCTTGATAGCCACTAGCTGGGCGTGAACCCCTTGAGTCTAAGAATTGTACACGATCGGCCACGATTTCGGTCACATATACGCGACGTCCTTCTTGGTTTTCGTAATTGCGAGTTTGAATTCGTCCTTCGATTGCCACTTGTGATCCTTTACCAACGTATTGGGCCATTAATTCAGCGGTGCGATTCCACGCCACACAATTAATGAAGTCAGCGGTTGGCTGATTTGAATCCTGAGATTGATAGGTTCGATTTACAGCGACAGTAAACGAGGTTACTGAAGTTCCGGATTGAGTTTTTTTAAGTTCGATATCCTTGGTAAGTCTACCGATTAAAATAGCTTTGTTCATACTAAATCTCCTGATCTAAACGGACAATCATATGACGAACGACGTTTTTATTAATTCGAACCAAGCGACGGAATTCATCCAAAGCTTCTGGGGTTGAACTAAAGGTCGTTACGACGTAGTACCCTTGCTTTTGAAAGTTAATTTCATAAGCAAATTCTCGTAATCCCCATTCATCAACTTTTTCAATGGTAGCTCCATTGTCAGTGAGAATAGCGTGTAAGCGTTCGATTAACTCAGCGCGCTGAGCATCGTCTACATTCACGTTTACGATGTACATAAGTTCATACTTATTCATTCACTACACCTCCTTTTGGTCTAACGGCTCATTTGAGCAAGGAATAAAATATTTATTCGCTATGGTAGTTTACCATAGTTTTGCTTAAAAAACCAATATTTGATTGCTTTTTTGTTATTTTCCACTCTAAATTCAATAGGTTATTGCGTTTAACCTGAAAACGTTGTTTTTAATTGTTTTAAACTTCAAGTAAACAGTAGTTAGGTTATCGTCAGTTAGAAAAAAGTCTTATGTTAAAACATATGACGATGCGAGATCGCATCATTATTCAATATATGAAATTGAACATAATCATCACTTCACTTTTATAGATATTTTATTTTAATTAATCCTTCTTTTTCACTATTTATTGAAGTAATTCAAGTAAATAACTTCCTTCGTGTTTGTTCCCCTCAATCTTAAGTATAACTTTTTGTTCCTTTTGAAATCTTTCTTTTATCTCACCGTCTCCACCTGCTATTTCTACTATCGACTTGACTACATTTTTCTGTTCATCGAGGATATATATTTTTAACTCCCCCGATTTTGTAACAACTGAGTACTTCAGATCGATTTTTTCCAATTGTCCCAATGAATACTCTATGTGGCCATCAAATCTTTTATATTCCCCTTTATACAAGTTTTCTTCATGTTTTAGCTCACCATCACGAATTGTATAACTACCTCTTTCACACGCCGTACAAATCAACATAGTTATAACTAAAACTACGGTGGCAATTACCGCCTTATTCCTTTTTTTCACTTCGCTACCTCCTTCAAATATTTTTTGTCATCTTATTTAACCTATAAAGGTTTACCAAAGAAATTAGCAATAAAATAAAGCCAACAACGGTCCATACTAGGGGATAATTATCAAGTGGTCTATAGCTAATAAAAGTTCTTTCTAAAAAATTTCCTTGGAAGCGAGTGAGTCCTAATACAATAAAAAGCAAAGATACTAAGGCTAGGTACCTATAAGGAGCTTTTCTGCGAAGAAGATCATCATACTTACTTGAGTCATCAGTAAATACCGGAATTTTCTCGTTTCCGTTTGATTCAATAATCATAATTTCACGGTTGATCATACCTGATGTTGTCGCTAAACTACTTCTTCCTCTGTTATAAGGTCTATATTTTATATTGCCTATCGCTAGCTTTCCAACATTAAATGGCGCAAAGAAAACTCTCAAATTAAGACTTTCGACGAAATCCATATATTCTTGTCTTTCCTTATTACTCATATTCCCAATATACTGTACCGTATAATGAATATTAGCCTTCTCTGATTTAGAAAATTTTTGTACAATAGACCCGCTTTTTTCGAGTTGGAACCCTTTGGAAGCCATGTCATTTAAATATAATTCTCTATCCTCAATAGGATTAAAAAAGAATTTGATAAACTTTTTCATGATAGCTCATCTTCCTCTCTTATAATTTTATAACCTTCTTCAACAATGTGTTTCATTCTTTCTAATTCTAAATAAACTAGTTCTTTACCCGCTTGTGTCACTACATATTCTTTACGTCTGTTTTCTTTGTCTTCATTAACAAATTCTATCCATCCCTTTTTACTTAAATTACTAATGGCTCCATATAATGTACCTGGGCCAAATACAACCCTCCCCTTAGTTAACGATTCAACCATTTGAAGCACCCCATAACCATGATTAACTTTAAACATCGCTAATAAAACAAGAAAGGCTGTTTCTGTTAAAGGAATCTGTTTTTTCAGTTCATCTATTTCTATCACTTAATCACATCCTTTGTAAGCATTAACACTTAGTAATATCTATCGTTTATATTTTCGGTTATAGTATATCGTCTCACGTAGTATGTGTCAAGTATAAAATAGAATCTGTTCTTTCCCATTTTAAATACAATGGATTATTGCATTTAACCTAAAAACATTATTTTTGATTGTTTTAATCTTCAAGTAATCTGTAGTTAGTTATAGTAATATACATGAAAAGTAGAATGTTTAAATAAGTTTTGAGTAAAACTGAGGCTTTAAATAAGTTCAGGGTTTCAGAAACCAGTTTCATTTTACTAATCAAACCCGAATTTTAGTAATAAGTATTTAAAAATGAAAGGTCCTCGTTATGATTTAGTTGTCAACATAAAACATAGGAGGACCTTTCATGATTGATATTATCATAGATTTTTTAAACCTTGAACCAAGATCGATTCAAGAACGTACATCTACCCGATTAGACGACGGATTTTACCCTAAAGAAACAAGAGCTTTTCTCTAAATATGGAAGTGATTTTCCTTTAGGTTTTAAAGAATACTATACAAAATCCACTATCGGATCTATCGTTACCGATGCTTAGCTTGCAGTGAATAATATAAATTTCCAAGTTTTTTAGCACGCTTTTATTGGAATTAATGCATTTTTATTACTTTTTTTACTCTTGATCCGATTTTGATTCGGTCATGTTTTCTTCGATTACTACATTCTCATCGTTTGTTTCGGTAATTTCAATATTTTCCGCTAAAAGTTGAACCTCTTTGGCTTCCATGACTTCTTCTGCTAATTCTTGGATATCCTTGGTTTCAATTACTTGTTCACTCTCTTGAATAGCTTCTTTAATCACTTCTTCAGTTTCTGGGGTTGTTTCAGCTATTTCAATGGTTTCGTTATCTAGCGCTTCGCTAGTTATCGGTTCTAAAGCTTCGGCTTCAGTTTCTTTGAAGCTGGTTTCGTTGTCTTCTACAACTTTTGGTCGAACCAGGACGCCTTGTTGAAGATTTTCGCTAGTTTCTGGTTCAATAGCATCTAAGCTTAGGGTGAATCTCGTTGTTAATTCGAGATCGATTTCTTGTTGTTTTGCTTCGCTATTTACTGAATCTACTTCATCGGCGGGTTGAACTGGTTGTGATTTCTTTTTAAAGCGTTTAGGTATTAACTTATCCTTTAACCATTGGACGCCTTTATTAATATCATCGCTTAAAAAATTCAAACATAAAAATAACAACGATCCCGCTAATAAAAGAATTAGTCCAGCATATAAGACCAACATATCGTTGGGAACATTTTTATGTAATAAAAACCGATTCCCCAACATCCTTACTTCGGTATGTCCTGATATTGTTTTGACTTGATCCCATTTTCGGTAGAGACGATAGGCATCCATACCAACATAGACAGACCCTACAAAAAACACTAACGATACGAGTCGATTAAGGATGGGAATAATCGACTTTGGTTCCTTAATTTTTTTATCCATAGAATTATTATATCAAAGATTGACATAATTTAGCCCTTAAACATGAAAGGCTTTCTAGTATGGTATTTATTAATCTATTTGTTATAATTTTTATATTAGGAGGTGGTCCCATGATTGTAGAGATTTTAGCTTATGATGCCGGAACTTTGTTTGGAGAACATGGCCACCAAATCATTCTTAAACAAGTCTTCCAAAATCATCAAATACAATATACACCATTATACGAAGAACCTTATTTTATCAACCATCCTGTTGATTTAATTTATTTAGGCGGCATGTCCGAACAACACTTAATTAAATTGAATCAAAGACTGATAAAGCATCGCCAACGGATTATCGATTTGATTGAGTCTGGCGTTATGTTCTTAGTATTTGGGAATGCTTTAGATATCTTTGGTAAATCCATTGATTTTGAGGACTTCGGATTAATCGAAACGCTTGATATTTTCAACTTTACTACGGTTCAAAAATATCGTCCTAGAATCAACAATTACATTTATGGAACTGGCGATGGTTTTGAATTTACCGCTCATAAATCACAATTTAGTCAACTTTATCCTGATTCGAGTTTTCAAGATTTCTTTTTTACTGTCGATAAGGGCTTTGGGATGAATCGTAAATCACGCCACGAAGGCGTTCATTACAAGAATTTTTATGGTAGTAGTTGTGTAGGACCGTTCTTGGCTTTAAATCCAAAATTTATGAAGCATATATTCCATCAACTAGATCCAAGCTTGTCGATGCCTCTTGGTTTTGAGACTATGGAAGCCGCTTATCAGTTACGATTAGAAGAATTTAAATCAGGTCGTTATAGCCAGATTTCGGAGATTTTAGTATGAAACAAAACTTAAAATATAGAGTTGCGGTGGCTGGATCGAAACTAGCGAAAAAAGCCATGAGATTACTGGGACGAGATGGAACCCATACCCCTGGACAAATTGCTTTGAAAATTGATCCAAACCTTTTAAAACATCTACCAAAATCTAAAGTACGAGTGGCTATTACCGGGACTAATGGAAAAACTTCTGTTTCTAATTTAGTTTCTGGATTTTTAGCTAGTAAAAACTTAGCCTATCTGAATAATAGTTTTGGCTCTAATATCCTACAAGGAACCACTACCGCTTTAATTGATGGACTTAACTTCAAAGGCGATAAAATCAAAGATTATGCTGTCTTAGAAGTGGATGAATTGGCCAGTCGTCAGATTTTCCCGGATTATAAGCCTCAGTATTTAGCCATTACCAATCTTTTCAGAGATTCCTATCGAAGAAATGCGAATGTTGAGTTTATCTTTAGTCGACTTAATCGTTTCATTGAAGATGATACTCATCTAATTCTCAATGCTGATGATCTCATCAGTAGTCAATTAAAACCTCAGAATCCAAGAACCTATTTCTCCATCGCATCGCTTGGTGAAGAAAAAACATCTCGTCATGATTTGATTAATGATTTAACCATCTGTCCTGTTTGTGACCATCCTTTGACTTATGAATTTCAACATTATCATCATATCGGTAAAGCAGCCTGTTCTAACTGTGGCTTTAGCAATCCAAAGCCGGACTATCAAATTACCCAAGCCTTTGATGATCATTTTATACTCAGACATGAGAACGAAGACTATACGGTTAACTACTCCTCAGAGAATGTGGTCAACTTATATAATGTTCTAGTGGTTATCGTAACCTTACATGTTATGGGCTTTGATCTTAACGAGATTATTGCTTATGTATCTAATCCTCAATTTCCTCAAACCAGGTTTGAAGAAATCATCGTCAACGATAAAAAAATTATAACGATTATGGGGAAAGATCAAAATCCGGTTGCGGTTACTCGAGCTTTTGATTATATTCAAAAATACGATACTAGCAAATCTCTAGGAATTATCTTGACGAACCCTACCGACGAACATGGTAAAGAACATGAAAATGTGGCCTATCTCTATGATGTGAATTTTGAATATCTAAATCATCCTCATATTAAACGGGTTGGTATTGGGACGGCACGCTATCTTGATTACCAAGCTCGACTTGAATTAGCCGGCTATCCTAAAGATCAGATTATCAGTCGAGCGGATGAACTTGATTTTCTAACTGATTTTCCCATCGATGATTTGGATGTCCTCTTCTTGATTCCGGGAACTAAAAACTTGAAAAAGGTTAATACCATAAAAGAGGGTTTAATAAGTAAAGCTAAGGAATAAGTACTAAAAAAAGCGATTCTCATACAAGATTGAAAATCGCTTTTTGTTTGTTTTTAATCGGGTTTGATTAGGAGTTCTTGCGCTTTCTTAATAGCAAGTAGCCTCCAACCAGCAACAACATCGATAGCTTACCTAAGCTTTCCATACTGTGTCCGGTCTTCGGTAAATCGGCTTGTTTCTCAGCTAGAACATAGACCGAGAAGTCTTTTGTAGTAAAGCGTACGCTAGAACCAACCACAACATGTTTCACTGTTTCTAAACCATCACCTACGTGATAGACAACCACCTTAGAGACATCCATATCCTTGGCCATGATGTCTACCGTGACTTCTACCGCTGGTAGTACCACTTTACCATTAATCAAAAAGTAAATATCATAACTTAAGGTTTTATGGTCTTTGAGCGGATAGTTAACGGGTTTAACCACGAGCACTGGTTTGCTTTCAAAGGCACCAACTGGTACGTAGACCTTCACGCCGGTGGCTTCATCAACAAGGATATAGCTAGTTTCTACCGGTTTAGATACTTTGACTAAATTATCGATTGCTTCTTGAACCCTTGCTTTAGCTTGATCGATTTGTTCTTGAGTCGCTTGTTCGTCATCAAGGACTTGTCTAGCCGTAGCTAGTGCTTGTTCTAGGGCTTGATAGGATTCTGTAGTGTAGTCTGCTTTATCGATAGTCTCAGCTGTTTCTACGAGTTTAGCAAGTAAGCTCTTATCGACTTCAATTGGCTCTTCTGGTTCTTCAACCTTAACTAAACCATCGATTGCTTTTTGAAGCGCGTCTTTAGCTTGATCGACTTGTTCTTGAGTCGCTTGTTCGTCGTCAAGGACTTGTTTAGCCGTAGCTAGAGCCTTCTCTAAGGCTTGATAGGATTCTGTAGTGTAGTCCGCTTTATCGAGAGCCTCGGCTGTTTCTACTAATTTAGCGAGAGCACTCTTATCAACCTCTTCAGTCACAGGAGTACCTACAACTTCGGAACGATTGCGAACGCGGATTCTTTGAATTTGTTCCCCAATATCATTAACACTAATACTGGATAAACCAACAGCACTGATAGTATTGCCTACCTCAATATTTACCATGAGATAGCTTGGCATAATATAACCATCAATAAAGACTACAATCTCTCCTGTATCATCTTTTACCGTGATACTTTCGATGATTCCATCTTTTTTAGTTACGTTGGTTATTTCTCCTTCAACTCTCACCAATAAACCTAGATTTTCTTTAACTTTCTTTGTAGTCATAAGTTTAGGTTCGATTGGATTGAGCGTTGCATCTATCAAGTTCACTTCATAGATGTTTAGTTGATGTTCGCCATTGTAGGAACTGGTGGTTCCTGAAATACGAACTTTTTGGCCGGCTTGGTAATTACCAGCAATTGGGAATATGTTAATTCCGCCAGTTTCATCTTGAACATAAGCTGAGTCAAAGAACGCTGTTTCGGTATCATATCCACTAGCATTAGAAGTTAAGATACCTTCAATCGTAAAGAATTTTCCTTCTTCAGCCGCTTGAACTTCAGCGATAGGGGTAATAGTTGCTTCCGGCTTAGCAGCATTTAAGATATTTTGTACTAAGCGGTAATTAGCAGTTCTTGTATCTCTGTCTTGTAACATTTCTGTCTTAACTTCAAACGTCGAGAAGAATGTAACACCAGAAGTAACTAAGAAACCACCACCAGAGAGCGTCTCAGTAGTTACTACCGCAACCTCTCCCATTGGAACAACCACTTTGTCCGTTTCATAGTTTGGAACGTAAGCAGAACCATTAAAGTTCGCAAAGTAGGAAGCTCCCCATGTGGTCGGATAACCAACAACAATTTCATTAGCACCATTGGCTAAGATTGGAGCCGCGTTGTAAGAAGAGAATAAACCAGTGGTATCACTGAAGATACCTTCCGATAACTCATCAACTTCATTGAAGTTAGCCTTGTCGGAGAAGTTCAAACGATAGGCTTCGTTGGATTTCTTCTCGTTGTCAACCACAATTCCAGAAGCTACACGCGCTTTTGCGCCCACCGCTTCTAGTAGTTGATTGGAAACATCGGCCGCAACCTGAACATTAGCCGCATCTCCACGATCTGACTTAGAGGTAATGACTAAGTTTCCGCCAGCTGCCGCATATTGTTTTAGTGCTTCCAATTCAGCGGTTTCAAAAGCTTTTCCGCCTTTACCAAATCCTAGATAAGGAATCGTAATGATAACTAAATCATACTCTTGAAGTTTTTCTAAAGTGAAAGCTTCTCGAATATGTTCAACGATAGCACCGGATTGAGCCGCTACCGCGATAAAGTTTGCGTCCGAGCCAGAATAGTCTCCAGAAATATAGAAGTTATCATGGAAAGCATCAATTCCGACTTTCATGATTTGAGATTGGTCGTAAACGTTAATCCGAATCGACGAATTGAACATCATTGGCATGCCGTTTAAGTTACCAGAAACCACTACTTGCAGATATTGTTCACCAACGTTGCTGACTGCTACTGGATGAGTTAAATCAATCTTTCCGTTCGCAGGAATAATTGGTAAACCTTCGGTAACTGAATGTACAACTTTTTCATTAACCACGTATTCCATTTTTTCAATAACAAAATCGTTTGCTTCATAGTTGTACAAATTGGTAGTGATATTGAATGGTTCATTAACGGTTTCCATGGCGGAGTCTTTACTTACACCATCAATTCCAACTAAAGTAACCGAACCCGTCCATACTGGAGCCGTAACGATTATTTGTCCATCCGCTTGGGTGATACGTAAGTAGTAGTAAGCGGATTGATTAGGAATTTCGAATTCTTCTATAGTTGAATTCGTATTCAAAGTTTTGGAATAAGCAATAATACCACCACTCGAAACAACTTCAAGTTTAGCGATATTGTCTCCAACGTCCGGATCATTCATATTTACTACAAATTTTATAGTTTCTGGAGAATCCGTAAAGCTAGAGCCCATTGGAAGATCGTTGGCTGTGAAGTAGACCTCAAAGTTATCGTCTTCCGTGGAATAAACCATAAGATCGTTAATTGCTCTTAAGATAGAACTTCTTGATAGTGAATCGGCAATAACCACCGTACGGGTCGTGTTGGAATCTCCCCATTTACCTTTGTGGTTGTCTTGACCATTCGCTGGAGCAAGATGCCATCCTTTGTCAAGAGCTTGGGTATAGTATTGGTAGCTAGGCCAGTAACCGGAACTTCCTACCAATCCTTCACCGTTACCAACTTCTAATAATTTTATCTTTGCGTCAATGGCAGGGTCCCAGTAACCAAAATCATTGAAAGTACCAAAGGTATTTCCTGGATGGTTGAACATTGAGAAGCTACCTGCTTGTTCTTTTAATAAAGCGTAATAACGAGTTAGTACTTCTTCGTGAGTACTCTCTTTACTGTTTAGTGATGGGTTATTTCTTGATACAAATCCATTGGTATTAAAGGTATTAATATGACCAGGGCCACCGGACCAGGTCATTTCAAATCCCGGGAAGGTAACAAATGTACCATCGTCGTTTGCGGCATTAATTTGTTCTTTATAGGTTTGCCACATGCTCGCTGGTGCATTAGTTTTGGAAGTTAATCCAGATTGTGGATTATCGAAGGTTCCAAGATTGTCTTTGGAATCAAAATAGTTTGAGTGATCCGTAACCGCGAAGAAATCTAATTGATGAGCATTACGGGCATACTCAAGAGCTTGAGCGAGCGTGCCCGAACCATCAGAATATTCAGCGGTATGAGAGTGAATTTGACCGAAATAGAAATTATAACTTGCTTCACCAACGGTAAACTTCCAGGCATAAACACCAACAGCACCGTCTTTACGAGTTATGGTAACTCCAGCTTCGACAACACCATCATCTAAAGGTTGTGATGGCGTATATCTAGCTACTTCACCTTCAACCACCATATCTACTGTCATATCATTTAGCGTTAGTTTAACCTCTGGATCATCTCCAGCGTTACTAAAGGCTACTTCAATAACTGGTTGTTTTTCCGTTTTAGTTGCTGTGTTTGGAGCTGGTTTTACGGATTTAATTTCTGGTTTGTCGCTAACTTCGAGATTCTGCTCTTCGGTTGCTTCTAAGCCGTTGACATCAACTGCTTTAAAGACGAGGGTTACCGTTCCCGTTGTTATTAATGAACCAGGAATTGTAATATCATATTTCCCAGTTTCAGCATTGTAAATAAGTTCAATCGGTTCACCACCATTAACCGTTACAGTGACGGAGGCCACACCGACATTGTCTTTAACTTCAATGTTTTGAATCTCAAAAGCTTCATTTACTTTTGGATTCAATAATGTGAACTCAGTAAATACAGGCGGCATGGTATCGTTGATAACGACATAGTCTGCTGAACTACCTACCCGTAGTTGATAATTTGCATTGTATTTCGAAAATCCGGCTAAAAGATGAACCATTTCTCCGGCTTCTACACCAAATGGGAACTCGGCCCCACGATAAATATTTATCGTATTTGAGCTGTCATCCGTTATAGGTGTATTGCTATTTGAACTATATGTACCTAAAACAACTGATTCTACCTTCACATACTCGGATAGGTAATTGTCTTTACCAGCTAGTAGTTCCGGTATGGTTAATATTTGTGGCTGATAAGGTTTTTCAGTGCGAACTATTTCAAGATTGCTTACTGGATTCAGTTGAGGAACACCGCCATAAGGTACAACCTTTCCTGTTACTTTAACGATATCGCCAATATTATATTGATTGAATTTTGGATAGTCATACAATTGAAAACCGTAGATTTCTCCATCTATCGTATCTTGAATGAGAATAGAGTTACCACCATATTTATAGGCTACAGAACCGATTAAGGTGGCTTCTCCACTAGTTAGAGATTGCGCATCTTTAAGTGAGGTAATGCCTTCTACAATCTCTGAATCTTGAATTGGATCAAACAGAGTAGGCGATAAAGTTATGTCATCTCCCGACAAAATTCTAATTTGTGGGGTTCCTCCGAAATTATCGACAAAACCAATAACATCAACCAGAGAGCCTTGACCAATCTCAGAATCGGTTGGCTTTGGCATCCTGTAAGCATCGATGGTAGTTCCATCTGCTCCAGTGAAAACCGAAGTTCCTGATGTATTTAAGGTTGTAAGCGTTACTTTATTTAGAATCACTTTATGAGACTCTAGATTAGAAAGATTAGCTTGGATTTCAGTTGGCGTTTTAATCAGTGGTTTTGGTAGTGAATTACCACTACTTAGAACTTCATAAGTAGCTCCGGTTGCAATTTGAATTAACTGATTAAAAGCTGCAGTTTTTCCTGTAACTCTAACTTTATCACCAACTTTGAAAATGTTAAGCGTAGGTCTATAAAGTAAGATGGCTCCTGTTTCGTCTTGGATCCAAGCGCGATCGCTACCTATTCCGGTAATAACTCCAGTAATAATAACTGGACTTTCCTCCGGTAAAAGACGGGCATCAGCAATCTTGTAATGACCCTCAGGTATAATTTCTGTAACCCAAGAAGCGTCTTGAATCCTTAATTGATAACCTGCTGATGGGTCGGCTGTGTGGAATTGAGTCACCACAGCTTTTACATTGACGTTAGTTCCTTCAGCATATGGTAATTTAGCGCCACGGTAAACATTTATTGTTGAGCTGTTTTGATGGATCGCTTGGTTGTCCCCGGATAAAACACCAGTGGTAGCATCCTTTATCAAAACTAATTGTGATTCATAGGCTTCACCGTTATTCAATAAATCAGAAACGGTAACCTCTTTTGGCTCTACAACATTATCCTTTGAGTTGATGACAATACGTTTATAGGTTTTACCACCATTTACAACTTGTTTTAGTTGATTGTGTTCGCCAAGCTCACCGATAAAATCAATATTATCGCCAACATTATATTGGTCAGCGGTTGCTTGTAATACACGGTATACAATACCCGCGGTCGCATCTTGTAGATAAAGGTTACGGTTATCTTTAAAAGTAATAGTTCCGCTACCTTTAACGGTTTCGCCTTTAGCTTGAGTTCGAATTTCTGCAATCGTATCAAGAGCAATGGTTGCTCCAGTTGAAGCATCGATCTTTTCTAATGCACCTATGGCATTTTGTAGTTTTGTTACTTCTGCATTCACTTCGTCTTGAGTGGCTGCTTCATTATCATATACAGACTGAGCGGCTGTAATTGCAGATTGTAAGGCTTCGAAGGTTTCAGTAACATATTCAGTGCCATCAATGGCTTTAGCTTCATTTAGCTTAGCCAGTAATGCTTCTTTATTGACTTCTCCACTTACTGGTTCATTCAGATAAGCTAGATTTTCAATTGTAGCTTCTTTAGTTATATAATCCGTACTGTTTTCTGCATCATACGCTACTCTTTCAAGCATTAATTCATTCTTCAGTACTGGCGCATAACTTGTTCCAAGGTACTGATTAGCGCTGTTACTGACACCTAAAAAATCTACCAAATTAATTGTGGATGGGTATTCTTCTGGTTTGGTTGGTTCCTCTGGTAATTTATTTGGGGATTTAACCAACGCAACTTTAAAACCCGTACTGGATATATTAAATCCAGAGTCATAATCAGCGTCTTCGAATGGTAATGGTAAATCCTTATTATTACCCTCCATTGCCAAAATCTTGTAATAAGAGCCCGGTTCTAAAGTTCCGGTTAATATTTTCTCATTCCAGTTATTTTTTGCAGCTGAAGCATATTGGATTGAGTACTCTGACATATCAACGGTACTATCAGATACATTTTGAAGAATAATAAAATCGTTCTTCAATTTTGCACGGTTATTTCCACCACCACCATAAGCAGAGTGGATAACAACAGGCCCTTTTCCTAATTCAATAGGTTGAGCTTTTGTCTCATGGACAAAAAAGACCGATAAGGCCAAAAAAATGGAAAGTATAGCGGTTAAGCTTCTGCTAAACTTTCTTTTGATATTTCTCATAAATTTCCTCCCGTAAAATCTATTTGATATGAATGTATGATAACGAAAAAACATTGACAATACAATGTTTTTTAAGAATCTATTACAAAGATTTTAGCGAGATTTAACAAATGCGATTTTATCAATCTTTAGCCATTGATAAGTATCGTCGTTGTGAAAAATAAGCGAAAAATATTAAATCGAATTAACTACAAAATCACATGATTTAATTATTTTTAACATCATCAATCGTTGTAATTTTATTATTAAGGTAAGATCCCTGAACAATCTTCACTTTCGTATCCGTAGCCAGCTCAATCGCCTGAGCATCATCAAAGACCTGAATATTCTTATTAAAAATCTTGAGATAAGCTTTTATAATCAAACCGGTTTCGAACGCTTGTGGTGTCTGTGCGTTAATTAAACGCTCACGATCAATGGTTTGTTCAACATAACCATCTTTGACCACCTTGATGGTATCCTTCATCTTCACCGCCAGAATGGCAGCTTTTTCATGTTCCATTGTATCCACTAAACGATCAATCGACTCCTGATCGATCCATGGTCTAGCGCCATCATGAATTAAGACAATATCTTCTGATACAGCCATTAGTCCTTGGAAAACAGATTCTTGACGGGTTGGACCACCATTCACATGAACGATATCTTGGCGTTCATGTTTGGTAACAATTTTATGCATATCCGATCGATTGGTTACGATAACTATCTGAGCACATCGTGGATCTTCTAAAAAAACGCTCGTCGTCTTTTCTAAAACCGTCATACCATATTTACGTAAATTATAAAACATTTTATTATAACCCAGTCCCATACGGGTTCCTTTACCCGCCGCTACAATCAATGCCGAATATCTCATATTAAACGGTGCTCCTTTGCCCTGTATTGTATCATATGTTTATCTGCGAAAAAAGGCTCTATCAAGCCTTTTATTAGTCTTCTAGAGCATCCATCATTTCAAGGATGCGGTTTAAATCGTCGTCGTCGCTAAAGTTAATCACGATTTGATTTCGATCGATTATAACTTTAGTTTGTAGTTTCTTTTCCAAAAGTTCAATTGGATAGATATACTTCTTCTTCGGAAGAATATGAACCGTTCGCTTTGGTCTAGGCTTATCTTTTTGACTGACCAGACGTTCAACTTCGCGAACACTCATCTTTTCCTTCGCCGCTCGCTTCGCTATCTCAATCATTTCTTCCTTAGACGATAATGTAATCAATGGTCTGACATGACCCATACTTAAAGTTTCTTCAACGACTAAGTCGAGGACTTCTTTAGGTAATCTCAATAGCCTTAATAAGTTAGCGATATGAGTTCTCGATTTATTAACCCGATTGGCCATTTGTTCCTGAGTATATCCAAGATGATCCATCATGCTTTGATAAGCTTGAGCTTCTTCCACAACATTCAAGTTTTCTCTTTGAATATTCTCAATTAAAGCCACTTCCATCATCATATCGTCAGAAAAATCAACCACAATAACTGGAAGTTCTTTTAACTCCACCAGTTTTGCGGCTCGTAAGCGACGCTCACCAGCAATCAGTTCATAACCTTGAACGGCTTGACGAACCAAAATTGGCGTAATTACCCCAAACTGACGGATCGAATCCGCAAGTTCTTGTAAAGCCTCTGGATCAAATTGTTTACGAGGTTGATAAGGATTAACTCGAATTTCATCTATATTAAGAAGCATTTGGGAAGATTCAAATTCTTTGGATTGACCCTTTTCAATATCTTCTAAAATCTGGTCAATATTTTCTCCAAAGATAGCCCCCAAACCTTTTCCTAATTTACTGCGTGAATCACTCATTCTCTTTCACCTGACTTTCATTTCTTGTAATTACTTCTTTCGCTAACGCCGCATAAGCTTTGGCTCCTTCGGATTTGATATCATACTCAAATATCGATAAACCACGAGATGGCGCTTCCGATAAGCGGACGTTTCGAGGAATATAAGCTCGATACACTTTTTCTTTAAAATATTTACGTACATCCTGTTGGACTTCAACACTCAAGCGCGTACGAACATCAAACATCGTTAACAAAACGCCTTCAATTTTCAAATCATGATTGAATAAACGCTGTACCAGTCGAATCGTACTCAAAAGTTGCGTCAGCCCCTCAAGAGCATAGTACTCACATTGAACCGGAATAATTACCGAATCGGCCGCAGTTAAAGCGTTGGTATTCAACAAGCCCAAGCTAGGCGGACAATCGATGATGATATAGTCATAGTCATCTTTAATCGGATCTAATTTTTCTTTCAACAAATACTCTCTACCGGATTCTTGTTTCGCCATTATTAAATCCGCTCCCGCCAATTCAATGGTACTAGGTACAACATCAATCGGAGGACGTTTTAGATTAATAATTATATCCGATAACGCTTCTTCGCCTAATAACAAATCATACGTCGTCAATTCAAAAGGAACATTCGCCGCACCGGTACCTTGGGTGGTATTACCTTGAGGATCTAAATCCAATAGTAATACTTTCTTACCAAGATAGCCCAAACCTGCAGCTAAATTAATACTCGTGGTTGTTTTTCCAACACCACCTTTTTGATTAGTTACGGCGATTATTTTTCCCATATCATCATTCCTTCATCTCTCATAATGGTTTTCTTTTAATTTGATTATAGCGACGTGGATACTGTTCCGGCGTCTTCTTAATTTTCTCTATGATTAGATTATAACGGATACTTCCGTCTAATAAGTATTGTGGCTTAGGGTCTTGTAAGCGACCGCCACATTGGCCAATAGCATGTTTGGCTTGTTGAACTTCATCTAAGGCATTTGCGGCTTTCATCGCTACTAAATATCCTGATACTTTTACCAAAGGTAATCCTAATTCTACCAAAATATTCAATTGAGAAACGGCCCGTGCGCTTACGACATCAAAATATTCACGATACATTTTTAGGTCCTCAGCCCGTTCATTAACAACTTTGACGTTCTCTAAGCCCAGCAACTCAACTACTTCCTTTAAGAATAAACAACGTTTTTTAATCGGCTCAACTAAGGTTACCTTCGCCTCAGGTCGGGCAATAGCAACCACCATGCCGGGAAAACCGGCTCCAGAACCTAAATCACAAAAGGTCTCAAATGTTTCAAGAAGCGACAACATCAACAAGCTATCGTAAAAATGCTTCTCATAGATACCTTCCGCATCGTCGATAGCGGTTAAATTCATCACTTGATTTTTTTCATATAAAAACTTAGCGTATTGCGCTAATTGTTCCCACTGTTTTGAACTGAAATCTCCCATCAGTTCTGATATAGCTTTTTTAATATCCTGTAAAACCAAGCCTCCAACCCCTTGGTCCTATTATAACAAAGATATCAAGCATATAGCCATCAAACCAAAAAGAGTCCTTTTCCAAATTCAATTAAAAAGAATATCTTTAAGCCTATCTTTGTTATAATCAATGCATGAATATACAATACCTTTCCAGTGACCTTGAAAAACAAGCGATGTATCAACTCCGTAACCAAGTTTTTGTCGTCGAACAACAGGTTGATCCAGCGATTGAGATCGATGCCTACGATCAACAACATCCTGATATTTATTATCTTGGGGCTTTCATAAACCAACAATTGGTAGGTACGATTCGGATACGCCAAACGGAAAATGCTTGGATCTTACAACGACTCGCCGTAAAAAAAGAATTACGAAAACAGCGCCTTGGATCGAAACTTATCGATTTCTGTATCGTGGCTGCTAAAAATAAAAACATTAAGGAGATTCGCTTACATTCACAAATCCAAGTCTTAGATTTTTATCTAAAACTCGGTTTTGAAGCTCAGGGAGAAATCTTTGAAGAAGCTAAAATCCTTCACCAAGAAGTAATTTATTCACTATAAGACATAAAACGAGCCGTTTAGATTGGCTCGTTTCTGTTTTTATTAATGAGATAAACTAGGCTACTACTAGTTTCTACCAATTTTGGTAAAAACCAAATTGACATCCATTATCCTTAAGATAATACCCATCGTATTGCCCATAAACAAAGCAAATAGTATCGTCCCAATACCAATCAAACGAATTTTACCAAAAACCAATAGCGATAAGATAATGGTTGTGGTAACAAAGGTTATATCTAAAAACGTCTTAACTTTCGAATATTCTTTCTTTAAGTAAACCGCGATATCCTTTACAAAGCTATCTAGAGGTAATATCGGAAAATCACATTTCACAAAAAAGGAAGCGCCAAGCGACAAGGAGAAAAAGCCAAAGGTAAAATATAAAATGCGCGCCCATAAATCCACCGGCCAACCCACCGTTAGCCCTCTAAAGAAATCCAGTAAAAGACCAAAAACAACCGTTATCAACATGGAAATAATCGCATCTATCGGCTTTTTCTTGATGAAAACAATCAAGGAAACCATCAAACTAACCTGAAAGAGAATATTCCAAGTACCAAAACTAAGCTGGGGGAAAATTTCACTCAAAATAATCGCTACCGAGGATAAACTAGAAACCCCAAGATCCGCTTTAGTAATGATGACGATAGTGAAACTATTAATCAGCATCGCCAAGACAAAGGCTAGCCATTGTGGGAACTCTCGACGTTTATCTTGTGTCATACAAGATCCACCAAATGTAAGACCCCTTTATCTGCTTGCGTCACTTGATGGATACCAAGGCGTTTTAAAAATTTGATAGCTCGATCAAACTCGTACATATACCAACCCGTAGAGTGGGTATCCGATCCTAAGGAAACCATTGTTCCGCCAACCGACTGATAAACCTTTAAGAAAAACTCGTACATATCTTCGTTACCATATTGATAGAGGGAACGAGTATTAACTTCTAAAGCCATCTTTTTCTCAACCAATAACTCCATGATTTCTTTAATCTTAGCTTCGCGAGTAACGACTAAGCTATAGGGAATATTAGTAAGTCTCATACCAAAATCTAAATGCGCCAACACCTGAGCATAATCCACTTCCTTAAGTGCGGTTATTACTAAATCTAAATAGCGATCCAATAAAACTTCTTGGCTTAGATTACGAGCCGCTCTCGACATGAAGTTAACCTCACCATCCTGATGAATAGCGAGCATAATTAAATCATACTCTTTGCCTTCTAAGTATTGATTAATGCGCTCTCTGTCTTTACTGGTGTATCCGACTTCAAGGCCTTTATAAATTTTTCGATTATATTTTTTTGATAAATAGTCTATCTCGGCTACATAAGCCTCATAGTCTGGTTCACAATCACCATCAATCTCAAAATCATAATAATCCAAATGTTCGGTGGTCATGATAGGATTTTTGGTAAGTTTTAAATAATTTTCCAATGGCTCATAGCAATCCCATGAGAAATTGGTATGTAAATGTTGATCAATAAGCATAACCATACCCCCTGAAAACACATCTATCATACCATTATTAAAGAATTAGAGAGACATCTAGCTTCTCTAGAAAGCCATATTAAAGAAATCTATTCAAAAATAACTTTAAACGGATGTATCGTTAATATATTATCTTCGGCATCGTAGAGAACAAAGCCGTCCTTAGTTAGTAACCAATCGTAACTCTTATTGTCTAATGCATCAAGGTGAATCAAATCTTCTTCCAATTTAGAATAGATTCTAAATGATTTGGAGTTTGAAAACTTAGTAATAGCTAATTTACCATCGGAAATAGTGCGTATACTACCATTAAATTCTGAACCAAAAACTAAGTTTTCTTTGAGTTCAAGATTGTTAAGATTGAAAATATAAGGAATAGATTTTGGTTCTTCAAACTTTTCTAAAATTATCTGATTGTTTAAATAAGCAAAATCGTTCGCACTAATTGGTATCTCGTAAGATTTTACAGCACCCACTTGGATAACTTCAATTCGAGTCTTATCCTTGGTATTAAATCTAGCCAATACTCGATCCGACAACTGGACAACATCTCCATAGGAAAAGTAACAATCATCCTCATAGCCAGAACTATGTAATCCATCATTGAATTTACAAGTTTCTGACTTTAACTCACTTCGCGTTTGCTGAGCAATATTATAGGAAACCACGCTAGAGGTTCTGGATACCTGGTGTTTATTAATCGGTTCGGCGGTTGTTTCAACAAATATAACGTCTTGGTTCAAACGAGCCAGTTGTATGGCGTAAAGAGATTCGCCGATGACCTTCCAAGTACCATCCTTAATATGAATAACCTGATCGTATGCTACAAGAATCAGATCATTTCCATCAACCACTAAATCACTGACATGTACTTTTCGATCAAATTCCATAACCAAATGGTCTTTGCTAGTCGCTAAATCTATGTAGTGAATGGATCTGGTAGCATCGTTCTGTTCCGTGTCCGGTACATTGTATACGTAATATAGTTTATTATCTATAACGGTCAGTGGTTCTAAGCGAACGCGCGTACCTTCTTCTTCAACCATAATACCTATAGGGTCTAAAAATTCTATATCCTTGATTGAAGCTGTCTTTCCGGAAATCTTGAAAAACTCATTTTTCTTATCCATTCCAGAATCGTTTGGAGATTCAACCGGATTGGTTTGTTCGGCCGGTTCGGTTGGTGTTTCGCTTGGGGTTTCGTTAGTCTTGGTTTCGCTAGGCGTACCATTACTACAGCCCAATACAATGAACAAAATTAAAAGCAACCATAGTTTTTTCAGAATGTTTAAATAAGTTCAGGGTTTCAGAAACCAGTTTCATTTTACTAATCAAACCCAAATTTTAGTAATAAGTATTTAGAAAACGAAAGGTCCTCGTTATGATTTAGTTGACAACATAAAACATAGGAGGACCTTTCATGATTGATATTATCATAGATTTTTTAAACCTTGAACCATGATTGATTCAAGAATGTACAACTACCCGATTAGACGATGGTTTTCACATTTATCTCACCCTAAAGAAACAAGAACTTTTCTGTACATGTGGAAGTGCTTTTCCTTTACGATTTAAAGAATACTATACAAAATCCATTGTCCATAATCTTTTTATGGATACTAAAACAATAATCCACTATCGTGCCCGCCGTTATCAATGTCTAGCTTGTCGAAAGACCATCTATGAACAAAACCCTTTCTGTGCTTTGTATCAAAAACGATCCTATAGTCTCGCTAACAGTGTCATCACCAAGTTAATGAAACCTGAGAATACGTTTAGTAGCGTGGCTTTTGAATTAAATATTTCGGTTACCTCGGTCGTTAATATCTTTGATCAGCTTGTTGATAATACGCGCCTTGTTTTACCGGAGGTACTCTGTATCGATGAAATCTATTATTCCAGACACGCTTCCTACAAGTATTGTTGTGTGTTTGTAGATTGGACGACCAGAAAACTCGTTGAAATCTTTGAGTCTCGTCACAAGTATAGAATGATACAGGCTTTAGACGCTCTTAGTGAAGCCGAGAGAAATAAGGTTAAAGTAGTTTGTATTGATATGTATGATACCTATAAACAGCTGGTTAAACGACGTTTTAGGAACGCGGTTATTTGTATCGATCGGTTCCATATTATCAAATTATTCAACGATAAGCTTAATGAGGTTCGATTAAAAGTAATGAAGTTATTTGATGTAAAATCAAATGAATATTATGTTTTAAAGAAGTTTAAGTTTCTTTTATTCAAAAACAAGGGCATCGATATTAACCATCCTTCTAAGTTCAATCGAAAACTCAATGGTTATTACAACTATTATCGGCTTCTAGATTATATGTTATCCATTAACAAAGAACTTGAGAAAGCCTATCAACTAAAACGTAGCTTTCAAAAATTTCTTAATGATACAACCAAGGAAAGAGAAGCCCTAGAGTCTCGTCTATTTGAGCTTATCAAACAAATAAAACAATCCAACATTGAGGAAATACGACCCATCGCAGCCACCTTGGAAAAATGGTGGGAAGAAATTTTGAATTCGTTTCTAATTATAGAAGGTCGACAGATCTCTAATGGACCCATTGAATCTGTAAATCGAATTTTGAAAAAGATTAAGAATAACGCTAATGGTTTTAGAAACTTTCAGAGATTTAGAGCCAGAGCTTTTCTTGTAATTAATAAGAAGTTTTCTCTAAAACAAAAAGGTAATGAGCATTTAATTGCTAGGAAATCGCCTAAACGCGGACCATATAAAAAACGTTGAGAACCAACCCATTAGATGGATGAGTTAACAACGTTTACTTAGTTTACCCTGAACAAGTTTAAAGGTTCATTTTCATTAAACCCTGAACTTATTTAAAGCGCCGTTTTTCATACACTTTCTCCTTAATCTAAAAGACTTATTTGGATTATTAATATAATTATAACATGTAGATTGCTTATTTTTTATCAAGTTTTAAAATCATTTGTAAGGCTGGGTGTTCAGAGTTCCATAATTTATCAAAAACTTCTACGTCGACAAAGCCTACGGAATGATAGAATTCCCTAGTCATCGCATAATATCGATCCGGATGACTCTCTGCTAAGGTTTTAACCTGTAAATACACATAGCCTTGAGCCATCGACCAAGCCTGGGCTTCTAAAATCAACTGACGACCAATGCCTTGACGGTGAAACTTAGGAATGATACCCATAACAATAATCTCAACCGTGCTCGAGGCTGTTTCATCCAAGCATAAAAAACCAACCGCAGCACCGTCTAGGTAAGCTACCAAGGTTGGTAGATGTTGTGAGGCTTCAATATACCATTCGGTAGCTTCTCGTATCCCAAACCATTCTGGCAATTGGGAAAGTACCAAGGAACTAACCTCACGTTTTTCTTCCGGCTCTTCAAGCCAACGAAGTTTAATCATTCGTCCGCTCTCCTTTGCTAAGGCTGAGGCCAATAATTAACCCGAGAATTGAAAAAACAAACATACTCACAAACAGGGTTGCGGTATCGTTTTTTATCGGTGATTTGATGCCTTGATAGTCTAAAAGAATGATAACTATTACCCCTAGTATCATACCCATCGATAAACCTAATATACTGTAATCTCTACGTTTATTTTTCATAACTATATTTTAACAAATATTAGTCTATAAAACCTTAAAAACTACAATTACTTATCAAACCTAAGAAGTCTATATTCAAATGAATACTCCTAATTTATTTTCCTAAATAAAGTTAGGACAAATTCATAGCTAATCTCTAAACTTGGTAAGGCTTGTACCGCTTCGATTCGATCCAGACGCGATTTATATCGATAAGGGGTCATATCCAATAAATCCACTAGCGTTTTATTATCCAATTGAACCCGTTTATTTATCATTCTCTGTTCAATAAGTTCAAAACCATCTACCTCAGTTTCAATCATTGGGTTATCAATGCTTTCACCATAAAGTTGTTCTTTAAGTTCAATCAAATGTTTAGGACCACTATTAACCTGAAGCAAGAGTCCTTGTTTATTTAAGACGCGAGCAATTTCTTCATAATAACGTGGCGCAAACGCAACCAACGCTAAATCAAAGGATTCATCAAAAACCGGAAGATGAGCAATACTAGCCACCAACCATTCAATATCCGGATATAAAACAGAAGCACGCTTTAGCGCATCTTTCGATATATCAATACCCAAGACCGTAGCGATCGCTAATTGCTCTTTAATAAACTGGGTATAATAGCCTTCGCCACAACCTAAGTCGATCATTGACGTTATCGAATAGGGGGCTAATAGCTTTACCATCGCTTCCCTGAGGATTTGATATTGGCCCGATTGTAAAAAGTTTCTGCGCGCATCCACCATCAAACGGTCATCGCCATGTTGACGTCGGTGCGATTGATGCAGATTAAAATATCCTTGACGGGCGCGATCAAAGCGATGATTGTTAATACAATACGCTTCTTTAGTATCTAAGACCAATGGCTCTTTACAAATCGGACACCTAATCATGGTCACGACCCAAAGCCATCGCTAATACCGTAATATCGGCTGGATTCACCCCAGAAATACGAGACGCTTGGCCTAATGTATGAGGTTTGACTTGTTTTAGTTTTTGTCGGGCTTCAATCGCTAAATGTTCCACTTTTTCATAGTCAAAATTCTCTGGAATCAATCTTGTTTCCATGCTTTTTAGCTTTTCAGCATCTTTTTTTGCTTTAGCAATATAGCCGGCGTATTTTATTTCGATTTCGGCTTGATTGACAATTTCATAATCAATCTCAAGATCAAGGCTATGAAGAATATCCGCTAAATTAAACTCTGGTCGTTTAATCGCTTCATGAACCGTCATCTTTTGTGGTAAACCTAAAGCTTTCCAATTTTCTAACGAAGTATTTTTCGTCCAAGCGATCAAATCATCGACCGCTTCAAGCATGGCTTCAATGGAACTAGCCGCTTCGGCTGTTAATGTTCCTAAGGCTTTGCCGTAATGGGACAATCGGCGATAGGCGTTATCATGACGCAATAAGAGACGATACTCGGCCCGCGAGGTGAGTAAACGATAGGGTTCATCGGTACCTTTGGTAACCAGATCATCGATCATTACCCCAATATAGGCTTCGTCACGACCGAGTATGAAAGGCTCTTTTCCAGCTAGATATAAACTGGCGTTTATACCCGCCATCAAACCTTGACCGGCCGCTTCTTCATAGCCGGAAGTTCCGTTAATTTGTCCAGCGGTAAAAAAGTTTTGATAGTTTTTTACTCTTAGACTTGAATTTAATTGAAATGGATTTAACGCATCGTATTCAATAGCATAACCGTATTGAACCACTTCAGCCTTTTCCAATCCAGCAATGGTCTTAATCATTCGATCCTGTACCTCTTTCGGTAACGAGGAGGATAGACCTTGAAGATAAATTTGATCGTAACGCGCTGTTTCCGGTTCAATAAATAATTGATGACGAGATTTATCCGCAAAACGTACTAGTTTGTCTTCAATGGAAGGGCAATAACGCGCGCCCACCCCGGTCACTACGCCGGAATACATCGATGACAGATGCAAATTATCTTCAACAATTTGATGGGTTTGGGCATTGGTATAGGTTAAGAAACAAGAAATCTGTTGTTTAACGATAGACTCACGATCGGTAAATCGCGAAAACAGAACTGGATGTTCATCGCCTGGCTGTTCCAAGGTTTTCGAAAAATTAACGGAATCGGTTTTGATGCGTGCCGGTGTTCCCGTCTTTAAACGAATCAATTCAATACCCATTGCCGTGAGTGAATCACTCAATCCCGAACTGGTCGGTTGACGATCAGGTCCAATTTTTTCGGTAACATCAGAAATCATAATCAGTGAATTCATATAAGTACCCGAAGTCAAAATAAAGGCTTTGGCTTCGATTTCTTCGCCATCGGCCATAGTTATGGAGGTTACTTTGTCGTCTTTAAAGTTTATCTTAGTTACCATGCCAATTTTAATTTCTAAATTCTCTTGAGCTAGCAGGATTTCTTTCATCTTCTTACTGTAGGCTTCTTTATCCGACTGAACTCGCAACGAGCGAACGCCCGGACCTTTTGAGGTATTTAGCATTTTAAATTGGATGGCCGTAGCATCGGCTACTTGTCCCATGACGCCACCTAAGGCTTCAATCTCCCGGGTAACAATGCCTTTGGCAGGACCACCAACGCTAGGGTTACAGGGCATCATCGCTACTTTATCCAAATCAAGCGTACACAAAAGCGTACGATTGCCCATCTTGGCACTCGCAACAGCCGCTTCTACGCCGGCATGACCGGCTCCAATCACAATAACATCTAGCATAGTAACTCCTCTCTTGGGGTCATTATTTTACCATAAGTTAATACTTATTCGCTCTCGCTTGCATCATGGTTAGTTAGTTTTTTAGGGATGAATCGAAAGTTTTTTCTTCCAATCTCAAAAAGAATCCCGATCGTATCTAAGATTAATTTTTTTTGTTCTTTATCGTATTGGTGGTATTTACCAATAGCCAAACGGGCCGATTTAAACCAGGATTCGGTTAACTGTTGGTAATTGGTGACATTGGTTGCGGTAAAAATCTCAAAAATATCATTAATCACTTGTTTTTGATGCTCATGATCTAAGTTCTCAACCCATTGCTTCATAGTGGTATTAATGAAATTCGCTCGCTCAGAAATCGCCGGCGCATACAAAAATTGCTTCCCTTCGACTAACCAAGTAAAGGGATCGTGCTGAAACAATAAGTTCACCGAGGATTTAACTACGGTAACGGGTTCGTCATGATACAACAACAAGCCGACAATACTACCTTCGGGAATATACGATCGAATCTTATGTTTGTTCTTCTGGAATTTTTCAGTCGCAATGACCGAGGAATGAAATCCCGGACCATCGTTACTAAAAATCTTTAGGACTCGATGACTGTGATGGGATTCAACAAAAACACCAGCATAAACCGCTAAATTACCGCCTTTGGAATGACCACCCAAATAAAACTCACCCTCCAGTTGATCCATCAAGCGATTTAAATAGCGCACCGCATCCAATTGGGCGGGAATGGTCCTTTGAACCGCCATATTAAAATCCTCTTTCCAACCAATGAAAGAACTATCGGTACCGCGATAGGAAACATAGTAAAGTCCTACATCAATTTCAATGGTCATCGCACAAAATTGTTTTTCCACTTGAGGGTCGATGTGATTAACAAAACCAAAGACGTTTAAATCCTGGTAACGAGGGCTATCAACGAGTACCTCTAACAATTGTTTGTCTTCTTCAAACAAAATTACCAATTCTTTTTTTAACGCGTCGTCTTCAAGTTGGTCTAATAAACGTTTACCAACTGTTTTTAGCGTTTCGCGATCGTCTAGATGGGGGCTTATTGCTTTATCAAACGGCAAATAGGAAAGTTTACTTAAAATCAGGTTGTCAATTTCATTTAAAGGATCGGCTTTAAAGCTTAAATCTTTCCGCCATTTTAAATATTCAAATAAATTGTTCATCCGCTACCTCCCATACTATCTAAATCTATTTTACTGCAAATGAGTAAAAAAATAACACCCCACTGCCTGTGGGGGGTGGCAATGGAGTGTTTTCATGACTACTTTCAATGTTATTATAACACAAATACTACTAAATTCCTCTTTAGTTATTGGTCTTCTTTGCTCAATTCCTCATTCTCTGCAAGAACCTCATCTAGAAGTTCTTGAATATGACTAATAACCCTTAAATTATCTTCCTTATTTAAATATCCGGGAGCTTCAGTAGAATCATAAAGAGTTTGTAATAAAGCCGACGCTAGTCTTAGTTTCTCAATATCCATCGTGCACCTCCTTGGCTATTGTCCACATAGATTCTATAAGTATTATATTATTATAAGTCTTAAATTACAATAAAGTTAAGTTGCGCAGACCCGTAATTATTGCAGCGTTTAGTCACTAAAAATAATGTCCAGTCAAATCATTTGTAGCAATTCTAAGGAGTCTGTATCATGAATATATGAAAACTTTAACTAAGAACTACAATTTAACCCATGGCTTTATCTTTATTTTCTTTTTAGGCATATTTACGGTACTCGATTATTTGAACGCCCCTTATTCCTTAATGTTGCGCCAAGAAGGCGTTTTGGTAGTGATGGCCCATATACTCTTAAACTTAACCATGGCTTATGCTTCGCTCTATTTATATCAAATCAACGAGAGCTTTACGAAAATGATTGGTCGAGAAGTGAGCGGATCAAACGCTTCCTTTGTAGCGACTATCTTTGGTATTTTCACGTATGGCTGTACCCCTTGTGTAATTAGTTTTCTAGCTATGTTTGGGGTAAACTTTGCGGTTATCGCGCTACCATGGGCGAATTTACCGTATAAGTTTATTTCTTTAGCCATCATCGGCCTCGGTATTGTATTTGCTCGCAATCAACAGAAAAAGAGTTGTAGCCTCTAATGAAAAACAATTACGACCGGATGCTTGGCCCCGTTGATAAATTATTTCTCAAACGGCATCGTCAATGGTTGACTTCATGGGCTTATGGAAAGACTTTAGAGATTGCGATTGGAACCGGCTTAAACTTACGTTATTATCCAAACAACGTAACCTTAACCGCCGTCGACCATAGTATGGATATGATGCGTTATGCCACGGAGAAAGCTAAAGATTTACATATGGAAGTTGACTTTATTCATACCAGCGCGGAAACGCTACCCTTTGCCGATAATACTTTCGATACGGTAGTCATGACCTTTTTACTCTGTGGCGTTAAAGATGTTGATGAAACCTTGAATGAAGCCTTAAGAGTTCTAAAACCAAATGGCAAGCTATTGATGTCAAATCATATCCGTTCCAGTAGTCGTCTAATCGCCAAGCTTCAAGAAGGTTTGGAAAAACTCACCGTACCCAAACATAACGAATATTGGACCAGAACACCGCTGAAAAATTTGAGAAACAAAGCAGAAATCAAGCAAATAAAAACCGATACTATTGGTATTCTAGAATCGGTCTATGCGATAAAGAAATAGTTTTAAATTATTTCTTTTTTAATAGTCTCTTAGCGCGCGAACGAAGTTGTTTAAAAAAGAGCCTTCGCCAATCGTATTGATTTTGAAAAACATCGCTTCTGAACCACCGGAAGTGATGGCGGATAAGGCTACTTCACCTTTAGTACCGACCAGAGTTAGGTTTAAACTAAGTCGATTATTACCAACCATGGAAAAGCGTTCATAGACTCGCACCGCAACCCGAACCTCGTCGACAGTAAAATCACTACCATCTTCCAAGCTGGCTGACATCGAGCCCGATAAAATAGCGTGGTTACAGTACTCTAATAGACGGTCAAAGTCGGTCTTCATCGTTGTTTCATATTTAGCCATAATTACCTCACTTTATTTAAGCTAATATTATCACACTACTTTATTAATTTGTGGTTGAGCGCTTCTAAAACTTTTACATCCCATTTAACCACTTTTCGATCATAGCTTACTAAACCATTAACTTCTTCTTGGACATCGGATAATTGGGTATAACAAATACCGGATAGGATCGGTAGATAAGGCTCTATTTCTTCTAGATACAAGTCCAAGACCGCTTTTTGATAAAGCGCTAAATCCTGATACATTTTATAGCCAAAGCGTTTGCTGGGGCTATGGTTTTCTACCGGAAAAGAATAACCACCGAATTCGGAAAGAATTAACATCCGCTGATCGGATTTTAGTTTTATTTTTTTAAAATAAATATGAACCGATTTAAAATCAAAACCTTTCTGGTCAAACCATCCCGAAGCATGGTCAATCCAACGTGTTGGATCTTGTTGACGGGCTTTTTTAGCCATCCAGAGACTATTGAATTGACCCCAACCTTCGTTGAAAATACACCACATCACTATCGATGGAAAAAACCATAAGCTTTCAATGACCCGTCGCTGATGGATCATCGCCAATCGTCTGGAATTTATATTGGAGCGGCCAAATAAATGGTATTTAGAATCATTGATGTTCCAATTAACAAAGCCCGCGGCTTGAATTACCAGAGGCGAATAATTATTACCGCCATTAACCAAATCTTGCCAGACCATCATGCCCAATCGATCACAATGAAAATAATAGCGATAAGGTTCTATTTTGATATGTTTTCGAACCATATTAAACCCCATCGACTTAACCATCTCTAAATCGGCGATAAATTCCGCATCGGTTGCGGTATAAAGTCCATCCTGCCAATAGCCTTGATCTAAGACGCCTGATTGGAAGATAACTTCATCGTTTAAGCTGGTTTTTAATACTTTCTTTTCTTTGATTTGACCTAGGCTTCTCAATCCTAGATAGGTGCGTATAGTGTCCTGTTTATATTTGATATCGAGTGGATACAACCAAGGACTACTAGGAGACCAAAGATGAACTGGATCTAAGCGTATTTGTTGCTGGCTGCTACGCAACAATAAATCATAGTCATAACTTAAAAACTCAGGGCTTTGCTGACCTAATAAGGTCGGTTGATAGAGCAAGTACTCAACTGCTTCTGGCTCATTGACTTTAGTATGAAAACTAACCGTATTGTCTTGTGGATTGTAGGTATAATAGAAATCTTCAATATACTCGCTCGGATAGCTAATTAATCCACAGGGTTGCCAAATGCCCGATTGTGGGGTGTACCAGATTTGACCATGCTTCAATCTTTGCTTGCCCCATGGCAAATCGCCCTCGTCCGAAGCGTCAACAATCGCCATTAATAATTGATTATCCTTTGTTTTTAGTTCTTTAGTAATCTCAAACTCAAATGGTAAATAACCATCTTCATGAAATCCAATCTCAACTTCATTGAGCCAAATACGACAACGTTGATCGACGGCGCCAAAATAAAGGAAAACTCGATCAAGGATAGTTAAATCCAAGTCAAAGGTAAGATACATTAATAAGGTTTCTTCTGGCAAAAGCGTATGATTAATTCCGGTTTTAGGCGCTTCGATACTATAGGGAACTTCTAGCAGTCCATCCATCAATTTGATGTGTTGCTTAAACTCATAGAAGCGATTGCTTGAGATATCGTTGCCATCGAGAATTTTGTATTGCCAAAAGCCGTTTAAGCTTTGGTGATGTTGCTTATCACGAAGGCGATGGGGAAAGGGATAATTAAACATAGTCGTTTCTCCTCTTATCTAGACTAAATGGATGATGGGTTAAAGGTTATCTATTTGTTAATTTAATTATACTTGGTATTTTCAAAATGAATAAGAAACTTATAAAAAAGAACTGAATGGCTTCAGTTCTGCTTAATATTATGATAATAAGGCTAAATCATAGATTGTATAGTCACAACGATAAATGAAGAGATACTTACCATCAATCAATAAACCTGTGGATTGAGGAACCTCGGTTTTATACAAAGAAACCTTATTTCCGGAAAATGTAGCCAGCGGGGTTCCGTTTTGAGAACGGATTAAGATGACCTTTTGTTTTCCGCTAAAGCTATTCTTTAAATCATTGACCATACGATTGACGAGTGGTATCGAGCGATCTAGATTTTTAATATCAACCCGGTCGGTAAACTCATCAAAAACATTATTGAGACCATCTTCAAAAAGAATCAGCGACGAGCCGACATGGGTAACTTCATGATTGCCCGCGGTGATTCGTAAGACTTGGGAATAGCGATCATCCGCATCAAAGCGCTTATCGCGTTTGATGGAGATGCTTCTACCGACGATGCGGTCTATGATTTCACTATCTTCGTCATACGTCTGCATCGTCATTTCGATCCCTTTAAAGGTTTGTTCAAAACCTTTCAGCCAGATTTGAATATCTTGACAACCACTTAAAAGCAGTAAAATCAAAATGATCGTGATTAGTTTTCGTTTCATAATCCCACTTTCGTTTCAAATTGCTTTTTATTGACAATAGCTCGTTTCATTAAACCATCACCAATCAGCTTATCTTGATGAAATACCTTTACCCGAAAGGTGAGGATGTTGTTTTCTTGGTGTTTCAATTCAGCTTGTCCCTTAACGATTTCGTTTTCTACAACCGCACGAAGATGCTTTACATCAACCTCAATACCGACGCTGATTTCATCCGCTTGACAGTATTGTTGACCAAGCTCATTACAGATCGATTCCATAAACGCAATCATACTCGGCGTCGCATAAACTTTGACTACACCCGAACCGACACTGGTCGCCAGTAAGTCTTTGGTTACTTGTTGTTCTTTAGTCAGCATTATATTTGACCTTCTTTAGTGAAAATCATCCGTAACGCTTTAACAAAACCAATTCTATTACCATAGTTCAAGGTTCCCATACGATAGATTCTTACCGAAATATAAGCCATTAAGAAAGTAGTTAAAACTAATGCCACTAAAGAAAGACCTATTTCATAAAACGGTACCGTTACCAAAGCATAGCGCGCAAACATGGTAATCGATGAAGTGAAAGGAACAATACTAGCCACTCTCATAACCAGAGAATTCGGCGCATATAAACCAAAGATAACAATCATATAACCGACAATAAATAATAGCTGAATCGGTGTCATCGCTGAGTTTACTTCCTCGACTTTGGAAACCAAAGCACCGACTGCAGCATATAGGAAATAGTATAAAAGCATTCCTAAAATCGCAAAGACAATGAAGATAATCAATAAATCGACGCCAATGCCTTGACTAATCATCTGAACTAAAGCCTTAGGATAATAGGAGTTATTAATTAAATAACCAATAATCCCCGCCAATATCGTTAGAATCATTTGTGATCCGGAAACTATGGTGCTGGCTAAAACTTTCCCCCAAATCAAATTGGTGGAAGAAGTATTAGTAATCAAAAGCTCCATCGTTCGATCGTTTTTCTCACGAGCGACTGCGGTTGAAACCGAAGTTCCATAGAGAATAATCAAAAAGTAAATAATGAATACCCCAACATAGACAAACCAAAAGGAATTACTCTGCGATTTACCTAAGGATTCAATTTTTATATTCACTTGAGCTTGTTCGCTAATCTGATCGATTAAAGCTGGATCGATGTTTTTTTCCTTCAAAAGTTGATTTCGATAGACTTCCGAAAATATCGAAGAAACGGTACCACCGGTCATATCAAACATACCGACATCGTTAGCGATTAAATCAAGATCCGTTAAAGAGTTTACCACTAAGCCATAGTCGATACTTTCCTCTTGAATCTTTGCCTTCAATTCGCTTTCACTGGAATAAATGGTAAGGTTTTCGAAAAAAGGATGATTTTTAACTTCCTCAATATCGACGCCCTCCCGAACTACCGCACCAAATCTTGAAAATGTAGGTTCAACGACAACGGTTTCCATTGGATCAGGGATGGGTGAGGATTGTGGATTGATAAATCTAGGTACAAAGGTAATGGCTAAAAAAGCTATAACGATAATCAAGGTTGAAATGATAGTGGCCTTCTGTTTAATCCGATTCTTTAGCTCAAATTTAGTTACAACAAAGAGATCACGCATGACTTTCACCTACCGTCTGAATAAAGATTTGTTCTAAGCTTGGTTCATAGTATGAAAACTGGGTCACTTTAAATTGTTTTTCAACCAGTTGTTGCAGGACGTCATCGTAGCTACTGTTCTCGCCAATATGAGCGATCACTGATCGACGATCGCGCTCTAAACTGACGCCTTCTAAAGCCCTTAGATCTTCTAAAGCATGATCAATGCTTCGATCCAACAAGCTAATACGCACTCTATTTTTACCTAGACGACGCTTCAATTGGTTTAAGTCTTCACTCAATAGAATTTCACCATGATCAATCAATGTGATTTCATCACAGAATTCTTCAACATAGGTCATTTCATGACTGGAGAAGACCACGATTTTTCCTTCAGCAATCGTTTCGCGAATAATTTCTTTTAAGACTTGCGCGTTAACCGGGTCTAAGCCAGAGAACGGCTCATCCAAGATGAGAATATCCGGATGGTCGATGACTGATTGCGCAATTTGGATTTTCTGTTGATTTCCCTTGGATAAATTATCCAAGGTTTTCTTTTCGTATTCTTCTAACTCAAGACGACGGATCCAATATTGAGCCGCCTCCTTCGCTTCTTTATAACTCATCTGTTTTAATTGCCCAAAATAGATGAGTTGATCGAGAATCGATACTTTGGCATACATCCCACGTTCTTCCGGTAGATAACCTACCTTGTGTTCGTATCGATTAAAGGTTTTTCCATCGATTAAAAACTCACCGGAATCTGGACTAAATACGCCCATTAAAGCTCTAAAAGTGGTCGTTTTTCCAGCACCATTACGTCCCAGAAAACCCATGGCTTTTCCGCTGGTGACATCGAAACTAACGTTCTTTAGTACTTGTTTACTGCCGAAGCTTTTATCTACGTTTTTAACTTGTAGTTTCATAAGGTACTCCTTTTCAAGTCTTAATTATAACATAGCGAATTAATTATCAAGGTTATAATTTGGTTAAATAAATGCCAAGTGAGATGGTTTTTATTGACGATAACCCCCATGTATGGTACTGTATTAATATAAGTGATACAGTAGGAGGATACCATGATTAAAAAAATTGTTATCGCTGTTGTCATCGCCTTAATTGGCTACAACTTAGTCCCGCTTGGTGTTCATTTCTTTCCACCGTTAGGGGAATACGCGTTTTTGCTTGATTTATTTTATGTCAACCCGGTAGTGGCCCTAATCGCTGGTTTCTATTCCTGCCATCGTAGTCCGGTTAAACCCTGGGTGGCTTTGTTAATTGGTTTAGCATTTGTACCGACTATGTTTATTTTCTACAACGATTCCGCAAGCATTTATATCATTGTTTATACGATGGCTGCCTTTATCGGTTGTTTGATTAGTAAATATTTGTTCTCAAAAAGCACTACGGCTTAATTAGAAAGGTTGGGTGGTTCGCATTTTTACGATTAATTATAAAAGCCCCAAACCGCTCTATGAGCAAATCGTGGAACAAGTTCAGCTTTTTGTCTCACAGGGTCTTTTGGTGGAAGATCAACAACTCCCTTCGGTTCGTGAATTAGCCGCTACTTTAGGGATTAATCCCAATACCGTTTCCCGCGCCTATAGCGAGTTAGAACGAAAAGGGATGATTTTAACCATCGCTGGAAGAGGTACCTTTGTCGCTTCGATTAAGGATATCAAAGAACAGTTACACCAAGAAAACCAACAACTAGTTTATGAACTCATCGCCAAACTCAAAGAACACAACATGAGTGACGATGATATCGAACAGCTGGTCTTACAACAATTGGAGGAATTCGATGATGCTAGTCATAAATAACTTATCCAAAGCCTTCGGCACTCACCAAGTTTTAGAAAACTTGAACTGGCAAATTAAATCCGCTAGTATCACCGGATTAATCGGCAGTAATGGTGCTGGTAAATCGACTTTATTGAGATTAGTCGCTGGCGTTTACGAAAGTGATGAAGGTGAAATCTCTTATCAAGATCAAGTCTTAAAAAATCGACCAGAACTAAGAAATGAAATCGTCTTCGTGAGCGATGAGCCGTTCTATTTGAACCGTTTCACCTTAAAAGAGATGAAAAACTTTTATAAATCGTTTTATCCAAACTTCAACGAAGAAAAATATCAACAACTCGTAAAACTCTTCAAGTTTGAAGAAACGAAACAAATCCAAAACTTATCCAAGGGATTAAAACGACAATCCGGTTTAATTTTGGCTTTATCCTTAGAACCTAAACTCTTGTTATTGGATGAGTCCTTTGATGGTCTTGATCCGTTAATGAGACTGACCTTAAAACGATATTTGGTAAGTGAAGTGATGGATAACAACATGAGTGTCATTATTTCTTCTCATAACATTCGTGAATTAGAAGATATCTGTGATCACATGGCCTTACTAGAAAGTCGCCAGATTGCCTTTACAAAATCATTAGCCGATCTCCAAACTAATTATCATAAAGTTCAATTAGGCTATGATCAGGATATTGATGAAACCATGTTTAACCATATTCCTTATCTGAATCTGGATATCACCGGTCGCATCGCCACCATCGTTTATAGCGGTGAGAGCGAACCTGTCCTCAATGCGATTCAGCAGACCGAACCTATTTTGTTGAATCCAATGCCTATTTCCATGGAAGAAATCTTTGTCATAGAAATGGAGAATAAAGCTAATGCGTAATTTTAAAATTAACTTTAAATACATAAAACATTTGTTCTATCAGTATCGCCGCGTCTTCTATTTATTAACGCTGGTCTTCGGATTTTTATATCCGCTGGTTTTGTTTATTTCAAGACCTAACTATTTCTTTGATATTACCGATTTAGGCGAACGCTTTAAAGATACGCTACCCATCTACATGATTCCCAATATTTCGGTAGGGGCTTTGTTTGTTGTGTCTTTTATTGCGGTTTATTTGCTCTTTTCCTACACCAACAATAAGTCGACGATGGATAACTATCTATCGTTACCAATATCAAAAGAGAATCTCTTTTTCAATCAATTTATTTTTTCGTTTTTATTAGTCTTTATTCCCTTTGCGATTATGTGGATTGGCGGCTGGGTAGCTGGACGTGTCTTATATGCCGATCTTTACCAGGCCCTATGGCAAAACGCACAAGTAACCTATTCACTATGGAATATGCTGGGTCAATTGTTGTGGATTGCTTTGTTTTTACCCGTCCTGCAAGGGATTGCGCTATTCGCTTTGGTCAATACACCGTCTTTGATCGATGGCGTCTTATATGGTATCAGTTTACATCTACTGCCTTGGTTTATTTATCTGGTATCTTTATTCCTAGGGAATCGCTATATTTGGGGCTTTTCAACCCATCGTTTAGAAAATGGCATTATCGGGAATTTGCGCTTTAATAAACTATTTTTTGAAATCGTAGAAACAACGGCGACTTTCACCGAAAAGATTATTTTACCGAATATAATTTGGATTGTAGTCGGCTTCTTGTTAGTTGTCGTCAATCAAAAACTATTTGCGAAACGTTCGGTGGAATCGATTGGTTCCACTAAAGTCAATAACTGGTTCTATCCAGTCTTGATGAACTTCGGGACGTATTTACTGATCGTTACGCTGATGGAACTCTTTGTCTTTTCATCTCTCGATCATAATCTTCGTGACTATTTATTCCCATTACTCTTAGGATTTATTTTCTACTTTGTTTTAGATATGATTCGAAATCGAGGTCTCTCCCACATCCTTAAAATGACGCTTACCTATGCCATCTTATATGCGCTTAGCTTCTCGACTTTCTTTCTAATGGACGTTAAGGGGGGAGAATTATTAACTGGTCAGGTGGATGCTAGTAAGGTACAACAGGTTGAATTTTACACCCATTCCGGCCTAGCCTTTACCGAACTTTATACCAAACCCTATCCTCGTCTAAAAAGTCTTGGCTATCGCTCGAATTTCTATACCAGTACCGATCCTGAAACCATTAAACTCTTTGTTGACATGCAGAATCGTTCAAAAGACCTCTATTACCGCTTCTTTGGTAACCGTTGGGGTAATGAGAACGATGTCCTCCATTATCTAAACATCATCAAAGACGACAGTGGCTATCAATACCATAAACAAGAAAACCCATTTCAATTGGATAAGGTAATACGTAATTATTATCGAGTCGACTACTTTTTTAGCGAAGATTATCCAACGGAACGTTTCGACATCATTTACACCGATGCGAATAATCGAGAGAAAGTCTATGAATTTATGATTCCTTTAGAGTGGATGGATAACCTACTCAATACTTTAACGACCAAAAAATAAGTACTTCACTATATATCTTTAATGATTATGATATAATATGATAAAGATTATCAATATCTTAAAGGCGGTGAAACGATGAGCGTCAAAACAACGAAACAAAGACAACGGATTCTCGAAGTTGTTAAACATGCGAACGGACATGTGACGGCAGCCCAAGTTTATCAACAGTTACTGTCGGAAGATAAAACAATTGGAGCTGCAACCGTTTATCGTAATTTAAATTATCTCTTCGAGCATAAAATGATTAATCGCATACAACATCCGGAACATGGCTATATTTATGACGCCAATCTACACGATCACTATCACTTCCACTGTGAGGTATGTGACCAATTCTTTGATGTTGAAGATATTTATGTCGATTCTCTCGAAAAAGAAGTTGAATTCCGTTTCGGTGGCAAAGTTACCGATCATATGATTTTCTTCAAAGGTATTTGTCCAACTTGCTTGGAGAAGAAAAGCCAAAAAAATTAAGAAAAGGCATTTCCTAAGGAGATGCCTTTTTTATTGTTATTTTGGCTGATACTTCCAACCCTGGTCGTCGTGATAAATCATCAGCTTACTCATACCGCCATCGACTACAAATTCTTGACCGGTAATAAAGCTAGCTTTATCACTGGATAAAAACAAAGCCATTTCGACGATATCTTGTGGTTTACCAACTCGTCCGGCTGGATGTTGTAGATGATCGGATCGACTCAACGAGATGTTCTTGGTATCTATCCAACCCGGTAAAATCACATTACAACGTACCTTCGGTGCTAAACTTACCGCCAAGCTATGGGTTAACGCAACAATCCCCCCTTTGGCTGCACTATAAGCAAGGGTATTAGCTTGTGACTGGTGGGCGCGGGTCGAACCAAGATTGATAATACTGGCTCCCTCTTCAAAATTAAGTTGAGTGGCCAAATAATAAGGCGCGATTACACCGATACTTAACACTTCACTAAAAGCATGATAACTCTTACCAGAAGACTTAATCGCATTGTTAATAAGAACCGAAAAGCTACGGTCGCTCAATTGCGCCACTAGCTTTTTTATTTCTGCTTCCTTCGTTAAATCGACTTGATAAAATTCTATCTCCGCAATCGAGTTTGCAGCAATATCAACACCAATAACCTGATAACCACTATTGAGATAGCCTAAAGCTAAAGCTTTACCAATTCCTTGTGAAGTTCCAGTAATTAAAGCTAACGGTTTCATTAGGAAACCTCCGAACCATCTTCCACGCCATCCAGATGAACAACTTGATAACCCGATTCGCTTGCGGCTGCCAGTAACATCCCATTACTATCAACGCCACGTAGTTTCACTGGTTTTAAATTAACCACGACAACACAACTCTTATTGATAAGATCGGACGGACTATAGGATTTGGCAATGCCACTACAAATCTGTACCACTTGATCGCCAAGGTCCACTTGTAAAACCAATAATTTATCCGCATTCGGATGGGCTTTGGCTTCGACAATAGTTCCTTTACGCAACTCGATTTTAGCAAAATCATCAATGCTGATTTCTGGTTTATGTTCTAAGACTTTCTTCTTAGGTTGTAATTGGGCTAAGGTTTTTTCAACATCAAAGCGTGCAAATAGCGTCAATGGCTGTTCGGTTACTTTCAGTTGATCTTCTAGTAGACCAAATTCAAAGCTGGATTGATAGGAGGTTTCTTTGGTTTTTAACTCGTTTAAAATCTTATCTGCTGTTTCTGGTAAAAACGGTCGTAAAGCAATCCCGACGATGCGGATACTTTCTAATAGATTGTAGATGACTGTATTAAGTAAATCGTAATTGTTTTCATCTCTCGCTAAAATCCAAGGTTCGGTTTCATCGATATATTTATTACAACGACGTAGTACCTCAATAATTTCCGTAAGCGCCTCGGCAACGTGATAGGTTTCCATTTTATCGGCTACCTTTTGGCTTAAATTAGTCACTTTTTCAATAAAGCTCTCGTCAAATTCCGTTTTCGCTGAGGTTTTTGTGACCACACCATTAAAGTACTTATTACTCATGGTCAAGGTACGTTTTACCAGATTGCCTAAGGTATTCGCTAAATCGGTATTAATCCGTTCGATGATATGTTCGAAGGAAAGATGTCCGTCGCGATCGTAGGCGATTTCATGAAGCATGATATAACGTACCGCATCGACGCCAAAGATGGCTGCTAAATCATCGGAATAAACAACGTTACCTTTAGATTTACTCATCTTATCATCACCTACTAATAACCAAGGATGGCCAAATACCGTCTTTGGTAATTCAATATCTAAAGCCATTAAGAAAGCCGGCCAATAGATGGTATGAAAACGCATGATGTCCTTACCAACAATGTGCACATCCGCTGGCCAATACTTCTTAAATAAATCACCATGATTTCCATCGACATCATAACCTAAGGAGGTTATATAGTTCATTAACGCATCCAACCAAACATAAATGACATGTTTCTCGTCAAAAGTTTTTATGCCCCAGTCAAAACTAGTTCGAGTGACCGCTAAATCTTGTAAACCAGGTTTTAAGAAATTATTAATCATCTCATTTTCCCTAAGCTTAGGCAGAACAAACTGAGGATGTTCTTTAAAATAGTTTAAAAGTTTTTCAGAATATTCGGATAGTTTAAAGAAATAGGTTTCTTCGCGTTCGCGATGAATCTCGCTATGACATTCTGGACAGCGCCCTTCATCATCGAGTTGGGTATCGGTATAAAACGCTTCGCAGGAGACACAATACCAGCCTTCGTAAATATCTTTATAGACAAAACCTTTATCCACCAATTTCTTAAACGCCTTGGAAACTTGTTCTTGGTGGTAAGGGTCGGTAGTTCTCATAAATTTATCGTAGGAGATATTCATGGTATCGAAGAGGTCTTTAATGATTTGAGCCACTTGATCGACATGTTCTTGAGGGGTGACGCCTTTTTCCTTGGCTTTTTGAGCATTTTTTAAACCATGTTCATCGGTTCCAGTTTGAAAAAAGACATCATAGCCTTGTTCTCGTTTTAAACGAGCGATACTATCACTTAATACAATCTCATAGACATTACCAATATGGGGCTTACCTGAGGTATAAGCGATCGCGGTTGTAATATAATAGGGTTTCTTCATATATACCTTCCTTCCATAAAAAAACGTCTAACTATAAGGACGCTAAACGCGCGTTACCACCTTACTTCACAGACGTGCTCTCAACTACTTAACGCGTAGAAACGGCTCTTTTTAGCAGTATTGGATAAAATCATACCCTATTTCTGATTTTAGAAGTTTTCAGCCGCCACTTCCTCTCTGTGAAAATCTTGAATAGGCTCTTTTTATCTACTTGTATGGCTATTATACCAAATTCATTTCTTTTTATATAGCTAAGCTAATCGAGATTAAATCACTAAGTGAAACGATATTAACAAAGCTTAATCGGCTTCAGGTAAAATAGAGTAAAGGAGAACTATTATGCTTTTAGAAACTTTAGATCGATTAATTGATGAAAAGCAACCACAATTAATATCCATCCGTCGCTATTTACATCAACATCCCGAACTTTCTTTTCAGGAAACTGAAACTCATAATTATATTAAATCCTATTATCAAAATTTAGGCTTACCGGTTCAGACCTTTAAAGAGGGCTATGGGTTAAAGGTAGTCATTGATACGTTAAAACCGGGTAAGAATATTGCTTTAAGAGCGGACTTTGATGCTTTGCCGATTTTTGAAGAAACCGGTCTAGAGTTTAGCTCTCTAAATCCAGGCGTAAGTCATGCTTGTGGACATGATGGCCATACGGCCTATTTATTGATTTTAGCGGATGTCCTTAATCAAATAAAACAAGATTTGGTAGGCAAAATTACCTTGATCCATCAACCCGCAGAAGAAGTTCCACCTGGAGGGGCTAAACCCATGATTGATCAAGGCGTCTTAACTGGAGTGGATGCGGTTTTTGGCTTACACCTTTTTAGCAATATGGACTATGGTAATATCTACTATCATCGCGGACTGACCATGAGTGCACGTGCCAAGTTTTCCATTACCATTCAGGGTAAAGGAGGCCATGGTGCCATTCCTCAAGAAGCGAATGATGCGATTGTCGCCGCCAGTCATCTGGTCGTAGCTTTACAAACCATCGTCAGTCGGCGCTTAAATCCTTTTGAAACCGCAGTGATTACCATCGGTGATTTTCGTGGCGAAGGTCAGTTCAATATTATAAAAGATACGGTCACTCTGGTTGGTGATGTAAGGTTTATGAAACAAGAGGTTGGCGATTTAATTGAAGCAGAAATTCAACAAATTGTAGCCGGAATCGGTAACACCTTTAAATGTAAAACCACATTGGACTATGAAAACGATTATCCGGCCGTAAATAACGACGCCAACTTGACCGATCTATTAGTGGAGACTTTATCGAAACATCGCTTTGCTGGATTGAATGACGTTTTAGATAGTGGTCCTTTATCTTCTTCTGAGGATTTTGCCTACTATAGCTTAGAGCGCCCTTCGGTTTTCTTTTTTGTCGGCGCTAAACCGGAAGGTCCGTTTTATCCGCACCATCATCCGAAATTTAATATTAACGAAGGTTCTTTATCTATCGCCGCAAAAGCAATGGGTCGTGTCGTTTTAGCATACTTAGGTTTAATCTAGTTTTTTATATACGACCAAACAAAAAGCCAACTCTCCGATTGAATCGTTGTTGGCTATTTATTTTATTCGTTAATCTCTATCTCTTTAGTGCCATCGCCAATGTGGGCGACGTAGAAATCGGCTTTGTAACCTATTTTGTTTTCATAGATTTTTCCAACCATTTCGATGAATTCTTCAATGCCCTCATCTTTGACGATCGCTATAGCGCATCCACCAAAACCGGCACCCGTAACCCGAGCTCCAACGGTTTGAGGAAGCTGCCATGCGGTTTCAACCAGAGTATCTAATTCGACTCCGGTCGCTTCGTAATCAAATTGTAGGGAACGATGGGATTCGTTCATCAAACGACCGAAAGCCATCACATTGCCTTCCTTAAGCATTTCCGCACCACGGATCGTACGATCGTTTTCTAAAATCGCATGTTTAGCACGACGATATAAACGATCATTATCAATAATTGGACGGATATAGTTAAGATCATGGACCGTCAATTCACACAAAGCCATTAAATCTGGATTTACTTCTTTAATTCGACGTAACGCCTCTTGGCATTCCGCATAACGTTCGTTGTATTTTGAATCGGTTAAACCACGTACTTTATTGGTATTCATGATGACAATTGATTTGCCTTCAAGGACAACCGGTATTTCTTTATAATCTAAAGTTGCTGTATCGAGTAATAAGGCGGTATCCTTTTTACCCATACCGACGATGAATTGATCCATGATGCCGGTACTGACGCCCATGAAATCATTCTCAACGCGCTTGCACAATAAGGCACAAGTAACCATGGAAATACCAAAATCAAAGAGGGTATTAACCATCCAACAAGTTAGTATTTCTATGGAAGCGGAACTAGAAAGTCCAGCACCGTTAGGAATATTGCCTTCATAAGCGATATCAAACCCATGGGGTAAACGATAACCTTCATCTTCGATTATCTTTAAGACACCGACCGTATAATTAGCCCAATGTTGGGAATCTTTACGGGACAAATCCTCTAAATCAATTTCAATAACGCCTAAATCAGCGAAATTATTCGAAAAGAAACGAACTTTTCTATCGTCTCGTTCACGGACATAACCATAGGTTCCGTAGGTGATGGCGCAAGGGAATACATAGCCACCGTTGTAATCAATATGTTCACCGATTAAATTAATCCGACCTGGAGCAAAAAATAAGCGCTCTGGATCGCGTCCATAGACTTCTGAAAACGTTGCTTTTAATCTTTTTTCTATCATAAATTCTCCTCTAAGTAAGCGTGTACCAAGTGGTTTGGTCAAATGGCTTATCTGGACCATAAACTAAATCATCATCTAGGTTAATACCATTTGGTAAATCACTCGGCTCAATCGCAATGCCGGCTTGGTTTTTTGCTTTTTGATGTCTTTCGCTTTCGAACGATTCATCAAAGAAATTCGCTAGATAAATAACACAAACAGGTGCGGTGGTATTAATCGATAACGATTGTTTCGATTGTGAATCAAATAAAACAATCGAGCGTTTGTCTCCTAAAAGATAAGGATGATCAATGCTGCGTGTTAAGTTAAATTGTTCGTGACCTTTTTTTATCCGTTCACCAATAGTTTGTCCTGTTCTAAAATCAAAAGCGGTATTTTGAACTCGAATCAATTCCTGACTAGGCACATAGTTATCATCCAGCTTTACCACCTGATTGCTATCGATCTGCAATAAGTGATTAAGGATGGTATCTTCTTCGGATAAATTGAAGTAAGCATGGGTCGTCAAATTAATGGCTGTTTTGGTATCTGGAAAGGCTTTTAAGTTAACGATTAAGGTATTCGCTACTAAGCGATAGCTAATGTTATACGTTATCGAACCTGGATAACCACTTTCGCTATGATCGATGGTATCGGTAAAAACTAGCGAAGGGAACTTCTCATCATCTTCATATAAGTAAGCGAAATTGTGCGTATGAAGACCGGATTTACCTCCGTGTAAATGGTTCGCCCCATCATTTAAATCCAATTGATATTCCACGCCATCGACGTTAAATTTTCCATCCTTGGTTCTTCCCGCTAACGGCCCAATAGTTGATCCTAAATAGACCTCATTATTCGTATACTGTTTAGGATTTTTATAGGAAACAACAATGTTATCTCCATTTGCTTTTGAAAAATGAGTCAGTGTGGCTCCCAAGCTTAAAAACTTACAACTAATGGTTTCATTAGCCATATGGATTTCATAAACTTGTTGATTCTTATGTTTGAACGCTTTCTTTACCGTAATCATAAGCCCTCCTCGTTTTTTATATGCTTATTTCTTAGTTAGAGTTTTACGTACGTCTAAGGCGACCGCTACAATAATAACAATCCCTTGTACTACATAAGTCATATTAACATTAACCTTAAGAAATTGTAAAACTGTCTTTAACATTTCGAAGGTTAATACCCCTAGTAAAACTCCTTGAACGGTACCAACGCCACCAGCCGTGGAAACACCTCCAATGGTTGAAGAAGCGATCGCTTCTAGCTCGTAGCCTTGTCCCATGTTAACGGTAGTAACACCGGTTTTGGCTGACATTAAGAAACCAGCAATTCCATAGAGAATAGAGCCTAGAGTGAAAATCAAAATCTTTGTTCTTACGGTATTAACCCCGGAAACTTCAGCTGCTACTTCGTTACCACCAATAGCATACATGTATTTCCCGTGCTTGGTGTGGTTGTATAAAACATACATAAAGATAGCTATAACTAAAGCAAAGAAGAATAAATATGGAATTCTTAAACCACCAAATAAGGTTATGCCTTCCGTTCCTATACGGATAAATATGGTCTTATCGCCGGTGGCTGGTGTAAACGAACCGATAGGGCGCGATTTAGTTAATAATAAATTTAGACCATAAATGGTAATCTGCATCCCCAAAGTAGCGATAAAAGCTGGAACATGTAATAGTGAAACAATTAAACCGTTCAAAATACCAAAAATCATCGCAACAATAACCGCTGCTAATAACGCAACGACGACGTTTTGAGTGGCTAAATTAGGAAACAATTTTCCAGAAGCCCCTTGAACTTGTAATAAACTACCAGCGACGACCGAGGAAATCCCTACGATTCGTCCGGCGGATAAGTCCGTGCCGCGAATAATCAAAATACCCGAAACCCCTAACGCAATAATATAACGTACTGATACGTTGGATAAAATATTGTTTAGGTTACCAAAGGTCATAAAACCATCCGCTATAAAACCGGTGTAAATGACCATGACTAATACGACTAATACTAGCGCGTTGTTAATTAAAAAGTCTTTAAGATTAAATTGCCTTCTCATAATCGTTCTCCTACTTCATATATTTCGTCGCTAGTTCCATGACTTTTTCTTGCGTTGCATCAGCGGAATCAAGAAAACCAGAAATGCGTCCTTCACACATGACCATAATTCGATCGGAGAAACCAATTAACTCAGCCATCTCGGAAGTTACCATGATGACACTTTTACCAGCTTCTACCAAATCCCCAATGATCTGATAAATTTCATATTTGGCACCGACATCAATACCACGGGTCGGCTCGTCCAATATCATAATGTCTGGGTTATTTGCTAACCAACGAGCAATAATTACTTTTTGTTGATTACCACCCGACAGATATTGAATCAGCGTTTTTGGACTTGGCGTCCGAATGCTTAAGGTTTCGATGCTTTGATTAACCACTTCCGCAATTTCAGATAATTGTAATAAACCAGTTTTTACATATTGATCTACTGAGGCGATGGCTACATTATCTTCCACCGATAAAACGCCAAAGATACCACTACCACGGCGATCTTCGGTTAACAAGGCGATACCATGAGCGATAGCGTCCTGAGGTCGATTGATTACAACCGGTCTACCATCGACTTCGACAGAACCTCCTTCGTGTGCACGAATACCATAGATGGCTTCCATCAGCTCGGTACGTTGTGCACCAACAAGACCACCTACAGCCAAAATTTCTCCTTTTCTTAATTCGAAACTACAATCTTTAAATGAAAGTGGATTAGGAGAAGTAAAATTTTCAACTTTTAAAACGACTTCTTCTGAAGCACGGCTCACACGTGGTGGAAATAGTGATTTTAATTCACGACCAACCATGTGCTTAATGATTAAATCATTGGTTAGTTCACTTGCTGGCCAAGTACCGACGTATTGACCATCACGTAATATCGTTACTTCATCTGAAATACGCAAGATTTCATCCATCTTATGAGAGATATAAATGACAGCTACCCCTCTCGAGCGTAAATCACCAATAATCTCAAATAATTTCTCAACTTCATTAGCTGTCAACGAGGATGAAGGTTCATCCATAATAACAATTTTCGCATGATGAGAAATGGCTTTTGCGATTTCTACCGACTGCATTTGCGAAACTGTCACTTCATTTAAAAGCGTTCTTGGATCGATATCAAATCCAATTTCATCTAAATACTTCTTTGTTTCTTCGTTCATTCGATGATGATCGACCAGCCCAAATCTGTTTTTGGGATATTGGCCAAGGAAAATATTTTCGGCAATGGTCATCATTCGAATTGGTTGGAGTTCTTGGTGAATCATGGCGACGCCATGATCTAAAGCATCTTTAGAATCTTTAAAATTGACCACCTGTCCATCGACTTTGATTTCACCGCCATCTTTTTGATAAATGCCAAATAAACATTTCATCAAGGTCGATTTACCAGCGCCGTTTTCGCCCATTAACGCGTGAACGGTACCTGGTTTAACGTGCAATTGAACCTTGTCCAACGCTTGTACCCCGGGAAAAGCTTTATCCAGATCTATCATTTCTAATACATAGTTACTCATTGGCTCTCCTCTAATCAATAATAGCAATCAAGTGTGCCAAAAGGCACACTTGATTAGTCTTTTTACTTTGCCTGAAAAATTAAACTATTCGATTTCTACGTCGTTAATGTCTTTCATGCGTTCTTTGTATTGTTCAATCGTTTCTGTACGATAGTCTTTACGAACGAGTTCAGCATCTTTTTCAGTTACTACTTTTACATAGTCGTGCCAGTAATAAGGTTCGACCGTTTCACCCTTAAGAAGTTTAAGTGCAACATCAGCTGCTGTATGTGATTGGTTATAGTGGTCATTTAGAACAGTACCGGTGTAAGTACCAGCAAGAACTTGCTCAAGAACCTCAGGAATCGCGTCAACGGATACTAAGTAAATATCTTCACCGACTTTACGTCCTGCAGCTTCAATCGATTGTAGAGCACCTAGGCCCATACCATCATTATTAGCGATGATAACTTCGATTTGGTCACCGAATTGAGCTAAAGCGTTAGCAACCAGCGGTTGAGCTTCTTCAGCTTTCCAGTTAGCGCGTAGAGCTGGCCCTAAACGCTCAGTTTTGATGGTTTCTTCTAATTTTTCAATAGAATATTGGGTTCTTTGTTTCGCATCAACGTTAGCGGTATCTCCAACTACCATTACGTATTTAACAACACCGTCATTATTGAGGTCTCCCTTATCTGGAAGAGCAGCGATGATTTCTCCCATGTAAGCACCAGATTGACGAGCGTCAACACCAACATAGGTGGTTTTTCCAGGGAAGATTTCTAAAGTTTCGACACCAGGTTCACGGTTAATGAGAACGACTGGAACATCGGCTTCCTTAGCACTTTGTAAGAATACGTCCGCCCCTTCAGGCTCAACTAAGTTAGCAATTATAAGGTCATATTTTTGAGCAATAAAGTTATTGAGTTGCTCGGTTTGTTTGGCTGCATCATTGGCGGAGTCAACCATTTCAACTTCGTATTTGTTTCCGTCAGCTTCTAATTCTTTGAAGTATTTTACAAGCTCATTACGGTATAGGGTCATGAAGTTGTCGTCGTATTGGTAAATTGCTACCCCAATTTTGTAGGTTTTACCTGTGGTAGGTTCAGTTTCAGTTTCTGATGGGGTCTGAACCGGATCAGGAGTTTTTGTTTCTTCTGGTTTTTGAGTTGGACCACAGCTAATTAGAACTGCAGCAACGATAGCCATTAGAAACAATTTAAATAAATTTTTCATTTCGTTCTTCCTTTCTTGAACTAAATTCTAGTAAATATTTACTACTAGTATCTCAATCTTAATCAATGTAAGCGCTTTTGTCAACAAGTTTCATTCAAAGTTTACTATTTATTTCAAAAACCGACTGTCTTTCGATTAATTTTGTTTGCATTGAAATTTGAACCGGCACAGAAGGTTTCTTTTCGATGATCTGTTTCAACAAACGAGCTCCCGTTTCTCCCATATATTTCGTATCAATCCGAATCGTAGTAAGCGGTGGATTGAAAAACTTAGCGCTAGCAATATCGTTATAACCAACAACAGAAAAATAATCTTTCTCTTTTGACAATTCATTTATCGCTCGCAAAGCCCCCATCGCTATACTGTCTGATGCACAGATAATGGCCGTAGCGGGATGATCGCTATCAATAATTTTAGCCATCATGTCATACCCGGTTTGTGCATTAAAGTGACCGATATAAACTTGGCCGTTAGAAGTCTTTAAGTCCACATCTTCTTCAACTACCTCAATAAAGGTCTTTTCGCGTTTGTCGAGATAAAATTCTTGTTCTGGCCCTAAAAGCTCTCGACCCCCGATATACGCTAGCTTGTGATGCCCTTTAGCCTTTAAATAGTCGATTACTCGCGTGGTCGCTTGACCTAGATCACTACTGACTGAATTGTAGATCCGTTGATTTGGATTAGCATCGACAAAGACTAAGGCTTCGTTTACGTCATAAAGCTGAGCCGCTTGTTTTAATGAAAATTTGCCTAAGCATATGATGCCGTCCACGGACTTATCTTCAAAAATATCGGACATGTTTTCTTTGTAGAAACGAGTGACTTCGATCTTATGTTTGAGAAAATAGTTTTCAACCGCCAAACGGAGTGCGTAGTAATAGGGGTCTTCGACTTCTTCATAGGAAGATATCCATTGTACTAATGCGACTCTGGTGCGGAGGTTTGTACGAAGTTTGCGGCGCGGCTTATACTGCAGTTGAGCCGCTGCATTTAGGATGTTTTCTCTGGTTTCATCCTTAACACTAATTGTCTCATCACGATTTAAAACTCTAGAGACGGTGGCAGGAGATACCCCTGCTAATTTTGCGATGTCTTTTATTGTAGCCATAGTTAAATTCCCTCTTTGTCTACATTTTAGTAAATATTTACTAATTTGTCCACTAAAAAGATAAATAAATTTAACTTTCTTCGCTTAGTTATTACAAAAAACATCCCTCATTGCGAAGGGATGTCTTTTTCAATCTTTTTCAAACGACTTCTTAAATACAACAAATAGATAAACATCAAGACTAATATAACAACGGTTATATATAGGTATACGCTACGATACTGATACGACATAAATAAGGCTGCCACCATTGAAACGCCGATAATTGGTAGATAACGAGTTTCAACGTTTTTTAATAATGTTGAAGATAATTTTAAATGATCATAGCTCAAACGCTTTATCGGAATGTCTTGAGCTTCTCGAACAAAATAGGAGAAAGTTCCGCCATGGGAACTCGGATAAACAAAGATACAGGTTAAACCCTGGTCGTCATAGCGATCGTTTTCCTTTGGTTCAAGATTGTATTCAACAAGATAGTCTAAGTTTTGAGGTTCTTCTTCCTTGAAGACGTACCATTCGTTTTCATATTTTTCAAAGATAAAACCCATCTTGGCGCGTTCACTTAAATATAGCTCTTCAAGTTCAGGATTGGACCATTTAAATTGTTTCTTTTCTCTCATGAGTCAAGACCACCATGATATAAATCATATAGTAAGTTTTTAGAAACTTGATATTCTTGGGCAATTACCTTTATCGCTTGGGAAGCGGATAATCCTTGATTTATTTTATCGTCGATCAGTTCTAGATAGTTAATTTCGGCAATGTCGCCTTCTTTTTCGTGAGGATTTCCTTCTAAAATTAATACCAACTCACCTTTAAGTTGATCGCTAACCTCAATTAATTCACTTAAGCTTCCACGAATAAATTCTTCATGCCGTTTCGTTATCTCACGAGCCAAGCAAGCGTTTCGATCACCCATTACTTCCAAGACTTCACTTAAGGTTTCGCGTAGCGAATGAACGCTGATGTAAAATACTAAAGTATAGGAAAAATACTTCCATTCTTTTAACGTGCGACGTAAAGCCTTCTTAGTACTTGGCAAAAATCCATGGAACAGAAAAGGATGGACCAAAAGACCAGAAGCTACCAATCCATTTATAAAAGCGCTAGAACCCGATACCGGAATAACATTGAAACCAGCCTTTATGGCTAGTTTAACTACTTCGTTACCGGGATCATTGATTAACGGATAGCCCGAGTCGCTGACCAAAGCTACCGTTTTTCCATCTTCCAAGAGTTTGAGAATGCCGCTTGCGGATTGATATTGGTTGTGGGCGTGATGGGCAATAAGTGGCGTTTTAATATTAAAATGCTGTAAAAGTCCTTTAGTGGTTCTCGTATCTTCGGCTGCGATAATATCGACTTGATTTAAGACGTTGATTTGACGAGGTGAAAACTCCTCTAGATTACCGATTGGCGTTGGGACTAAATATAAAGAGGGCAGTTCATTCTCGAATGATTTTTGTCTTTTTAGCGCCATTTTTGTTATTCCTTCGCTTTACGTTTTGATTGAGATCGACGACGGCGAGAACGACGGCGTTTTTGTTGTTTTGGTTGAGCTTCAACGGTTATGCTCTGCACGGGTTTTTCTTCAACGATTTTAGGCTCTGACTTTTTCTCCGGCTCTAAAAACTCATCCAAAGAAATTGTGATTTTTTCATCCGGATGATAGAGGGTAATATTGCGGGATAAAATATTAAGCTCGTTCACTTTATATTTCTTTTGTTTATAATCAACTTCTGAGCCGATTTTAGGTAAATTGGCTAAAGCTAAGGAATACAAATCATTTTCATAACGTAAGCAACATTTCAACTTTCCGCATTGACCGGTTAGTTTTTGAATATTAAGGGACATCAATTGGTTTTTGGCCATATTGATGGACACGCCCTCAAATTCCTTTAAAAAGCGGGAACAACAAAGTTCATTACCACAGACACCGACTCCGCCAACAATTTTTGATTTATCGCGCTGACCAATTTGGCGCAGTTCAATTCGGCAATAAAACATCGAGGTAAGTCGTCTTAGTAATTCCCTAAAATCAACCCGATCATCGGCAAGATAACTAATGATGAGCTTGCCTTTATCTAAAGTATATTCAACCGATACGACCCGCATCAGTAAATTTTCTAAAGCAATCGCTTCCTCAATTTGTGGTTGTGCCGCAATCGCATCCAATGTATTTTGATAAGCCGCTTTAATGTCAGCTTCACTGGCTAGTCTTAAAACAGGCTTTAGTTCTAGATCGGTATTCACATATTCTTCAATCGGCTTCGGTTTTCCGACAACAAAACCTAGTTCTATTCCACGGGTTGTTTCGACGACGACTTGATCATTGATCGATAAATCATCGAAATAACAACCGAAATAATATTCTTTATAATTCGTTCTAAATCTTATCGGCACATAAGCCTGATATGAGATTTGACTCATTGTAATTCCTCCTTGAGACGATACCCGAATTCATCAACTAATAATTGGGTATTCACCGAGCGATTTATTTTTGAGGCCATTTCGATACTAACAGCAGCTAGTTTTTGGTAACTGCGCTTTTCTATCGCTAACTTCTGGGCGTATCGATATAAATGCATGAAAAAGGCTTCTAATTGGTTACGATCGCTGATATTTAATAATTGTAATTCAACAATACCGCGATCGATCGATAGTTTTAACATTTCGACAAACTCATCCACCCAAGTTTGTACCGTCTCGTCGATTGTTGTATCTTGGGTTGTTGTCGTGTTGGCTAAATTAACTACCAAACAGCGGGAGACTATGGTATCTAAAACTTGATCAAGATTAGAGGTCGTTAAGATAAAGGAAACCGCATTTGAGCTGGGTTCTTCCAATCCTTTTAGAAACGAATTCATCGAAGCCAACGTCGCGTTGTCGACTTGGTGCACAATCAGTGTTTTAAAGCCATCCACTTGTTTTGAAGTTAAGTTTAATTGTTGTAAGGCTTGTGTCATCGCTTCTTTCTTAATTGACTGGCTACTGCCATCTAAAACGATAATATCCTCATTGCCATAGTTGAAATAATCTTCTAACCAGCCATCAATGGCCGTATCATCAAGCGTTTTGTGAACCCGAACCCCACTCATCCAGAGGGCGATTTCAAGTAATGATTCATTTCCAACCAACAAATAAGCATGAGGCATTTTTTGTCGCTCGAGGGCATTTTTAACTATTTGATATAAAATCGGATGGTTTGCTTTAATGGTTTGTGTCTTCAAAACTATCAATCCATTTCATTAGATATGAGGAAATTTCATTGGTTAATTGCTCAATGCTTCGACGTCCATCAAAAATAACGATCCGTTCTTTGAATTGTTCTTTAATCAATTCATAGCCGGCATGGACTTTTTCATGAAAAGCAATATCTTCTTGATCTAATCGATCTTTGAACTTTCGATCGGAAATCCGGTCTAAACCTTCTTGAGCCGAAATGTCTAAGTAAATGGTGAGATCAGGAATATGACCATCTAAAGCAAATTTATTAATTTGCCAAACCGCATCGATCCCAATATTTCTTCCCACCCCTTGATAAACCAAAGAAGAGTCGACAAAACGATCGGAAATGACATGATTTCCTTTTTCCAAATTAGGCAAGATGCGTTCAACTAAATGTTGACGACGGCTCGCCGCATATAATAAGGCTTCCGTTTTAACATCCATTTCGGTATTGACTGGATTTAGAATCAAATCTCTGATTTCTTCCGCAATCCGGCTGCCGCCTGGTTCACGGGTGTAGATGGTGGTATATCCTTTTTCGTTGAGAACCTGCTGGACTTTTGACGATATGGTCGTCTTTCCGCTGCCATCGGGTCCTTCAAACGTTATAAATAATCCTTTTTTCATGACAACCTCGACTTCAGGTTAATTATAAGTTAGTTAGCCTTGTTTTACAATAACGTCTATAATTAAGCTAAGGAGTAAAAGAGGATGAAATTTTTTGAAGAACAATTGGAAACAACCACCAAATTTAAAGGCATTCTTGTCGATGTCATTCATGACAAAGTTAAATTAAGTAATGGCAATACCAGTACCCGTGAAGTTGTTAAACATCCAGGTGGGGTTTGTGTAGCCGCCCAATTAAACAATGGTAAATATCTCATGGTGAAACAGTATCGCTATGGGGTAAAAAACGAATCGATCGAATTTGTCGCCGGAAAAATGGAGCCAGGAGTTTTAGCTAGCGTTCAAATTGAAAATGAGCTGCGCGAAGAAACCGGATATCATGCGGAAAATATTGAGGAAGTCATGACCATCTATCCCTCTCCAGCCTATTTGGATGAACCTTTAAGACTCTTTGTCGCTCAAGCGACTAGCAAAGGCAAACAAGCCTTAGATGAAAATGAATGCCTCGATGTAATTGAGCTTTCTTTGGATGATATTTTACATTTGATTGATGAAAACATCATAAAAGACGCTAAAACTATTGCTTTAGCCTATTACTTATTGCGTAATAAAAAATCATCACAAGGATGATTTAAGGTTGTGGGTTAAGCGGAAGATAAAATATTTTTTCGCCTTCCTTAGACAGCATGTACTGTCCGCGCGCGTACTTAATAACATATTCGGGATCTTGAAGTTTAAACTTCTGATCGCTTAAAAGGGTGTTTTCTTTTTCTAATTCTTCTAGCTTAGCGCGCACCGCGTTCAATTCATTCTTAAGCTTACGAGCCGATAATAAATTACTTGTCGCATTAAATAACAAAACTACCGCCACAAAAATAAGCGATAAACTAATCCCATAAGTTACGATATTTCTAATAAAGTCGTTGTTCTTTTTCTGGCTCATGCTCTTATTATACCTGTTTTTATAAATCTTTTGTAGATTTTTAAAAGCTAAGTTTAGAATTGTTTGACGGTAAAATCATATGACTTTATCTTAACTATTTATTTTGTTATAGTTAATTTAAAGAAAGTGAGGTAATGTTATGGATTATCTAATCTTTGTGCTCGTAGGAGCAATTTCTGGCTGGTTAGCCAATTTAGTGGTTAACAAAGGTAGTGGATCCTTACTTACTAATATCGTAGTAGGTATTGTCGGTTCCTTTTTAGGCGGCTGGCTCTTTAACCAATTCGGTAAAGGCGGGGCCGTTACTGGATTAAATGTAATGTCTATTTTAGTTTCATTTGTCGGTGCCGTTGTATTTTTAGTGATATTAAAATTAATAAGTAAGTAAAAGCTAAATGATTAAGCCCGGTCTAACCGGGTTTTTTTAATAATATTCGTCCGCTTATCTTGAATGCCTATTTCGTTTCTGTTATAACAATAAGCAAGGAGGTAATTCCTATGGCTTTTGAAGTTATCTTAAACCAGATTCTTGCTATGTACTCCATCGTCTTGGTTGGAGTTTTTGTTTACAAATATAAGTTTTTAAACGATGAGGCGATTAAACAACTCTCGTCTTTTTTATTGAGAATTGTTACCTTTTTCTTGATCGCTAATTCTTTTATTACCCAGTTTAGTCTGGAAGATTTTCACGATTTAGTGATTTCTACCTTATTATCGATTTTAGTCACCGTTGTATTAATTGTCATCGCCCATATTATTTATGGTACGCGTAAGAAAGAAGATAATTTTGCGGTTAGTTTTTCTAATGCAGCTTTCATGGGTGTGCCTTTGGTGACCGCTCTTTTTGGGGCTAAATCAGTATTGTTTGTGGCACCGTTTTTCACGGTTCACATTATCGCTCAATGGACCTATGGTATTTATGTATTAAGCGACAATAACGAAAAACAAGCTTCGAATTTGTTTAAGACTTTAGCCACTAATCCTGCAATCTTGGGAACGATCGTTGGCCTTTTAATCTTGTTTTTGAATATTCCGCTTCCTGATTTTATTCGTTCGGGTTTAGCTAGTGTAGCTTCTATTAACTCTCCATTGGCAATGATCATCTTGGGGACTTATATTGCCCAGTTAAAACTATCCGATTTAACTCGAATCAAAGATATCGCTTTAAACGTCAGCGTCCGTTTATTATTGATGCCAGCGGTGGTTTTATTTATTTTCTACTTCCTACCAAATCAGTATAAACATCTCTATCAAGTAATGATCATCATGGCAGCTACACCAACCGCTATCGCCACTTCTATGTTCATTGCCGCCTATAATTTAAATACCAAATACGCATCGACTTTAATTACCGTATCAACCATAATTTCAGCGATTACTATCCCTTTTTGGATAATGATTGGAAATTGGTTACAGATTATCTAATGATTTCTTAAATAGGAAATGACCTTTTAAAAAGAATACCTTTATTTGAGGTATTCTTTTTAATTTGTTTTACAGTTTATTCATTCTTTCTGGCGTAACTTATAAGTATATTCAGCATGACTTAATTTAAAAAAGAAGTTCTCAACGTTTTTGAGAACTTCTCAGATCATTTATTCTTTGGTAATTACAGATTCTTCCCAAACCTCATCTTTGGTTAAACCTAATAAATCAGTTACCGTCGCGGCAATATTAGCCAATCCGAAGTTTCCTTCCTTAATCTTAAATCCTTCTGGACCATTATAGATATAGAGAGGAACTGGATTTAAGGTATGAGAGGTTTTTGGAACTAATGGCGCATCCGCTGATTTGCGTTTTTGATACATTTCATCCGCGTTGCCATGATCGGCTAGGACAATTAAGGTAACATCATGCTTATCAACTACCGGTAAAAGTCTACCAATCATTAAGTCAACCGCTTCTACAGAAATCTTAGCGGCTTGGAAATTACCGGTATGACCAACCATATCCCCATTTGGATAGTTCAAACGTAGGAATTGATATTTTTCGGAATTAAGAGCATCGATTATTAAATCCGTAATCTCTGCGGCTTTCATCCAAGGGCGTTGATCAAATGGAACTAAGTCACTGGTTACTTCTTGCCAGGTTTCTAAGTTTTCATCAAATGGTTCGGTTCGATTGCCGTTCCAGAAATAAGTTACGTGACCAAATTTTTGAGTCTCACTGACCGCATATTCATTAATGCCTGCTTTGATCAAACGTTCGGTCAAAGTATGGCTAATGTGCGGTGGCGCCACCAAGTAATTTTCTGGAATATGTAAATCGCCATCGTATTGAAGCATGCCGGCATAGTAAACCTTTGGTACTCGGATTCGGTCGAATTTATCAAATTCTTCCCCTTCTTCAAACGCACGCGACATTTCTAACGCTCTATCGCCACGGAAGTTAAAGAAAATAACCCCATCGCCATCAACGATTGGCGCAATCGCATGACCGTCTTTTTCAATTACCCAAGCTGGGATATATTGATCCGATAGATTTTCGATTTCTTGACGATAGGTAGAAATCGCTTCAGTAGCCGACTTAAACATCCGTCCAACACCGAGGACATGGGTTTGCCAGCCGCGATGAACCATTTCCCACTCGGCTTCATAGCGGTCCATGGTCACTAACATACGACCACCACCACTAGCTATAAAGCTATCAAAGTTCTCATCGTTTAACTCTGCCATGGTTTTTTCGATTTCATCAATATAAATTAAAGCTGAAGTTGCGTCAACGTCTCTTCCATCGCTTAAAGCGTGTAATGCTAATCGCTTAACTCCAGAAGCTTTAGCATTTCTAATTAAAGCTTTAACATGGTCAATATGTGAGTGAACGTTACCATCGGATAATAATCCGATTAAATGCATAGTATGCTCGGCATCGATCGAGCTAACTAAATCGTTCCAAGTTTGTGATGTAAACAAAGCACCAGTCTCAATTGATTGATTAACTAATTTAGCTCCTTGAGCATAAATTTGACCTGAACCCAAAGCGTTGTGGCCAACCTCGGAATTTCCCATGTCGGCATCGCTTGGTAAACCAACCGCCGTACCATGTGCTTTTAACGTGGTGTATAAAGATTTCTCTTTTAGTTTTTCAAGATTCGGTAAATAAGCTTGCGCAATCGCATTACCTTCAATGGTATCGGATAATCCGAAGCCATCCATTACAACTAATAGAACGGGTTTTGTTTTCATATTTGCCTCCTGTTTCATCGCTTATATCATATCATTATTTTCACGTACTTTACTTTCAACAATGCGTTCTTCACGAATTATTGTGTAAATTGGTGGATCTGATTTTCTAACTTGCTTTTTAATCTCGTTGACTTGCACGGTCAAGATGCGATTTCCAAAAGAAATTTCAATGATATCGCCAATTTCCACCTCACTGCTGGGTTTGGCGATACGTTGGTTGATTTTTAAACGTTGTTGTTCGCCGAGTTCTTTGGCGGCTGTTCGTTTTTTTAATAAACGCGATACTTGTAAAAACTTATCAATTCTCATGCTAACTCCTAACAAAAGTATTTATTTTTCCTAGAACTTCTAAAAGTTGGTCTATTTTTTCTGGACTATTTTCAAATTCTAAGCGAATCTTATTTTGAGTATATTTTAGTTGGATTTCGGTTGAAATCTGATTGATGGTTTCAAATAACTTGATGCCATCCAGGGTTTGACTAAAGGCTTCAGTAAAGACTAAAGTTGTCTTACGAACCGTTTCCTTGTAGGACTCGATCCTGGCATCTTCTAATAATATCTCGAGTCGTTTTTTCTCAATTAATAATCGGGTAGCGCTGGGGATTTCTCCATAGCGATCAAGCGTATCTTGGACATAGTAATTAAGCTTCTCAATACTATTTACCTTATCGATTCGCTGATAAAGATCGATCTTAAGCGCATCGGATTGGACATAATCGTCTGGAATATAACCGACTTGAGCGACATTGGTAACGACTTTTTCGCTTGTTTCTGGTTGTTTCTTTTGTTCAAGGACTTCTTGTAGTAATTCCAAATAAAGGTCAATACCGACCGAATCGATAAAGCCCGACTGATTGCCACCTAAAATTTCTCCGGCCCCACGAATCGTTAAATCTCGCATCGCAATTTTATATCCCGAACCAAGTTGAGTAAATTCTTTGATTGCCTGAAGCCGTTTGCTGGCGATTTCGCTGAGTTGTTTCTGCTTGTCAATGAGAAAGTAGGCGTAAGCTAAGCGATCACCACGACCAACCCGTCCTTTGATTTGATAGAGCTGGGATAAGCCGAAACGATCCGCACGATCGACAATCATAGTATTGGCGTTGGGAATATCAATGCCCGTTTCCACAATCGTCGTACAAACTAAGATTTGAATCTTATTGTCGGTGAATTCCAACATTGTTTCTTCTATTTCTTCACGATCCATCTGTCCATGAGCTACTCGCACCACACTCTTAGGAAAACGTTGAGCGATCCAATTCGCGACTTGATAGATTTCCGAAATATTATTGTATAAGTAGAAGACTTGACCATTACGGGCTACTTCTTTAGCGATAATATCTTCAATTAGCTTTAAATTCTTTTCAACAATATGGGTAATTACCGGTAAGCGATTCTGAGGGGGTGTATTCAATTGTGATAGAGAACGAATGCCAATTAAACTCATTTGTAAGGTTCTTGGAATCGGGGTGGCTGAAAGTGATAAGACATCGACGTTCTGTTTTATTTCCTTAATTCGTTCTTTTTGTTCAACCCCAAAGCGTTGTTCTTCATCAATGATAAGTAACCCCAAGTCCTTAAAGCGAACGTCTTTAGATAAAACTCGATGCGTACCAATTAAAATATCCAATTGACCTTTAGCCATTTTTTTAATCGTCTCTTTTTGTTGTGAAACAGGGACAAAACGGTTTAATAAACCAATGTTAACCGGAAAGTTCTTAAAACGATCGATGAAAGTACGGTAATGTTGTTGACTTAGTACCGTAGTCGGACAGAGAAAAACAATTTGTTTATGATCGACCACCGCTTTAAAAGCAGCTCGAATCGCAACTTCCGTTTTACCGAAGCCAACATCACCAATCAACAGCCGATCCATCGGATAGGGCGTTTCCATTTCCGCCTTAATCTCTTTAACCGCTTGTTCTTGATCGGGTGTTAATGGATGTTCAAACTGTGATTCAAATTCAATCACTTCCTGATTATCGGGACTAAACTGAAATCCTTTCTGTTGTTGGCGGGCTTGATAAAGCGCAATCAAGCGGTCAGCAATATCATTGACGCTTTCCTTAATTCGTTCCTTGGTTCTATTCCAGGCTTGGGTGCCCAGTTTATTAAGACGAATAGCGACGCCTTCGCGACCGGCATATTTACGAATTAAAGAAAATTGTTCCAAAGGTACCATCAATAAATCATCGTTTTGATAAACGACTTTGATATAATCATTTTCAATTCGCTCAACTACTTTGGTCTCCAGACCAGCATAAATACCGACGCCATAGTTTTTATGGACGACATAATCGCCTTCTTCCAATTGAGCAATACCGGAAAGCGGTTCGCTGACCGAAAACAAACGCCCATATCGTCCTATAGGAACCTGTTTTTGAAGAATTTCTTTACTCGATAATACTTCAATGTTTTCACCTATGCGAAAGCCTTCTTGTAGTGGATAAGGATAAATCCACAACCCCTTTTCGGGAAGTTGTTCTTCTAACAATAAATGATAAGCTACCTTATGGTTAATTAAAATTTCAATATAACGCTCCATATCTTTACTGCTTAGAGCGAGAATGACGGTTTTTGTTTGACTTAAATTTTGAAGATATGAAATTAAATCACTTTCCTCCAAATGGGGATTAAAAGCTTCATAAAGCAAAACGGGATGGCTTTGTGCGCTTTCAAATTCATAGACTTTATAACCTTTTGGCAGTCGCTCTGGATTATTTAAAACATCGTAAAAATCTAATCCCATATCTATTTCGTAGCGCTGCATTAAATAATCGATGGTATCTTCTTGATAGAACTTCCAATGATTGAGAATCGCTTCCCAAGGACTATAAACTATCATTGGCTGATCAAAATATTCTAAAATTGATACTCGATCTGTCGCCAACGCTACCAAAGGATAGGCGGCGTCTTCAAAAACTCCCGCTTCCATTTGTTCAATTTGATCGCCAACCAGATCTTGGATTTGTTGGAAATCCTTCTGAGGATGTTTTTGTTTTAAAATTTCTAATCTTTGATTAACTTTTGTAGTTATGGTTGCTATGAGGGTATTATCGACGATTAAATCATTAGCCGGGGTGATCGTAATGGTATCCAGTTCTTTAAAAGTCCTTTGATCTTCCGGATTAAAGGCTTTGATACTTTCTATTTCTGTATCAAAAAAGTCGATACGAATCGGATGATCCGAGAGCATTGGATAAATATCAACCACTTCCCCACGTCCAGCAAAGCTCATCGGTGCTTCGACCACTGTCACCGCTTTATAGCCCAGTTTTACTAACTGGGTTTTTAAATCGTTAATTTCGATGGTATCACCGGTGTTTAATTGTAAGGTTAAAGTATTTAAATACGCTTTTGGTGGAAGCCGGCGTAGTAAAGAATGGGCCGAGACAATTAAAACATCGACTTTATCTTCTAAGATTAAACCAATCGTTTCCATCTTCATCAAATGTTTGTCTAAAGAGCTTGCAATCAGTTCTAATCTTAACGATTCTTCTTGATCCAATAAGGCTAGCTTGAGATTGGGATCCAAGTTTTTTATACGTTGATAGAGATTTTGAGCTTGATAACTATTTTCTTTAACCCAGATGATGGGTTGTTTTTGGGCTAAAGCAAGACTTAAGATAATCCCGGCTTCTTGAATGATGGACAGATGCGAAAAAGCCCCCGCAGTCTTTAGAAGGGGGGTATGCAAGGGATTTTCTTTTAAATAATCTTTGAACCATTTCATGGCGGTATTATTGTATCACAGATATCAATTTAGGGTTCAATCTTCTCAGGCTTAACGACTAAGCTATTTTTGACAGGATTATGTTTGTTCATCACTTGTTCGATGCTTTCAAAAATAAAATCATAGGCCGCTTCGGCCGCTTCTTTTAAACCTTGTTCGAATTGTGGCTTTTGTTCTTTGGAAACCTTTCCTAAGACATAGTCCGCCATCGGTATTTGTGGATCATTGCCAATGCCGATTCGACAGCGGGCGAAGTCGCGAGTTTTAAGAAATCCAGCAATCGAACGTATCCCTTTTTGGCCTCCGTCACTACCTTTAGGTCGAATTCTTATTTTTCCAACCGGTAGATCGACATCATCGCTAAGAATTAACAAATCTTTCGCTTCTACCTGATAATAACGCATCAAGGAAGCCACCGCTTCTCCGGAATTATTCATATAGGTTTGCGGTTTTACCAGGATGACTTTTTGTTGGGCTAGGTTAATGATTTGATAATGAGCTTTGAATTTTTTTAATTCTAGTTTTACCTGTAACTTTTCGGCCAACAAATCGATGGCTAAAAACCCGGCATTATGACGGGTGTTTTTGTATTCTCGCCCAGGATTTCCTAAGCCTACGATCATTTTTATTTCCATATTGATATTTTACCATAGTCCCTTCTAATTTCTTTGGAGGTATTTAAAAAGTCACCTTTGGTGACTTGATTGATTACTTGGTGGAGAATACGGGGCTCGAACCCGTGACCTCTTGGCTGCCAGCCAAGCGCTCTCCCAACTGAGCTAATTCCCCTTAACTTATGCTAGTACATATTATCAAATCTCATAGAAATTACAAGCGAAATGTCATGTTTTTGCTTTTAAGCTTTGTTTTTTCGTTTTTGACAAAGCCCACTTGCTTTCGTAACATGAATATGGAAAGCGAGGAAAGACCATTCAAATATAACAAGAAAAATATTTTAAGAAAAGCGTTTCTACCAGGCATTTTTGGTCTACTAGGAACCAGTTTTTATGTCTTAGGGGATACCCTAATTGTTGGCCAAGCGCTCGGTCGTGAAGGCTTGGCTAGTTTGAATTTATCAATACCGATGATTAAATCTGATGCAAGGTTTAGGACTCTTATTCGGTTTTGGAGGGGCTACGGCCATGTCGCGAGCGTTGGGAGCTAAAGACGATAGTCGCGCTAAAGAATGGGCTGAAAAAACCATTAGTTGGGCGATCGTCGTTGGACTTGGTTTACTTTTATTACTACAGATTGGCTTTTAAACCCTTGGTTCAATTTTTGACCGGTGGTGGTCCTGCCACGGCAGGCGCCTACCAATATTTAGGCATTTTACTTTGGTTAAGCCCCATCTAAGTACTCTTTCAAGCCTTAGTGGTGCTTACGAGTAATGACCAAGGCTCAAAACGAGCGATGATGGCTTTATTAACTTGTAGTTTTCTAAACATTGCTTTAGATTTTATATTTATTTTCGGTTTTAAATGGGGGTTATTTGGTGCCGGTTTAGCGACCGGATTAGCTCAAGTAGCTGGACTTTCAATCGTACTTACGCATTTTAGACATTCTCATTTACTAAAATCACTAAGACCGCGTTTTTTCCCGCCGTTTCGTTTGATGGGAAAGGGTATGGCTAGTTTTGTTATGGAACTTAGTCAAGGCGTGGTTATTTTCATTTTTAACATCGTTCTGTTAGGTTTAGTCGGCGAAGTTGGCGTGAGTAGTTATGCGATCATCGCTAATTTATCGCTGATGTTTACTTCTATTTTCTTAGGACTCGCTCAAGGGGTACAGCCCTTACCCGTTATGGCGAGAAGGTTCGCTTTAAAAAATAGGACTCGCTCAAGGGGCACAACCCTTACTCTCCCTTGAGGTCGGTCAAAAGGATTTTAAGGCCTTTTATTATATTTTAGATTTTGCTAAACAAGTGAATTTAATTCTTTCTATATTTACCGTGGGCTTTTGTTTGTTGTTCCCACAAGTTTTAGCGAATTTATTTATTTCTAATGATGCTGAAGTCTTAGCGATGACATTTACTGGGTTGAGAATTTATAGTTTAGGTTTTCTCTTTTTAGGCTATAACTTAATCAGCAAGGTTGCTTTACAAAGTTTGGCTTATAGTAAGGAAGCCTTTATCTTTGCGATTACTCGTGGAATTTTACTTTTGATAGCTTTTTTATATTTAAATCAAGCGGTATTTGGTGTGCTTGGGGTGTGGATGGCTTTTGGATTGACGGAAGCCATCGCTATGATCTTTATGTATTATTATTTTAAACATTTGAGTACCTCAAAAAACAGCTCATAGTAGGCCTGCGAAAAAACGATTATTATGAATAAAAACCTCATCATCAAATAAAATTAGGTTTCAATATAGGAACCTTGTGCCGTTTTCTTCACTGTGATTTTCTGAAGAATTCGGTTTTTTAATTCTTCAACATGTGAAATAATACCAATCATCTTACCTTCGGATTTCAGACTAATCAAAGTGTTCAATGCCGCATCCAATGATTCGCCATCTAAACTACCAAAACCCTCATCAACAAATAACGCGGAGATACTGCGTGCTCGCGAACGTTGAGAGATCACATCACTTAGTCCTAGGGCTAATGAGAGAGCCGCTTTAAAACTTTCCCCTCCCGATAATGAGCTGACACTTCGCTGTTTTCCGGTATAATAGTCAAATACATCTAAATCCAAACCTTTTTTCGAGCGGCCTTTACTTGGCTCAAGCCGTCTTAAAAGTTCATAACGGTTTTCCGTCATTTGTTTAAATCTTAAATTGGCACTAATTAGGATATCATCAAAGTAAACCCCCAAGACAAAGCGTTCAAAGGAAACATAGTCGGTCAATTTAGAACCTGAAGTCAGTTGACTTAACATATAGATTTGTTGAAAAGCCTTGGTCTCTGCTTCTATTTCTAAAACCTGAGCTTGAGTTTCCGTGACGATCTCTAGCGCTTTTTGATGCTTTAAAAGTATTTTATTTTGTTCTTCGCGCTTTTGATTGAGATTTTCTTCAAATTCGTTGATAGCTTCTTTAGTTGCTATGTATTGAGAATACTTTTCGACCGATGACAAACTATGTTTCAGATTATTGATTGAGGTAATAAGCTCTATCGATTTTTGTTGATAGGCATCAATCGTATGGATTAACTCTTGTTCTTTTTCCTCACTGAGTCTTAAGCTTAAAACATCCTTTTCTAATTGATATTTTTCAATCTCAGCAGCTAATTGTTGTTTTTTATCGATTTGTTCTTGCTCGTTTTGAGAAAGCCTTGTAGTAACTAGATTGAGTTGATGTTTCAAGTTCGTCAGGGTGCTAACATACGCTTGCTGGGCCTCTTTACTCTTTTTAATAAACGTCTCTGTCTGATTGATGGTTTCCTTGAGTATTGAGTCTTCTTTCTCAATACTGGATAAACTTCGTTCTTCAAGGATATCTTCTAAATTAGCTTGATTGGTTTGAAGCTGTTGTTTTTGTTCGATTATGTTTTTGTGTTGAGTTTGATACTGAACATCCAGTCGTTGTTGTTTTTGTAGGTTCAATTGTTCGCTTTCAAGGGTATTTAAAACCTGTTGATACGTGGCTTTAGCTTTAGTTAATGCTTGGTTTAACGCCGTCAGCGACGAATTGGTTTTGGTTAAGTTTTCCTCGGTTATTAACAACTGTTTTTCAAAATCATTTAAATTATTAAAGCCCAGAGTTTCTAAGTCATCTGAAAAGGCCTTATTATGATTTGCTAAAGTGGTTCGTGTTTGTTGAAGTTGATCGCGATCAGCCTGATAAATGGCCTCTAAACGCTTGTTTTCTTCTACAGAAATTGAGTCATCCTTGAACTGCGCCGGATTGGGATGATCTAAAGAACCACACACCGGACAAGCTACGGAGTCCCTCAAATTTTGAGCAATATTGGCATATTCCTGTTGTAATAAGCGATGATGATACTGCTGATACGTCTCTAAACTGACTTGAGCTTGTTTTTGATGATCGATTTCCGTCTTCTCTAATTTTTGAATTTCCTTTTGTTGATGGGTTAAACGGTCAAAACTACGTTTATCTTGAGTATAGTTGTTTCGATCGATTTGATATTGTTCTTTATGCTTAAGAAACTCAGTTTCTTGAGCTAATTCAGTTTCCAGCTCTGTTTTGAGTTGTTTCTGTTGGGTAAGTTTCTTATTGGTGGTATCAATATCCGCTTGTAGACTTGTTTGATTGTTTAATAGTTCTTTCTCGCTAATATGAAGTTGTTCCAAATGTTTTTTATTGGTTTCAAAATTATTTGCATGAACTTTTAGTTGATTAATTTTCCTTTCTTGTTGCCTTAACGCTGGTAACTCATTTTCTTGTTGCTTGGCTAATTGTAGGTTTTTCTCAATGGTTTCTACTGTTTTTTGATGTTCCAACAAGTTTTTTTGAGCTTGTTTCTCTTCTTCAAACCAAGCTTGTCGTTTGCTTTCTAAACTATTTAACTGTATTTGTAGATTTTGAGCTACTTTCGATTGTTGATGACGTCGCAATTCAGCTTGTTGTTTTTCAATTGTTTTTTCTTTCAAACGATGTTGTTTTTGTTCGTTTTCATATTGTTCTAGTTGCTCTAAGTCTTGATTGACTTGTTTCATTAAGACTAGTTTGTTACTCGCTTTTTCAATGTCTTCGTTTTGTTTAGCGATGATCACTTTTTGTGTTTCTTCACGCGCCTTGATTTGTTCTATAACGGACTGATAGTCTTGATGCTTAATTAATTCTTGTTGATCGAAATTTAAATCTAAACGATTAAGACTATTTTCAACAATTTTTGATTTCGTTGATATTTCATCTCGAAGTTGATTGGTTTTGTATTTTAAGGCTTGTTCAAGCGCTAAGATATCGTTGGTATTAAAGAGTTCACGAAAAATAGTTTCTTTAGCCTCACCATTAGATCGCAAAAAATCTTGAAATTGACCCTGTGGCAAGAGAACGATTTGGCGAAATTGTTTATCATCCAATCCTAATAGTTGAGTAATATAGTCCTTTACCTGATTGGTTTGAGTGAGGACTTGATCAGCAAATTCTAATTTTACCTCGCTTTCAAAATTAATAATTCGACCGCTTTTCCCTTTAGTTCTTTGTTTCGGCGCTCGATATAAGTGATAGATGGTATGATTCATTTCAAATATATACTCGACCATACAAAAATCAGCATCGCTCGCAAAATCGCTTTTCAAATCATCGACGCTGCGGTGATTTCCAGAAGGTCTTCCATATAAAGCATAGACCATTGCATCAAAAATACTCGTTTTACCAGAGCCGGTATCACCAGAAACTAAAAATAAATTATCATCAAAACTTTCAAAATCAATTACTACTCGATCTTTAAATGGACCGAAAGCTTGTAAGGTTAGTTGAATAGGTCTCATAAGGCTTCTCGCTTGGTTTCTTTAATGAGGCTTTGAAGTAAGGTTCTATCGTCTTCAGCTAAAGGCTTATTTAAATTGCTTTCATAGAACTGTTCAAAGAGTTCTAAAGTGTCCATGGCCTTTAATTCTTCTCGCGATAATGAAGCTGTTGTCATCAAATTTGAAATTAGTTGTGGATACTCCATCGCTAAAGCGTTGGGATAGCGAGCCTGAAGGCGATGCATCGCTTCTAAAATATACCGCTCATCCAGCAATTCAAAATATATATAATCTTGGCTATGTTCTTTCATCAAGTCTTCGAAATAACCGCGCTTAACTATTAAATCGCGCTCTGGACGAAGATATAAAGGACTAACTTCCACCTGGTTGTCTTTTAGACTGACAATCAGCGCTTGTTTTTGGTGTAAGGCTTCCGATTTAGAATATTTTAAGATCGATCCACTGTAGCGGATATTGGTTTGATTGACCACTTGGGCTCGATGAAGATGACCCAAGGCTACATAATCGTAGAACTCAAAATACTTTTTATCGATATATTCCGCCGAACCTATAGAAAGTGGGCGTTCAGAATCCGATTCAGTAAGGTCACTTCCAGATAAATAGCCATGAAATAAAAGCACTTTTGGCAGCTCTGGATTGATTCTTTTTTCTATCTCTTTTTGTTGAACTCTAAAGCCATCTTCAAGGGATTTTATTTCCGGATTGTCGTAAACTTTGGCTAAAGTTGGGTAATCCACAAAAGGTACTAAAACAAACTGAATTCCCTGAATGGTGGTGATATAGGGTTCTTTTAAGGCGAGCCCTTGAAAGTGGATACTTGGATCATAGAAATTAGAACCAAAAGCAATTCGTTCCCCGGAATCGTGATTTCCAGAAATCACTAAAATAGGAATTTTTAATTCCTTATATATTCTGGTAAAGATTTCATCGGCTAAAACGACGGCTTCCCGTGGTGGTAAACTGCGATCATAGAGATCGCCACTTACGATAAATGCTTTTAAATCTAAATCTTTTATATCATCGATGAGTCGATGAAGTACCACTCTTTGGTCTTCAAGCATCGAATGATCGTTGACAATTTTTCCTAAATGCCAATCGGCGGTGTGTAAAAACTTCATATAATTTCCTCTTACTCGTATTATAACATTGACCTAGTCTTAAAATCCTATAGAAGTCGAGCTTGAGTTTGTGTTATATTTGACATAAGAAAGGAGTCTATCATGAAAAAGATAATAATAATTCTCTTAAGCGCTCTTTTATTAGCTTGTTCTCCAAAAGTTATTGAAACTCCGCCAGTTGAATCAGGAGTTACTGAGGCGCCGATTGAAACACCGGTAGATACTCCAATGGAAACGCCGCTGGAAACGCCGGTAGATACTCCAATTGAGACCCCTGCTGAAACGCCGATTGAAACTCCAGTAGAAACAGAAGTCGAAACACCTGTGGTAGATAGTTCACATCTAATAACGCTTTACTACCAGCCAAATCAAAAGAATATCAATCTTTGCAAGGAGAAGAGATTAAACTCAGCCTTACCAATGAATACACACCAATGCGACTTACGGTACCCCAAGATGGGGTTACTCTCAGTTATCAATATCTTGAATATATTCCTTGGCTTAATACCTTTAGAATCTTATCAGAAACCAACCATAATTTAGAAAAAGGAAAAATCTATGTACTCGATGTCGATTATCGAACTATACCCGAATATCGGATCGTAGCCACTAAAGGAAATCAAGAAGTTGTTTGGTATTTGACCGATTCCGGAGAAAGTCCATATAATGTCGTAGAAGTTGAAGCAGAAACCTTTGTCGATCATTCGTTTTTTGAAGACAGCCATTATTTTACGTTGGCTAAAGCGATAGCGTATCAATCCGTTATGCGCTACGATAACAATGAAGATATAGAAAATTCACATTCGGCTTGGCTTGCTTTAGCCAGTGCCTTGTCTATCAATTGGGAAGATGAGTTAAGAGAACATCGTAGCTTGATAGAAGGAAATGAAGATTATATGGCCGTAGAAACTTGGATCGTTGAAACTTTATTAAGCGCTATGTATCCAAAAAATTGGGAAAAATATATGGCAGATCCTTTAGAAGAGTATGTGATTCAAGTCGATGGTCGACATGAAAAATACGATATTGCTTATCTTGAGTATTCGTCGTTATTTCCAATCGATAATATTGAATACCAACAACGAAGCGATGGAAGTCATTCCGTAAAAATTTCGCTGCTTAATCGTTTCACCGAATATTACTATACAGTTAATGTAGTTTTTGATTTGGTGGATGATGTAAATTATCGTAATTTGTTAAATTATGAGGTCAAATCCGTAGACTTAAATGTAAAAAAAATAAATTCATAGAAAAAGGTATTTCCGTTAAGAAATACCTTTTATTTACTGTTCTTCGTAGCGAATGACGATGTGACGTTGTTGGCCTTCACCAACCGATTCGGTGACCACGCCATTATAATTGGATAAGGCTTGATGTACAATTCTTCGTTCGTCACTAGGCATCGGATCTAAGCTAGCGGCCACATGATTTCTAGAAACATTGCGGGCAACACGGCGCGCCATATGTTCTAATTTTTGATAACGATCTTCTTTGTAGTTGTTGATATCTACAGAAACCGGTACCCGACGTTTGTATTGAGCGCTCGCTACGGATCGAATTAACGTATTTAATCCTTGTAGCGATTGACCACCACGACCGATAATTACGGCGTTGTTTTCAGCATCCAAGTTAACTTTGTAGCGATTATCGATTAAATCGACATCGATTTCCGCTTCCATGTTAATATTTTCAAAGAATTTTTCAAAATATTCGGCGATGAAGGTTCCTTCATCCACTTGTGAGCGAACATCAACCGTAATCGATGCCCCAAGTCCAAGAAAACCTTTATTTTCTTCGATAATGCTATATTCGAGTTGTTCCATTTCTACGTTTTCTTCAAGAGCGGCTTGACGTAGAACTTCTTCTAAATTTTTTCCGGTATAAATTGCCATTTATTTCACTCCTTATTGCTTTCCGTATTTTTGATGAATATAGAAAGTTTGTAATAATTGGATCATATTACCACTTAACCAGTAAATGGTCATAGCCATTGGCCATCCAAAGGCGATAAAAGCAATGAACGCGACCATGAAGTATTGCATACCTTGACCTTGTTGTTTAACTGGTTTGTCGTTAGGGTAAGTTTTACGCTTTTTCTCCGCCAAGTATTGTGGTAATTTAGTAACTACAAATTGGCTTAGAATCATTAAAACAAAGAGGGCTATGAAGAGGATATTCATTTCCGAAATAGCTTGTTTTGGTGAAACTTCCAATGGTGTTCCAAATAGCGATCCACTTAATACCGCTTGAGAGCGTTGAACCGCTTGCCACATTCCAATCATAATTGGGAATTGAATGAACAAACCACCCATACTAGATAATGGATTGACATCGTGTTTCTTGTAAATAGCTTGGGTCTCTTGCATCTTACGCATTTGGGCGTTTTCATCTTTGAGGCCGCGATATTTTTCTTCTAAGCGATTTAACTCAGGTTGCATTTCCTGCATTTTTTGAGTCATCAAAGTTGATTTTTCCGTTAATGGAAGCGTTAAGATACGGGTGAATAGCGTAACCAAAATAATGGCTACGGTTACGTTCATATACTTAGATAAAAAGTTAATAGCTTGTGCTAAGGGCCAAACAATTAAAGCATTGAACCAACCAAGTTCACCAAAGGACCAAGGACTGGTTAAATCAATAATTTTCTCTGGAAATATTTTTCCAGTTTCTGGATTAATAATTGGGGCACAGGCGGTTAATACAAGTAGTAATATTAGCGCAAGCGCTACATTTTTCCCCTTCTTCGTTTTAAACATGTAATTCTCCTTTTGATACAACATTTCTCATTTTAACTTTTTTATAGGCCTTTTTCAATATTTCTTGATTTTTATGAAACTCTTTTATTTGATACTGACGGCCTATCATCACAATACAATCAAAATCTTCATCATAGTTCCATATCGCATTAACCATCATCCTTACTTGTCGTTTGATCTTATTTCGAATCACCGCATGACCTAAGCGTTTACCAACCCCAATACCGATTCGACTATGGGCTAATTTTCGTTTCCTTATATATAAGGTAAAGGGCGCTTCGACAAGAAAGTTTTTAGTTTTAATGATTTCTTGGAATTCTTGATTTTTTAATACTCTGAATTGTTTTTTCATAGCATGAATAAAAAGCTACCTCGATAGTAGCTTTTATGCAGATAATCTAACTCTTCCTTTTGCGCGACGACGAGCTAATACACGACGTCCGCCAACAGTTTTCATTCTGGCTCTGAAACCATGAGTTCTTTGATGTTTTCTTTTGCTCGGTTGATACGTTCTTTTCATATAGAACACCCCCGTTTCGTTATTGAGAGCAATTGCTTTATGATTATATCGTATTCTAAAGCAGAGTTCAACCGGAATAATAGTAGAAAAAGTAAAAAATAAAGGACCGTTTTATAAGAATTTCACAACCTCTATCGATACTTAAATTCTCTTTATATCTATTTTTTCACTATTAAACCATCAATAATAGATGCTTTTTCTTTATTTTTTGGATCACATAATGCTTTTCCTATACGTTTTATTAGTGTTAACCTTTTTGTTTTTTACATTTTTTAGATTTGTTAGTATTTTCAGTATTATTTGTGGTTTTTTGTTGAATAAAACGTACTTTTATTAACATATTTTCCACAATCCACAATTAGTGGTTTTCCACAGCTGTCAAAACTTGGGGAAAATTTACAAATGCCACTAAATAAAGGACTTTTTGATACTCTCTTATCCACATTATTTGTGAATTTAATTGTTAGTTTTCAACAACTTTTAACAATATGTTATCAACATCAAGTTATTAACAATTTATCCACATTGAAAAGATGTGGAAAACTGTGGAAAACTAGCTGTTTTATACCTATAATAAGGACTTGTAAACAGAAAAATGTGGAAAACTCAGTTTACTTCGTTTTTTCGTTGGAAATTTGTTTCGATATTGTATATCATATTGATTACAAGTAAGGAGTTTTGTGTATGAGTACCATGGATGTGTTGTTGTTAGATACTTGGAATAAAACTCTTGACATAATAAAGGAAAGTAACAAGTTCGACAAAAACATCTTTAGTAACTTCATTGCTGATTCGAAATTGGTATCGATTGGTTCAGATTCAGTAGTTATCCAAGTACCAATGACCGTAAACCGTGAAGTATTCCTTCAACAAAAGGATTTCATTAAAGAATGTATCAACCAAATCCTTCCCGTACAAGTCGAGAATATTCAAGTATTGCTACCTGCTGAAGTCAAACAGGAAAAAATTATAGATTCAAAAATCGTTGAAGAAAAAATTAAAAATAACGTCATTGGCGCCTATACTTTTGATAATTTTGTGGTAGGTCCAAGCAATAAGGAAAGTCATGCGGCGGCTTTAGCCTGTGCTTATAGCCCCGGATCTTTATATAATCCTTTGTTTATTTATGGTAATTCTGGACTCGGTAAGACCCATTTATTGAACGCGGTTGGTAATTATATTTTGGAACATCAACCCGATAAAAAAGTCATTTATATGTCTTCTACTTCCTTTATAGATAAAGTTTATTTAACCATTAAAAATAACACAATCGGTAAGTTTAAAGCGGATATGATGGAATTAGATGTATTTCTAATCGATGATATTCAATTTTTAGCTGGTAATAAAGAAAAAACGCATGAAGTTTTCTTTTCCATATTCAATGAATTAGTCGGAAGAAAAAAACAAATCGTCATTACCTCAGATCGTCTCCCTACGGAAATTAGTGGCTTGGAAGATCGCTTAATCTCGCGATTTTCTTCAGGTTTACAAGTTTCTATCAACTCACCCGCTTTTGATACCGCAAAAGCTATCTTAAAATCAAAACTCGAGAAACAATCATCGGATATCAACCTTATTGACGATGAAGTTTTAGATTATTTAGTTACTAATTTTTCTAAAGATGTGCGTAGTTTAGAAGGAAGCTTAACTCGTTTGTTGTTTTTTTCAACCTTTGAAAGTCAGGAAAGAATTACCTTAGAAACCGCTATTAAAGCCTTTAAGGGGCAACCAAGCGATAAAGATGGAAGTGAAATTACGATGTCTAAAATAAAAAAGATTGTTTCTGACTACTATGGTTTAACCAAATCTCAATTAGTTTCCAAAACAAGAACGAAAAATATCGCCAATGCCCGTCATATCGCCATCTTTCTTTCACGACGTCATTTGGATTTACCGTTTGCTAAAATCGGAGAAGAATTTGGCCGCCGTGATCACTCTACGATCATGGCTTCCTGCGATAAAGTCGAAAAATTACTTAAAAAAGATGTCCTCTTCCAACAAGCTATCGCTGAGATAGAAAAGAATTTGTTGAAAACTCAATAACTATTCCACATTAATAGTCACACTCAAATATGTTAGAATCATAGTGTAAAGACTGTGTATTTAAGAGTTATCCACAATATTCCACAGGACTAATAATAATAACGTTTTAAATAAAAGAAAATAAAAAGGAGCCCCTATGAACTTCACTATTTCTAAAACTACCTTCTACAATAGCCTATCTTTAGTTTCAAAAGCTATTTCTAGTACTTCACCACTACCAGCACTAACTGGGATTAAGATTGATATTTTAGAAGATCGTTTAATCCTAACTGGAGCTAGTTCTGAATTTTCTATTCGTCATGAAATTTTAGTTGAACATGAAATTAATCAACTTAAAATTTATGAGACCGGAAATATCTTAATGGATGCTCGTAACTTATTAGAAATAGTTCGTAAATTGGATAGTAATAGTTTAACCATGGAAACGGTTGATGGTTTAATGGTTCGGATTACCGGAAATTTGGCTATTTTTACTTTAAACTCAATGGTGGTTGATTCTTATCCGAAAATTGATTTTAGTAAACCGAAGACACAACTGGTTTTAGATCGTCATCTTTTAGCAGATATGATTCGCCAAACCTCCTTTGCTAGTTCCGATCGTTTAACTAGACCGGTTTTAATGGGGGTAAACTTTAGTTACGATAAACATTATTTGACCGCGGTAGCTACGGATTCCTTCCGTCTAGCTCGTAAACAAGTACCTTTTGAAAGTGATATTGATCCTTTTAATATCACCATTCCTAAAAAGGCTCTTGATGAAGTCGTTCGTTTATTAGAAGGTGATGGCGAGTTGAGTATTGCTATGGATACTAAAAAGATCCAATTTGAAAACGAATCGATTTTAATTCAATCTCAATTATTAGACGATGTTTTCCCAGAAACAAATCGTCTTATTCCGATTAATTTTGTCAATGAAATTATTATGAATACCAACGACTTAAAATCGGCTATAGGCAGAGCCATCTTTATCCGTATGGATGGCACCTCTACGGTGAGAATGGATATTCAGGAAGATAATGTCCTATTGACCTCTCAATCTCAAGAAATTGGTTCCTCAAAGGAAACCTTAATGGTTAATCATTTTGAAGGCGAACCGTTACGTTTATCTTTTTCTGGTAAATTTATGGATGAAGCTTTGCGTTCAATCAATAGCAGCGATGTTTTGATTAAATTTTCTGGTGAATTAAAACCATTTTTGATTTTAAATCCTCAAGATGAGACCTTGTTACAATTGATTTTACCAGTTAGAACTTTTGATTAATTTATCGTAAATTCCTCGGATCATATTTCCGAGGTTTTTTTATTTGCTAAATAATTAAAAAGTATACTCTTTAAGCGATATTTTTGAATATCGATGCTGTGGAAAAGTTGCTCGTTTTTTGGTATAATTAAGCCGTTCGAAAAGGGGTAAGTTCCATGGCAGAAAAAGACTATATTACGCTTGGTCAACTATTGAAAGCACTTGGTTATGTTCAAACGGGTGGCGAAGCAAAAATGAGAATTCATGAATTTGATATTCTTGTCAATGGAGAAAGTGAACATAGACGTGGTAGGAAATTGTATCCTGAAGATGAAATCTTTATCGATGGAGAAGAGATTATATTGGAGGATCATGAAAGTTAATCGCCTATCGTTAATTAACTTTCGAAACTATAATCAAGAGACCTTTGAATTTTATGAAGGTCTAAATCTTTTTATCGGGAGAAATGGTCAAGGTAAAACCAACATCATCGAAGCGTTAGCTTTTCTTGGTTCTTTACGCTCCTTTCGCGTCAATCAAGAAAGTTTTTTAATTAAAAAAGAAAAACTGTATGGACGTTTAGAAATGGATTTAGAAACCGAAAAGAAAGTTTCTAAAAATTTGATCGTAGTCCTTCAAAAACAAGGAAAAGCCTTATTGGTTAATAAAACACCAATACTATCAAGTAAAGATTTTATTACCCATCTACAAGTAGTCCTATTTACCCCAGATGATATGAATTTTTTCGACGATTCTCCACGTTTGAGACGACGAGAAATTGATATGCTCTGTGGTAAACTCTCGCCGATGTATTTACAACAATTGGTATTAACCAATAAACTACTACGTCAGCGCAACGCACTCTTAAAAAACGAACAAGTTGATGAAACCTTATTGGATATATTAACCAATCAGGTAGTTCAAGCTCAGATCTTAGTGATTCAATTAAGGCATCGATTAATTAAATTTCTAAATCGTGAAGTTGAATTAATCTACCAACAATTGAGTGGCAGTAAGTCGAAAATTCATTTTATTTATAAATCCGATGTTGAAGATTTAGAAATTAGCGACTATGAAACTCAATTGCTCGAAAAAATGAAGAAGAATGAAACCCGCGATAAAATACTCAAGGCAACAACCATTGGTATACAACGCGATGATTTGGAAACCTATTTTGAGACGCAATTAATATCAAATATAGCTTCCCAAGGCCAAAAACGATTAGTTATCTTAGCAATTAAATTAGCGCTAGCAAAATTTATTGAATTAACTTCAAAACAAAAACCAATTCTTCTGCTCGATGATGTCTTCTCTGAACTTGATTTGATTCATCAACAACGTTTCTTAGAAATGACCCCCAAAGATACCCAATTATTTATAACAACGACAAACTATCAGCCTTTTGAAAAAATCAAACGTCCTCATATGAAATTTGAAATAGAGTCTGGTAAATGTGTACAAAGGAGATTAATGCATGGATAGTATAAAAACAAAAGTAGATCATTCCTATACAGCGGATGATATTCAAGTTTTGGAAGGTTTAGAAGCCGTAAGAAAACGCCCAGGGATGTATATTGGAGCGACCTCTTCACGAGGTCTACATCATTTATTATGGGAAATTGTCGATAATGGTATCGACGAAGCTTTAGCCGGCTATGCGGATACCATAAAAGTAACGTTAAAACCAGACGATATTATCGTCGTTGAAGATAATGGAAGAGGAATTCCAGTAGGAAAACATAAAGTTACTGGAAAATCGACAGTAGAAACTATTTATACCGTGCTCCATGCTGGTGGAAAGTTTGGTGGCGGCGCCTATAAGGTTTCTGGTGGTCTTCATGGTGTTGGGGCTTCTGTAGTTAATGCTTTATCCGAATGGTTAGAAGTTATCGTCTCCACAGAGGGTAATTTATATCGTCAAAAGTTTGTTAATGGCGGTCAAGTTGAAGGTAGTTTGGAAATTATTGGGAAAACCGAACTAACTGGAACCAAAGTTAGTTTTAAACCAGATCCAATTATTTTTACTGAAACGACGCATTTTGAGTATGAATTAATTCGCGAACGTCTACGTCAAATGGCTTATTTGAACAAAGGAATTAAGATAATCCTAGTCGATGAACGCGAAGAAGAGCCGGTTGAGGTTGAATATTTATACGAAGGGGGTATTAAACAATATGTTGAATACCTTAATGAAAAGAAATTACCAATTCAAGAAGATGTTTTCTATGCGGAAGGCGAAGAAGATCAAATCATAGTTGAAATTGGTTTCCAATACAATGAAGGTTTTGGTACAAATTTATTTTCTTTTACCAATAATATAAATACTCAAGAAGGGGGCACCCATGAAGAGGGGTTCCGTTCCACCTTGACTCGAATTATTAATACCTATGCTCGACAATCCAATTTTTTAAAGAAAGATGAAGAAACTTTCCAAGGGGAGGATACCCGGGAAGGATTAACCGCGATTATTTCCATTAAACATCCCGATCCTCAATATGAAGGACAAACTAAAACTAAATTAGGTAACTCGGAAGTTCGACGAATCGTTTCTAATATCTTTGGACCGAGTCTAGAACGCTATCTGATGGAAAATCCTAATTCCGCTAAAATCATCCTGGAAAAGATTTCTTTAGCTTCTAAGGCGCGTGTAGCGGCTAAAAAAGCTCGAGAATTAACACGACGTAAAAATATACTAGAAATTAGTTCGCTTCCAGGAAAGCTAGCTGACTGTCAGTCACGCATCCCTGAAGAATGTGAAATTTTCTTAGTAGAGGGTGATTCAGCGGGTGGCTCGGCGAAAATGGGTCGAGATTCTTATTTCCAAGCGATATTACCTCTGCGTGGTAAAGTTTTGAACGTTCAAAAAGCAAGGATGACGCGTATCTTTGATAATAATGAAATCCGTTCGATGTTAACGGCCTTTGGTAGTGGTATCGGTGATGAATTAGACTTAACGAAGCTACGCTACCACAAAATTATTATCATGACCGATGCTGATGTCGATGGGGCTCACATTCGTACCTTACTTTTAACCTTTATGTTTAGATTCTTAAAACCGGTAATTGATGGTGGTTATGTCTATATTGCCCAGCCACCGTTATATAAAATAACCCGCGGCAACAGCATTCGCTATGCTTATTCCGATCAAGAACTGGAAGATATTCGTAAAGAATACCCAGATGTTAATTTTAAAATCAACCGTTATAAGGGTCTTGGTGAGATGAACGAAGAACAACTCTGGGAAACGACGATGGATCCCGAAGCCAGGACCTTAATCCAAGTAACGATTGATGATGCGATTGAAGCCGATCGTGTCTTTGAGATGTTAATGGGAGATGATGTGGAACCAAGACGTGAGTTTATCGAAAGAAATGCTAAATTTGTTTCGAATCTAGATATTTAAGGAGGAAATTATGGTAGAAGAACAATTTGAATTCTTTGATGAAGAAGAAGATTTGAATCCAGTTACAGATATTAGTACTGAAATGAAAAAATCCTTCCTTGATTATTCAATGTCCGTTATTGTTTCACGGGCACTTCCAGATGTCAGGGATGGAATGAAACCGGTCCATAGACGTATTTTATATGCTATGAATCAGTTAAATATGTATTCCGATCGACCTACCCGCAAATCGGCTTGGTTGGTTGGGGAAGTTATGGGTAAATATCACCCTCATGGTGATGCAGCGATTTATTCTTCGATGGTGCGTATGGCTCAAGAATTCTCTTATCGTTATCCTTTAGTCCAAGGACAAGGTAACTTTGGATCGATCGATGGTGATGGTGCGGCTCATATGCGTTATACCGAAGCGAGAATGTCTAAGATATCGATGGAAATGCTCCGCGATATTAATCGTGATACCGTTAATTTTCTCGATAACTATGAAGGAACCATTCAGGAACCAGAAGTTTTACCTTCTCGAATTCCAAATTTATTGATTAATGGAGCCATGGGTATTGCGGTGGGAATGGCCACCAATATTCCGCCACATAATCTATCGGAAACGATTGATGCTATTGTTGGATTAATTGAAAATCCACAGCTGACGACTATGGAATTAATGAATGATTATATATTTGGTCCTGATTTTCCAACCGGTGCCCAAATTGTTGGTCGTTCAGGGATTCGAAAAGCCTTTGAAACCGGCCGCGGTAGTATTGTTCAAAGAGCAAAAATTCGTGTTGAGGACATGGGTGGTGGAAAAAAACGACTGATTGTCTATGAAATTCCCTATCAAGTTAACAAATCTCGTTTAATTGAACGAATTGCGGAATTGGTCCGTGAGAAACAAATCGAAGGCATTACCGATCTACGTGATGAATCGAACCGTAAAGGGATTCGTATTGTCATTGAACTAAGAAGAGACTTACAGGAAGATGTACTAATTAATCAACTCTATCGAATGACCCCACTACAATCCAATTTTGGGGTTAATATGGTGGCTTTAGTCGATGGCGAACCAAAACTCTTATCATTACGGGAAATGTTACAACATTATTTGGATTTCCAAGTAGAAGTAACCACCCGAAAAGTACGCTTTGACTTAGACCGCGCCCTCAATAGAGCTCATTTATTAGAAGGATTCTTCATTGCTTTAGATAATATTGATGAAATCATAAAAATCATTCGAGGTTCAAAAACCGATCAGGAAGCCAGCGAAAAGTTAACGATTCGCTTTGAATTATCAGCCGTTCAAACAAAAGCGATTTTGGATATGCCGTTAAGACGTTTAACGGGGTTAGAACGCGATCGACTAGCTTCAGAATATGAAGAATTGCAAAAGACCATTACTGAATTAAAAGAAATTCTAGCCAGCCATCCAAAACTAATGAATCTAATCAAAGAAGATTTATTAGAAATTAAGGAAAAATACGGCGATGAGCGTCGCTCAGAAATCATTGAAGGTTCAATCGATGTCATGGATGAAGATTTGATTCCAGTTGAGGATATTGTGATTGAATTAACAAGTAATGGTTATATCAAATCATCTACCGTAGATACTTTCACGATTCAAAATCGTGGTGGTCGTGGTATTCGCTCGATGAGCGTGCATGATGATGATGTCATTGAACAAATGATTACTATGTCAACCCACGATGATTTATTGGCCTTTACTAACCTTGGTAAAGTCTATCGAATTAAAGGCTATCAAGTGCCTTTTGCTTCTCGAATTTCTAAAGGATTGCCTATCGTAAACCTCATTGATTTAGAAGAAAATGAACTCGTAAGAGCCTTATTGAAGATTACTCCGGATGATATCGGTCAGTTCGCTACCTTTGTTACCCGCAAAGGTTTGATAAAGCGTACCGAGATTTCTGAGTTTGAATCAATTCGAGCCAATGGTAAGATCGCCATTAAATTAGCAGAAGACGATGAATTAGTTTCGGTTCGTGAGACGACTGGAAATGATGAAATCCTCATCGCCAGTAATTTAGGGTATGCGATTCGTTTCCACGAAACTATGGTCAGACCTAGTGGAAGAAATGCCATGGGTGTTAAGGGTATCAGTACTCGTGATGGTTATGTAGTAGGTATGACAACCGATCATTCGGGACCATTAATTTTATCGGTTTCAGAAAATGGTTTCGGTAAATTAACACCAATTGAAGAATATCGTAAAACAAATCGCGGTGGTAAAGGGATTATCACCATGAAAATTACTGATCGCAATGGTCCATTAGTTGCATTTAAAGCAGTAGAAGGTAATGAAGATATCTTAATTGTGACCGATGCAGGAACGTTAATACGTTTAAATTTATCCCAAGTTGGTGTCTACTCAAGAAGTACACAAGGAGTACTCTTAATCAAAGTAAAAGATCAGAAAGTTTCCTCAATTGCGGTTGTAGAATCACAAGATGAGGAGGAAGAGAATGATGAATAAAAGAAAGTCGGTGATTTCTTATTAAACAGTTTCTAGAAAAATTACGAGAAATGTCTTTTTCGGTTATTCCTTTATATTTGGTAGTGATGATACTACATTTTACCATCACTCCCCTTTCCAATTATCAAATTCTATTGTTCACCCTATCAACCGTTTTGTTTATGCTAGGTTTAGCCTTATTTAACTTAGGCGTTACGCTCAGCGTTGAACGGATGGGCAATTTAATAGGTCGAGAGTTTACTTTACGACAAAGTATTCCCTTAGTCGTCATTGTTGGCTTTCTGATCGGGTTTGTAGTCACCTTTGCTGATCCACAAGTCTCGGTCTTAGCCCAACAAGTGTTTGATGCATCCGCTGGTTTAATTCCTCAGAACTTATTGAGAATGGTCGTCTCATTAGGTTGTGGTGGTTTCATTCTCATTGGTTTACTGAGGGTTTATTACAATATACCCTTATCTAAAGTTTTAATAGCAGCCTATGGCACCGTCGCTGTATTAGGATTTATTCTTTTGAATAGAAATCCTAGTTTCTTCAGTGTCGCTATGGATGCTGGCGGGGTGACTACGGGTCCATTAACGATTCCTTTTGTCTTATCAATGGGTGTTGGTGTTTCGGAATTAGCGGCTTCTAAAGACAATCAAGAAAACTCCTTTGGCTATGTCGCTTTAGCCTTAGCAGGTCCAATTATTACGGTTATGGCTTTGGGTATTTTATATCCATTTGATGCTAGTGCTGCAGAATATGTAGTAACTCAAGTCCATGAAGGTTCTGTTTGGCTACAAATAGGAAGTATTTTAATTCAAGAAATTAAAAATATTACGATTGCTATTGCTCCTTTGTTGATAATATTCTTAGTTTTTAACGCTATTTATTTAAAAATTAAAACCAGGGAATTAAGAAATATACTAGTTGGTCTAATTTATGTATATTTTGGGGTTGCTTTGTTTTTAACCGGTGTAAACGGCGGATTTAGTCGGATTGCTATGTTTTTAGGAGAAAGTTTAGCTCATATTTCAACGTTTTATCTATTACTTATTGGTTTTATTTTAGGACTTATTGTCGTTTTTGCGGAACCAGGGGTATGGGTGCTCAATCGAAATATTGAAGAAGTTTCTGGAGGATCAATTCCTTCTAGAATCATGATGGTTTCTTTAAGTTTAGCGGTCGGTATAGCGATTACCGTTTCTTTACTAAGAATTGTATTAGGTTTCCCGTTTTGGTCGGTTTTAATCATTATTTATGGACTAGGATTTCTCTTAATGTTAAAGAGTCCCCCATTGTTTACAGCCATTGCGTTTGATTCAGGAAGCGTAGCTACTGGTCCAATGACAGCTACTTTTCTGATTTCGTTTGCTATTGGTGCGACCATTGCGTACCAAGGCAATGTGCTGATCGATGCTTTTGGTTTGGTAGCTGTGGTTGCTACAATTCCAATAATAGTTGTTCAAATTGTAGGTTGGTTAGCTTCTAAACAAGCACAACAGGTAGAACCTTCCGATTGGTTGGAAAGCGAGGAATAAGATGGATTTAGTACGTGATATTAACTGTGTAATTACAATTGTTGAGTATCCACAGGCTGAAAAGGTTAAGGAAATTGCCACCCATCATCATTGTGGTGGAAATTATACGATTTTCGCCAAAGGCACGATTAGTAATCGCTTATCGAATTTTTTAGGAATTGAACATGATCGACGGCAATTAGTAATAACTATTTTACAAGACAAATATACCGACGACTTTATGGACGAATTAAGTCAAAAACTAAAATTCGAAAATCCTGGACATGGTATTGCCCTTTCGATACCAATTAATCGATTAGCGGCCCAGAACAAACAAGTACGTCGTTCAGAAACAAGAAAGGAAGAGGAAACAATGAATAATAGCTTGATTATTACTATCGTTGACTACAAAGATGCCGATACCATTATCAAAGCGGCTCGTCAGGCTGGAGCTATAGGAGCTACCATTGTTAAAGGTCATGGTACCGCAGGCGATCAGATTCCAAAACTATTAGGATTCCATATTGAACCAGAGAAAGAGTTGGTATTCATGGTAGTAGAATCGACGATCGAAGAACAAATTATTTCAGCTATTAAAGAAGTCGGATTAACCAATCAAGCTATTAAACCCGTCGTTTTTAGCTTAGATGTTAAACGTGTTTCGGGCATTATGTCCCAAGAGATGGTAGACAAACTAGTACTATAGAATTGCAAAGTAGTCTAATTTTGATATAATTTAGAAAAGCTGTGAAAGAGCCTAATGTTGAATGGAATGTAGAGAGATAATGGCTGGTGAAAATTATTTGAAGTTCAACAATGCCAACTCCGGAGCTTGTTCGGCAATCACCGTTATCGATTTGAGCGATAATGTTTCACGTGAAACATTATAAGAAGGGTGGCAACACGAGATATCGTCCCTTTAGATGATATCTTTTTATTTTATATGAAGGAGGAAGTATGTTAGATATTAAAATGTTCAGGGAAAATCCTGAGATAATAAAGGAAAACCTTAGAAAGAAGTTTCAAGAAGAAAAGTTAGAGACGGTCGATCAAATAATTGAACTAGATAAAAAGTATCGGGCGCTAAAAACAGAAGCGGATGAATTACGAGGTACGCGTAATCGACTTTCTAAAGAAATCGGTATCTTGATGGGACAGAAAAAACAGGAAGAAGCTATGGAAGTCCGTCAACAGGTGCAATCTATGGCTAGTAGATTAAAAGAAATAGAAGAATTAGAAGCACCTTTGTTTAATCAAATCCGTCAATTACAAATGACAATTCCTAATATCATCGATCCAACCGTACCAATTGGAAGAGATGATAGTGAAAACGTTGAACTATATCGTGAGGGCGAAGCGTTGATTCCTGATTTTGAAATTCCTCATCATATCGATATTATGGAAAGATTGGATGGTATTGATTTAGAATCAGCGAGAAAAACATCGGGAGCTGGATTTTACTATTTAAAGGGAGATATCGCCCGATTACATTCTGCCGTTTTAACTTACGCGCGCGATTTTATGATTAATAAAGGCTTTACCTACTACATTCCTCCGTTCTTAATCCGTTCCAATGTGGTAACAGGCGTGATGAGTTTTGAAGAAATGGAAGATATGATGTATAAGATTGAAGGTGAAGACTTATACTTAATAGGTACCAGTGAGCATTCCATGATTGGAAAGTATATTGATACTATTTTAGAGCCAAAGCAATTACCTGAGAAAAGTACTGCCTATTCACCTTGTTTTAGAAAAGAAGTAGGTGTCCACGGCATCGAAGAACGCGGTGTATATCGTGTGCATCAGTTTGAAAAACAAGAAATGGTCGTGGTTTGTGAACCTGAAGACTCTTCAATGTGGTTTGAGTTCATGTATAAAGCGACGGTTGAGTTTTTCCGTAGTTTAGAAATACCGGTAAGAGTTCTCGAATGCTGTTCAGGGGATTTAGCCGATTTAAAATCAAAATCGGTTGATGTAGAAGCGTTTAGTCCACGTCAGAACAAATATTTCGAGGTTGGATCATGTTCCAATCTCACCGATGCTCAAGCTCGTCGCCTTCAAATACGTATTGATTATGAAGGAGAGAAAGTGTTTGCGCATACTCTTAACAACACTGTAACAACACCACCTCGCATGTTAATTGCATTTTTAGAAAATAATTTGAGAGCAGATGGAACGATTCATATTCCAGAAGCGCTGCGTTCTTACATGGGTGGGATATCAGAAATTAAATAAATTGTTTCACGTGAAACATAGTGTGAATTCTCATAGTTAATTCCGTTTCCCGATAAGTCTGTTAATTTAGCAGACTTATTTTATTACCGCAGGTAAATACCACGTGCTATGCGCGTGGTAATAGACCTTTAAGTGTTAAAAAACACCAACTTTCGATAAAATAACAATAGCCTGACAGCTAGTTAAATAAAGAAAGTTGGTGAAG
>JAEWFZ010000027.1 GCA_023388535.1 Bacillota bacterium | reverse complement strand
AGCAAAGTGGTCACACCTGTTTCCATCTCGAACACAGAAGTTAAGCACTTTAGCGGCTACGATAGCACCTTGTGTGAAAATCGCACGTCGCCAGGTATCTGGACTCCCTCAGTGGAGTCCTTTTTTTATAGCATTGTTCCAACCTTACATATATAATGTAACAAAGGATGTTATACTTGGGTCAACAAGGAGGAACAGCCATGAATTTAATAGAACTAATTAAAACCATGAGAAAAAAAGATAAAATCTACTACCGCAGCCTCAACGAACTAATTACCATCCAACACCAAATCTTTAGCGAAAGTTTTGAAATCCTCTCCATTCTAGACGAACAAGTCAAATTAACCTTTAATTCTAGGGAAGAAGCCCAAGTCTTCTATATGGATTGCAATTACGGTCACCGAGCTCTAAAGGGCGTCAGCGTCACCTACGATTTATACGACGATTGTTGTATCATCTTAAAACCCGTCATTAATCTCGCTCAGCTTCTCAATCATCCCGATTATGGTTTACTGAAGATCTCCAAGCGACTCAATCTCACCTTTAAACTAGACTATGTTCAAGCTTATACGAATCATCAGGTCTCGCTCTGGATTCAAATGGGGAATATCTTAGAACCTCAATGTATTTTGAACTTTTATCAAGATTTACCATATCTAAGCTTAGGTAGACTTTATCGAATCATGTCCAACGAAGCCGATTTCTATGGCTTTAATACCACCATTAACGTCATTGAAAGTGATCCAATTTTATGAATCGTACCGCACTAACCATTCAAATGCTACTTTTACTAAAAAGTCGAGGATTAATGAAAAAACAAGAAATCGCCGATGAATTAGAAGTAAAAGTACGAAATATTATTGAATTCAAACGAGAGTTAGAGAACGCAGGCTATTATATTGAAAGTATACCCGGGCAACAGGGCGGCTATCTTCTCAAAGATGCGGCCTTTTTCCCCTTAGCCCAACTCAGCGCTCAACAAAAAGAAAGCTTAGTTCTAGCTAAGGATTATCTACTAAACTCGCAGCATCCCTTATTTAACCGGACCTTCAAACAAGCGTATCAACAATTGATCGCCAACGAAGCTACCGAAACCTCGATCAGCTTAAACATCAGCCCTCAAAGCAGCGTCCCGCTTGAACGGATAGAAGAACATATCAGTCAACTTTCCTTAGCCATCAGTCAGAAACTAAGGATAAAAATCGAATATCAACGAGGCTTAATCGAAAGTAAAACGTATGTTTTTGAACCTTATCACATCCTCGAAATCAATCAGGCTTTTTATACCATCGGCTATTTGAAAGCTGGCGATGTGACGACCTTTCGCATCGATCGGATGCTGAACATCGAAGTTCTTGATGAAAAATATGCTTTCGATAACTACTTTAATCTCAATCAAGAAATCGATGAATTTGGCTTTCGTTTCGATGAAATTATTGATTTAAAATTGGAAGTTATCGGTCAACCCCATTATGCTCAACGAATTTATGGTGATCAACAAAAAGTCACCATTCTCAACGATCAAGACTTCATCTTGGAAGTAAAAACAAGAGGAAAAATAGCCACTTTAAGGATGGTCTTAGAAATGGGTGGGGATGTAAAAGTACTTCAACCACAATGGTTAATTGAATCCATCAAACAACATTATCAAAAGATTTCCACCTATTATGACTAATTAGTTAACGTTTTATTACGGTACTTTTACTTCTTCTCGGAAGTAAGCCAAATCAATTGAAATAGCCCGCCGGATTCATTATAATAACATCAATAAACCTAGCCTAAATTGCTAGGTTTTTATGAGAGGAATAAAGCATATGAGTACAAAGCAAGAACAAAATCGTTTTAACCCGTTCGCTCAACGAGCGTCAAAAACCACCAAGATAAAACGGATGATTGGGGTCGTATCCGCTAAAGGTGGCGTCGGTAAATCCATGGTCACCGGCTTATTAGCCTCCGGTTTAAGTAATCTAGGTTATCAAGTCGCCATTTTAGATGCGGATTTGACCGGACCAAGTATCGGTCAAATGTATGGAATTAAAGAACGCGCTCGTGGGGATGAAGAGGGCATATATCCTTATCAAACAGCTACGGGTATGAAAATATTAACAGCCAACATGTTATTGCCGAAAGATAATGATGCCGCCATTTGGCGTGGGCCAATGGTAGCGAATGCGGTCAAAGAATTTTACGGAAAAACCCATTGGGGAGAAATCGATGTCATGTTAATCGATTTACCACCGGGGACCGGTGATGTTCCTTTAACCATCTATCAATCCTTACCTTTGGATGGCATTGTTTTAGTGACCACGCCACAGTCGCTAGTTTCGATGATCGTGGCCAAAGCGGTTACCATGGCTAACACCATGAACATCCCAATTCTTGGCATTATTGAAAATATGAGTTGGATTTCTTGTCCAGATTGTCAAAAGAAACTATATCCGTTTGGTGAAAGCCAATTGGAAGAATTTGCCCAGCAACAGAATCTTGAGATATTAGGAAGATTACCAATCAATCCTCAATATCGCGAGTTCGCGGATAATGGATTAATGGATCAGGTCAGCGTACTTGGCTATGAAGAAATCCTTCGTCAAGTCGAAGCAAAATTAGGATTAACCGAATGAAAGCCTATAGAGATTATTTAAGTAAAATTAACACAAAGGAGACATGGAATATGATAGTAATCGAAGGAGTTGTGGGGGTTGGTAAAAGCTCCCTAATGAGATATATAGCCAAGGATGGTTACCAAGCGTTTGAAGAACCAGTTGTGGATAACCCAATCCTACCTAAGTTTTATTACGATCGAAAACGCTACTCGTTTCCCTTACAAATCTTTTTCTTAAATAAACGCTTCAAACATATCAAAGAAGCCAGCCAAATTGAACGTTCGGTCTTGGATCGTTCGATTTATGGTGATGCCATCTTTGCTAAGATGCTTTGTCAAGGGGGCGATATGGAAGAAGAAGAGTATCAAGTTTATGAAGAACTACTTGAAAATATGCTCGAACATGTCGCCAAACCAAAACTAATGATTTATTTAGAGGTTTCGGTAGACGAAGCGATTCGCCGTATTCAAAAGCGCGGTTTGGAGTTTGAACAAATTGTAGAACGCGAATACTGGCAAACGCTAAACGACGAATATCGTAGTTTCTTTGACCAATATACCATCTCACCAATTCTAAAAATTAACGTCGACAATTTAGACTTTGAAAAACGTCCCGAAGATCTTGAGTATATTCTGAAATTGATTCATGAAAAACTAAAGGAAATTGATGGATAGATTATTTGAAGTTTCCAGAAATATAAGAAAAAAAGATCCAGCTGCTAAATCATTGCTGGAAGTGATTTTCTTGTATCCAGGGGTTCATGCTTTATTCTTTCATCGACTCGCTCATCGTTTATATCGGCTGCGACTTTATTTTTTCGCCCGTTTCTTAAATACCTTTTCCCGTTTCTTAACCGGTATTGATATTCATCCCGGAGCCAAAATAGGTCGTCGTCTCTTCATTGATCATGGTCAGGGACTGGTCATTGGTGAATCGGCTGAGATTGGTGATGATTGTACCATCTACCATGGGGTAACTTTGGGTGGGGTATCGATTCCTGGAGAGGAGCATATCCGTCGCCATCCTAAAATCGGAAACGATGTGTTAATCGGCGCCCATGCTCAATTAATTGGTGGTATAACCCTCGATGATCATGTTCGCGTCGGAGCAAACGCTGTTGTTTTGGCGGATGTACCAGCCTGTACCACGGTGGTGGATACGTATAAAGGTCAAGTGGTTTTAAAACCCCGGGATAATTGTTTAGAATGCATGGAAAAGAACCGATTTAGTAATTTAAGAGCCCAATAGGCTCTTTTTTTTGTAAAAAAGAACATCGTTTGATGTTCTATAATTTTGTAATCCGTTTTAAGATTTGATGGCGATGTGGACCATTGCTTACCAGGGTTATCGGTACCTGAATATATTGTTCTAAAGCGTCGATATAGTTCTTGGTTTGTTGTGGTAAGTCCTCATACTCGGTGATATTACTAATATCCACTTTCCAGCCCTCGAAATATTTATAGACCGGCTTGAGTTGGTATTGCAGTAGTTGGTGTGGGAAATATTCACAGATTTCACCATCTTTTTCATAGGCTTCAACCACCGGAATCTTATCTAAATAGGACAAGACATCGACATTGGTCAAAGCAATCTGTGTAGCGCCTTGGACTTTGGCGCCATAGCGAGTCGCTAAAACATCAAAATAACCAACGCGACGCGGACGACCCGTCGTCGCACCGAATTCACCGGCATCGCCGCCACGGATGCGAAGCTCATGAGCTTCTTCGCCAAACAATTCAGCGACAAATGGTCCTTCACCAACCGCTGAAGAGTAGGCTTTGGTTACCGCAACCACTTCATCACAAGCCTTCGGTAAACCGGCACCAACCGCCGCATAAGAGGCAATGGTATTGCTTGAGGTAGAATAGGGATAAATTCCAAAATCAGGGTCACGTAGAGCGCCCAGCTGTCCTTCTAATAGAATCACCTGGTTACTTCTAGCTGCTTGGTCTAGGATGCGTTCGGTTTGGGCTACATAAGGTTCAATTAATTCACGGTAGCTATTTAATTCTTCTAAAATGGCTTCTTTTTCTAAAGCTGGTTGTTGATACAAGTGTTCTAAGAGCGCATTTTTTTGTGGCAGGATGCGATCGAGTTTTTCGCTTAACCATTCAGGATGGAATAGTTCCCCGACTTGAATACCAATCTTTAAGAATTTATCGCTATAAAAGGGCGCCATACCAGATTTGGTTGAACCAAATTGGGCATCTTTTAAGCGCGCTTCTTCCAGCTCATCAAATAGAATATGATAACTCATGACAATCTGAGCTTTGTCACTAACTAAGAGCTTACCCGTCGGTACTTGACGTTCTTGAATCGACTCTAGTTCTTTCAAGAGCGCTTTAATATTTAAAGCCACGCCATTGCCGATAATATTGGTTGTCTTAGGATTGAAAATACCCGAGGGTATCATATGTAAAGCAAACTTACCATAATCGTTGATAATGGTATGTCCGGCGTTATTTCCGCCTTGAAAACGAACTACTACATCCGCTTCTTGAGCAAAGACATCGGTTAATTTACCTTTACCTTCATCGCCCCAGTTAGCTCCTACAATCGCTTTAATCATGATTTAAACCTACTTTCATTGATAACAGATATAGGGTATCAATCTCTTTGCTTAAAGTCAATTGTTAGTATGTAAAAATATCCAACAGTGGTATAATACTATGGAGTTAAGAAAGGACAATTCATGAGAAAGTATCTTAGTTCAACCCGCCAAATTATTTTATCGTTTTTTATCGTTATTTTAACGGGAAGTTTTTTACTAAATCTCAATATCGCTCAAGTAGCCAGTTCGAAAGCTAGTTATTTTGATCATCTCTTTCATGCGATTTCGATGGTTTGTGTTACTGGTTTATATACGGTTCCGGTGGTTCATACCTATTCCTTATTTGGCCAGATGGTTAGTCTTGTGTTAATTCAAATTGGTGGCTTGGGCTTAATGACTTTAATTGCGGTAATCCTTTTAAGATCGGGACGACGCTTAGCCCATCGCGATCAGTTGATGCTATCGGAAGCTATCAATCGCGAAACTTTATCCAATTTAAGACCCTTTCTACTATCTATTTTGAAATATACCTTGGCGATTGAATCGATTGGAGCTTTAATCTTAAGCCTACGTTTCATCCCTCAGTTTGGCTGGTTTAAAGGTATCTTTACTTCGTTATTTATCGCCGTCTCAGCCTTTTGTAACGCGGGCTACGATAACTTCTCAACCATTTCATTTTTGGACTATGTCGGTGATCCCATCATATCGATTACCATTCCTTTTTTAATTATCTTAGGAGGGATTGGCTTCTCGATTTGGTTTGATTTGAGACAGACCTACCAAGAACTCGATAAGTTTGAATGGTCGCTTTACTTGCGGCGCTTACAAGTTCATACTAAATTAGTCTTAATAGCTACCTTGTTTTTTATCACATTCGGCTTTTTGATGACGATTATGATCGAATTCAATAATAGTCTAGCGGGACTATCGTTTGGACAAAAGCTAATGGCTTCGTTTTTCCAATCGGTGACGATGCGGACGGCAGGTTTCGCAACCATCGATTACGCCAATACCCATAGCGCTATTAATTTTATCTATATCTTATTAATGTTTGTCGGTGGATCACCAGGAGGTACCGCAGGTGGGGTTAAAACAACCACGGTAGCATTGGTCTTTCTTTATGTCGCAAATCATGTTAGAGGACGAAATCAAGTAAATATCTTCAATCGTACCATTAGTAGGGATACCCTACGTAATGCGATGAACGTCTTCTTACTCTATATATCGGTTTTTATGACCGCGTTATTTCTCTTGTTATTATTAGAACCTCAGGTTAATTTCATGGCTCTCGCTTTTGAGGATATCTCCGCCTTAGCTACGGTGGGCGTCAGTATGAATTTAACTCCAACCTTAAGCCGCGGAGCACAAGTTGTGATTATGGCTTTGATGTTCATCGGTCGAGTAGGGCCTATTTCCTTGATTTTATTCTTTGCTAAGAATAAGAAACAACAAGAAATAACCTATGCAGAAGGTCATGTATTAATCGGTTAGGAAGGAATTTATCATGAAAAAAGTTATAGGAATTTGTGGCTTAGGAGTCTTTGGCTCATCGGTAGCCAAAAGCGCCAGTTCACTTGGGGCGGAAGTAATTGCCATCGATCAAGATATAAAAAACATTGAGCGCTTAGAACAGTATTTAGTGCAAGGGGTACAAGGCGATTTTACCGACCTTAATCTACTAAAACAGGTTGGCTTTGATCATTGCGATATTGTCTTAGTAGCCTCATCCACTAATTTAGAATCAGCCATTCTCGCGGTGCTCAATTTACAACAATTGGGCGTCAAAGAAATAATGGTAAAAGCTAAGAACAAACAAGATTTACTTATATACACAAAACTTGGGGCCACCCGAGTCATCCGCCCAGAAAAAGAAATGGGCGAACGCGTCGCCAAGGAAATCATGCGTTCTCAGATTATTGAAGCGATTGATATCGATGATGATTACTCGGTCATTGAATTTATCATTCCTAATAACTGGGTAGGCAAGACGCTGATGCAATTACAACTACGCCAAAGATACGACATGAACGTACTCGGTGTTAAAAAACACGAAAAAGACTCAATGAACGTCAATGTTAACATTGACTATCGCTTTGAAGCCAACGATATTCTGATCGTTCTGACTCAAACCAAACGCTTTGAAACCATTGATTTAGAGCACGATTAACTAATGAAGGAGGGGCGCTATGAATCGACAAGACAAAATATTTATCGTTTTCGTCACGGTAGCCACCCTGCTTTTATTAATCTTTTCAGATAAAATATTTAATATCGGAAGCGACAAAGTAGCTGCGGTAGTCTATTACAAAAATCAAGAAATCGCCCGTTATGGCATGAATAAAGATCAAATCTATACCCATGCGGGAACGTTAGGCGATGTTGTTATAGAAATAAAAGATGAAAAAGTTCGCGTCGTTACGGAAACTTCGCCTTTACATATTTGTTCCATCCAAGGATGGGTTAAAAATATGTATGTACCCATCGTTTGTTTACCGAATGATATGGTTATTCAAATCGAAGAAGATGTACGCCATATTGAGGTAGAAACCGAAGACATCGACGGGAGTATCCGATGAACGCGCGCTCAAGAACCAAACAAATGACCATCTTCACGCTACTCTTGTCGATGAGCATTTTATTGAACATGATTGAACCGAGCGTACCAATCCCAGGCGTCCCTGGGGTTAAATTTGGTTTAGCCAACGCGATGGGACTAATCGTTTTATATCTCTTTGGCTTTCGCTCGTTTCTTAAACTGGGTCTATTGCGAGTTTTGTTCTCGACTCTACTGCGCGGCATCTTTTTAGGTATTGGCTTTTGGTTATCGCTAAGTGGCGTAATTCTAAGTAGTTTTATGGTCATTATCCTACGTCGTTTTACCAAGATGTCCCCGGTAGGTTTGTCGGTTGCTTCCGCCACCTTTCACAATATCGGTCAGATTTTGGCGTTAGTCTTCGTGGTTAAATCTTGGGGCATGATATACTGGTTACCGGTAATGCTATTTACAGGCATTCCGACCGGTATTATCACGGGTTATCTTAGTAAACTCATCCTCACCCGCTTTAAGAAGTGGGGTACCCACCAATTTGAATTATATTTATAAAATACCTATATGAAAAAAGCAAAATTTTTGGTCCGCATGATCGGACCACAGAAATATAAACTATTTTTAATGGTTATTGTAACCTCAACCACCGTGGCTAGTGTCTTGATGACGCCACTGGTTTTTTCCTATGTGATCGATAATCTGATTCATGATCTTACTATTAATTCAGCCATTTTTGAAAAGCTTACCCAGCTGCTTGGCGGCAAATCGTTTTTACAAGCCAACCTCTGGGTAGTAGCTTTGGTTCTGGTTGGATTAGGTTTATTAATGGCCATCTCCCAGTTTTTACGGGCTAAGTTTAATGCGGATATCAGTGAACAGGCGGCCTTCAAGCTTCGCGAAACCATGTTTCATCACATTTCCTATTTACCCTATGAAGAACTTCAAAAACAACAAACCGGGGATTTGATTCAACGATCGACTTCCGATATCGATCAAATCCGCCGTTTCTTATCCGTACAAATATCACAATTCGTCTATGCGGTAATGACCATTATCATTGCTGCGTTGGTCTTGTTTTCAATTCACGTTGCCATGGCTTGGGTAGCTGTAGCTTCAATGCCCGTTTTATTTGGGTATGGCTTTTATTTCTTTAAACAAGTCTCGAAGGTTTTTAAGGAATCTGATGAAGCCGAAGCGAAACTTTCGACGGTCATTCAAGAAAATCTTGAAGGGATTCGGGTCGTCAAAGCCTTTAACCGAGAACTTTATGAATTGGATAAATTCGAACAAGCCAATCAAGATTATCGTAAGAAAACAAGTCGCTTGATGCATCTGATGGGTGAATATTGGGCGAGCAGTGACGCCATTATTTTATTTCAAATCTTAGCGGTCGTTTTAGTTGGGATTTACTATGCTCAAGCTGGAAGTTTGAGTATGGGGGATTTCTACGTCTTCATCGCTTATGAGAATATGATTTTATATCCGGTCCGTCATCTTGGTCGGATTTTGGCTGATTTAGGTAAAGTATCGGTAGCTACGGATCGTTTGATGGAGATTATTGATATCAAGTCCGAAGATGTGGATTCTGGAAAACTGGTAAATCTTCAAGGTGAAATTGTCTTTGATCAAGTCAGTTTTAATTATCCCGATGATCAAAAAGCCGTCTTTAAAGACCTTAGCTTTAGCATCGAACCACAAACAACAGTAGCGATAATGGGTCCGACCGGTTCCGGGAAATCTTCTTTAATTTACTTACTGACCCGACTTTACGATTATCAAGGCAGCATTACCATTGATGGGGTTGAATTATCGGAGATTCAAAAACATCATCTACGCTCTAATATCGGTCTTGTCTTACAAGAACCCTTTCTTTTTTCAAAATCCATCGAAGAAAATATCAAACTAGCCGCTCCCAAGGCGCTTCCTAACGAAGTGGAACGAGCCGCCCGGATCGCCGCTATTCATGATGTGGTATTGGGATTTGATCAAGGTTATCAAACGCTGGTTGGTGAGCGTGGGGTGACGCTCTCTGGCGGACAAAAACAACGGGTAGCAATCGCGCGTGCTTTAATTAATCGTCAACCAATTCTCATTTTTGATGATTCCTTATCAGCGGTGGATACCCAAACCGATGCGTTCATTCGCCAACAATTAGCCGCCATGGATCAAAAACAAACCACCATCATTATTACCCATCGTGTCCAAACCGCCCAACAAGCTGATAAAATAGTGGTTTTAGAAAATGGTCGAGTCTCACAAATTGGTAATCATCAACAGCTGATGCAAGAACCTGGCTTGTACCAGGAAATCGCTAATATCCAAAACATGGTCCATCAAGAGGAGCTTTTATATGAGTCAGTTTCGTGAAGAAGAATTTGCGTCAAGTAAATTTAATTCGAATTTATGGATACGCTTATTCAAAATGATTTTTAAGCATAAGAAAAAACTAGTAATCGCTTCGGGTTCGATGATTTTAATGGTGTTAATGGATATTATCTTTATTCTCATGTACAAAGAGGCGATCGATTCGTATCTCACGGGAGCGGTAGATGCTTCGGTATTGGTGCGCTTCATCGTAATTTTTGTAGGAATTATTATCGTCAGTGTCCTTGGCGTATACTTCTTTATTGCTAAGGGTGGGGAGGTTGAGATGGACTTCTCCTATGAAATTCGTAAGCAGGTCATGGAAAAGCTTCAACAACTTTCCTTTAGCTTTTACGATACTACCAATAGTGGTTGGATATTAACCCGAGTTACTTCGGATATTACCCGCTTATCGGAAGTCTTAGCCTGGACGATTATCGACTTTAGTTGGGGCTTTAGTATGTTTGTTTTTTCCTTGGTGATGATGTTTTATACGAATGCTTTCTTAACCTTAATCGTCTTGATTATGATTCCTTTTGTCTTGTTGGTTTCCTTTTATTTTCAAAAGAAAATCCTGGCAAATTACCGAGAGACCCGTAAAATCAACTCGTTGATTACCGCTGGTTTTTCGGAAGGTATCCTTGGTGCCAAAACCTCAAAAACAATGGCGGTTGAAGCCTATCATGAAAGCCAATTTGATGAAACCATCAGTAAGATGCGTCAGCGTTCAATTAAAGCCGCCTATACTTCCGGGCTCTTTCATCCGATCGTAAACTTCTCAGCAAGTATTGCTATGGCTTTACTGCTGGGTCAAGGGGGTTCCATGGTCTTAAATGGCGTTTTCACCATTGGAACCTTAACTGCATTTACGCAATTTGCTCGACAATTCTACGACCCGCTACAACAATTTGCCGGTATGTTTAGTGAATTACAAATGGCTCAAGCCGCCGGTGAACGGGTTTTATCGTTATTGGATCGGGACGTTGAAATCGTTGATAGCGAAGCGGTTTTAGCGCGCTATGGAACGATTCTAGAACCGAAACCAGAAAACTATGAACCGATGCAAGGCAAAGTGCGTTTCGAACACGTTGAATTTTATTATAATGAAAAAGAACCAGTACTAAAGAACTTTTCTTTAAGCGTAGAGCCCGGCCAAACGATCGCTTTAGTCGGGGAAACGGGTTCCGGAAAATCTACCATTGTAAATTTGCTTTGTCGCTTTTATGAACCGGTAAAGGGCTGTATTTGTATTGATGATAAAGATGTCCGGGAACGTTCGATAGGTTGGTTACATTCCAATCTCGGCTATGTACTTCAAGCTCCACACCTGTTTTCCGGTTCGGTGGCTGAGAATATCCGTTTCGGAAAGCTATCGGCCACCAATGAGGAAATCATCGAAGTGGCTAAATTGGTTGGTGCCCATGAGTTTATTATGGAATTAGAAGGTCAATACGATTTTGATGTCGGAGAGGGCGGGTCTCGACTTTCCACAGGTCAAAAGCAATTACTATCGTTTGCGCGGGCTTTGATCGCTGATCCAGCCTTATTGGTACTGGATGAAGCTACATCCAGCATCGATACCCAAACCGAAGCGGCGATCCAAAAAGCCATCGCGACCATCCTTGAAGGACGGACGTCCTTCATTGTTGCTCACCGTCTATCGACCATTGTCAACGCCGATCGCATTCTGGTCATCGAACAAGGCGAAATTGTTGAACAAGGCAGCCACCGTCAATTGATTGAGCAAAAAGGCCAGTATTATCAACTCTATCTCAATCAGTTTACCCAAAAACAAGAAGATCAATATATTGAAAGAAGAAAATTACAATATGAACCTTAATCTCAAAGAACTAAATCAACTTCAAAATACTTTAGATAATCACATCATGGAGAATCATGATTTAAATCGAAAGCAAACCACTCAACCGCGGATACTAGCGCTTTTGGTTGAGTTAGCCGAATCCGCCAATGAAACGCGTTGCTTTAAGTTTTGGTCACTAAAGCCAAGCTCACCCTTAGCAATTATCGAGGAAGAGCTGAGCGATGTGCTGCATTTTATTATTTCTCTAAATCTAAATCTTGAAAGCCCGCTTGAGGTTTTGACAATTACGGAGATGGACGAAGATTTAACCGATTTGTTTTTAGCAGCCTTTCAACAAGCCATCGAGCTTAAGCGAGAGTTATCGCCGGAGACGATAGCTAAGATGTTAAATATCTTCTTTAATATTGTTCTGAAAGTAGGCAGCAGTCCTCAAGCGCTGCTTCAAGCCTATTTACACAAGAACCAAGTCAATCACCAACGACAAGACCAACAGTATTAGATATGGTATAATGCTAGGTATGAAAAAATCAATTGGATACATCTTGATGGTGGTAGTTGTCATCATCGATTTATTAACAAAACATTGGATCACTTCAACCTTAAAAGTCAATCAAGCGGTTGAAATCATTCCCAATTTCTTTTGGCTTACGAATGTACAAAATACAGGGGCGGCTTGGTCGATTCTCAGAAACCAGACTTGGATTTTAACGATTATTTCTTTATTGGCAACAGTCGGACTTTTCTATCTCTATCAGACTAAAGCGAAGACGTTTTGGCAAGAGTTAGGCCTTGCTTTAATGGTTGCGGGGACCTTTGGTAATTTAATCGATCGCATGTTCTTAGGGGCGGTGCGTGACTTTTTATCTTTTAATATATTCGGATATATGTGGCCGGTCTTTAATGTGGCCGATATGGCTTTGGTAATTGGGGTAGGCTGTATCATTCTAGATATGGTGGTTAATCCCAATGCTTAAGCGTTTTTATCAAACCGTGGAATTGGAAGATGAAGGTCAGCGAATCGATCGTTATTTGGCGGAAGCTTTTGATTTGAGTCGAACCAAAGTAGCCCAATATATCAAAGAAGGTCATATTCTGGTTAATAAGGAAACGGTAAAACCTTCCTATTTGATTGTTGTTGATGACGAGATTATCATCGAAATTCCAAAACAAAAACCACAAACCCTACAACCGATAGCGATGGATTTAGATATCGTCTATGAAGATGACGATTTGATGGTTATAAATAAACCTAAAGGTTTAGTGGTCCATCCCGGAGCGGGCACGACCGAACCGACGCTGGTCCATGGCTTATTGGCTTATACCCAAAATCTGTCCAATATTGATGATCCAATCCGGCCTGGTTTAGTGCATCGCTTGGATAAGGATACTTCTGGTTTATTGGCGATAGCTAAGAATGAAAAGGCTCATCAAAGCTTGGCGGCTCAATTATTAGATCACTCGATGTCGCGCGTTTATTTGGCGATTGTTCATGGAGAAGTAGAGTTTAATAAGGCGAAAGTGGATGCGCCGATTGGTCGCGATCCTAAGTTTCGTCAAAAAATGGCGGTGACTGACAAGAATAGTAAACCAGCCATCACTCATATTACAGTATTAAAACGCAGTTCCAAATATTCCCTCTTGGAGTGTGCTTTGGAGACCGGACGAACCCATCAGATTCGGGTTCATTGTGCCTATATAAATCATCCTTTAGTCGGGGATGAAGTCTATGGTCCAAAGAAAGGACTAAAATTTGATGGTCAACTTCTGCATAGTTATAAGCTGAAATTGATCCATCCTAGCACCCAGCAAGAGATGGAGTTTGTCGCCGATCCGGTACTGAGTTTTGATCAGTTTTTAGAGGAGGTAAATTAATGGAACCGAATCTATACGTACTACGGATTGTGGATGTCTTTTTGACCCATTATCAATACACCTTGATGGCTTATCATCAAGAGTTTGCTCAGGCCGTGGTTTTTAATCGTCACAATAAACATTTTCCATTAATTGTTATTGATGGTGGCGATGCGATTATACCTAAAAAATCACAGATGACCCAGCAATTGTTACAAAATTTAAACATGATGTTCAATACCAATTTTGAACCACTCACTTTATATTTATATAGCGATGCCTCGGTACGCATCGGCCAAGGCTTTGTCGAAGATCCTAGAGTCAAAGCGACTTTTCCTAAGCTTTTAGAAATCTCTTATACCAGCGATCAAGACCCACAGCTTGCCTTTAGTCAGCTCTGGCAACAAGTGGATTTAAAGAATAAAGAAGCTTTAGATGCGCAAGTGCGACGCCAGAAAATGAAAAACCAACCTTGGGTTTCGATAAGTTTAATGGTGCTCTGTGTCATTTTCTATTCGCTATCCCGACTCTTAGCCGCAAATTATACCACCTTTACCAACGCTCTTATTTTTATGGGGGCGATGTATCAACCGTTGATTGAAGGTGCTTTTGAACTGTGGCGCTTTATAACACCAGCGTTTTTACATGGATCTATTTTTCACTTGTTAACGAATATGTATTCTTTAAACCTCTTTGGTCGTATTTTAGAACCGCTCTATGGTCGTTGGAAGTTTTTACTAGCGCTAATAAGTAGTATCGTGGTTGGTAATGTCTTTGTCTATTTTGGTAGTGATACCACGGTAACCGTTGGTATGAGTGGCGGTTTATACGGTTTGATGGCGATGTATTTAATCTATACGATTGAAACACAAATCATTAAGATTCCACAGATGCGTTTTCAGATATTTTCTTTAATTGGTATCAACTTAATGATTAACTTCTTTCCAAATATTTCTTGGCTTTCCCATCTCGGTGGTTTTATTACGGGTTTGTTCTTTGCTTTGTTATGGACGAAGAAAGAACCAATTCTAAGTCTTAGAACCCATGGCCTCTTGGCGATGGCGATGCTTTTAGTCGCACTTGGCTATTTTAGATTATCCCATCCGACACGCTTTTCACTGTATCCAGGTACCGATCAAGCGGTGGCTGAATTGGCTAGAAAAGTAAACTTGGATGGCTATGCCCAAAGCTTACAGGAAAAGATGGTACGTTATTATATCAAGGAGGGTTTACTTAAATGATTATTAATTGGGATCAGTATTTCATGGGGTTAGCACACCTCTCAGCATTTCGTTCGAAAGATCCAAATACTCAAGTCGGCGCGGTTATCGTGAACCCACGCAAACGGGTTGTCGGTGTCGGTTATAATGGTTTACCGTATGGCTGTGAGGATAGTCAGTTCCCTTGGCATCGCGAAGGTGAGTTTGGCGAGAGTAAGTATGCTTATGTGGTCCATGCCGAGTTAAATGCGATTTTAAATTCAACCGTTGACTTGCATCAGTGCAGTATATATGTTTCTTTATTTCCTTGTAATGAATGTGCCAAAGCCATCATTCAAGCGGGTATAAGCGAGATTGTTTATGAATCGGATAAATATGCCCTGGAACCAGCCACGATTGCCAGCAAAAAGATGCTTGCGGCAGCGGGTGTTAAATTGCGTCAATTGGATGAAGTTATAAAAATAGAGGTCGATATTAGACCTCAATAATTCTTTGGGTATTTTTGAAATGTAGCTTGGCTACATTTTTTAATGCTTCTTTTCCATATTGTTGGACAAAGCGCTGACCAGCTTGATCGACGAGCGCGGAAGAGCCTTTAGGAAAGTTAAAGTGATATTGTTGATTCATCGCTTCGAAGTATTTTAAGAAAGCATAGCGAGCCATCATGGCGGCTAAAGCCACGGCGGTATGCTTGGATTCGGCTTTGGTCTCGAAAATAAAATCTTCTAGTCCATAGGTCTCATTGAGATATTGATAGTACTTGGCTTCTGGGGTGAATTGATCTATTATTTTTAATTCGGGTAGAAAGCCCATTTTTTCTTTGAGGTTGGAAAACGCTTTTTGATGCATTTGTGCTTTCATTTTATTTAAGTTGTGAGTGGTCTGAACTTGATTGTATTTTACAGGCTCCAAAATGAGCAGCGAATGAGGTACTTTATCGATAAATAAAGGTACTAATGAAAGTATTTGTTCGTCGTTGAGTTGCTTGGAATCGACAATCGCCAGCGCATTTAAAAATTCATCAAAATCGGGATGATAATAAGCGGCACAGACAATCATTGGACCGAAATAGTCTCCGGTTCCGACTTCATCGCTACCCACCGATTCTTTAGTTTCAACTTGATAGGGTTTTGCGGCTAAGAGGCCATCGTTTCCTTGAAAAACTACTTTACCCGACTTATAAGCGATGATGCTTCCTTGATCTAATTTGATTTGATACAGGGTATGGGGTAAATCGGTTCGTATCGGATAGTTTTTGAATTGGCTTCTGAGCGCTTGGATTTGTTCGCTACTAAGCGATAGAGTTTTTGTTTTCATCGTTTTTAGTGTATCATAAACTTTTCCATTTATTAAAATATCGTGCAATAGTGTATAATAATTTAGAAGCGAGGTACGTTTATGCCCTTTAAATTAGAATGGATTATCCTAGTTGATTTATTAATATTAGCCCTTTTTATTATTAATATCGCTAGAGGTTATAAAAATGGTTTCTTAGTTTCTTTGATCAATGTGGTTCGCTTTATAGCGGCTTTAATAGTAGCTTCTTTTCTCAGTGGACCGGTTGCTAAGGTTTTTCCGTTATTGAATTTGAATAAAGGCGGTTTGGACTTGGTGATTACCCAGGCTTTGGGGATTCGCGGTTCGGAATCGATTTGGTTTATTTTAATTTTCTTCGGCGTTTATATCTTGTCGTTTTTGGTCATTCCGATCGTCAAATTATTGGATATTATTCCCATCTTGGATAGTTTGAATAAGCTTTTAGGGCTTATCTTTGGTGCTATCTTGGGTTGGTTGAAGGTCTTGATTGTATATTTACTGTTTACTTTACCGATTTTTTCTAACGGTGAGGTGGTCTTGGAACAATCTCGTTTAAAACATTTTACTTCTAGCATTAAACTAGTTCAGGTGTTTACGGGTGAGATTTCGGATAATTTAATTTTTCAAAAGATGGTTTTAAATAAACCACTACAAGAAAAGCAAGAACAGGAAGTTGAGGCCTGGTTAAAATCCATGAATTTAGATGAGAAATCAATCACTGAATTTTTGGAACGGTTTAAGTAATGAAAGCTTTTGAAGTTTTAGAGATACAAAAGATCCAAGAACAGATCCATCCCTTGATTATGACGGAGATGGGTCATTTTCACTTGGACGAGATCACTTTTTTAACTTCAAAACTTGCTTTAGAACGCCAGCTGAGCCGTCAAAAAGCAGCCCTTGATTTAACCCGTCAATTTGGTTATCCAGGATTTTCGGGTATCACCAATATTGAAGTTGCTTTAGAACATAGTATGAAACAGGGGACCTTGAGTATTGAACAATTAGTAGCTATTTCCAGATTTAGTCATGGCATTAAACAGTTGATCGACTTTGGTCAAGCACATCGCTCGGCGTTGGCGGCTTTAGATGATTTGTTTGATTCTTTATTTACTAATGTTGCGGTAGCTAAGGAAATCGACCGCTGCTTTTCGGCGGATTTTGAAGTACATGATAAAGCGAGTTCTACGTTAGCGGAAATTAGAAAACAGTTAAGATTATTAGAAGATAAAATATCTAAATCGTCCGCTTACTTCTTGAATAAATATGCGCCTCAACTGGTGGACGATTATACCACCTTACGTAACAACCGTCTGGTTTTACCAGTCAAAACGAGTGAAAAGAATAATATTCGCGGTATCGTTCACGACCAATCGGCTAGTGGCCAAACGACGTTCATAGAACCTCAAGAGCTAGTGGACTTAAATAATCAAAAACAAAGCCTCTTAGTCGATGAACAAGTCGAAATCTTAAGGATTTGTCGTGAATTATCACAACTCGTTACCCCGCTGGCGCCCGCTTATCTTGCTTCTATGGAAACGGCTGGGATATTGGATAGTTTGTTTGCTAAGGCACGTTGGGCTGCTAAGTATGAGGGTTGTGTACCCGAGTTAAAGGAATCTGGTTTTGAGTTAATTGATGCGAAACATCCGCTCTTAGATCAGAAAACTGTTGTCGCCAATACGTTTAGACTGAATGCGCCACAACATATGATTTTGATTACAGGTCCTAATACCGGTGGTAAGACGGTGGCTTTAAAAACCATTGGCGTTTGTTTATATTTAGCCCAATGCGGCTATCCCGTGCTTTGTGAAGCAGCAAGTTTTGCGATGCACGATGCGATTTTTGTCGATATCGGTGACCACCAGTCGATTCTGGAATCGTTGTCGACGTTTTCGAGTCATTTAAAAAATCTTAAAATTATTTTAGAAGCCGCTACCCCTAACTCCTTAGTCTTGTTGGATGAATTGGGGTCGGGTACCGATCCTTTAGAAGGGGAATCCCTAGCTCAAGCTATTTTGGAGAACCTTTACGATCGGCAAACGTTTACGATTGCGACTTCCCACTACAATAAATTAAAGCAATTTGCTGGCGATAAACCGGAGATTATGTCGGCTTCGGTTCAATTTGATTTAACTACTTTGAGTCCTACGTTTAAGTATCTTGATACGATGTCCGGTCAATCCTATGGTTTGGATATTGCGATGAAACTTGAACTTGATCCAGCGGTTATACAACGCGCCAAAGAGATTAAAGAACAAGCTCAATCGGAAACCTTACAACTGATTGAACAATTAGAAAAAGAAGTGGCTCAACAACAAGTACTCAATCAAAAATTAGAGGAAAAAGAAAAAGCCTTAGATAAAGAAAAAGAACGCTATCAAAAACAATTAGCTAATTTTGAAGCTGAGAAAACGTCGATGTTGAAGGCGTTTGAGAATACCCAAGAAACTCGCTTACAGAAAATCCTGACTCAAGCGCGTCGCCATCTAGCGGAAATACGTGAAATTGAGAAAGAACCAGAAGTACTAGAAATTATTGAGGATATCAAACAATTACAAGTACGCCCCGAAGCAAAAGAAACCGTTGCTAAAGATCTCAAAGTTGGGGATTTGGTTAAGATTATTGGTACCCAGCAATTTGGTGAAGTGATTGAACTTGATCGTAAAGAAGCTGCTGTCGATGTACGAGGTTTAAGAATGATGGTACCTTTGAATCAATTAGCCCATCATCAAATTAAGGCGAAAGCGAAAACTAGAAAAGTTAAAACGCGCGTTTCTTCCTCCTTTACCACGACTTCCAGCGCTGGGTTGGAGTTAAATTTAATCGGTAAGCGTTACGAGGAGGCGCAAGCGGAGCTGCTTAAGTTCATCGATCAGATGGTGATTAGTAAGCGTTCGCTGTTTCGTGTGATTCATGGCCATGGTTCTGGAGTTTTAAGAGAAATGACTCATAAAGTCCTGAAATCTCATCCAGCCGTGGATTCTTACCGTTTAGGTCAGGAAAATGAAGGGGGCGTCGGTGCGACGGTGGTAACGCTGAAATGATAAATGTTTCTTTAACCCATAAACTGAAAACTTTACCATCCAGTCCTGGTTGTTATTTATATAAAAATGCTGAGAATAAGATAATTTATGTAGGAAAGGCTAAGAACTTAAAGGCTCGAGTTTCTTCCTATTTTGTCGGCGCACATGATTTGAAGACGACGCAATTAGTTTCGAAGATTGCGGATTTGGATTATATTATTACCAGCTCAGAGAAGGAAGCCTTAATTCTTGAACTTAATTTAATAAAGAAACATCGCCCTCGCTTTAATATCCTTTATATGGATGATAAATCCTATTTGTATATTAAGTTAAATAAAAAAGGGTACCCGCATTTAAAGGTGGCTAGGGATCGAGTTCACGATAGCAATTATGAATATTTTGGTCCTTACCCCAACGCTAAAGCGGCGCGGGAGACGGTCAAGTTATTAAATGGCATGTATCCGTTGCGAAAATGTCGGACGATGCCTAATAAAGTTTGTTTTTACTATCATTTAGGCCAGTGTTTAGGTCCGTGCGAATTTGAAATTGACGATAAAATTATTGCTGAGATGCGTCAGAAGACTTTACAGATTCTCAAAGGTCAAACCAAAGAACTCATTGATCAGTTGATCGAGTTACGCGATATGGCCAGCGAATCTTTATTATTTGAGCAAGCAGCTGAGTATCAATCTCAGATTGAAAATATCGGTCATATTGCGGCCGGTCAAAATATGATTTCAACGACCCACAAAGACATGGATATCTTTAATTATCAGATCCAAGATGGCTTTATTTGTGTGGTTGGTTTATTATTTAGAAATGGTCAGATGTTAAATAAAACGATGACCTTACAACCTTTGAATGAAGCGGTAGAAGACGCTTTGGATACCATCTTGATCCAGTTTTATCAGAAAAATCCGAAACCGAAAACCATAGTCGTTCCCAACGATATTGAATTGGATTTATTGAATGAATTTTTAGATAATAGGGTCGTACATGCCTTCCGAGGGCAAAGAGCCCAGTTGCTTAAATTGGCGGCCACTAACGCAGCCAATCAATTAAGGGTTCATTTTGAATCGGCTAAGAAAAAACCAATGGTTCTTTCGAAAGCTTTGGCTGATTTAGAAGAAATGGTTGGTTTAGCGGACATTTATCGCATTGAACTGATTGATGTTTCGCATATTTCTGGAACGAATGCGGTGGCTGGTTTGGTAGTATTTGAAGAGGGGTTACCGGTTAAGAGTCGCTATCGTCGTTATAAAGTTGAAGAAGGAAACCATGACGTTGCTTCGATTAAAGAGGTTGTTTATCGTCGCTTATTACGGCAATTAAAAGAAAAAGAAAATCTTGCTGATTTGTTGATTGTGGATGGTGGAAAGCCTCAGGTCAATGGAGCTAAAGAAATTATCGAAGTGTTGGGTTTAGATTTGGTTGTCTGTGGATTGGTTAAGGATGATCGACATCAAACCCGGGGATTATTGTTGTCTTCTGGGGAAGAAATTGATATATTTTATCATCAAGAGTTGTTGACCATGTTAACTCATATGCAAGATGAGATGCATCGCTTTGCGTTAAGTTATCATCGTCAACTGCGTTCGAAAACGATGGTGCAATCACAATTGGATTCTATTAGCGGATTAGGCCCGGTACGAAAAGAAAAACTCTTGAAGCGTTTTGGTTCTTATAGGAAAATAAAGGAAGCTACGGTGGAAGAACTGATAGCTACCCTTGGAAAGAAAGTAGGACAATCGGTTTATGAACAATTACAAAAGCAATAAAACTATTGGTATTATCGATTCTGGTTTAGGTGGTTATACTTACTATAGTTTCTTGAGGAAACAATTTCCTGAGGTTTCATTTACGTTTTGTGCAGATCAAGCGTATGTTCCTTTTGGCAATAAGACTTATGAAGAATTGATGATGATTACAATTAAATTGGTTACTTGGTTACAAGATCAAGGTGCAACGTCGATTTTGGTGGCTTGTAATACGATTTGTTCTACCGTTTTACCAGAAATTAAATTAAAATTTCCGAATATTAAATTTGGTTCGGTTATTGATTTTACCGTTCAAAGTATTCCCGAAGGAATCAAAGAATTGGCGGTGATTGGAACCAAGGCTACGATTGAATCTCAAGTTTATGGAGAATTGTTAAAAGGTGATGTCAATCGTAATGTTATTTGTATCGCTACCCCGTGGTTAGTTGATGCGATTGAAAGTCGCATGGACGAAGATGATATCGCGCTGCGCCTAGCACAATTACGTGAAACGCTGAAAGCTACGAGTCATTTGGTTTTAGCTTGTACCCACTATCCGATTATCAAGGATATTATTGAAGAGGTCTTAGAGGTAGTGACGATCGATGGCATCGAAGCTTCTAAGCAATGGGTGCTTGATTTAGAGGATCTACCTTATGGGGAGAGTAAGGTCTATACCAGTGGCAGTAAGATTGTTTTAAGAGAACAGGTATATGATTTGTTTAGAGAAATTGTTGAGGTAAATGATGATGATTTCGAGTTATAAGGTTGTTATTGTTTCGGATAATCATGGTCGTAATGTCTTAGATGATATTGTTTCTGATAATCCGGATGCTGATGTTTATATTCATTGTGGCGATTCGGAGATGAATAATTATCAGGTTAAAAACTTTGTTCATGTTTCAGGAAATAACGATTATTATGGCGATTTTCCGAGAGAACAGGTGATTACGGTTGGTGGTGTACGGTTTTACATTACCCACTCGCATCTCTTTGTTTATAGTCGTCGTATCGAACGAATTCTAGAACGAGCCAAAGAGTTGGATTGTCGCGTGGCTTGTTTTGGCCATACCCATATGGTTTATATGAAGGAGATGGAAGGGGTGCTGATGTTGAATCCTGGTTCACTCCGTTATAATCGTGATTATTCTAAAACGGGTTATATGATTCTGACTTGGTCGGATGATCAAGACTTTCAAGTTGAATTTGTGCCTTATTGATTGGACTTTTTATGGCACTTAAGGTATTATTATAAAGCGTTATGTCCCCTTAGCTCAGTTGGATAGAGCATGAGCCTTCTAAGCCCAGGGTCGGGAGTTCGAGTCTCTCAGGGGACGCCATTGTAAAAACACGAACACTTTGTGTTTGAGAACTTGGGGAAAAAATCCCCATACACACTAATAAGTGGGTATTCAGTTAATTGAATACCCACTTTTTTTGCTATAAGGAGGAATTATCAGTATGGGTCAAAGAAATGATACAAGAGTTCATCTCTCTCTGCGGGATCAAGAAATATGTGTATTAGAAGCACTATCTAAGGTAGTTAATCACGAAAAGAACCAAGTTATATCATCCGAAATGCCTATGATTTTTAAAGCCACACGGAAAGATTATTCAAGAGGCACTGTTTTAAAACAACTCATTAAGTACTTTTTTGATAACCCAGAGATAGTTAATCAAATTCTAAATATCGATTATTTTCAAGAATACTTGAAAAAGGAAGTGGATATGTTGAACGGCAATCCTAATTTATGCACCAAAAAGTAAACACAAAACTCCACAAAAAAAGCAACTTGCTCAGTTACTTCTTTGAAAAAATATAAATCACGAATTGCTTTAATTGCGTCAGACAGAGATGTCACCAGCATCGTCTATCTAATAAGCGTATCTTCCCGCAAGGAATCATCAGTAAGCTACAAAACCAAACCATAACACCAAACCATAACACCAAACCATAACAGTATCTACAGTACTAGTACTAGTAGTAGTGGTAGTAGCCACCTTCGCTATATCTAGAGTCTATCAAATTATTTTACTAAATTCAAGATTAAAAACCTTATTATTGCGAATTGTGATTGATTTCAGAGCATCACATACCCCCGAGATGTTCTGATATGAATTACAAACCGTAATCACGATCCTGACTTAACAGTCAACGCGCTCTTTGACAATTGAATACCTCAGTACTATACGTTTGGGGTTTACGGAGCCATTGGTATACTACGCCATGACAATCTTTACCTTGCTTGTAAAGCCAGAAATAAGGTCTAGCAATAAAGAAATAGCGATTGATAGTATGACTATAAGCACAAGGATAGGATCTTGTGAGCCATGATGTAAACCTCTTGATAATGATACTTCGAAGTTTGAGCCTCTAGTACATGTAAGTTAGGGGATGCCTGCTTGCTTTGTGAATTAGCAATTCGTGGAGTGAGAGGACATATGCGTGCTATCCTGCACAATAGTACTGAGTAGAAAAGACTGAATTAAAAACTAAATATATAGGAGTATTCAGCAACTTCGTTAAATGAATGTTGAACTAGTTCATCACTCAGTGGTGAACTATGGCGATAGATCATTTATAAAACCAATAGAATGGTGGCAAGATTGCCACAATTTATGAAAGGAGAATAGCATGAGTTTTCGTTATGCCTATGTGAAAGTAGAAGAAAGAAGAAGACAAGGCAAGATTAATCATCTTGGGGGACATCAATGGCGAAAAGCTATTAAAACAAATCGCTTACTTTACATGATGAAATACCAAAAAGGAAAACCTATTTTATATGCTATTCCTTTAAATTCCATTCAAGTTTTAGATTTGAAAGAATTTAATTCTTTTGACGAACTCATCAAAACCATACCCAAGTGTATTGGTTCAAGACATTACTTTAACAAGGTAATGGATCTAATCCAAAATAATTCAATGATCGAGAAAGGAAAACAAGATGATATTTGATTACATTACAGTCGAGGAGAGCCAAGCACTAAACTTTTACAAAGTACCCAAATTATTATTTGATCCATATTTTAGGGAATTATCAACGGATGCAAAACTATTGTATGGATTAATGCTTGACCGCGCTGGATTATCCAGAGCGAATGAATGGTTTGATGATGAGGGTAGAGTGTACATCATCTATACTATTGAATCAATCATGCAAGATCTTGATTTAGGAAAAAATAAAGCAATCAATATTATTAAGGAACTTTCAAAGATTGGACTTGTTGAAAGTATTCGAAGAGGATTAGGAAAACCTAATATCATTTATGTTAAGAGTCTAATTTCGTTACCTAAAGAAGAATACCAGGGTAAGGTAAGAACTGAAGAAGAATACAATGATAAAGTAATGACTGAAGATGAAAATATTGTTGAAGAAATAAATGATAGTTATCTTGAGGAATTAGATGATGATTTCGAGAAGTTTGAAACCAATGATTCAAGAAGTTTAGAAAGTAAACCTCAAGAAGTTTATAAAACAAACTTCAAGAGGTTTAAAAAGCAAACTTCAAGAAGTTTAAAAAACAAACTTCAAGAGGTTTATAAAACAAACTCTAATAAGACTGAGTTGAATAAGACTGAGTTAAATAAGACTAATCTATCTATCAATCATACTAACTATGATAGAAATGGATGGATTGATCGAATTAAAAAACAAGTTGATTACGGTGAAATTGGGATGAGTGTGTCTTCATTCGATCCAGATGGTGTATATATGCGACAGATTGATGAGTTTATCGAGCTAATGGCTGAAGTAAATCTTATGGATGATAATCATATGCTTAAAATTAATGGATTGTCTCTAACAGTTGAAGCAATCAAAGAACGGTTCTCCAAAATCACAGGGGATATGTTGATGGCGGCATTTGATAAATTGCAAGAAGTCACTTATGAGATCGTAAATCCGAGAAATTATTTGTTAACCATGCTCTACAACCTTCCTGTAACTTTCTCCGCTAAGATTACCAATGAGGTCGTTACGAAATTTTTTCTTGAGCCTTGGGAACCAGAACCTTGGTGATATAAAAATAGAGCGTTTTATTGAAGCGGGTCCTACCCGCTTTTATCTTGTCTTTCTAGCTAACCCTTAATCAAGTGCTTAGCTGCGTTATACCACATCTTTGATGTGGTTTATGAACCTTGCAGCATTGATTAAGGGCTAAGCCTAACAAAAAATCAAGGCTGAACAGCACGAAGTGCTAAGGAGATAGAACATGAATATTATCAGTCTATTAAATTTAAAAGGTGGAGTAGGCAAAACTACCACAAGCAACAACTTAGCGGTTGGTTTAGCCCAAAAAGGATTCAAAGTGTTGCTGGTTGATTTTGATCCTCAAGCTAATACCACGGCAATTTTCACAAGTAGTTTCATTAAGCGAGGCATCACTTATCTGCTTAATCATCCTCAAGATGTGAATCAAGAAATAATTTCTACGGAGTATGAAAATTTAGATTTAATTCCAGCCAACCTTCAGCTAGCGACTGCTGAACGCTCACTTCTAGTCAGTACGGGGGCAAATCACAATAAACTACAGCGTGTACTTCGAAACCTTGAGAGAACATACGACTACTGCATTATTGATTGTCCGCCTGTGCTAAATCTTTTAGTTACAAACGCTTTGTTTGTTTCCAAAGAGGTAATCATTCCGATAAAGATTGATCGTTTTGCGATTGAAGGTTATCAAACTACCGTACGAGAGATGCAAGCCATCATGGATGATTTTGACTTAGATATTAAGTTTAAAATTCTCTTTACGATGGTGAACCGAAACAATACCGATAAACACGTGATGCAGCATTTTAATCAGTTCGGCAATTTTCACGTATTTACAACCAAGATTCGAACTCAACATAAACCCATCACACAAGCGAGCTTTGATCGAGATGTAGTAATAGCCAATAAATCAAATGTCGGTAATGATTACAAAAACTTAATTAATGAATATTTAGGAGAAACAGAGAAAGGGGTGTAACTATGACACAAAGTGTAATGAGTGAATTAATGAGTCAAGAATCAAAGCGGTACAATAAGCTTTCCATCAAAAGAATTTATTATAAGGACTTAACAACCCATAGTGAAAATGGACTATATAGGCAAGAAGGCATTGAATCCCTAGCGGAAAATATTGCAGATATTGGGTTATTAGAACCCCTTGTTGTTACAGACTTAGGAATCGGAAAGTATCTAATTTTATCTGGACATAGACGATATAACGCTCATAAATATCTAATCGAACAAAAGGGACTGGAAGAATTTGAAGATATTGCGTGTCGGATTGTTAGTTTTGAAGATGAGGATGAGGAGTTAGTTGCTTTAATTGCTAGTAACGCTGTGAGAAGTTTTTCTTTAGAAGATAAAATACTCATCACAAAAATGGCTGAACGACATTATGATTTGCTAATAGCTCGTAATAAACGACCTAAAGGTAGAAAAAGGGAGTGGATCTCATCTATGACAGGTTTTTCCGCAAGATCGATTCAAGATTACTTAAGCGATTATCCAACTAAACTTACCTCTAACGTCTCCGAAAAAGAAAACAAGGAAAAGAAACCCTATGACATTACAAAAGAAGTGACTAAACTCCAAAAAACAGTTGAGCGATTTGTCCAAAAGATGTTAGCTCATGGTTATGATAGCTACCATATTGGAAATCTCGAAAGTTCCGTTTGGGGTTTGATGAAAGAATTTGTAAATGATGACTAAAAATGTGGCAAGATTGCCACATTTTAGAAAGGAGCGTTCTAACATGAGCAAAGAAGACAAGGTGTACAATGAATTTATGAAAGGGGTATGTTTGGGTTTAAACTTTTTGATTAATAATCATAGCCCTGAAGAGCTTATTAGTAGTATAGGATTAGATCTGAACATACTTGAAAAATTACATCAAAACGGATTGATTGAATCCGATTATTTAGTAATCAAAGAGTATTTAGAATGGAGAAATATTGATGATGATAGAAAGAGAGAGACGTAATGGAATTTCTTTATGAACAAGAATTAAGAGATTATTTTTGGAGTTTGTACGGCTATCGAAAGACAATTGAAGCGTATCGATTTGAGACCGCAAGACGTGGCGGTATGGATTTGGCTACCTTGGAACGGGTTAGAAATCGATTTGAGTTTTGTGCTTTTGAGTTTAAATTAAACGATATGAAACGAGTTATTACTCAAGCAAAACACAATATGCAGTATGTTCATAAGAGTTTTATTGTAATCCCAGATACTAAAGAAAAACTAATCCGTGATAAATATTGGCTAGAAATAGTAAATCAAAAATATCTTGGGGTTATTACTGTTGAACACGAAGGTCGTTGGAATATCATACACCAACCACGTACTCAGCCAGATGAATTGATTACCTTAAATCAAAGTTTGCTTAGCCTTTTTGATTTGAGAAAATAACTCTTGTATACTTTAATTAGGTGGGGACAAAACGGGAGTTTTCTTCCCGTTTTTCTTTTGGAAGAAAGGAATTGATCGTGAGCCCTATGAAATCATATAGCAAAAGTGATCTAACCAAAGTTTTGGATCATATTCATGGATTAAGGATATATAGACAAAGAATTAATAAAACTTACCTATGTTGTAAGTCTACTGAAACATTACATTATAGAATGTTGCTTGATTCCATCGATTTTGAGATTAAACAACAAATGCAGCTTCACAACGAAATTGTGGATTACTTAAGAAACAATTCAAGCCCTTAACAAAGGGCTTTTTATATATAGTCAGTTATCACGAAAGGAGAGAGAAATATGGATGTTGCGCTAGTATCCAGAATTTTTTGGCGTTGTAATTCTAAACAAAATATTCTATATTGTATAAGAAAAATAAAGTCTGGTTACCCCTAATTCTAATTAAATGAATTAATAATTGAAATTACTTAAAAGAACGTAATATTTGTAATAATGAAGGGAGATTGAAAATGAAAAAAATAAAAACCTTACTAGTACTATTTCTGGTGCTAGTGGCTTGCTCACCAAAAGTTGAGACGCCAGTTGAAACACCAGTTGAAACTCCAGTTGAGACGCCAGTTGTTGAGACACCAGCCTCTGAGACCAAAGTTGACGAAACTCCAGTTGAAACTCCAGTTGAGACACCAGTTGAAACACCAGAAACTGAAACTAGTGTTATCGTAAAACCTATAGTTCCAGTTGAAACTAAAGTAAGTACTTCTGTAGTTTCAAAACCTGTCGTAGAAACGAAAATATCAACGGAGAGTATCTTAATTCCCTTTAAAACCAACTATCAAAACGATGAAACGTTGGAGAAAGGCAAAAAAGTAACGGTAGTGGCGGGCAAAAATGGAACAAAGATAGAAACCTATGAAATTACATTGACTGATGGTAAGGAAACAGCTCGTAGATTAGTAAGTACTGAAACTACAGTACAACCTATCAATCAGGTGATTAAAATAGGCACAAAGGTTGCAACGATTTCACCAACACCAAGCAAGCCTCGACCGATTGATCCCAAACCCCAACCAGTGGTGACGACCAGAACGGAAACCAAAACTGAAGTGATTAATTTCAAAACTATAAAACAAAATGACGCCACCCTTGAGAAAGGTAAAACAAAAGTTAAAACCGAAGGAGTTAATGGCGTTAGAACGTTCACTTATGAAGTCACTTATGCTGATGGTAAAGAAACAAACAGAAAGCAAATTAGTGCGGTAGTTACTAAAGCTCCTATCGATAAAGTGATCTTAGTAGGAACTAAGGAAGCTAAACCAGAAGGGGACGGAGTCTTTGTAGGCGGCAAGGAGTTTCTAAAAGGAACCGCACCTGGTCCAGGGTATTACGCACATTCAATTTATCCATTCACAATTGCAGGTTTTGAACAAGCTAACGTTAAAGGAGAAGAACTTGGCGGAACATATTATGATGGTAAGTTTGTTTGGCAATATCTTGTCAATGTCTTTGGCTTCACCGATGGTTCAACCCATTATGTTCTAATCCTTGGATTAGAGTAACTTAAAAACAACAACGTGAGTAAAGCTCACGTTTTCTTTTGGAAAAATATCAATAAGGAGAGATAACATTGAATAAATTTTTTCATAAACGTAATTTTTTCAAATGTCTAACTTTGGTTATGACGTTGCTACTATCATTTAGTATCATTCGTCCAATTCAAGCTCAACCAGGGGAAACCAGTGAAAAATATACAAAAATTCGATATACGGGCATGGTTTCAGGTAAAGATGTTCCAGTGACCCGATTTCAAACGCCTCTTGGAGATGCGTACTGTTTAGAACCAGGAATAATGTTTATTTCTGGATTCAAAAACACGATGACTTTTGCTGAATATCAGAAATTGACTTTAGAGACTAAAAAGAAGGTTGAAATCATTGATTATTATGGCAAAGTTAATGGCTCTCATTTAGACAATGGAGTTCAAAGCGACCAATGGTTTGCTGTGAGTCAATTTATGATTTGGGATGCTGTTAAACCAGGTGTTATTGAACGAATTGTTCCAACACTACACGGTGATATGACGCCTGCTGATTTCTGGGCCAAAAAAGCTATTATCGATCGACAAATAGCTCGTCATGAGATAAGACCTTCCTTTCATAATACGAGTGTTTCCTTATATGTTGGAGAATCAGTATCTTTAACCGATACAAATCAACTTCTTGATGAGTTTAATTTGAAATCAAACTCCTCCGCAGTATCGGTTGTACAAAATGGAAACACCTTAACATTAACAGCAAACTCAAAGGGAACAGCAATTATCACAGGGAAAAAAGTACCTGAACACTATGTTGGCGCTACTTTAGTTTATTATGATGGACAAAGTCAAGACGTTGGAATTATGAAAATCTCAGATCCAATTTACACGAATTTGAATATCAATGTGTTGAGTTTTGGCTCAGTGATCTTAAGAAAGAACAACGAAGCAGGCACTGGTATTGCTAATACAACCTTCGCGTTTTCTAAAAATGCGGACATGTCTTCAGCAACCTCATATACTACAGGAACCGATGGCACGGTAACTATTTCTAATCTAAAAGCAGGAACCTATTATGTTCAAGAAACCAATGTTCCTGCTCCGCTAATCTTAGATAACACGATTAAATCGGTGACTGTTGTGGCAGGACAAGATTCCACGTTTACCGCGGTTAATAAAGCTGCGATGGGAAAGATTAGTGTTACTAAGGTTGACCCATCCAACAAGGCATATGCTGGAGCTATCTATTCCATTCGTAACGCTTCAGGCACCGAAGTTACTAGAGTTACTACAGGCTCTAACGGAACTGGAACATCGATTGAACTACCTTTAGGCACTTATACCGTGGTAGAAATTAAAGCTCCAGCGCCACTAATCTTAGATCCAACTCCTGTTTCTGTAACCTTAGCTTACAAGGATATGCACACTTCAGTAGTCAACGATACAGTAGTTCAAACCAATAAGAAGGCTGTAGGGCAAATCACCATCACCAAAAATGGTGAAGGTGAAGTGTTGGCTGGAACTGTCTTTGATGTTTTAAATGCTCAAGGTAGGGTTGTTGATACGATCACCACAGGAACTAATGGAAAAGCTACCACTAAAGAGCTACCACTTGGAAAATACACTCTAGTAGAGAAGTCCGTTCCAGCTCCATATTTATTAAATTCCGCCCCAATTGCTGCTGAATTAGTATACGAAGATCAAACGGTAAAGGTAGTTAAAACTAACGTTTCTCAAACCAACGAGAAACCGTTGGGAAGAATTTCAATTCGTAAGTCCGATTCAGAAATTCAAGGGGAATACTTAGCCAATGGGGTCTATGAAATTAGAACTCTAGATGGAATAGTTGTTGATACCTTAACCACGAACGCTGAAGGCTATGCTCAAAGCAAACTTTTGCCATTAGGACAATATCGTGTTGTAGAAATTACTCCTCCTGAAGGTTTCTTGTTGGATACCACTACTCATCTTGTAGAGCTGAAGTATAAAGACCAGTTGACTCAAGAAGTATCCACTCATTTAGATACAGTGGATCAACCAATTAAAGCACCTATTCAAATTGTTAAAGTAGATGCTAACAATGAAGAAATTCCAGTTGAAGGGGCAGTCTTTGAAGTACTCAGCTTACCAGATCGTAAAGTAATTGAGAAGATCACTACTAATATTGATGGGTTTGCATACAGTAGCCCACTACGTTATGGTAATTACCTCATTAGAGAAGTTGAGGCACCAGTACAGTTTTATCTAAATCCTAACGAGTATCCAGTATCCATTCGTGAACATGATAAAGTCATGGTTCAATATATTGCCAACGATAAAATCCTAATTAAACTAGGACTTGAAAAAGTTGATGGCGAAACAAATTCACCTCTAGCAAACGCAGTCTTTGAAGTTCATGACGCTCATGGAAACCCTGTTACCTTTGAGTATTTAGACGATAACTACAACGTTGTTACTCAAACTCATTTAACTACTAACGAAGCAGGAAAGGCATTTACGCGTGGATTCCTCAAGTATGGTAAGTATACTTTAGTAGAAGTTGAAGCTCCTAAAGGCTATGTTAAAGCCCAACCAATTGAGTTTACTATTGACCGTGACACTCATTTTGTAGATTTAGCGGTTATTGGAAGAACCACGATTCAAAACGTATCGAATAGTCCTACAACAACTGAGTTACGGAAAATAGATGTCTATGGAAAATCTGTTGCGGGAGCTCAACTCCAATTGTTAGATGGTGAAGAAATCGTCGCTGAATTTGTTTCTACCGATAAAGCTTTTGTTGCTAAAGGTTTAGAAATTGGCAAGACGTATACCTTAAAAGAGATTAAAGCTCCAGAAGGTTATTTGTTGTCTGAACCTGTTTCAATTACGATTGAAGAAACTAGTGAGGTTCAAGTTTTAGAAATGATTAATGAACTTGTTCCAGAACTAAAAACTACTGCACTTTTTGAAGAGGGTATTAAAGAAAGTTTACCTAAAGAAAAACTTGTTGTAGTGGATGAAGTTGAAGTGACAAATCTTTGGGTAGGCAAAGAATATACTGTAAAAGGTCAACTTGTGGATGCTTCAACCGAAGAAGTTTTAGCTAAAGGTGAAACAACTTTTGTTGCTGAAGCAGAAACGCAAGTAGTCAAAGTGCGATTTGAACTAGAAGGCGTTGCTCTAGCAGGCACAACAATGGTTGTTTTTGAAGATTTATACAAAGATAATCGTTTACTTGCAAGTCATCATAAACTCACGGACGAAGACCAAACGGTTTATATTCCAAAAATTAAGACTACAGCTACTGATGTGGTAGGCAACAAAGAGGTTCTTCCGATTCCTGAGGTGACGATCGTTGATGTGGTTGAATACACCAATTTAAATGTTGGAGAAGTGTATACCTTAAAAGGTAAATTAGTTCGTAAAGACACTCAAGAAGTTTTAGTTTCTAACGAAACAACATTTATTCCTACCACCACCAACGGAACGGTCGAACTTGAATATGTAGTTAACACCAGCTTGTTGCAAGGGAAAGAAGTTGTGGTATTTGAAGAAGTTTATAACCAAGATGTCCTAATTGCGGTTCATGCGGATATTAACGATCTAGGTCAAACCGTTAAGGTTACTAAACCTAGTGTTGGTACGAGCGCATCCGATCCTGAAGGTCGTAAAGAAGTTCTTCCAGTAGAAGAAGTTACGATCGTTGACGTGGTTGAGTATGAAAACCTAGTCGTTGGTAAAGAATATACCTTAAAAGGTGAGTTAGTTCGTAAAGATACTAGAGATGTTATTGCTACGGCAAGTAATACCTTTGTGGCTGACAAAGCGAACGGATCGGAACAATTGAGTTTTGTATTTGATGCCAGCTTGCTGCAAGGTCAAGAGGTAGTTGTCTTTGAAGATTTACTGTATGAAGATCATTTGATTGCACGCCATGTGGATATTCACGATCAAGGTCAAACCGTTAAGGTAACCGAACCTAAGGTGAAAACCTCTGCCAGTTCCACAGAACGCAAACCTGAAGCTCCGATGATGGTAACAATCGTGGACGTGGTCACTTACGACAATTTGATTGTTGGTAAAGAATATACGATTCAAGGTAAATTGATGGATAAAGCCACCAATCAACCGTTCTTAGCGGATGGGAAAGAAGTAACTTCATCCCTAACTTTCATCGCTAATGAGAAAAATGGTATCGTTGAATTAGTCTTCACCTTCGATCAAAAATATTTAAGCAAAACAACGCTAGTTGTATTTGAAAATCTACTGCATGAAAATCAAATCCTAGCAACCCACGCTGATATTAACGATGTAGAACAATCCGTTGAGATCATTGAGATAGCGATCCGTAAAGTAGATTCTGTTGATAAGACTAAAGTCTTGAAAAACGCAGAATTTACCTTGTATCAAAATGGATTAGAACTAGCTAAGGTTAAAACGGATGACGATGGTATTGCCCGTTTCTTAGTTGAAGAAGGGGCATATCAGTTAAAAGAAACCAAAGCTCCAGCTGGTTATCGATTGAGCTCTGAGATTATTGAAGTCGAAGCCAACAAAGGCTTAGAAAATCAACTATTCGAAGTTACGGCTTTGAATACACCGTTACCTGATGAGCTAGTCAAAACTGGTGTAGCAAGCACTACTATGCTCACGCTATCTGGAATCTCATTAGCAACAGCTGGAATCTATCTTCTTACTAAAAAGAAAAAAGAGGAAGATTAACCAGAAAACAAAAATGTATTTAAGCGGGTAAGTAACATTGCCCGCTTTTTCATTTAAAAATGTGGCAAGATTGCCACGTTTTTGAAAGGAGGATGACATGTGAAACTTAAGAGTGTGTTTCTTTGTTTGATATTACTAGTATCTGGATGCACTAAATCAAAAGAAACAGCCTTAGATGTGAAAGTCAAGCGTACTGTTTTAGAGGCGGGAGAAACGATAAATGTTTGTGATTTAATTCAAGCGGTCAATGACGAAGATGTCTTTGTCTTAAACAAAAACGAATTGTCTTCTCATAGTAAATCCTATGCTTTAACTTGTCGAGCGGTTGACACGTCCATATTAGGGGATGTTGTTGTACCGTTTGTCGTTAATGAAATCAGTGTACCTATTAAAATGACAGTAAAAGATACTCAAAAACCTACACTAGTACTTGATAAAAACCTTAAAGTTGATGCTGGTAATCAATATTTTGACATCTTAAATGAAGTTGAAGTAAACGATAGTTTTGATCTAAATCCTTCAGTTGTTATTGACGGATACTATGATATTCAAACTAAAGGGGAGTACCCAATCATTATTAAGGCAATTGATAGTTCAGGAAATGAAGCCATGCTTCCAATCTTGATAGAAGTAGTTGAAAAAGAAAAGGAAATTGTTGTTGAAGTTGTAGAAATTGAAGTTATCAAGGATGGAACATCAACCAGTCCAAAAGATGAAACACCTGTTGTTGTCAAACCTAAACCTACAACCACGACAAAACCTAAACCCTCTGAACCACTGCTTCCAAGTAAACCACCTGTGGTTAAACTAGATCCGCCAAAAGTTACCAATCCTAAACCTGCAAGTAAGACTTGGTTATTTGCGGATGGGTTAAGTTTTGATGAAGGCTTTGAGGCTTGTAAAAAGTATCGTAACGAAAAAATGAAATCTTTTGTTGGTACTGGAAGTTGTGAAGTCCTCAAGGATGCAGAAGGTAATCCAATCGGCTATAAAGCCACGTTTAAATAAAAGGAGAACATATAATGTATAAATTACTATTAGTTTTAAACTACGCACCATCTTTTGATAACAACAAAGCCATGCAAACCGTGCGAGCGTTTACTACGCCATTAATAAACTTTCTCTACTTCGCCATACCAATTGTTGTTGGTCTTGCGGCGGTAGGAACTGCGGTAGGGTTTTTTATGAAAGATGAAGATGAACGCGAACAAAGACCTCTTCAGAAAAGTTTGAAGAAGATTGTTCTATGGGGTGTTATTGCTTATTCCATCAACATCATTTTGAGTTTATTTGGTTTATCAAGCGGAGTATAAGTATTTGCTTCGCTTTTAATAAAATGTGGCAAGATTGCCACATTTTAGAAAGGAGGATGACATGGAGTTTAATAGTCCAAGAAACTTCAAAAACGGTAAATATATTATGAATCGTTACCGAATTAAAGACTTAATAATCTTGGTTGGAGGGGTTGTGGTTTCAGCAGTTTTGATTAGTTTATATGTAAATTTGATGCAGTCTTTTAATCTGATAATACTCGTACTATTATTTATTCCAGCGTTAATCTCTATATTACTTACCTTTTCAACCCCGATTTATCATAATTTTTACGAATTTATCAAATTGTTTTTACGGTCAAAACTAAACCAACGTAATTTTAAGTGGGAGGGATATCATGACGGAGTCTAAAGAGTTGAAAAAAGCCCAAAGAAAGGCTAAATGGAAACGTAAAAAAGTTATGTCGACTCTAGACTGGGTTGACATTGCTTCAGTTCGTTTAAATGGAATTATCTTAAAGAAAGGCAAGAAAGAAGTCATCATAAAAGGAATCAAAGTAAGTCCTCACGATATCTTTCTGGATAGTCCGCAAGATCAGGCTATGCGAATCAACAAATTACGCCACGTTTTTAATAAACTTGGTTTTACGTTATATCACGCTTTTGTTCATAATCCTGTGAATATTGATGAACATTTAGAACGATTACGGATTCAACAAGAGTATGAAGAGGATGATCGGGTGAGATCAATGATTGCGGATGACATGGAAAAAGCACGAGAGTTCGCTTTCTATAATCGTGAACTGGAATTTTTTATCATGATTAAAGGAAAGAACGATAAAGAATTTGTTAAGAATTTTCATGATTTAATCCATGAGTATCGAAGAGCTGGTTTTTTAGTTAAAGAGCTAAACAAAATTGACTACGAAAACTATCTAGCCAATATTTTCGAAAATAACCTCATTAATGATGTCTATTTTTCAAAAGGGGACTTTGCAGTTTTATTTGATGAAGCGAAGGAGGAAATGTTGAATGAGCCTAGTTAAACGAAAGAAATATGCACCCACTAACTTACAAATAAGAACGAATCACTACGTGATGGGGGATGTATTTTGTAAACAATTACTAATAACTCAACTTCCTCCTACCTTCAGTTTAGGACTGTTATCCGTCTATGCTAGTAATCCTAATATCAAAGTATCCTTAGTGACACAAATGATAAAAGAGGATACTAGTGTTCATTTACGGAAAGAATACCGCGAGATGGAACAAGAATGGCAGAAAACAACTGATCCTACAGTTAAACAAAACATGAGTCAACGGTTACAGTCGTTAGATGCCTACATTAAAGAACTCTCTCACAATAACGATCGAACCCATAATTATCTAATGGTTTACACCGTTACAGGGGATAGTTTAGAAGAAGTCAACGACACTACTAACCATTTCAAAGCACAGCTTTTAGCCGATGGTTTTAAAGCCAGTACGCTTGGAGCTATGCAAATGGATATCATGAAAGCCAGCATCCCCTTATGGATAGAAAATAAACTACAGTCAGATATTGCTTATAATTTGGGAGTTCCACTTCCTTCTGGAAGTATTGCGGGGATGTGGCCTTATGTGTTTGAAACGTTAAAAGATCCCAGAGGATTTTTGTTAGGTAAAGAATTAAATAATGGCGGAGCCATTATTTTTGATCCAATGTTTTTTGAAAATCATCCAAATGAACGAACGATTTATTCAAGATTAACAGGAAATATTGTTGTAGTTGGAAGTTCTGGATCTGGAAAAACTACTGATATGAATCTAATCATTAGATATTGTATCCGAGAAAAGATGTTTCTTTGTTGGATTGATCCAGAAAATAAAAACCAATACATTACAGAAAATTACGGAGGAACCTTTATCAATTGGGGAACTAGAGGATCTCAAATTAATATGTTTGATTTGAAACCTATTTCTAGTGAAGAAGATGAAGAAGTCAATGCTTGGGACACGGAATTAGCCATTTACAATGTCATTGATGAGTTCAAGAATGTTTTGAAATTATACAAATCTGATATTGAAGAGGATACCTTGTCCATGGTTGGTCCTCTAGTGATTGAAATGTATAACCGTCATGGGATTACGTTTGAAACAAATTTTAGATACTTGAAACCCCATGAGTATCCAATAGTATCGGACTTTAACCAAGTATTGCAAGATCGTATTGAATTAATAAAACATGATGAGTCTATGCAACTTGAAGTAAATTTATTACGTGATTTATCCATCAAAATTAAGTCGATGATGGTTGAACACAAATATTATTTTGATGGACATACTACTATTGATCTTGATGGAGCAGAACGACAAATTATTGCGTTTGGTACGAAAAATCTTATTGATAAAGATCAAGGATTAAAAGATACGCTAAACTACATTATGTTTCGTTACGCTTGGGCTTTGTGTTTAGACGATTCTCATCATTCTGCTTTCATTATTGATGAAGCCCATGAATTTATATTAGAAGGACAATCAGCAAAAGAAATTGCTGTTTTTTATAGAAGAAGTAGAAAGTACAAAAATATGATGGTTCTTGGAACCCAAGAAACCCGCGACTTCGCCAGTGAAAAAGTACTTATTCATGGCAAGGCTATCTTCAATAATTCTACCTATAAATTGATAAAGAAACTTAAAAAAGACGCGGTTACCTATTTAACCGAGTTAGAAGAAATCAATGAAACGGAGTTTGAATTGATTCAATACTTAGAACAAGGCGAAGCCTTGTTTATTGTCGGTGATCGAAGAATCCCAATTCGTGTACTAGCAACTGAGAAAGAATTAAATGAGATGGATCCAACACGGTTGATTCAATAAATTGTGGCAAGATTGCCACGTTTTTGAAAGGAGGATGACATGGAGAAATTTAGAAGAAAGATTATTCTTGGAGGATTAAGTCTTTTACTTATTTTTTTCGTTGTTGTAGTACCCATCATTGGGGCTGCTGCGGTAGTGGCGGCTCCAGTTATTGCAATTCACAATTTTTTCGTAGGTATTGGTGACTTTTTGTTTGGTGACAAACAAAAAGAGGGAATGGATAGCGTAGTGTTTTATACAGAAAGCGAACAAGGTCGATTAGAATATACTACCTATTACAAGCCTGTAATAGACGCTTATCAAGATAAAGTTAATATCAATCCTAAGGATTTGTGGTTGGTAAACATTATTAGTGGTATTAGTTCTCAACCTTTAGAAGAAGGACAAGAACCACGATACAATCTCCATCAACTTATCGATCGACAAGTTAAAGCCTTGGTGGTTGAAAAGGCTCAAGAAGTAGAACTTGAAAATGAAGAAGGGTTGAAAGAATCAACCATCCAATATACTTATTCACTTCGTCCTAGGGATGAATATTTGTCCCTTCTAAAAGGACAAGAACCTTGGGCAACCCAACTTCAATCCATGTCAACGTCAACACTAGTAAGTCATTTAGACCATGCACCGACACTTACCGAAAGTGGATTAATTATTACATCTTCTATTGGAGATCAAACCTTTATTTATCCGCTAGCGGAAAAACGAAGAGTTACTTCTAACTTTGGTTATCGTGTTTTAAATGGACAGCTTGGTTTTCACTCAGGAATAGACTTAGGCACTGGATGCGGATTACCGATTTTTGCTTCTATTTCTGGAACAATTGTTAGAAACGAACGATCACATCCACCAACGGGGAAGTTTAAAGGCGATCAATTTGGATGGATTCAAAATGGGAATGTAATTGTAACTTATTCTCATTTACGCAATCCATTTCCACATGAAGTTGGAACCTATGTAAATCAAGGAGATTTTGTAGGATATAGTGGAAACACGGGGTATTCATTTGGCTGTCATTTACATATGTCCATACGCGTTGATGGTAAGGTTGTTAATCCTAGAAATTTTATTGATTTTGATAATCCAGAAATCTTAGCAAGGAGGTAGTTGTAGATATGATGGATCCTGTTATTAATGTTATCCGTAGTTTACTATGGGGGATTGTTTGGTTATTTTTACAGATTGTGGATTTGGCATTTGATTTGATTACAAAGATTGTAACTTTAGATATTGGATCACAGCGTTTTGTATGGAATTGGTGGGCTGGACTAGTAGCTTTGTTATCCTTATTTTTAGTTTACAGAATCTCTAAGATACTTATAAAAACCATGGTAGATCAACAATTTCGTGAACAGATTGAACCAACTATATTATTTTTTAGGATGATACCTATTGCGATAGTGTTGTTGTTAATGCCTTTTGTTGTTCAAGAAATTACAAAGCAAGCAACCTATGCGACCGTTAATATTGGCAATTTTATCGGTTCCAATGAAGAAATCAAAGCTTCTACAATTCTAGTTTCTGCTGGGCTTGATGGAGTGGGAACCGTGGAGCAAGCAGAAACAGAAAGTACGGTCATGGTTACGTTAAACGATATTACCGATATCAATGAGAAACAAGCAGGTAGTAGCGACTACAAATATTTTAAAGGATTTTCTGATTTGTTTCTCGTCTTCTTTTTAGGGTTATTTGCTGGAATTGCTATGTTTTTAATTGCGATTCAGTTTGCCGCAAGAGTGATGAGTTTGGGTATGAAAATACTTATTTCACCTTTACCAATTTCTGGATTAATTGATCCCAACGATAGTTCATTTGGTACCTGGGTTAAACTAGTGCTTTCAGATTTAATTACTAACTTTGTCATGTATCTTACCCTTTTGTTTGTTTTACACTTTGCGGGTTCAAGAATGGTGAGAAATTTAGGGGTGTTGATTTCTGCGATTGTCTTTATTGCAGGAACTAATATTATCATGAGAGGGATGCCCGAGCTTGCTTCGCTCATTGGCGGGGATTTAAGTGCGGGAGGTTCCTTTCAACAACTAGCCACCTTACGGATGTCTGGAATTGGTGGGATGCCTAGAGCTATTGCTGGAGGATTAGCTACAGGAGCAGGTATGGCTACAACTCTAGGGGCTGGAGCCGTCTATGGAGCGGGAAGGATGTTAGGGGCAAGTCCACAAAATATCTTTAACCGTGCAGCAAGTACTTTTAACGCTACAAAAGCAGCCTCAATGGCTGGAGCCACAGCAGGAGCATTTGGCTCAACTGGTGCAGCGACAACTACAAGTGGTAATGTTTCTTCACAGGGAAATACCACGAGTAAATCCACCGCGTTTTCTGGAGGCGGACAGACGATTGCGACCCGTCAAAATCCTGCACAAAGCCAGAGCGTTGATGATTCTGTAGCCGATACACCTCTATCTCGTGCTTCAAGTGGTAATTCGATTCCATATCAGAATTTTACAACCACTATCCAAGGTAAAAGTCCTGTTGCTTCAGCAGCTAGAGCTATGCAATATGCGGGACATTCTTTATACACAAGAAGTGCTAACCGTTTAGCAACTCGAAAAGTAGTAAGACAAGTAGGACGAGCGGGTATGGTTATTAAACAAGGAGCTGGAAAAACGGTTGAATCGGTTTCTCATGCTGCTCAAGCAGGGGCAGGAGTTGGTATGGTTTCCAATATAAAAGCAGGGCAAAGAGATCAAGCTGCAAGAAAAATGTGGGCTAATTACAAAAACAAATCCTCTAGCACTAGCGAGTTCGATAATAATTCAACCGAACCCGTTAAACCTAGTTATGAAAGCACTGCAAAAGCATCAACGAGAAATTCAAATAATCAGTCGAATCCTAGCTATGAAAGGCAAAGAGATTCTTACGATAGTAGTACTAGTAATCAACCGAAATCCACTTTCAAAGATCTAGGACAAGATACTAAGCGATATGGAATAGATCCAAGTCGTTATGAAAATGATGCTAGTCGATATGAAAGTGAATCCGAACGCTGGACTCCAATAAGCGAGGATGAAGAATAATGATTAAATGTGGCAAAGTTGCCACATTTTTAAAAAGAAGGGAAGTTAAATATGAAAGATTTATTAAAGCAAATAATTGATGAACATCAACTAGATATGGATCAATATCTAGACGAAGAAGGACTATTGTTATATGAAGATCAGAAAACGGAAGAAATTAAACTAACGAAACCAAGCGATCTTTCTTATGTTGAATGGTTAGCCAACGATTACAATGCAAAGGGAGAAGATGATGAGTGAAGGAAGAACGATTAAATATCTAAGCCCCAAAGAAGCGGAATTTTTCTTTAGAACTAATCGCGAGGTCTATAAGGTTTATGATGACGGAAGTTCTGAACTGGTAAAAGACACTGAGGATTACCAAAAGCATCTGAGTGAACAAGGCAGGTTTAGTTTAATTAGTACAGGGAAAGAAAAACTACCCGATAACTATGAAATTCCAGAGGCTATCAAAGAATCGCTGCCACCATTTATTACTAATAAGAGCGTGAAAATAGATTGGGTTACACAGCTCCCTGTTGAAGGGAGTTTTTTACAACGATTAAGTACAAGTATTATCAATTTTGATTACACTCCGTTAGGAATACGTGAAAAGGAAGAAAAGAAATTCTTAAATGAAACCTACTTAAGTGTTTTTGAAATGGTGCATCTTAAAGATGGCTTGGAAACGTTAAGAACTACCTATCAAGACTATGCTGATGAACATCTATCTAAAGAACAACAAGAGCAGTTATCACAATATAAAAACATCTATGAGGATAATCATTTATTAACCCATCAAGAAATCAAAGCATTACAAGCATGGGAATTAACGCGACAATTAACCTATCAACTAGAGCGTCCGCCAGTTAAGCTAAATACCGCTCAACAAGATCTCTTAGATGATTTAATGCAGAGTTTTGAAAAAGGGATTTTACCTTGGCGACAAGGTTGGGATAGTTCGATAGGACTTCCAGTCAATGCGGTTACCGATCAACCTTATAACGGAATTAATATGATTTCCTTATTAAACAAAGCCTATCGCAAAGGGTACACCGATCCGCGTTGGTGTACCTTTAAACAAGCTCAGGATGCAGGATGGAATGTTATTAAAGGCGAAACTGGATCTAAAATCCTGTTTTTTAGTGTAATTGACAAAAGAAACAATAAACCTGTGGATTTCTCTATTTTCAACAAATTATCACAAGAAGAGAAAGAAAAAGAGCAGGATAATTTCAGAACAGTTTTTAAAACTTCGGTGGTATTCAATGCTGCTCAAATTAAAGGTATCCCAGAATTAGATCTTTCAATGTTGTATAAACCTAAGTTCGATCACGAACTAGCTAAAACCTATAGCAAGAAGGTCGTAGAAAACTTAAATTTAGACGGAGGTTTCCATCACGAAGGAACCCGTGCCTATTACAATTATCGTCAAGATAAAGTGGTCATGCCAGAAGTAGAACGTTTTGTGGATCAAGAACATTATTATGCTACTTTATGGCACGAACTAGCTCATGCTACAGGTCACAAAAAACGTATGGATCGTTTCATGTCTGATTCAACGCCTTATTTTTATGCTTTAGAAGAATTAAGAGCAGAGTTCGCTTCCTTCTTTCAACAAGTAGAATTAGGGTTAAATCTAACTAATACTCAAGAGAATACGATAGCTTATACTCAACATTGGGGATCGATCCTAAAAGAAAAACCCGAACTTTTGTTTCAATTAGCTCGGGAAGGTAACGATATTAAAAGATACTTATTCTCAACCTCACAATTAGAGTTTGCGCATGACAATAAGCGTAATCAAACTTACTCTGTTGAACTTGAAGTGGTTGAATCTAAGCAAATGACACTTAAACTAATCCCTTTGAAAAATGACGGAGAAACACTAACCTTTGAAACCGATTTTCCTAAGGGTTTAAACGTATATGAATCCCAAGAAAGTAGAGAACCTCTTCTTAACTTAAAAAACTATATAAAAGCCTCAAAACTAGAAAGTCTTTTAAAACCATCTTTGTTTGATGAAAAAGAGAAAACCAAGAGGATAAAAGTTGAACTAAGTGATTTAACTGATGATCTTGAATCAAGACTGTTACGTTTTAGAACTAAGGAAAAGAGAAATCTTGTTGAGGTTAAATACTCTGATGTAGAAGGAATTAAAGTAGTACAACAAGTTAAAAACGCAACTCAAGAGAAAAAAGCGACTTTGGAAGAGATGAAGAAACTAGTAAAGATCACAGACTACGCTGAAAATGTCCTTGGGTTCAAAGTTACTAGACCAACGGGTAAACTCTATTCTTTAGCAGAGCATGATTCAGTCCGTATCTATCCAGATCAAAATACATTCATGAGATATTCAACCAATAATGTTGGCGGAAGTGTTATAGATTTCATCATGCACTTTGAAGAAAAAAGTCAAAAAGACGCGATAAAATCACTAGTATCCTATTATTACAGTAACGTTGATGCGATTCGAGCTAATCCCGTTCAAACGAAAGTAGAACATGGAATATTTAAGCTCCCTGTTGCTGCAAAGAATAACGACAAATTGATTGATTATTTAACGAATACTCGAAAAATTGCTCCAGAAGTTGTCAACAATTACATTGAATCGAATCTGTTATACCAAAGTAAAGATAACAAAATAGTAATGGTTGGAAATGTATTAGGAAATCTCGGAGCAATTAATCGATTTGCTACCACACGATCTATCAATGATGATATAGGTTATCGAGATGTTGCTGGATCTAAGAAATCAATGGGTATCTATAAAGATAATGGTAGTAGAGATCTTGTGGTAACTGAGTCTGTGATTGACGCTATGAGTCACGAAACTTTGAAAAGAATGAATAAAGATGATTCAAAATGTGACTATCTTTCCGTAAATGGTGTAGGTGCTGCGATATCTGTAATTGATTTTCATATGAATGTCCGTCATAAGGCTACGTCCTATGATTCCATCACCATCATCTTCGATAATGATGAGGCTGGTCTACAAGCGGCGAACGATCTTCAAGAACATATCAATACCATGTTTAACCAAGGCGATAAAAACAAAATAAAGGTATCTTATGAGCTCCCAGATGCTATCGATTTAAACGATGATTTACAGCATGAAGTTGAGAAAGAGCAGGAAATGATCGCAAGAAAAAAGCAGACGCAAGAACTCATTGAAAAATATCAAAATCAACAACAGCAACAAGGTGATTTAGAATTAAAGTAACTGAGTTCTTGCTGTGAAAAGGTTTGCATGAATCGTAACATATCAATGGATCTTGCGATCCATTTTATGTCTCTTAGGTCTTGTGGCATCCCCTAATCAAGTGCTTAGCTGCGTTATACCACATCTTTGATGTGGTTTTTGAACCTTGCAGCATTGATTAAGGGGATTACCCTAACAAAAAATCAATGGCTGAACAGCACGAAGTGCTAAGGAGATAGAACATGAATAGATACTCAAAAAAAGACAGAAAAAAGTATTCAGTGTTGTTTAATGCTGACGGTAGTCGTAAATTGAGAAATGCGGTTATCGAAAACTTAATTGAAGGGGCAATAGATGAAAAATTGAAAATTGAACCATATGTTAATCCTAAGTATAGTTTCAAGCGAATGTATTTAATCTACTTGTCCTTACTTAATAAAAAAGACCCCGCACCATTAACGGATTTATCAATCGGGGAAGATAAATTATGGAGTGTGTATTACGGTAAATATTAACCAAAAGCACATACCAATATCAGTATTACCCTCCATTAGTGAAGAGGCTCTAAAAAATTTGGAGGCTCTCTCTTATATGCTCAAGCGGGGGTAGATCCATATGGATACTACCCCCTTTACATCTTATTTGTAGTTTAATGGATCTTACGATCCATTTTATATCTCTTAAGTCTTTTGGCAACCCCTTATCAAGTGCTTAGCTGCGTTATACCACATCAAAGATGTGGTCCTTGAAACTTGCAGCATTGATTAAGGGGATTACCCTAACAAAAAGTCAAGGCTGTACAGCACGAAGTGCTAAGGAGATAGTAATGAATAGAAAATCCGTACAATTGAACTTAGAATCGTATCAATTGCCAAAAGTTACTGTTAGACTGGTTCAAGAAACCGTCTTATATAGTGACGAGCCATTGGATAACCCAAAAGCTCTAGTTGATATAGTTAAAAAAGAAATTCAAGACTATGACCGGGAAGTATTTGGCATTGTATGTCTAAATTCTAGAAATCAACCTATAAACTTCACTATTTGTCATATGGGAACTGTAGACAAATCGCTAGTACATCCTAGAGATGTCTTCAAAACCATCTTGTTATCAAACGCTGTAAGTTTCATAGCATTTCATAATCATCCAGCAGGTTCATTATTAGCAAGTCCAGCAGACCTAGCAATGACCGAAAGATTGATTGAGTGTTCAAAGTTAATGGATATCATATTCTTAGACCACATCATCATCACAAGAAATGGATTTACTTCAATATTAAGTACACTCAGATAAGAGCAAGGGAAACCTTGCTCTTATCTGAGTGTCTAAAAACGCTTCTATGGATCTTACGATCCATTTTATATCTCTTAAGTCCTTTGGCATCCCCTTATCAAGTGCTTAGCTGCGTTATACCACATCAAAGATGTGGTCCTTGAAACTTGCAGCATTGATTAAGGGGATAGCCCCAACAAAAGAATCGAGGGCTGAACAGCACGAAGTGCTAAGGAGATAGAACATGAATAAGAATTTAAAACAGCGTATAGAACACTTGATGAATCATGTATATAAAATTGAAAAAGAATTGGACCCTCATGATTTCGATAATTACGGATTGGCGAATGAATTTGAAGCTATCCAATATCTAATATCTGAGTATTCCCATCCAGAAACTCTGTTTGATTTGTCTTTCAACCTTAGATTAGTCTATCAAGATTATTATGATCAGTTGAATCCAGCAGATTTAGATGAAGATTTAGATAATGATGAATACCTCGAAGGTGAAATGAATTCTTGCTGGAAAGCGTATCTTTTATCAAAAGATATTCTTGTAGATTTGACTGTAAATTATTACCAACTTGAACAGTATGATTATCATGAATTTGTACTTTCTCAATTAATAGAAGATAATGAATTAAAGTATTTGAGTGATACACATTTTAGAAAATTACTTAAATACACTCCAGAACTTTCATGGATGATGTCAAGTAGAAATCAAGTATTCCCGTTTGAATCTTTAGAAGAAGAGATGAACTTTTTTGTCTATTTCTATCGAGGCTTGCTTGAAAAAGAAGATAGACATAAAAAAAATACTTGCTTCATTTACCAATTAATTTTTGTAAGGATTGATTTAAATCAATCCTTTTTATGTAATAAGATTCTTTTAAACTCGAAAAGTCCAATGGACTTTTCAATCTAACTTTAAATCGTCACCACGTACATTTGTACGTTTTATTTTTCTAGACTCTACGACTACCCCTCATCAATTGCTTAGCTGCGTTATACCATATCCCAGATATGGTTCTAGTGACTTGCAGCATTGATTAAGGGGATAGTCCCAACAAAATAATCAATCTGTGATTCAATTCAACAATAATTAAAATAGGAGGTATGAAAATGAATCTAGTTATTATGTCGGGCAGATTAGCCAACGAAGCAGAAGTTATTTCTGCAGGAGAAAACACAGTTGCAAAATTTTCTCTAGCCGTGGAAGGATACAAAAAAGATGAAGTAATCTTTGTCGATTGTGAGTGCTGGGGGAAACGTGGCGAAAGTCTTGCTCAGTATAACAAGAAAGGCGACCAGTTATTAATTCGCGGAACTTTAAAAATTAATAAGTGGACTGATGATGAAGATCGTACCCAACGTAAGCATCTTATTAATGTAGATGATTGGGAATTCGGTCAAAGAAAGAGAGAGGATTAGTCTATGGCTAACCTCTCTTTACTTTATAAAACAAAAGATCGAATTGAGAAAAGAATTGAAAAGGCTCAAGAAGAATTATCTCGAGTTCTTCAGGAAATTGAATTTGCAGAAGATGAAAAAGCAAAGTTCGAGTCGTTGATTCAATCAAAATTGAAAGATGGTTTAACTTTAACTGATTTGATGAAACGAATTAATTCAGAGAACAATAACGATCAAACTTCATTCTAAAATTATTTGTTCTTATGTTCAGTCAACTCCAATTTTTAAAATTCAAAATTGGAGTTTTTCATTTTTTAGATTCCATTTTTGAACTCGACCTAAATGAATTTGTTGGTTTTTCGAAACTACTTTTTCGATTTTTACTCGAATTTATTTTTCGCTTTTTATTCTTCGTATTTTTATGTCGTTGATATTTTCGTTTTTTTAGTTTCGAGTTGCTTTATTTTTTTCGCTACTTTTATATTTTAGCGAGTTAAGGGGTCTATGCACATCTTGAATGCGCATACCCATTGGGACAACTGGGGCAACGCCCAGTTTCATTGGTTTTTAAAGGATATTTTCTATGTGCATTAACCTGCTTTTTGTATGCACATAATATTTGTAGCATGCGCATGGTATGCACATGATTTGAAGGGAGAAATTATGTCAAATTTAAGAAGAAAACACTTTCTGTTTGATCAGGAAACCGATAATAAACTAAACCTCTTACTGAAATACTTTAGCAATCGAGAAGGTGTTTCAACACAAACAGAGGTTGTTGTACGTTCAATCGATGCTTTGTATTCTCAAGTCTTTGAAGAGGATACCAAGAAAGAAATTATGTCAGAATTGAGTACCGAGATCTCAGCAACTGTAGCAAAAGCTTTAGATCCATACTTGCATGATCTACCAAAAATGCTAAGCAAGATTCGTGACTCAGCATTTTTTTCTCAAGTAACCACAGACTATATTTTACGAGGTCTTGAATCTATTGATTTGTTTCCTACGTTTAGTCCGAGTGTTGTTTTACTGAAGAAAAGCCGTGCTTTGGAAGCAGTCAAAGAGATAATTTCAGAATTGAAAGAAAAGGAAATGTATTAGGACATGGCAAAGGTAATTACAAAATTAAGGTTCTTAGAACATGGTTCTTTATCACCAAGAAACTCAAGATTTAAAGGAACGATTACTTCAGAAAAATTAATTGGTTTGTTTGATTATACAAGTCGTGATGATTCTAAAGATTCAATATTAGAGATTAACAAACCAAAAGTGAAATCATTTTTTGATTATACAAGTGAGAAGGATGGTTCAATTTCTACGTATACTTCAAGAGGTTGGTTAACTAATGATGAAAAGATTGAAGAGTTTAAAACATTAGTTTCTCAATCATTTAACAAGGACGGTCATATTGCTTGGGACTTGGTTATTAGTTTGAAAGATTATGAAGAATCCTTTAACTATGGACTAGAGTCACCTTACGATTTTGCGGTACTGACTGATGTAAGTCTGCACAAATTTTTCAAAGGTGTTGGTCTTCGTCCACTTAATATGCTGTATTGGATGGACTATCATACAGATACAGACAACCCACACATTCATGTTGTATTTTTAGAAAAAGATCAAACTCGATCACGAGGAAAGTTTACACCAAAAGAAATCAATCGTCTTAATTCAATTGTTTATCAAGAGATGTTAAAGGCTCAAGAGTTCAAGAATGATTTTTCTCCGAGGAATCGAGAATACTTAGAACAAAAAGATCTTCTCAAAAAACAATTAAAAGAAAAAGCAAAAGGAAAACTAAACCTTCGAAGGTTTAACGATAACACGATTAATCGAAAGATTGATATTTTGTATGAGAAACTACCTAAAAAAGGAAGATTGCAAATTAACTCTTCTAGTATGAAAGATCTAAAAGGTGAGGTTATGGAAATTGTTGAGGATATGCTAAAAACGGATGAACTAAAACAACCATTAGAAGATTTTATTCAAGTGTTAGATAAACTAGATGAGAATATTTCTGAAGGGACTGGAAGAAAAAACACCAGAATGAAAGATAGTGAATTAGGAAAACTTAAAACACAAATGGCAAATCAAATCTTACAAAACTTCAAAGCAATCCAAAATGATTACACAGTACTACGACCTGCTTTTAATCATATCAAAGATGAAAAATTAGAAAGAATGGAGCCAGCACAAGTCATTGAGTGGTATGATGTTCGATTGAAACCACTAACTGTAGAAAATCCATTCTTATCTAAATCGAACGAATTATTGAAAGAAGGGGGATGGATAGATCAAAGAGATTTGAATCCAATAGTTAAATTAAATCTAATTGAAAAACAACAAGAGAGAAAACGAAACTACCTCGAACTGATTCTTAAACAAGAGGGCAATTACATTTTACAAAATCCAGAAACACACTTAAGGAAAGAATTTGTCGTGAATTCCTCTACTAATAGAGAGGAGTTACTACAACAATTAATGGATGGGAATTACGGGGAAATTATTGAGCAACCTAAAGAGAATCATAACAAAGTTGTTGTTCCAATAGATTGTATTCTGATGAGAGAAGAAGACGTCATAATTAAGGATTATGGCAGGAACTTTGATCTTTACATCAATAAAAACTCTCTACTTGAATTTAATTCAAGTTACCGTTTAATTGACATTAGTGACTCTAAACGATTGATGAAAAGCGGAAGTCGATATCATATGGTTGATCAAAAGGCGACTTTGGAAGAGTTTAACTATCCAGCAAAGACAAATAAAGATTGGAAATATAATGAGAAATTTAGACCAATAGAATATAAAAAATATTCTCATCGATCTCGATTAAATAGATTAATGTTACAACACGTTCAGAAAGCCCAGATGGAAGCGGAACACAATTTGTCTGAGTACTTAAATCAAAAACAAAACTATGAAGTGGGTAGTGGTTTATGAGTAAACGTATTTTTATGTTCATTTTTGGGATTGTTTTTACTTCTTTAATTATTTTCTTTGTTGGATTACAAGTTATTTCACTTGCAGATATGAACTTGGATATAAGTACAACAACGTATCGTGATTTGGCTAATTTTAAGGTCAATTTGGATTACAAGACATTTTTTGATTCCAAAAGAAATGAAACGATTTTTAAGGTTTGTGGATTATTAACTTTTGCAACTGCACTTATGATTACCAATGTTTTTGATGGCGCTAAAGTATTTTCAGGTACTTCAAAAGGGAAAATTGACAAAGATTACAATCATTTAGCTGGTACTTATGAGATGAAACGCGGTTTGTTACGAGTTGAATGGAATAGAGATAAAGAAATCACACGTAAGACAATACGTTGTTTCCTTGATAAAACATTTAACTGGGCAAAGAAAATTCAAAATCGTATTCGAAGACGTTTTCAACTTCCAAGAACGAAAGACTGGAACACAATAAAGATTTACAAGTATCCCAAAGAAGGCGCTGATTTGTCAAAGAAACAGGTTGATTTTGTCAATCAATACCATCGCGGAGGTGTACCAATTAGGGCTGAACGGTTATTTGGGTTGTTTGGTCCTTGGAGTAGAATCTATTATCTGGTTGGACAAGACCACAACCTATTTGTCGGAGCTACAGGGCGGGGGAAGTCCCAGACTTTTGTTTTGCCAATGTTATTTAGTTATATTGATGCTGGTGAGTGTTTTGTTGCTCATGATCCAAAAGCAGAATTAATTTCTTATGCATATGATGAGTTAGAAAAAAAAGGTTATCAAATATTACGTATTGATTGGACCAATCCTCACATTTCAGAAGGATGGAATCCTCTTTGGTTAGCTTGGGAACGCTATAAACAAAGCTTTGAAGATGCTCGAGCTGATGCAATGAAAGCATTAAATCAAAAAATAGAAGGGCAAGATCAAAGAATTCTAAAATTGAATGAAAAAGTTCAAATGTTATATGTTGATCTTCAAAAAGTATTAGTTGTTCCACGCATTGATAGAGATTTTGATCGGGTCGATGATTTATTAACTCAAATTAAATATCTTGAAAGTGTTCTTGATAAGGAGATTGAGCAACTAATTTCAGATTTTAAAACCGAAGTTATTCCAACCAATATTGATGCTTCAGAAGCAATTGAACTAGTGCTGGATGTAGCGTCTACTTTAACTTTTACACCTCATGCAAAAGATCCGTTTTGGTCAACGGGAGGTTCTGAAATGATTACAGGAGCCGCATTGTTTTTAATGGAGCAAGCTATTTCCAATCCAGTCATTGAGAAAAGGGAAAATGGTGAAACCGTAGTAGTTTTTCCATTGGAAAAATATATCAACTTTAAATCAATTATGTTTTTTTATGAGCCGCTTATGCACATGAAATCCTTAGATGAGGTTGTAGACTTTTTAGGAATTGATAAAGCATCCGAGAGTATTTCACATATGTTAGCGTTTATCTCTGCTTCAGGTGTTACAAGAAATGGACTTAAAGCAACCTTTAACAACGCCATTATGATGTTAACTGCAACTAAACAAATCTCGGAAATGACCAGTCATAACACGTTTGACTTTAATTCAATATTTACTAAGAAAACCGCGGTGTTTCTTAATACTCACGATGAGAAGTCGACCTACTATAAACTAGTAACCATTTTCTTTAGACAACTTTACGAAGCTGGGGTTAAAATTACGAGAGATAATCCAAGACATCAAAAGCTTGATATACCTATGAATTTTTTAATTGATGAAATGGGAGTATTACCGCCAATTAGAGATATTCAAGGATTTTATGCGGCAGCGAGATCGCGGGAGATAAGAATCCATGCGTTTGTTCAATCATTTGCACAATTACAAGAAGCCTATGGAGATAGGGTTGCTGCTATTATCGAAGATAACTCCAATAATCAAATTTTTTTAGGAGGATCTACCTTAGAAACTGTTCAGAAATTTTCTAAAAAAGCGGGACAAAAACGTGTTTTTAACAAAGCAAAAAATGATTGGGTTACTACTGACGTTGTAACTCCTGAATACTTAACGTCTTTTCAACATGGAAAGTTTTTGGTAACCTCCATTGAACGTAAACCCATTGTTTCCCATCTTCCAATGTTTTCACGATATAGGGCGCGAAAGAAAATCAAAATTCATGATCCGAAAGTTATCATAGAAAAAAACAGTGTAGAAATCTACGATCATGTAATTAAAAAAGAAGAACAACGGTCTTTAGTTAAGAAAGTAGAACTTGAAAATGATATTAATACTGTTTCCTACTCTGAACCTACTGAGATTAAACAAAATCAGGAACCTGCAGAAGAGGTTAGTGGTTATTTTTAAGAATAGATTATCTTATATTGGAATAAAAATGTGGCAAAATTGCCACATTATATTTTAATTTTGAATTTTCTTTTAGGAAGATTACGATTTGTTGCATATATAAAGGTAAGGAGGTAAAAAATGAGTAACTTAGAATTAGCTTCTGCTTTACTATTAGTTCTAAAAGATTCACTAATGGCGGATGGAACCCTAAACAAAAAAGATACTGAGATTATCCTTACGCATATTCAAGAACTAATCGATGAGTCTATTAAAGAATGTGGCAAAATTGCCACATTCTAACTCAATTAACTCCCAGCAAGGTCAATAAGGATCTTGCTGGGAGTTTTTATTTTATATTATTCAAAAGGATAAAATTACTAGCTGTCGCTCTAAGTAATTTTTTCCCTATTATTTGCAGCAAGCTGCGAGTTTTGGTGTGTTTAAGTTACCTAAAACGCACCCCAAGTCTACTACGCTTACTTCACTTGTCAAGTACCGCATAAAAAAATTCCCCGTCTTTGACTCTCTAATTTTTTTATCGCTTTCTTTTACACTAGTCCATTACGCTCAGATTACTTTCACTTGATCTAATCCCAACATCCCCTAAAGGGCTACGTAAATCTGTTGGGATTATCTCTTGACGTTTTAGTAATCTGGCTTAAATGAACCGTTTGCTACATAAAACTTTTTTCTGATCTTCATACCCATTGACTTAACGTCAAGGGCTACCGCAAGTATGAAGGAAAAAACTTTTCTTTGCTGCACTTATCGCTTCAAAGAATCCTTGACAGTAGTTTTGTTCGCTTCGTGCTTTTGGGGTGCGTTAGATAGAGAACGCTAGAAAGTGCAGGTATCTATATGGGATTAGACCAAAAGATCACTCTTAGAAAAGTGTACTATGGACCACGCAATAGTACTAAAGCCGACGTTGACACCTACGAATACTGGTTCAGAAAAGTCAATTCATTACAAGGATACATGGAGGAAAAGTATCAAACCAAGAACACGGAAGAACATGAAATTAATTGGGATGACATTGAATACCTTCATTCTGTCTCAAGTTATATTCTTGAAAATAACAAGGATGTTGAGTATATGAAGGAAAATCCTCCAACTCAAGAAGGTTTCTTCTATGGGAGTACCGAGTACGACGAATGGTACTTGGAAGATATGAAACATCTCAATGAAGTAACCACAGAACTATTATCAATGAAAGACGATAGTGCGCATCTAACATACTGGTGTTGGTGGTAAAACACAAGGGAGCAACCTTGCTCCCTTACCTTAATGGGCAATGAAAGGAAATTAATATGAAAAAATATTTTGATGAGTTTGTACGATTGACCATACCTAAAATGGCTAAAAAAATGTCTGAAATGACGTATTTATACGACAATACCGAAGTACCAGAACGGCACTATAAAGCGATTTTAGAAGAAACAACCCTTGAAATGATGACAAACGATATTGCTATTCAAAGCGTATTGTTAGCAACGGTTCAAAAAGCCTTAATATCACTTCAAAAAGAAAGTCCGAAACTATTTGCTAAAGCCTTGATATGTTTAGACAACAATATCAAAGCTGAAGATATGGACGCACGAACTTACTACGCTTTAGATCAAGCGTATGAAGTGATAGAACAAAATAAGAAACTATCACTACTAAATGATGAAATTAATACGGTTTATAAAGAACAATATGCTAATGGGCTTCCACTACCAAAACTTGTTATTGATGAAACCGATAAGGAGCGAAGTTAATGTTAAAAATGTCATTTTATAATGGAACACTTAACCGAGATGAATTAATAAAATTCATCTCGGAAACAAGTAAGCCAATACGGTATACCTATGGTTTAGGTTATCGAAACCCAACAACCTATAAAAAACGAATTAGTAAACAACAAGCAATTGAGATTGTCGAAAGGGAAGGTTACCTTGACGCAGATGAAACTCATGAGTACTTACACTTAAACGCTTATTCAGCAAATGATATGTTCTGATTTTTGAACACAAAAGGGTAAGATACTATGAGATTTGATTACACCTTAGTAAATTAAATACTTACATAGCCAGTAGTGTTTCTACTGGCTATGTTTTATCTTTCTTAAATTATAGGTAGGGAAAAGGACCGTGGCTCGGGGCGGCTTGCTCTCTGGTTTCAATCACCCCCTTTATAGGATGAAACGTATCATCATCCAGATCTATTGCAAGAGCAAGCGTTGTTGCTAAAGCAACCCTTGTCAATATCTCTTAAGGATGATGATTACTAAAAGATGTAAAGGGGGAGGTGGTGATTTTCACCCGTTGATCCAGCACGCCCCTCGCTATTAACAAACAAAGTGTGCCTAATACTTTCAATAATATCCAGTTATACCTAGTAAAAATGTGGCACTCTTGCCACATTTTCCGATAATGCTCGATAATAATTATATAGATTTAGAGAATGTAGAAAAATCCGTTTCTTCTCATTCCTACAGTTTATATGAGTTTAATCATAAAAAAAGACATCATACATAAATTCAAGTAAACATTAAGGTACCTTAATCTAAGTTAAACATAGTTTGAATTTTTTTTCGAAATACTTTGTTTACGTCGTATACTCAATTATTGCAACATAATTATCTTAATGTTATACTTTCTTTGGAGGAAATAAATATAATGAGAAAACAAAGTTTTAAATTAGTTTTAGTTGCCGTTTTATTGATTAATCTATTCTTTCTTAAGGCTAGTGATTATTCCATTGTAAAAGCACAGAATAATTCAACAACAGCCCCAGCTGTAACGAAATTACGCCAACACATCCATGGTTTCAGAGAAAACATTAATTTAGAAGATGTAAAAAAAGAATTTAAGCTCATTGAAAAACATGAAATAGCTGAATCTATTATAGAAACTGATATGCATATGCACTCTTCTAAAATAGAGAAAGAAGTATTAATTTATGAGAAAGGAGTGACTGAGGAATTATTGTTATATAATACAGCCTCTCGAAGTTATACATATGGGGACTACTTTCACAGGGTTTCTTGGATTCTAAGATCTGGAGTATGGTCTCTGTCTATCTATCTTGTTCCTGCTGATGGAACTGGAAATCATGTTGACTACCCAGCTATTAGTGACAAAGAAAAAGCATGGATTGCATTAAAAAACCGACATAGATATGATTCTCAGTGGGTTAATGCAAGAGCAAAAAATGCGACAGCAGATAATAGTATGTATTTACAATATGTTTGTCATGCAGACTGGGCTGGTTATTTCAAAGTTCCTTGGAATTTAGAACCTATTAAACCCGACAAAAATGGAAACTATTGGAGTTGGGTATTTAGTAAATGTAATTGAGTAGGATTATATATATGAATGAATCAAATAAAATAGAGACCACTTTTGAAAGCTTCAAAATCCCTGTAATTTTACTTTGTCTTACAATCAATATTGTGGCTGTTCCGACTATTTTCATAGCTTCTATTAGTCTTTCTGAAGGAGAGGCTGACAGAATTAAGTTAAATTTAATTTTCACAGTATTTTTGATTTACTTACTTATATCTTCTATATTCATACTCTGGCAATGTATCAAATATCACACTACAAAACAGTATTAAAAGATTTATAGAGTTTTTATTTACGACCTTCTTTGGGGTGTGAGAAGGATGGTTAAGATACTTTTAGAATTATCCTTAATCTTATCTCTTTAATTGTAAATTGAAGTACACTCCTAATCCTGAACACAAGTATTAGGAGTTCGGCTGGATCTGATATTTGGTAAATAAGCCGTGGTATTAAATCTAACATTGAAACCGTAAAAATCAGGATAGTTAAAGAAGTTTTAGGGAATCAAAGAAAAGGGCTCGTTCAAGAAGTTTTAGAAAAATAGCTGTCCGCTATCAGGGACTTTTAGAATAGGCTAATGAAGGACCAAAATCAGTATGATCGAGGTCCTTTTTTCTTAGCGTTAAGAACGTATAAAATCTTTAGTCTTAGAGTGTCTAAATTTCGATAACCTGCAGCATTTCGAATTAACAGTTTAATAATATTGTTTCGTGACTCAATAGATCCGTTAGAAATTCGTCTTGAATTTAATCATGTGAATGAATTAAGTATTTCTCTCTTCCGTTTCATGAGAGTTCTCTCATTTTGTGATTGGTGATGGTGTATTTAAAATGATGATTATATTCTCTTTTTGTCCAATCAATCTTAACGGCATTCTTTAGTAGTAATGATCAATTCTTTTTAAGTAGATAATAAGGAGTAGAACCTTCTTCATACCGATTCATTACGCGTTTTATCTCATTATCTAGCACTGTATTAATAAGTTGGATAACATGAAAGGGATCAATGCATACTTTCGCTTTCTTAAAGTAAGTAGTCTTTAGAAAACGAAACCCTTCGTACATGTCACAGCTTAGATATTCGACATGTTGCCTTTCTTCAGGAGTAAATCTTTGAAAGTAACTATGTAAATCATTCTTGGTTCTTCCTTGAATAATATCAATAATTAGTCCTGTTTCAAAATCCATTAATACTGCGACATATTTCTTCCTAGACTTTCTACCCAGATAAACCTCATCGATACATAAGGCTCTTGGAAGAACAGGTTTAAAT
>JAEWFZ010000047.1 GCA_023388535.1 Bacillota bacterium | reverse complement strand
TCTTCAAAATCTAAAGTAAAATTGATTTGTGCCATAGCGTTCTCCTTTATGATTGTTGTTTGTTCACTAACATCATAACAGAGCCTATGGCCCTTTTACTTTTACACAATTATATGGACTTTATCTTACTTGAATGCTCTTTAACATAAAATAAAAGTTCTAAAACTTATCTTTTTTAAAAATACTAATGATGTGGTACTATAATATTAACGAGGTGGATATCATGAAAAGAAAACTCTATGTTTCGATGATGTGCGCAGATTTTAGTAACTTGATAGAATTAGTTAGAAAACTAGATCTTGCCAAAATTGATGGTTTTCACATGGATATAATGGATGGGGTTTATGTAAACAATTTTGCTTTAGGAAGTGAAGATATCAAAGCTGTCCGAAAATTAACACGGAATATAGTTGATGCTCATTTAATGGTAAAGAGCCCCTCTAAAGTGATTGATATCTTTTTAAATTTAGGCTTAGATATTATCTATATCCATTCGGAAGTTGATGAGGACATCATGCCAGTACTCAAGAAAATTAGCGAAAACAATATTAAAGCTGGCTTAGCGATTAATCCTGAAACTGAGATTGATGAAATACAACATCTTTTACCGATTGTTGATCTCTTATTAGTGATGACCGTTGCACCTGGATTTGCTGGTCAGTCCTATCAAGAATCAGTTAATCCAAAAATTGAGGAATTAGTAAAACTTAAAGAGTTTTATAATTATGAAATTTTTATTGATGGTGCTCTTTCACCACAACGAATTTCAGAATTATCAAAAGTTGGGGTTGATGGTTTTATTCTTGGAACATCTTCCACCTTATTTAATTCAGACAACAACTACGAGAAAGTAATAAGCATGTTACAAAAAATATAAAGGAGGAAAACATGAAATTTATTATTACTAAAGACTATGATGAAATGAGTGAAGTTATCGCAAAACTGGTTATGGACTTAATTAAAGAAAAACCAGATTTAAGTTTCTGTTTGCCTGCAGGGGGATCGCCAATTGGTATGTATAAAGTTCTTGTTAGAGAATATGAAGCCGGAAATGTCGATTTTTCTAAGCTTTATACCTACAATATGGATGAGTATGTTGGTCTAGAAAAGGGACATCATCAATCCTATGCTTACTTTGCTGATCATCATTTATTAAATCACGTAAATATTAATCGCAGTCGAGTAACATCTCCACAAGTTGCTGATGGAGATGTCGAAAAAGCGGTCCAAGAATATCGTAATAAACTTGCTGCTGTCGGTGGCTTGGATCTAGCTATTTCAGGTGTAGGAGATAACGGACATGTCGCTTTTAATGAACCTAATGATTATTTAATTCCTCACTTCCATGCAGTTAATCTTGATGAAGCTACCATTAAAGCCAATTCAAGGTTTTTCGACGATATAAGCGAAGTTCCTAAACAAGCTGTTACAATTGGAATTGCTGATATCATGTTGGCAAAACACTTATTCATTGTCGCTAGTGGTGAGAAAAAAGCTCCAATTTTCGAAAGACTTTTTGAAAATGATCATGTGGATCCTCACTTTCCAGTTTCTTTCCTAAGGATGCACCCGAATGTAACATTTATCTTAGATGAGGCTGCTGCAGCTAAAATCAAAGATAAGATTTAAAACATTTATTAATCAATTGTTGCATAAGAAAAGAAGGTGTTTTCATTATGAAAGATACCTTCTTTTTTCTGGTTGATGACTTCACTACCCAGTTAATTTAAATTCTTGTGTTATACTTATTACATGAAAACAATCAAAGTGGTATGTGCAGCAATTATAAGTAACGATAAACTATTCATAGCTCAAAGAGACAGTGGCGAGTTTAAAGGTATGTGGGAATTCCCAGGAGGGAAAATAGAAGCAAAGGAAACTCCTGAACAAGCATTAAAAAGAGAAATTCTTGAAGAACTTAATGTTGAAATTGAAGTAAAGGAAAAATTTCATAGAATTGTCTACGAATACCCAACCTTTATTTTGGATATGGACTGTTTTATCGCTCATTCAAAAGATCATGACTTTTCTTTAAGGGATCATCTGGACATCCAATGGATAATCTTGTCTGACGAAAACATTGATAACATTAATTGGTGTCCTGCTGATAAATTTGTTTATAAGAACTTATTAAAGTTCTTTTTTTATTCTACAATAGTTGTCATTTCCGTCATTATTGAAGCCGGAATTCTTTCTCTCAATTTAAATTGAAATTTAATTGGTTTTTCGTTTTCATAAGACATAACATCAACTTGACCAAAATATATATACCTCATCACTTGTCCGTCCATTTGGGCTTGTTTTCGGACAAACAAATGTAACTCAAATCCTTTTTCTTTATGGTGAATTAAGTTTTTCCCAACTCTTGATCTTTGTGACGTGGAGTTTTGCGATTCCCATTGAAATTGAATGTTACTAATTATCTTGTCATTATAATTTATCGATTCTGCAATTCCCTTGTCTTTGTGTAGATCCACAAACAGGAAATACATATTCTTCCACGGTATTACACCCGAACCCCTAAAACTAGAATGCTTATTGGTTACATTAGCCGCTAATGCTACATCCTTCATGCTGTATGGATGATATAGTTTTAAAAAAGGATATCCGTAGGAAATTGAAGAGAACTCTTCAAAATATACAGCCAAGCCGTACTCAACAACATCCAGAATGATTGAACGTGACATATCATTCATCAATAGTTTTCTTAGGTTTTCTTGAAGAGCAATAGTATCATCTTCTTTTACTATTAATCTCTGATAATTTCTTAAATCGTTGCTATCTAAAAATGCCTGATCCAGGTTGTCAATAGCATGAAGTACTGTTGTTTCATCGGTCCCTTCGACTATTCCCTTAATTCTTTCAACTATACTTCTTACCTTCACACTATGATTGTTTAAAAGATATTTCAAAATTAAAAACTCATAAGGACGAATCAAAGGCAACTGTACTGACAACGTATGAGTTATTTTTTTAAGAAATTCATGTTTATGATAAGCGTGAATATACTCATTATTTCTTTCAACCTGTGATAAAAAATCATAATAGGTTTTACGATTACTACTACCAAAAAACTTCAACGGATCTGGCGCATTGGTAACTCCTAAATAGTCCATTAAGAAATACGGAATCTTACCTCTTCGTGCGGTTTTAAAATTATTATACTCTTCACGCAAATATTTCATTGCTCCAAAATTTTCAGCATTAAGCTGTTTAAGAATTCTTTTCTTTGCAATTTCATCCATTTGAATAAATACTTCTTTAGGTCCGTTTCCATAATCAATTTCAACCATAACCTTAATAGAGTCTTTATCGTAAACTTTTGATCCGCTTAAAGCTAAAGCAATTAAAAAAGCTCTATTGTGATTTCCAATAAAATCGAGTACAGTAAGATAATTCTTACCATTATATTTACGTAGTCCTCTACCTAATTGTTGAGTAAAAACAATTGGCGAATTAGTAGGCCTTAACATAAGTACAAGATTCACACTTGGTATATCCACTCCCTCGTTTAATACATCAACAGCAAATATCATCCTCAATGAATCACTATCATCTTCTAAACGACGAAAATAATTTTGTCGCTCTGATGGTTTCATATCACCACTTATACTTATACTTTCAATTCCTGCCTTATTAAACTCAGCCTCCATAAACTCAGCATGTTTAACACTTACACAAAATCCCAATCCTTTTAACTTTTCACCATCATATTTATAAAAATTCATTCTATCGAGAATAAACTCCGTACGACTATGTATCATAAGCCTATTGGCTACAACATCAATCTCTGATAAATCCACACCTTCAAGGTTTACTTCATCAATATCCGTAATCCCAAAATAATGAAAAGGTACAACCAGATTATTTTCGATCGCTTCATCTAAGCGAACTTCCAACGCAACATTTCGATCAAATAACTCGAAAATATTTCCGTCATCTGTTCGCTCTGGGGTTGCGGTCATACCTAATAAAAACTTAGGTTTAAAATAGCTAATAAAATCCTGGTAAGTACTTGCCGCAGCGCGATGCGCCTCATCAATTATTATATAATCGAAATCATAGGGCGTGAAACTCGATAAAGAATTGCTTAATGTGAGGTTTGTAGAGAATAAAACATCACCTTCATTTTTCCTGTCAACACCAATAAACTTTGAATATGTATAGCTTTTTCCCAATACTCTTTTGAAAGATTCCATTGCAGCGTCCAAAATATTTTCGACATGAGCAACAAATAAAACTCGATTTGGCCTTTGATTTTTAACATCAAATATCGACATGTAAGTCTTACCGGTAGCTGTAGCTGCTATGACAAGAGCTTTTTTCTCTCCTTGTTTTCTCAGAAAATCTAGTGATTTTAAGGCATTAACTTGCATCGCATTCGGTACCAGCACCTCATCTTCGAATAAACGTCTCTCTTCTTTTTTAAACTCTTTCCAATCTTTATAAAACGCTTCGTATTGGTCAATTTGAGATTCAGTAAACCTGTCTAAACTTTCCCATATCATCTCAAATTCATCGTTAATATCTGTGGTAAACTCAATCTCTTTTTTAGTTATAATCAATGCATTCCATTCAATATTTTTTCTTAATGCGCTAGTTGTAAAATTAGAAGATCCAATTATGATTTTATAATCATCTTCTCTCTCAAAAATATACGCTTTGGTATGGTATCCTCTGTTTTTTGTATCTGTATAAACTTTAAGTTCAATATTTGGCATATTTAACAATTCACGTAAAGCTTTTGGTTCAGAAAACTCCAAATAAGTAGAGGTTATAAACCTTCCGTGAACACCTTTTTCTGCTAATTCATTAAAAATATTTTTAAAAAGTTGAACACATCCGAAAGTCACAAAAGCAACATTAAACTGAAATGATTTACATTCTCGCAAAGAGTTCATTAATTCTTTTTCTAAAGTTGTTTCTTCATTATTCACTAATAATGATAAATGTGTCTCTTGTAAATTTTTTCTTTCCAACATTTTATTCCTTTCAATATTCTGCAGATAAAAAACTATTTGCTATCTCTAAAGCTCCTCTATTATCCCCAACGCTTCAGCAACACTTTCAACAGTATAATCAGCAACCGCTTTAGCCTCTTTAGAACCACTCTCCATAGCAAATCCAACAAACTCTTTCAACATTCCAACATCATTAAAACTATCACCAATAACATATATATCATCGCTAACAAATAGTTCGCCAATACGCTTCATACCATATTCTTTAGACGCTAGTGGAGAACTAATATCCAAAGTATCCTGATTAAAATGAAAATTTATCTTACCAGTAAATTTTTCTACAAGACTCTCAAAACTATCTTTAGAGGTTTCATTTTTCATACCTAAGATAACAAACTTATTATAAATTCTTTGTTCCATAATCTCATTTAATTCATAGGATTTCTTACCAATTGGCTTTCGAAAACCATAAGGATATGAACTACTCGTATTACTATTATAATAACCAATCCCATCACTTACTGAAAAAGCATGTTTACCAGCAAGCAACCATTCAATAAGCTTTTCTGCATCTTCCGCAGCAATATCTAGGCGATAAATTTCATTTAAATCTTTATCTAAAGCAAAACCACCATTTGTGAGCACCAAAAAATCATACTCAATACCATAATGAAGCATTTCACCTAAAATCCAACTTAGCGAGCGACCTGTAACTAAACCAAACAAATTACCTGCAGCTCTGAAATCATGTATCGCTTGAATATCCTTTACATCTAAGTCCTTATGAAAAAATAAAGTACCATCATAGTCACAACCAACTATTTTCACAAAATCCCCCTACAAGATAATTTCTATTCATAAACCGCACACTCAAAACTTGTTAAATCATCAAATGATCCGGCAATTTTTTGAAGTTGTCGTACCGTCATATCTTGAGGCATTTCAATATCAACATCCAATTGAGTTATATTATTCTCGAAATCATGAAATATCTTCTCATGAATAATTCTGATATTTAAATCCGTTAGCGTCTTCAAGATATGGGTCGTACGCACCCTGTCTTTATATATTAATCTTAATGTGGCTTCCTTAGGTTTTCTTATACTGACATTTTCACTGTACATGCCATAGTTAAATATAACCACTAAAAAAGTACTAAGTATCGAAATAAAATACATACCGGCACCCGTAGCAAGAGCGATAGCTGCGGTAACCCAAAGCCCGGCAGCAGTTGTAAGTCCACGAATGATAACATCGCGCTTAACGAAGATGACGCCAGCACCAATAAAACCGATTCCAGAAATTACTTGAGCCGCTAAACGAGCACCATCACCACCTGGACGATCATAGAAACCATATTTACTAATTATCATGGAAATAGCCGCACCAATCGCCACCAAAGCATGGGTTTTAATCCCCGCATCTTTATTACGATTTTCGCGCTCCAAACCAATCATCACACCGGACAACATAGCCAGAAATATTCTAAAAACTAATTCTAATTGAAAAGGTAAATTATCTATCATGCCTTCACCTCCTACTTTCTATTAACCCAAAACTTAGTCTATCTATATTAATCTTTATTATTTAAATTGTTTTTTGAATTTTAATGTTACTAAAGTCCCCATCGGATGACTTGCGCTTATATCAAAATGACTCTGCGCATCAAATAATTCTAACTTACGGCGGGAAGTATAAATACCCCGAGTACTTGGTTCTTTTGAGGCAGCGATGGCTGTCGCGCTGATGCCTGGACCATCATCCAATACAACAATATAAATACTTTCTTCATCTTCATAAAATTTTAACTGAATCGATAGTTTTCTTCTTTCCGAGAAACCATATCGAATCGCATTTTCTATTAACGGTTGTAACAACAAATGCGGTACGAGCACTTTAAGACTTTGTAGATGATTGATAAATTCAAAGCTCAATTTATCCACATATAAAACTTTTAAAACCGATAAATAGCTATCCAAATATCTTAACTCTTCTTCTAAAGTAACCAAATCCTGATCACTTAAGTTATATTCCACGACTTCTAGTAATTGATTTATCAATTCGTTAGACAAGTCATGGTCAATCTTCATTTTTTCTTGAATCAAATTAAGCGAATCAGAAAGAAAACTTGGATTGAGCGTTTTCATTAATTGTTTTAGTTCAGCTTTATGATCTAAAATAACCAATTCAAGATCTTCGCTATGGCGAGTTTCTAGATCTCTTATCAATTCATTAATCTGATCAGATATCTCTTCAATTTCATCGTTTGATGAGACATCCAGACTCAATCGTTGGTCTTTTACTACTTCTTCCATTTGATCGGTTAATTCTTCAATGGAATCCGCATCCAACGAAACGATGCGATGAGAGGCCTTTCTAAACGAATAAATCAATACTACTCCGACAATCAATAATAAAAACGATGTAATTAAATTGAGTATCAAAAAGTCTTGAGAAGAGATAAAACCAAATAATAAAATGTTCTCGTTATACTCAATCATTTTAGAATTATATTCTTGATCTTCAATTCTAGCTGAGGGTTGAGTTAAATCCTTATTCAACATATTAAAATCTTTTGATACGAATTTACGATCAGAAACAATGAACGAAAAACGATCGCGTGAAGTTATAGCATAATGTGCTTCTTGCTGACCTAAATGATCTTTAACATCATAGGCGTTGATAACAAAAACAACATACCCAACCACAGCTTCATCCTGATTAATCTTCTGAGTAGAGATTAAATAGTTTTCGTCTTCTGTGGTTCTTAAGATTCTCAATTCCTGCGTATAATTTTCTAACATTGCTTTTAACAAAAACGAAGAAGTTAAATGTTCTTCAGGATTATTACCCGTAAGATAATCACCTTCTTTATCAAAAAGCAAAAGATTGAACCGATAATCGCTATCAGATATAGTTTTATTTAAGTTAGCAAATAATGTTTCTTCATTACTTCTTTTATTCAATACATCCAAAACGTTCTGGTAAAAGACTTCGTTTCTTAAAATTTCATTATTTTGTTGAGAAACTTTATCGAGTTGGTCAATTAAATTAACCTGAACTTGATTTATCTTATTTTCCTGAACCTTATAAGTATAGATCCAAAAAAACAAATTATAGACAAACAAAAACGCAATCAAAATGAATAAAGTTAATTGAGAAAATCGTTTTCTGGTATTTTTTTGAAATTCACTAGGTTTCATAATTACTCTTTCTAAATCAATTAAATTATACCTTATTCGACAACAATACCCAAACCAGAACCTACTGCATTGTATTAGTAATAATCGCTAAAAAGTTACATTTAAAAACTGTAATGAGTTACTAATTTGTTCAGTCCTTACATTACAGTTTTCTTTCTATTTATTGATTAGTCTTAGTCGTCAATTTCTACTTCTAGAACCGCACCGGATTTAGCATCAATCTCATACTCATATTTCAATCCCTTATGGACAAACTCAATCTCATATTGCATTACTCCATCCTCTTTATCCAGTTTCGATTTAACAAATTTAACTTGATTTGCGGGTAACTTAGCATGAGTAAGTGCGATTTGTTTAGCTCTTGCTACACCAATATACTCTTTATTTTGTTGATGTTGATTTTGGTGTTGGTGTTGGTTCTGGTTTTGATTTGGCATCGAAGTTTGGGCTCGTTGATAAACATGACGTTTAATCATAGCGCCGGTTTCTTGATTAAATTCATACTCATAGCGATGTGTTTTTGTTATAAACTTAACCTCAATTTTTTTATAACCATCTTCCTGTTCAACATCGACTTCTGTAAATCTTACACTCTGGTAGGTCTCTTGTGCATCGGCCAAGGCCATTTTTTTAGCATCATCGACTTGAATTTTGCGATTAACTATCGGTGTTTCAGTACTGGTTTCAATACCAGTCTCTACGAGGGTTTCTACCGGTTTATGTTCTTGGTCTCTATCTTGTGGTTTTGAGAACATCGTCAAATCATTTATTTCTTTATCAAGAATTGTTAGATTGTTTACATCGATCTTATAGAGATAGCGATTTTTAGTAGTATGGAATTTAATCTTATACACTAATGCATTATCGCCTCGATATAAGACTTCACGGGTAATCGTTACATCCGAAGCAGTAACTCCAGCATCCTTGAAAGCCACCGCTTTGGCTTCTTCGTTTGTTGTAGAAGTGGCTAATTGTTTATCTTTTCCTGACTCAAATTTAGAGTTTCTGCGAAGAATTAAGCCATCTTTTGCGCGCAGCGCATATTCATACTTAATACCGTTAGATTCAAACTCTACATCGTAAACAAATTGTCCGTTCTGAAACTCAAATTCAGTTTCCGTTTTAGTGACAACCGTTGCATCTACACCAGCATCCGCATACGCGAAGTTTTGAGCATTAATGACCCCAATAGCAGAGCTTTCAGCTAAGGTTTTAGCACCAAAGAAAACACTAAACCCAACAAATAAAGCTAGTAAACCCATTACTAGAACGGTCGTAAGTGCTTTTGAAGGTGTTTCAAATCTATTTTTTAACTTGTTTATCATAATTCATACCTCTCTTAAGTTCAGTTTAAGTATAAAACTTGAACATTAAACCAAGATTAGAGCAAGATTAAATTTTCATTAGAAACTAAATGAATTGTAAATTTAGTCCCCACCCCAAGTTGCGACGTTACCGTAATTGAGCCTTTATGAAAATCTATTATTGATTTAACTAAAGCAAGCCCTAGACCAGTGCCGGTTGAAGCGCGAGAATCATCCGTCTTATAGAATCTTTCAAAGATTTTTTCTAATTCTTCGTTGGCCATACCACGGCCATCATCTTTAATAGAAATTTCTACTTTATTATCTTCTTGACTTAAAGCCACCCAAATATTTCCTTTAGCTTTACCATAACGATACGCATTATTAATAAGATTGGTGATGGCCATAGTCATTAAATCATAATTACCCTCGATGAATACATTATCGATGAGCGAATAGTTGAGACTTATATCGTTAACTCGTAATAAGGCCATATCCTCACAGATGGAATTTAACATTTTACTCAAATCGATCGTTTCCATCGTTATTTTCTCAGAATTGCTATCGAGGCGAGTAAACTGCAACATATCATTGATTAATCGCGTCATGCGCTGGCCTTGTCGTTTTATCGTGTTTAGAGCTTCAAGATATTCCTCAGTACTGCGTTCTTCCTCCAGGGTATATTCCGTTTGTGCCATGATAACCGACATGGGTGTTCTTAGTTCATGAGAAACATCGCTCGTGAATTGTTGTTGTTGTTTAAAAGAAGTTTCTAATTTCTCCATCATCTGATTAAAACTATGAGCAAGTTGGTGGACTTCATCGTCTCGATCGTCTAATTCAATACGTTTTGTCAGATTTTCGGTATTTGATATTTCTTTAGCCGCTGCACTCATCGTTTCTAATGGTTTCAACGATGACTTAGCTAACCAATATCCACCAACCGCAGCGAAAACAACCAAAATCGGCAAAAATAATAACGAGTTGGTAATCACTTTACTGATTTCAAATTCGCCTTGATTGACCGAAACCACCCCACGCAACCATAAACCTTCCAAACCATCTTTTGACAAAGGCATATCATAAACATAATAAGAAGCTTCCGGCAATTTCAAAGTTCGTAAAGAATTAGATAAAGGATAATGATCAAGCAAACGAACCAGTGGATTTTCGCCATAATGTAAAACTCCGGTAGCGTCGTATAACGAACTAAAAACACCGTTAACTTCATTTAAGAAATCTTCGTCAATGGCTAAACTGCCTGTCTCAAAATCGATGAAATGATCGACCCCAAACATAGTCGACTTATCTTGATCAAGCTCAACGAAGCGAATCTCATTACTATTTAAAGTAACCACTTCTACTAAGCTATCTTTTATTGTTTTAGCAATGATTTGATGGCTCACCGACAACACTAAAAAATAAGTAAAAGAAACAACCACAATTAGTGCCAAGGTAAACCAAAGGGTTATCTTGGTACGGATAGATAAATTACGCATGATTTAATCTTCCTTAATAACATACCCACGTCCGCGCACTGTATGTATTAGTTTAAGTGAATGATTTTCATCTATTTTTTTTCGAAGATAGGAAATATAGACATCAACTACATTTGTTCCGCCTTCATAATCAAAGTTCCAAATATGATTCTCAATTCGTTCACGCGACAAAGTTATCCCTTTATTCGCCATTAAGTATTGTAAAAGCAGGTATTCTTTGGCGGTTAGTTCAATCTCTTTGCCGGCGCGTTTTACCACCTGAGTTACAACATCCAAAGATAAATCCGCCACTTCCAAAACATTGCTCACCACACCAAAAGAAGTACGCGTCAATGCTCTTAATCGAGCCAATAATTCATCTAAAGAAAAAGGTTTAACCAGGTAGTCATTAGCCCCTAAATCAAGTCCTTTAACTCGGTCTTCAACTGAATCTTTGGCAGTCAAAAATATTACCGGTGTACTATCACCGCGATTACGCAATTTTTCCAGTACCCGATAACCATCGACTTTCGGCATCATAATATCTAAAATTAAAACTTCATAACGATACAAATCCAACAACTCTAAAGCTTCTTCACCATCAAAACATTGATCTACGACATAACCTTCTCGAGTCAGTTTCTTGGTAATAATATCGTTTAAGTCTATTTCATCTTCTGCAATTAATACTCTCATCGTCATTACCTCATTTTCATTATACTATTTAACAATTAAAGAATGATTAGAGAAACAAAAAAGGGCTCTGCGGAGCCCATATTTTGCCCTTGCTATGAAATATTCTTCCCCCACATAGAAACCTTCAATCAAAATACCTATTATTTTTGTAGAGTTGAAAATCTCCATTCCTAAGAAACCTCATTAGCAAGATGCTTAAATTTTAATATATATTACTGTAAATAACCAATCTATTAATATGAATGCTCAAAATACCTCGATTATATGACTGGATTACTTATCGAATTCAACATTAATACTGCCATTAGTAGTGGTAAGATTAACCAGCTTATTGCCGCTTGAAGCAGGAACATTACATTTACCATTGGTAACCTGACAGTCGATCCGGTATTGATTCGCTGAACCGATTAAACCGACGTTGATACTACCGTTAGTTGTATTAGCTATTAATTCAGCCACTATCTCCGTTGTTTGTAAGTTTATGGAACCATTGGTACTTTTAGCGTTTAAACGGTTACTTATCACATCGTTAGTGGAAACTTTTCCATTGGTGGTTTTTAAAATTAGGTCTTCGGCTTGGATGTTTTTCATTGAAACGGCGCCATTGGTGGTTTTTAAAGTTGCGTTTTTTAAATTTACATCCTCGGCTTTAACTGTACCGTTGGTAGTTTCTGCCAAGAGTTCAAATTCTTTCTCTGGAAGATAAACCGTAACTTTTTTTACACTGAAATTTATGGTAAAGAGTCCAAATATACCAGCTGGTTTACGTTTAAGTACTAAATTCTGATTTTGATCAAGGTTAACACTATATGCCTTATTTTTAGTTTGTGGAAACTGCAGGACTATCTTATCGGTAGTTGAAGGTTTAATTTCGATTTGACTATTCTGATCAAATATCTCAATACTTTTAATTGAATCGCTGATAAACTCTTCGGTGGTTAACGTTGTACTGCCCTCAAGGACCGAATTAACTAAACCAGTAATTAATATCACCGAGATAACACCAATCGTTAACACACTTACTTTTCTAAATCTCATCTCTATTCTCCTACTATAGCTTCAATTACGGCGTAAATAATAGCGGCAATCGGCCAGATGATCCAAGTTTTGCCCCACATCATTGTAGTAAACGACCAAACAAGATAAATAGCAACCACTACTAACCAATAAATATCATCAATTTTATTTAAGCGTTTGGAAGCTTGTTTTTTACGAATACTATAGTCTTCTTCCTGTAATAAAACTTTAATTGCATGAGTACTACCAATTCCAGCAACAATATTGTAGGTAGCTAAACCAAGTATAAGAAACATCGTTAACAGGGCTAGAAAGAGCACCCCTTCGTTACTATCTTCCAATAAACCGCCAACCATAATAACAGGTACTACAGCTAAAATATACATTCCCACGGATAGAGCGATTCTAGAACGAAACTTTTTACTTTCATCCGCTCGTTTAGAGATGAGAAATTGTCTGCTCTCATAACTTAATTGTAGGTTTTCTTTATATAAGTGCTTGAAATTATCCAATTGAGCTGGGTATTTAACAAACAAAATAACTCCAGCAGCGATCCAAAAGAACATCATCGAAACGCCAATAATAGCCGCGTGATCTTTTGTTATTTGTAGGATATTGAAACGTTGTAAGGCCATCATTAGAAAAATCATCGATACGCCCATTAGACATAACATAACGCCCAATCCAGTCATCGGCCATACTTTCAGGTTTGTATCATAAAAGGCTTCGGCTTCATTTAAGTTAACTTGATAATAGTCTTCTTTGATATCTGATTCGTCTTTTATTCCTAAAACTTCAGCAACTTCCTCTAAATTACCAAAATCTGAAATGACTATTCCAATGGCTTCGTTTTCTGATTTTCCTTCGGCCTTGAGCTGATGATATTTATCTTCCATCATACTCAGAAGTTCTTCTTTAGCTTTGTTAACTTTGGTGCTTTCGGGTAATCCCAGAAACATATGATCTAAATAATTTTTAATAGTATCCATCCTTAGCGCTCCTTCGCAATAAATTTATTAATTACTTCTTGAGTAACTTCCCATTCTAAGCATTTTTCTTGGTAGAACCTTTCTCCTTGATCGGTTGTCTTGTAATAGGTTCTTGGTTTGCCGCTTGTTTCCCCGCCTGAGAAAGATTCGATATAGCCATTATTTTCTAGACGTTTAAATGCGGAGTAGAGAGTTGTTTCTTTCATGACATACTTATCTTCAGTAATTTCTCTTATCTGCTTTGAGATCTCATATCCGTACGAAGGTTGTTTGCGCAGAATGTAGAGAATAATAATATCCGTATATCCTCGTATAATATCACTACTAATCAATATACCCCTCCTTTACCACGACTGTCATACTATGTCTGTCGTAGTAAATATATCAGGTTTACTACGACAGGTCAAGTACTTTTGTAAAAAAATTGAAAAAATATAATTCTTTCAATTTTGACTTGATATCCAATATTAAAAACAGAGTGAATTTCACTCTGTTTTATAGTAAATAGCGATTAAGAATTTTAGCGATGCCATCCTCGTTATTGGAATCAGCGATCTTCCAGGCGACCTCTTTAGCTTGTTGTACGGCGTTAGCCATAGCAACTGGATATTTAGACAACTCCATCATCGTTATGTCGTTAAAACTATCTCCAAATACCAATACTTCATCGGGATGAATCTGTAATTGTTCTAAAACAATGGCTAAGGTATGGGCTTTATCTACTCCAATGTTGGTATATTCCAAATAACAAGCAAAGGAAATCACCGCATTTAATTCCTTATCAAATGGCTTTGTGAGTGCTTCTAAGTTATTACGGAGTACATCGTAATCCATGGAAGCTAAGACCTTATGAATCTTACCTGTCAACGAATCTTGTAGTCGATCGTGTTTGACTAAATTGAAATTGCCACCACCGACCTCGTACTCGATTACGTTGAACGTCGTCTTTTCGTCAATTTTTAGTATCGGTTTGTCATGTCGACTTATATGGAGTTTATCATCTTGGACAATTAATGGAGTCGCATCAAACTGTTTCAAGTGATCTAAGAGACGTACTACCTTATCATGAGGAATAGGACTTTCGTATAGGATAGAGAAGTCCTGAGTATCGCTGACACAAGCTCCGTTATAACCAATCAACAAACCGTGGTGATGATCCATCGCTAACTGCTTTGCGAATTCATTCATCGCATTAAGCGGACGCCCGGAAGCCAAAATAACTTTTATCCCTTGTCCTTGAGCTTGAATTAAAGCTTCTTTTGTTTTAGGTGTAATTTCTTTCTTATCATTGAGTAAGGTGCCGTCCATGTCCAAAACGATGGCTTTAATATTGAGTTTAGAGGTTGCTTCCATTAGTTTCAATCAGTTTCTGATACCAGTAAAAACTATCTTTTCGATATCGATTTAAACTACCATTACCTTCATCGTCGCGATCAACATAAACAAAACCATAACGCTTACGCATTTCACCCGTTCCAGCAGAAATAAGATCTATACATCCCCACATGGTATAACCCATAACATCGACACCATCTAATACCATCGCTTCTTTCATGGATTTTAGGTTTTGTTGTAAATATTCAATCCGATAGTCGTCATGAACTTTCTTGTCTTCGGTCAGTTCATCCGCCCAACCAATACCATTTTCGACAATGAACAATGGTTTTTGGTAGCGGTCGTAGAGTTCGTTACAGGCAATTCTTAAAGCCACTGGGTCGGTCGCCCAACCCCAAGCATTGGTTTTTAAGTATGGGTTTTTCACACCATGGATTTGATTTATAGAAGAACCTTCACCTTCTTGAGTAGTCACCGTAGAAGAACCATAACAAGAAAAACTCAAAAAGTCACATGGGAAGTTTTTAATCAATTCAAAATCAATTGGTTCTGTTTCTAAGACAACACCTTCACGTTCGTATTGTTTCAAACGATACTCTGGATAATAACCTTTCATCTGCACATCCGAGTAAAATAATGATTTATGATTTCGTTGTAAACGCAGTACTTGGTCCTCTGGAGACGCCGTATAGGTATAGGTCGGTTGATATAACAACATCATGCCAACTTTAATCTCTGGATTGACCATTTTTGCTAATTGGACGGTTTTTGCTGAAGCGACAAATTGATTATGAGCTGCTTGAGCAATCACTGGTAGTGAATAATCAACTAATCCTGCTGGAATCAGAGGATTAAATTCCAACATATTAATTTCATTGAAAGTCAACCAGTATTTTACTTTACCATTATAGCGCTTAATAACCGTCCCCGCATAACGAGCAAAAAACTCAATCAAGCGACGGTCTTTCCAGCCACCATACTCATTAACTAAATGAAGTGGAATTTCAAAATGGGAAAGGGTAACGAGGGGTTCAATATTATGTTTCTTTAATTCATCGAAAACTTTGTCATAAAAAGTTAATCCCGCTTCGTTTGGCTCCAACTCATCCCCTTTAGGAAAGATTCTACTCCAAGCGATACTCATTCTAAATACTTTAAATCCCATCACAGCCATCAAAGCGATATCTTCTTGGTAGTGATCATAAAATCCGGTAGCGGTATGAGAAGGATAGTAAGCATCATCAATAACATCTAAAATAGCATTTTCTGGAATATCTATTCCTGAACCTCCTCGATTTAGATCCAAATAACCTGTTTCATTAGTCACTAAATTTCGATAGGTTAAGCGTCGTGGCACGGTATGAGAACCATTAGTTAAAACATCTGAGATAGCTAATCCTTTGTTGCCTTGATTATAGCTTCCTTCAAATTGATTGGCCGCGGTAGCACCGCCCCATAAAAAGTCTTTTCTAATACTCATAATTGATTCCTTTCTAAAAATGCATGGTGTTTACCATGCATTTAGTCATTACTCAGCTGGTACCTCAGCTTGTTCTTGTTGATAAGCTTGGTTATCAAGGACTCTGAAGAACGGATAATATATTATGGCATCGATTACTACAAAAACTAATTGAGCAATCACAAATAAGATAGTTCCTGATAAGATAGCATTTAAAACAATCGGAGTACCCAAAGGTAAGTGGAAACCATTGAGTTTTGGTAAGATACCAGAATACATTAAGAAATAAGCTAATACTGCGTTTGCCAATGGAGCACCAATAAATGGAATTGCTAAGATTGGGTTTAAAACAATTGGAGTACCGAAGATGATCGGTTCGTTGATTCCAAAGAAAGATGCTGGTAAAGCTAAACGACCTAAGGTCTTATAACGGGTAGATTTTGCCATAAAGGACATCAATAAAGCAAGACCTAGAGTTGCGCCGGAACCGCCTAAGAGGACAAAGACCCCAAAGATTCCAGTATGAACAATGTTTGGCAGAGCGTGTAGTGCTGTACCGGCATTAAAGGCTGTTAAGTTTTCAACTCCCAATGCAACCCAAACGGTTAGATAAATTGGAAGAATAACCATCATACCGTGGATACCAAACATCCAAAGTACGTGTACAACTAAAGTCATGATGATGAGCGAGCCCAATCCACCACCTAAGTTTTGTAATGGCGCCTGAATTAAGCCATAAACTAAAGCATGAGCACTTCCATAAGAAGTCTTCATAAAGATTCCAGCAATAATGGTAAATACAACTACGACTAATACAGAAGGGACTAAAGCTGAAAATGAGTTAGCAATTGTTGTTGGGACACCTTCTGGCATTTTGATTAACCAACCACGGTCAACAACCCAACAGTAACCCAGCGCGGCTAAAAGACCAACGATAAGTGCTACAAAAAGACCTTGAGCACCTAACCATTGAACAGGTAAACCAGCGCCACCGGCACTAACAACACCATCAGCACCAGTAACAGCTAAGTTTCCAATTGGAGTTAAAACTAAAAAGGAAATAAGTGCTGTCAAACCACCCATTGCGGCTGTCTTATCACGATTTTTAGTGAAGTGATAGGCAATAAAGAATACCGCATATAAAGCCACTAAATCTGTGGTAACTCTAGCTGGTAGAGCCAGAATCGGCTTAATACCGATATTGGTAATAAAGTCTTGATAAGGAGCAATTGCCATTCCTGAAAATAAGGAAGAGAACGCGCCAAGAATCATGACTGGAAGAATCGCTGATAACCCTTCAGTTATCGCTTTTAAAAATTGGTTCTCACCAATCTTAGCTGCAAAAGCTTGTAACTTTTCTTGAAATCCCGAATTCATAAATATTCCTCTCTCTATTTATTTTTTTGATTTTTCAATCGCGAAATCTAATACTTTTTTCCCATCCATCATGCCATAGTCGATACTATTGATGACTTCAACCGGAACTGGAGCAAATTTTGTAGCCAGTTCGTTTTTCTTGAATGAAACTTGCGGCCCTAATAAAACGATATCGGCATCTTCAAGTTCACCTTTAGTTCCACTTAATGAAACCGCATAAATGTTGAAGTCACCTTCGCGATTAGCGGCTTCTTTAACCATTTTTTGAACCAAAATACTGGTCGACATTCCGGCTCCGCAAACTAATACAATTTTCATAATTTTCCTTTCTACTTACTTTCGTGTAAGCCAATGATTTCTTGAGCTAAGTCTCTGACGGTCATGGCATTCATTAAATGATCTTGTGCATGTACCATGAGTAGGGAGACTTCAGTAGGTTCACCACGAACCTCGGCTTGGATTAAATCCGTTTGGATTTTGTGAGCTAGATTTAACTCTTCACTGGAATCTTCTAACAACTGATAGGCTGCTTCGAAGTTGTTGTTACGCGCTTCTTGTAAAGCTCTCATTGCATAAGAACGGGCATTTCCGCCATGCATGATGATTCCCATGATAATTTGTTCGTTATCCATACTTGCTACACTCCTTTACAAGTACACTATAGGACACGACAAAAACAATCTCAATGTATAGATTTTCCAAAAGATTGGAAATTGTTCGTCATACTAAAAAAGCCCTAAGGGCTTTGAGAACTATTTAATCGTATCCAGAACTTCTTTTAAACGTCTAAAGAGATGTTCAGGACTAGCAATCTCGACCAATTCCTGAACTAAATCAAAATCATCAACAATCGCAAGCAATTGCTTATACATCAATTCCAAGGATGAAGATAGCTCTTTGGCTACATTTAATAGAACAACCAACTGAACCGGTTTTCCAACCCAATCAATCGGTTCTTTGAGCGTGGCAACCGTCCAAAATGTATCCGTACTGACCGGCTCTAAAGGATGGGGAATCGCCACCAAATTACCAAAAGCAGTCGCTGAAATGGTTTCACGTTTAAGGACTGATTCACTAATATCTTCATTAACTAAGCCTTTTTCCCAGACGCGCTCACTCAGATATTCAACCAAACTAGGATAGTCTTCATAGTCCAATTGCGCATAAACTAGTTCTTTTCTTAAATAATGATCACAACAAATCTGATTATGTTGATCAATCAGTTTAGCTATTTTTTCCATATCCGATTCTCCCAATATATCTCCAACAACAATGCTTGGTATTTCAATTGACTCTGGTAAAGGAATAGTAGAAATAATCAAATCTAAGTCTTCTTGAGAATAGCGGCTTAAATTATGTAATTCGGTTGCTTCCAAAACTGTCAACCGGTGGCTAAATCGAGAACGAATTTTATATAGTAATAATTGTGAGCTGCCAATTCCAGAGGCACAAACGATTAATGTTCTTAAAGGTTTCTCTGCCATTTTAGCTCGCTCCATAGCACCACCAAAATGTAATGCAATATAACCCATTTCATCTTCATTAATTTTTATGTTAAGTTCATCTTCAATAATTCTCGATGCAATTACAGCAGCTTCAAAAGACAGTGAATAGTTGGCTTTGATCGCCTCGAGCATCGGATTTCGTAAATTCATTTGATAACGAAAACGATGGATTGCCGGCTTTAAATGAATCGCAATACCAAGATGTAGTTCTTTATCCTCTTTAAGCCCTAGATTTAAACGACGATCGACCTCATCGATAACTTTACGAGCCACTTCGTGAATCTCCTGATCTACGCTAGATAGTGGTTGCGCGTAGTTGTTTTCTAATACTAATTTTGTTCCCAACAAATGCATGGTAACATAGGCAATCTCAACTTCAGGAAAACTAATATCGAAGACGCCTTCTATATCCTTTAATATCTGTTGGGCTACCTGATATTCTTCTTTATCGATGATATTCGATAAATCGGTTTCCACAGAATCAACATATTGCTTAGCCAAGACCCGATTATAGGCAATCGCAATATGAATCACCAAATTATTTAACGCAATATCGGACAAACTTAATTTAAAATGACGAATATTAGTAAGGACAACCCGATGGATCTCATCCATTAACTTTTGTGGAAGTAACCACTCGTTTTTGGATTCAATCAAGAAACTTGGTTGATTACGGTTAAATAACAGTTCGCTGATGGCATTTCGTATTTGCTTTTCTGAACCAATCAAAGCTATACCGTAGTTAGGACGTCTTTCAAAATTTAAATCGAATTCATTTAAAATTACTTTTACGTCTTTTAAATCCTTTAATACCGTAGAACGGCTGACATAAAGTTCCTGGGCAACATCATCAATCTTTAAGTATTCTGGATTTAATAAGAATTTTCGAATTAAGTAAAAGACGCGATCTTCTGGTTCTACCGGAATTCGCTCATCTTGGTTTAAATACTCTTGCATGAATTCTTTAAACAATTCTTCGTTATTAATGATTAAGCTGATTGTTCTAGAAGCTTCTCGGTGAACTAAAGCTTTGTAAGCTTCAAGTTTCTCATTGATATCATGAATATCGTTTCGAATCGTGCGTTCAGAAACGTCAAAAAGACGAGCTAATGACTCGTTTGTATGGTTCGTGTTGGAACGATACAGTTCACTAAGAAGTAGAATTTGTCGATTGTTCAAAGTTTTCACTTCTTTCTTGATAACTTTACTATATATTACAATACTAGTCTTTATCTAACAAACTCATATCTATATGACAATAACCACGTGGGTTCTTAACCAGATAATCTTGATGGTAAGATTCTGCTTCACTAAAGTTCTTAAGAGGTTCTACCTCAACCACTAAAGGTTTTCGATATTTGGCTTGCTCGTTTGCTAAAGCCTTTCGAATAATCCCTTCATCCTCTTGATCGACATAATAAATACCGGTTCGATACTGGGTTCCTTTATCGTTGCCTTGCTGGTTTAGCAAGGTTGGATCGATGATTCTAAAGTACAACTCTAGAATTCGTTCTAGAGTAATCTGATTTGGATCATAGGTTATTTTAACGACTTCCGCATGCCCCGTTTCTTGAGTACACACTTGCTGGTAACTAGGATTAATCACATGACCTTGACTATACCCAGAAACTTGAGATACCGTACCGGCGCGTCTAAAAAACTCTTGAACGCCCCAGAAACAGCCGCCCGCTAAGACGATTTCTTTATTCATCTTCATTCCTCCGTACTAAATCCGAGATTATTTCAGCCGCCAAGATTAAACCAGCGGTTGAGGTAACGGGCATAAAGGAAGTTAATACTTCACTATCCTTTTTTGGTAACTCACTCGAGAAGACGACTTTATAGTCTTTTAGACCAAGTTCTTTGCTTTTTAACCGAATCTGTTTCGCAAAAGGGTCGTTGTAGGTTTTACTTATGGTAGAAACTTCTAGCTTAGTTGGATCAAGACGATTGCCCATACCCATCGAAGATATAAATACTTTGTTGGCATTGACCGCATAGGAAATCAATTCCATTTTAGCTTTGACATTATCAATCGCATCAACCACAGCAACACAATCTCCTAAAATAGCTTCAACATTGGCTTTATTAAGAAATACCGAGTGTACTCTTAGCTTAAGATTGGGATTGATATCGTATAAACGTTTAGCTAATACCTCGCTTTTTAATTGTCCAAGGGTACTAACTAAGGCTACATTTTGTCGGTTGATATTACTTTCTTCAATCTTATCAAAATCAACGATGACTAGTTTTGATATTCCCGATCGAACTAAGGCTTCTGCACAAATGCCGCCAACACCACCAAGGCCAACGACCGCCACACGTTGTTGTTGAAGATATGGGAAGGCTTCCTTAAATAAAGGTTCAATTCGCTCAAATTTTAAATCCATAATAAAACCTCCTGAGAAACAAGCTGATAAGTTTTGTCTAGCTAAGATTAATTGCAATCAAATTTAGACAAATCCTCTCATTTCTTAATTTCTATTATATCAAAGTTAAAAAGATATTTATGATTGAACCTGTTTACAAAGATCATCATATTATCATCAACTCTTCAAATCCATGATGAAACTTCTTGAGCCACCACCGGATAAGGATTCTCTTGACTTACATCAATTATGGTTCCTTGTAATTGGTTTCTAAACCAGGTCATCTGCCGTTTTGAAAACTGTGCAGTAGCAATCTCTATACGACGAATCACTTCTTCAATACTTATTTCCTTTTTAAAATAAGGCTCCCATTGACGATAACCAATAGCGGATAAACCAACCGGACTAAAATCACTACCTTGTTGGCTGACTTGATAGACTTCTTCTTCTAAACCTAAGTCAATCATCTTCTCTATCCGCTGATTAAAGCGATTTCTAAGCCAGTCACGTGGACCGGTTAAATAGAAAATCTTCCCATCGTATAAAGGATGGTCTTTTTGTTGCTTTAGTAGCTCGCTTCTAGTCTTTCCCTGTTGGTGGTATAACTGGAAAAAGCGTTCTAGACGTTTTCGGTTATTGACATGAATTTTATCCGCTTGTTTAGGATCTAGTTGTTTAAGTTTGTCATAGAGCTCTTGATTGCTGTAGCTTGATAAATCAATCGATTCCTTTTCATCGAGCTTGAATTGATAATCGTACAATAAAGCCTTTATATATAAGCCCGTTCCACCAACTACAATAGGAAGTTTGCCGCGTTCGCTTATTTCCTTAATAAGTACTCTTGCTTCTCTTTGAAAATCAGCCACCGAAGAACTTTCCTCTAAAGATTTAATGGAAATCCAATGATGAACGATACCCTCCATTTCTTCTTGACTGATTTTAGCGGAGCCGATATTAAGTTCCTTATAAACTTGAATCGAATCCGCTGAGATAATTTCACCATTAAACTGCTTAGCTAATTTTACTCCCAATGCTGATTTACCGGTGGCGGTAGCCCCCATAATAACCAATACCTTCATCGTCCAAATTCCTTTAAAAGTTCTTTTGCGTTTAATCGAACAAAAGTAGGACGACCATGTGGACAATTATAAGGATTCTCACAAGCTAATAAATCTTGAATAAGACGATTCATTTGATCTAAGTTTAAAATTTCATTAAATCGGATACTACTATGACAAGCCATTGTTGCTATCTTATCCTTTAAAAACTGGGAAACCGACAATTCTCTGGTTTCCAATAAGAGATCTAGCAAACTATACATGAAATTCTCCGTATCACTAACCACAAGCCAAGAGGGGACTTCTCTTAAAATTAAACTATGATCATCGAATTGCTCCAAAATAAGTCCAAATTCCTTCAACAGTCTTTCATACTTATCCCAATCGGATAGAATAGCTTGTTGGTTTTTTAAAACAATCGGCAATAAAAGTGTTTGACTATGATAGTTATGGTTATCAAATTGCTTAATTATCTTTTCATACTGCACTCGCTCCATGGCAGCGTGTTGATCAAATAAGTATAAATTATCATCATCTTCAGCCACGATCACATTACCATGATGCTGTCCGATAGCTCGTATCATCGGGGTTGGTGTTGTAGTTATTACAGAATCTGTTTGTACCTCATCAAAATACTCCCAAGTGGTCGTTTCCAGTTCTATATCTTGAGGTTTTTGAGATAAATCTAAGGTTTGTTCCAATGAAGGTCTACTAGCGATGCTCGGTCTAACCTGTTTAGCTCCCATGTTTTGAACTAAAGAATCTCTAAGCGTAGCACTCACTAAATCTAGAAGTTGAAGTTCATTCGATAAACGAATTTCCCATTTAGAAGGGTGGACGTTGACATCTACTAAATGCGGATCACTTTTGACATATAACACCATAATCGGAAAACGATCGCTTGGCATATAGCGATGAAACACTTCAAAAATACTCTGGGATAATTTGTAATAACGAATCATTCGTCCATTTAAAAAGAGATGAAGGTAGTTTCGAGACGCCCGTTGTATGGTCGGTGCGACATACATCCCAGAAATTTCAAAATCAAAACTCTTCGCTTCAAATAAAATAGCTGCCTTACTGACTTCATAACCATAAATTTGATAAACGATTTGAGCGATGTTATTGGATCCAGTAGTTTTGAAAACTTCTCTATCATCGCTTTTATAAGAAAAAGCGATCCCTGGATTTCCCAAAGCAAAACTTTGAACTAAGGATAGGCATTGAGCGCTTTCGGTTCTTGGATTTTTCAAATATTTCAACCGTGCTGGTTGCTTGTAAAAAAGCCCACTTACTTGAATACTGGTTCCTGGATTTGCTTGGATTGGCTCAAAATGAACGACTTCACCAAAAGCTACTTTGTAAGAATAGCCAATATTATCAGCGGTTCTAGAAATAAGTTCTAATTGACTAACGCTAGCGATACTAGGTAACGCTTCACCGCGAAAACCAAGACTTGTTAAATTCATTAAGTCACGTTCCTCAAAAATTTTTGAGGTTGCGTGGCGTAAAAACGCCAGTGGAATATCTTCCTTAGCGATACCGATGCCATCATCGATGACGCTGATTAAATCTAAACCACCATTTTTTATTTCAACTTCAATTTTGCTGGCCTGAGCGTCGATACTATTTTCAATAAGCTCTTTTAACACAGCGGATGGTCGTTCGACAACTTCGCCGGCCGCTATCATATTGGTTAATTGTTCGCTGAGGGGTTTAATCTTGTTCATCAAGTTCCTCCTTAGCCTGCTTTATTAATTGATCAAGTTGGTTCAAGGCTTCTAAAGGGGATAGTGTTTCTATATCCAATTGCGCTAAATCCATTACGGTCGCTGAGGCTTCGTTAATCGTTAACACTTCCGGTAGTTTTAAGCCATTATGTAAATAACCTTTAAGATTTTGATTGGCTAAATGGATGACATCAAGAGGTAAATCCGCTAATTTGGCTACATGGATTCCGTAGGAACGATCGGTAGCCCCATCGATTAACTGATATAAGAAGGTAATCCGATCCTTTTCTTCATGAACCGCCACTTGTTTATTGATTATTTTCGGATACGTTTCCGCTAAATCTGTCAATTCGTGGTAATGGGTCGAGAAAAAGATGGTCGCTTCACTATTTTCACTTAAATATACCAAGATGGCTCTAGCAATACTCATACCATCATAGGTTGAGGTTCCCCGCCCCAACTCATCGAAAAGAATTAATGAGTCTTTTGTCGCTTGTCGAATCGCTTGATTGGCTTCCGCCATTTCAATCATGAAGGTTGATTGTCCTAATAAGATATCATCGCTGGCGCCCATGCGGGTAAGGATGCGATCGTAGATTGGTAAATTAGCAAATTTAGCTTTTACATACATCCCCATCTGAGCCATAATGCTGATCAAAGCAATTTGTCTCATTATCGTCGATTTTCCACCCATATTAGGGCCGGTTAAAATGATAATTGGTGATTCGGGTTCTATGATGATATCGTTGGCGATGACTTGATGAGATTTAAGGGTAGTTTCTAAAATTGGATGAGTGCTTTGTTCTACTTTAAATAAGCCATCTCTATTAAATAGAGGTTTAACATAACCGCCTTGTGCACTAACCTCAGCAAAACTTAATATTACATCAAGACTCGCTAAAGCGCTGGCTATTTTATAGAGTAAGGCTACCTGTGGTTTTAAATCTTCAACCAAAGCATTAAATAATTCTTGTTCAATTACCAATATCCGCTGCGCAGCATTCTCAAGTTTAACTTCTAATTCTTTTAATTCAATACTGGTATAGCGCTGGGCGTTGGTTAAAGTTTGTCGACGAATATAGCCATATTCTTCCTTGACCATATCCACTTGGCCCTTGGTAACTTCTAAATAATAGCCAAAACTTCTCGAATAACCCACTTTTAGGTTTTTAATACCGGTGAGATCGCGTTGGGCTTGTTCATAGGCTAAAAGTCGTTCTTGGTGGTGTTCGGTTAAATCGCGTAGTTCATCCAACTCAGCGTTTACCCCCGGATTAATGGTATACCCGTCTTTTATTAAAAGCGGTGGTTCTTCCTGTAAAACAGCTTCTAATTCTTCTAAAACTAAATCACTAGATCCCAATATTTGATAGTCTTCAATATCAATTATTGTTGAAATGGTTTTTGCGGCTCTTAACGATGTTCTTAGACGCACCAAATCTTGCGTCGTAACACGAGATAGTGATAGTTTCGTACTAAGACGTTCGACATCATAGACTTTTTTCAATTGTTCTTCTAACTGAGCTTTGATGATAAAATTGTCTATAAAAAATTCAACTTGTTCTTGTCGATTTAAAATCGCCTCCAACTCAAAAAGTGGTTCCTTGATCCATTGGTTAAGCAATCGAGATCCCATTGAAGTTTTACAATAGTCTAAAAACCCCCACAAGCTATTAGAACGTTCCTTGGTTCGTAAAGAAGATACTAATTCTAAATTAGTAATCGCATTGTAGTCTAAAATCATATGTTTGTTAGTTGTTGTGCTGGTAGTTTCGACGGTTTGTTTTTGGGTATAGGTCAAATATTCTTTGAGTCGTTGGTAGACTTGTTGTTCTAAAGATAGCCGTTTGGCTAAGACTGGTTGAAATAAGCTAACCGTGAAATCGGATTTAGCTTTAATTAAATCAAACAAAGCTTGATTCGGCACGATTACCTCACTTATTCCTTTGCTTAAGAGCGTTAACAACATGTAAGTGTCATCTTTTTCAATTCGTAACGTCTCAGTTTGATTATTGGAAATGTCAAAAATAGCTATTTCATAATAGAGTAAATCATGATCGATTGAGGCAAGTTTAGCGATCATATTTTCGTCCATGTCGATATTTGTTCCGGGCGTTATAATACGTACAATCTCACGCTTTACCAGACCTTTAGCGGTAGCGGGATCTTCCACTTGTTCAGCGATAGCGACTTTATAGCCTTTTCCTATGAGTCTTTGGATGTAATTTCCCGCCGCATGATGAGGCACCCCACACATCGGTGCTTTTTGGTTACCCCCGGCGGCTCTTGAAGTTAAAACCAGTTCTAGTTCTTTGGAAACGACTTTCGCGTCTTCAAAAAAGAGTTCATAAAAATCACCTAAACGAAAAAAGAGTAGGGCATCGCTACTTTGCTTTTTCATTTCAAGATATTGTTTAATCATTGGTGAAAGATTGTCCATAACTACCGTCCTTAGATGCTAATTATATCATGATTAGTTTCAGATAATAAAAGGACTAAATCCACGATAATTAAGGAAATAGTCTCTGTCTATTTGTACTAAAGGATTTAGTTGTTGACTAAAGAAATGGTTAGTTGCCCTTTATTGATATCTTTTTTACAAATAACTTCTGTTGGCGGGTCGCTTGATAGGCTTGTTTTTCGTAAAAGCGATGCGACGCGTGGCGATACGTACTTGAGCTGAGAATGATAAAATCACGACCTTGTTCTTTTACCCAATCTTCAGCCGCTTGTAGTAACTTTTTACCAAATCCTTGGCCTTGAAACTTACCATCGACCGCAAAACTAATGATTCTTGCGGAGGGTTCTGAATATAGTGAATCGACCAATTGAACATGAATAAACCCTACCTCATCATCGATGACTAAAACCACTTGATGAGGATCTTTGATAATCATATCTAAATTCTTTTCAACAATCTCTGCGGTCGTTTCAGTATATCCAAGTTCATCTCTTATTAAGCGGGCGATAAAGTCAGCATCAATATAGCTTGCGATATGAATCATAGGTTCTCCTTCTTATGCGTTGTTTTTACTATGCCACTATAAATTAAACTTAATGCAAAGACAAGCGCGTTTACCAATATGATACTGGCTCCAGTAGGCGTGTTAAACTGTACCGAAGCACTCAACCCTACAATCATCGAAAGCACCGAAATGATTACAGCGCTAATAGTTACCGCCTTAAAAGAACGGGTTAAACGCATCGCTGATAATACTGGAAAAACAATCAAACCGGAAACCAACAAAGCCCCCATTAAACGCATCCCAACAACAATCGTCAAAGCCGTTAACAACGCAATCATAGTTTGATAAAGATCGGTATTCAAACCTGAAGTCTTTGCGAAGGGTTCGTCAAAAATCATGACAAATAAACGTTGATACATTAACGTATAGGCAATTAAAACAATTAAGGCGACGACAACCGACAAGATTACTTCTTGTAAATCAAGCCCTAAAAGCGAGCCAAATAAAGCGCTATTTAAATCCGATTGAATATTAAAGCGATTCAAAACAACCATACCTAAAGCTAAGGAAGTGGTTGATAAAACCGCAATAATAGCATCTCCACTAATATTGGAAGATTGGGATAATTTTAAAATTAAAAAAGCAGAAAAGACAACAACGATTAAAGAAAAAATCAAAGGCTGTGTTCCTAATGCCAAGCCAATAGCCATAGCCCCAAAAGCAACATGGGACAATCCATCTCCAATTAAGCTTGTTTTTCTCAACACTAAACCAACTCCTAATAAGGAGGCACTAACGGAAATGGCCAGACCCGCAATTAAGGCATAAATCATGAAGTCGTATTGTAGCAGATCAAGCATGGCTGTGTCCTTTCTGAGGAATTTTTAGTAAATAATCTTTAGCCTGTCCAAAATAGAGGACTTCTTGATTTAAAAGTAATACTTTATTGGCGGCATCCACTACCTGACTGATGTCATGAGTTATCATAACGATCGTCAATTCGTGTTCTTGGTTTAATTCTTTTAATAATTCATAAAAGGATTGAGTAATTTGTGGATCAAGACTACTTACCGGTTCATCTAAAATGAGTAGTTTATCGGTAGCACAGAGCGCACGCGCTAAAAGAACGCGTTGTTTTTGACCTAAAGATAAATCTTGAAAGTAGCGATCTTTTAAGTCTAATATTTTGAGACGTTTCATCTGCGCTAAAACCCGCTCTTTATCGCTGCGATTATAGAAAAATCGCTTGCCTAAACGGTTAACACAACCCGAGGTTACAACTTCCATAACGCTTGCTGGAAAGTCTCGTTGAATTTGTGTGTATTGTGGCAGATAACCAATTTCATTGCGCTTTAATCCATGAAAATCAATAGTTCCTGAGTCTATCGCTTTTAAGCCTAACAAGCCTTTGATTAAGGTCGATTTACCAGATCCATTTTCTCCAATAATCATCAAAAAATCTTGAGGCTGTATCTCAAAATTAATATTTTTTAGTACCGATTTTGTTCCGTAACTCATATCAAGTTGATTAACTTGGATTAATGGATTCATTGTAGTCCTTTCTTTAGATTCTCTATATTCCGTTCTTGTATTTCTATAAAGCTAGTTTTTGCGGCTTGATCTTCTTTACTAAGTTGGTGAGCACCGTGTAGTTCCAGCGCCTTGGTGTTGGTATTAGCTAATATCGTATCAACTACTTTGTCACTGGCTAGTTCCTCTTTAAAGACATAACTCAACTGATGTTCTTTAACCACATCAATAATTTCCTTGATTTTGGCCGCGGTTAGCTCAGTTTCATGGGAAAGTGATTCATACAATACTTTGTAATCGAAATGAAAGTCTTCAAATAAGTAATTAAAGGCAAAATGTCCTAAGAAGACCACTGTTTTTTGTTTTGCTCGATCAAAAACAGCTTCGTATTCAGCATCTAGTTTTTCTAGTTTTTCAAGATACGCTTGATAATTGCTTTCAAGCTTCGTTTTCAGCTCTGGTTTTATTTCAATCATAGCTTCGTATATCGATTTAACCATCTTTTTGGCGTTCTTCATACTTACCCAGGTATGAGGATCTCCAGAACTATGGTCATGACCATCGTGTTCATCGTGTTCATCGTGTTCTTCGTGTTCGTGATGATGCTCGCTTAACTTAATTTCTTTTGAACTATTTAATAAGGTTACTTTTGATTCTAAAGAAGATTTGATTCGATCTATCCAAGGTTCCATCGCATCGTTTGTATAAACTAGTAAATCTGTTTGATTCATAGCCACTAAATCTTGTGGCGTCGGATCAAAACTATGCGCATCGCTTGAGCTTTTTGTCAAAAGCGTTACATCGATTAAATCTTTTCCAATTTCACGAGCAAATTCATAAACCGGAAAAGAGGTGGCGACTACCTTTAATTTTTCATTATCCTCAGAAGTAGTTGGAGTTTTAGCACAAGCCGCTAATAAGAGGATGACGACGGCTAATATAAATGTTCTTTTCATTATAGTTTCCTCGCTAATTGACAACTTTCACAGTAACCGTGAAATACAGATGTCTCAACATTCACTTGAAAATGATGATGATGTGATAAATGTTCAATCAGTTGATCCACTTCTTTACATTGGATATGAAAGAGATGACCACAATCATCACAAACCGCATGAAAATGTTCGCTACAGTCAATTTCCGGCAAATATTGATACATTGCTGTGGTTTGATTCTCGAGAAAGTATTTTCTTACTTTACCTTGTTGTTCTAATTCGTCCAACAAGCGATAAATCGTGGCCCGAGAAGGCGATATTTCTAAACTTTCAACCATTGCCATTAAGTCGGAAGCACTAAATGGCGCTTGTTGGGTATTTTTCATCAAATTCAATAGAATTTCTTTTTGTTTTGTTTGATACTTAATACTCATAGGGACCTCCAATTTGAGACTGTGTATCAAAATCATAAAACGATTCTATTTAATTGTCAATTAAAAAGTACTTGAATCTGTTGCTGGTGGTTGAACGTCCTCTTTCTATTTGATAGGATTAACCCATGAATGCGGTAGAAAAAAGAGTCTTAGAGACAGCCGAAGTCATCGGAAAACATATTATTAAAGTTGATCATTTCCTCAATCACTATATGGATGTGAAGTTTTTAGAAGAAATTGCTGAATTATTTTATGAAGCGTTCAAGGACATCCAAGTGGATAAAATTTTGACGTGTGAAGCAAGCGGCATAGGAATTGCCGTAGCGATTGCTCAAAAATTTGGCGTAGATTTGCTCTTTGCCAAGAAGAAAAATCCCGACGAACCTAATCTTGAGGATTATCAAAGTGAAGTTTTTTCCTATACCAAGCAAGTCAGCAGCTTGTTTTCTGTAAACAAACGATTTCTTCATGAGAACGAGAAAATTCTTATCATTGACGATTTTTTAGCTAACGGAGAGGCTATTCGTGGGTTAATCGATATTTGTAGTCAAGCTAAAGCTACCATAACCGGCATCGGTATGGTGGTTGAAAAAGGCTTTCAACCAGGGGGTGCTTGGCTTCGTCAACATAACTATAATCTTAAATCACTATGTATTGTTGAACGCGTCGTTGATGGAAAATTAATATTACGCCAACAATAAAATACTTAAGAAAGCTGATTATTTTAAATGAATAAAAGAGACGAAACTATTTCTTGGCTGACTCAAGCAGCAAGGGAGTTTCTAAAAACTAACTTTAATTGTGATTTATCGATACCAATTATTATCAATAAACGTATGAAGCGTACTTTAGGGGCCTATAAAATCGATCCTTATGGTCAACCCAAACAAATCGATTTATCATATAATCTAATTCAGTCTCGAGAAAATGAAATTATTCTAGATATTCTCTATCATGAACTGATTCATCATGGCTTACATTTACAAAACAAACCCTTTAAAGATAACTCACCAGTCTTCAAAGATACTTGTCACCAACTTAATGTTAGCTTGAGTCGAACCTATTCCGGCCTAAACCAGCATCGCTATCAATGTCGTTGTCGCGTCTTTGTAGTCGATCGAAAACTTCGCCTAAGCAAGGGCTATCGTTGCAAATATTGTCATTCCAAAATTGAGTACCTTCAACCACAAAAATCACAAATTAACAAAAATAAAAATGTTTCTTAGTTTATTCTTATCGATTAATTTGCTAAAGTAAAATTGTTTAAGGAGGAAAGTAAATGAAGAAACTACTTACCATTTTATTGATTAGCCTAGTATTGATTGGATGTAGCTCAAAACCAAAAGTAGATACACCGAGCACTGCCGCTTCACCAGAAAGCGTTGCAAAAGAATTTTTAACTGCATATCGCAAGATGGATACAAAGAAAGTTAACGCTTTTATCGTTCCCGAAGATCAGCTAACTGAAGAACAAATTAAAGAAGTAGAAGATGAAAGAGCGCAACAAGTAATTGCAGGAGTTAAACCAGAAGAGATGATGGACTTCTTTTTCAAAAGTGATTTTGACGTTTCCCAACCTACTATAACCGATGATAAAGCAACCGTTGTGGTTAAATGGGAAGGCATTGATTTCGGTAAAACCTATCAACTGGTAATGACTAAAATAGTTGAATTAGCCATGGATCCTGGCTTTAGTAACCTTTCAGAAGAAGAACAGGATAAAAAAATCGATGAATTAGTTGTCAATATGTTCAAAGATGGTGAAGCAAAACCTTATGAATCTGAGCTTCATTTAAGAAAAGTGGATAATACTTGGTATGTTGAGTCTAGCGAAAAGGCTAATAAGTCTTTCTTTAACTTTTTAGAATTCGATTTTGAACCAGAAACTGATTTCGCAGAATAAAACGATTAATATTATATATTAAAAAAAGCTGTCCTCTTGAACTAACAAGATGAGACAGCTTTTTAGTTTGCTTATTCTTTTGGCAAAATTAGATTTAAACTAATACCGACCAGAGCGGCTAATGCCGAACCTGAGAAACTTGCTAGTTTAGTAATCGGAAATACTGCACCACCGATACCGATAACCGTCATAGCGGAAGCGATAATTAAATTTCTCTGTTTGCTAAAATCGACTTGATTATCAACTAAAACCGATAAACCGTTGGAAGCAATAACCCCATAAAGCAGTAACGACATGCCGCCTAATACCGGATCAGGAATCGTCGATATTAAGGCTTGAACTGGACTAACAAATGAAAGAAAGATAGCAATCAAGGCCGCTCCCAAGATGACTTTGGTACTTGCTACGCGTGTCATTGAGACAACCCCTGTATTTTCTCCATAGGTCGTATTTGCTGGACCACCGATAAAAGCGGAAACAGAGGTTGCGATAGCATCTCCCATTAAGGTACGGGTTAAACCAGGATTTTGTAAGAAATTTCTTCCACAAATTTTACCTAGCACCGTATGGTCACCGACGTGTTCTGAAATGGTAACGATTGCGATTGGAAGTATCGCTAACGCTTCCGGTCCAAAATAGAAGCGATACTCTGCAAATAAACCATTAGTACTAAATGGAAGGTAGAATTGTGGTAATCGTATAATATCGCCAAAGAAATTGCCCTTGATGGATTCTTTTACTGGTGTAAAATCAACAATCCCTAAAAGTGTAGCAACAATATAACCACCGATAATCCCAATTAAGAAAGGAATAATTTTAAAGATTCCTTTTCCCTTCGTAGAAACCAGCGCCGTGATGAGGAAGGTTACTATGGCCACTAGCATGTTTTTCCATTCGCCACCTTGAACAAAGCCCGCTTGTTGTACAGCGACAGAAGATAAGCCTAAACCAATTACAATGATCATCGGACCAATAACAATTGGTGGTAATAATTTATCCAACCATTTAGTTCCGGTAACCTTTAGTACCGAAGCTACAATAACATAAATCAGTCCTACCAAAATAATGCCGGTTTGAGCGGCACTAACATCGCCACCCATCGATTCCCGAGCGGTAACCATGGCGGTAATATAAGCAAAAGATGATCCTAAATAAACAGGAACTTTAAATCCCGTTAATATTAAGTAAATAATCGTACCAATACCGCTGGCAAATAAAGCGACTGATATTGGCATCCCTACGATTATAGGAACTAAAATAGTAGCTCCGAACATCGCAAAAACATGCTGAAAGCTCAGTAAAAACCCTTTTAAAAAGGGAGGTGTCTCATGGACATCGTAAAGTAAATCTGGACTCTTTGTACTCATTTTTCTCTTTTTCCTTTCATTGGCATAAAAAAAAGGCCATCATTAGGACCTATGAGATAAATTTTCTCCCTTAGTAAACTCACTGGCTTACTTTAAAAGGACCTAACTGTAGAAATGTTACCATAAATGTATTCTATTCACAATCTATAATTTTGATTTGTTCCCTTTCTCTCTAATACTAAAAGACCAACAAATATGATAGTATGTACTCACGGAAAGGAGCATCTATGAGCAATCCAGTAAAAAAACGTAAGTTCAATTTAGATTATATTTTACTTTTCATATTAGTTCTCTATGGTGCAACTTCTTTATTGGCGCTATACGCTTCCGCGCCACATCTTACCGGCGGTTTAAGCGAAGCTAAGGGATATATCGTACGACAAGGATTATTTTTTGGGGTCGGATTTATTACCATTATCACTTTAGTATTTATGGGAAAAGAAACGGTTTATGCGATTTCTAGATTTTTATATTTCTTTTTAATGCTGGCCTTAATTGTCTTGATATTGCAGAAATATCGACTGATTCGCTTACCTTTTATACGACCGGTTGGCGGTACCTATGCTTGGTATCAATTTCCTGGGGCTTCCTTCCAGCCCTCAGAGTTTATGAAAATCATTTTAATCGTTATTACCTCACAAATAATAATGCAACATAACCGAACCAAGACCGAATTATCCTTTAAATCTGACTTCTTATTATTCTATAAGGTTGGTAAATGGGTTGTTCCACCGCTTCTTTTAATTTTCCTACAACCCGATACTGGTATTCCCATCATTATTGTCATTTCATTACTAGTGATGCTGTTAATGAGCGGTATCCGTAGAGAATGGTTTATTTTAATTGCCATTATTTTAATTTTATCTTTAATATTCGTGGTTTATTCTTATTATTTTAAAATTGAATGGTTGGAAGCTATCTTTGGAACAAAATACAAACTGAAACGTTTTTATGGATGGTTAGATTATGAGAAATATAATCAAACCTATGGTTGGCAGCTCTATTCTTCCTTAATTGCCTTAGGTAACGCTGGAATGGATGGCTTAGGCGCAACCAACCGAGTGATTCCTATTGCTGCTTCTCATACAGACTTTATTTTCTCCGTCTTTGGAGCGGCCTTTGGATTTTTAGGTAGTCTTTGGTTGGTTTTGCTTTCCTTGGCTCTTGATTTGCGTTTGATCTATATCTCGATTCGTTCCAAAAACTTTAGATTGAAGTATATCATTTCGGGTGTCCTAGGAATCTTCATTTATCAACAGTTACAAAATATAATGATGGTAATAGGTATTTTACCAATTACCGGAATCACCTTACCTTTGATTTCCTATGGTGGTTCTTCATTGGTTTCTTATATGATTAGTTTAGCTTTTGTCTTTATTGCCTATAATGAAATCAAAAACGAGCCATCTTATGGTGAGGCCATGGAAAATCCCTATGTTTAAAAACCTTACTATCTAGCTATGGATTTTTGATTGCTAAAACTTCTTTATAGCACTATTCTATAAAATCATAACCACTTGTAGAACAAGTGGTATGTCAAGCCCTTAAAGGGCCTGTTGCTGCCTAGTCCTGCGACTATTGAAGCCTGACAGCTGCAGCGTTCTCACAGACTTGCCACTCAAAGTGGCTTGTTTATTTGTCTATTTCACCGGCGTACCCGTAAACGGGTCTATAAATTCCTTCATGCTCAACTGATCGGATAATTTGTCTTCCTGCAACTGGGTCTGGATATACTCACGAATAGTTTTTTCATTTCGTCCTACCGTATCCACAAAGTACCCTCT
>JAEWFZ010000045.1 GCA_023388535.1 Bacillota bacterium | reverse complement strand
TCTTCAAAATCTAAAGTAAAATTGATTTGTGCCATAGCGTTCTCCTTTATGATTGTTGTTTGTTCACTAACATCATAACAGAGCCTATGGCCCTTTTACTTTTACACAATTATATGGACTTTATCTTTGAAACTCCAGTTTAACTTTTTAATTTACAATTTTACTAAAATTCTCAAAATATTAATTATTAATTCAATAAGAATATACTAAGTTTCTTCCATGATAAGGAAAACAACTTAGTATCGTTGTTTCTAGAATTGTTTTAAGCTCTGTTATACTAGTTCCTCTATTCACCAGGAGCTAGTTGTGTCTGTAAAGTAAAACATATCATTCTTGTTGCTAGTTATTTATCTGTTTTTTCAAACCAATTAAATAATGGTTTCCCAATCCATAAGCCTAAACCACTACCTATAACAACAATCCATCCTGATAACGAAAGCATACTAATAGCTCCGTAAACTTCACCAATATTTGCGCCATAAATGCATTGTACCCCTATGCCAACAAATAAACCACCCATAGCTAGTTTCATAAACTTTCTTAATGAAATTTTATCCTTTAATCGATATGGTTCCTTCGCTAAGGAGACCAACCATATTCCAATCATATAACCAAATATCAAAACTAAAACCGGATTTAAGAAAGACGATTCAGTGATGCTGTTTTTCAATGAATCCGGAAACAAAGTAAAACTGTCAAAGTTAATACCAAAGAAGGAGAAAATTTTATATCCAAGCAAACTCAATGGCATTGCGGTAGCGATTACTCTAGTATTAAACATAAAATAGATAATACCTAATATAGCAATTAATCGATAAGAGGCTTTGAGACTAAACTTATGATCTAATATTTTTTGTATCATCCTTGATCTCCTTTGCTGTAATTTTAGTTAACGTAAAAATAACTAACATAATTAAACCGGTCTGGACCATTAAAGCTAATGGCCAGCCTAATAACGTAGGCATGTAAAGTTTCCCGCTAGGAAAGTAAATCAATGTTATTTCTCTAAAGCAAACTCCGATAATCGAACCAACGAAATAAAAGAATAACCCGAAAATGAATTCTTTATGTCCAGAGACTGCTTTTTTCATAAAACCAGATCCCGCAGAACCCATGATGGAAATACCAATACCAAAGATTACCGAACCTATAAAAAACGCTAGTGAGACGGTTGTAGGTTCATTTAAATAAAAATTCCAATCAAACAAAGACAAAGAAGATTTAACAAAAATTACCACATGAATCCCAAGTAACGTTAATAAAACCATTTTGAAAAAATTTAAAGAAGATTGATATTTTTTATGATGTACTATATCACGTAAATTCGCAGTAAAAGAAAAATCTGAGTTTCTCATGACAATACCAAACATTAGACCAATTATCAGATTGATAAACAAACCAAAGCTTTGAAAGAAAACTATACCAACAAAAATAAGCGTTAAAACCAAAGATATATATAATATCCATTTCTGAAAATTAGATATTTCCATCTAACCACATCCTTTCAATATCAACAAGAAAAAGGATTTCATTAAAATGAAATCCTTTAATAAATGACATTATTTAAGATAAATATTATTGATTCTTAAACGAATTGTCAATAGCTGCTTGAGCTGCTGCTAAACGTGCTACTGGAACCTGGAACGGCGAAATAGATATGTAAGTGAAATCAACACTTTCTAAGAAATGAATTGTTAGAGGATCCGCAGCATGTTCACCACAAATTCCAATTTTTAATTTTTCGTTTGTCTTTCTACCGCGCTCATTACCAATTTTAATTAACTCGCCAACTCCTTTGAAATCAATTCTTTGGAATGGGTCGAAATCCATGATATCTCTATTGTAATAGTCCTTCAAGAATTTTGCGGCATCATCGCGTGAATATCCATAGGTCATTTGAGTTAAGTCATTAGTACCGTAAGAGAAGAAGGTCGATTTCTGAGCAATTTCATCAGCCATTAAACAAGCTCTTGGAGTTTCCATACATGTTCCAATTAGATAGTGAACTTCAACGCCGGTTTCTGCAATAACTTCTTTTACTGTGTCTTCAATGATTTCGTATAAGAACTCAAATTCAATCCGATCATTTACTAATGGAACCATGAGTTCAACTTTTACATCATGACCTAATTCTTGTTTAACTTTTGCCGCTGCGCCAATGATTGCTTTAGTTTGCATAATCGTAATTTCCGGATATGAAACGGCTAATCGGCAACCTCTGTGTCCCATCATTGGGTTTTGTTCGTGTAAACTGATTACCTTATCTCGAATGACTTGAAGTTCATGACCGGTTTCCTCAGCTATTACTTTTAACTGATTATCATCTTTCGGTAAGAATTCGTGTAGTGGTGGATCCAAATAACGAATGGTTACTGGTAAAGCTTTTGTAACTTCAAAAATCTTAATAAAGTCTTCTGTGTGCATTGGTAAAATAGTATCTAACGCTTTTTGACGATCCTCATCCGTGTCAGCAATAATCATTTCACGAATGGCTCTAATTCTGTTAGTTTCAAAGAACATATGTTCTGTACGAACTAAACCAATACCTTCAGCCCCAAAATCGATTCCTTGTTGAGCATCTGATGCGGTATCCGCATTCATCATGATTCCTAAATTTCTAAATTCATCTGCCCAAGACATAAAACGTTTGAAATCTCCAGAAATTTCTACAGGAGTTGACTTAATTTTGCCTGCATAGACATTACCTGTAGCACCGTCTAGAGAGATGTAGTCGCCTTCTTCAACTTTCACACCACCGAGTGTAAAACCAGTTTCATTGAAGACGATATCACCGCATCCGGCAACACAAGGTGTTCCCATACCACGAGCGACAACAGCAGCATGTGAAGTCATACCACCACGAGCTGTTAGTATACCTTCTGATAAGTGCATTCCTTCAATGTCTTCTGGAGAAGTTTCTAAACGGACAAGAACTACTTTTTCACCATTGTCGGTCCACTCTTTGGCTTTTTCGGCATCTAAGACAACTTTACCGGTGGCAGCACCTGGTGAAGCAGCAAGGCCTTTACCAATTGGAGTATGTGATTTTAACTCTTTGTCATCAAATTTTGGATGGAGCAATGTAACTAATTGTTTAGGATCAATTTGCATAAGTGCTTCTTGTTTTGTAATTAGCTCTTCATCGACGAGATCAACAGCAATCTTTAAAGCTGACTGAGCAGTCCGCTTTCCATTACGTGTTTGTAAAATGTAGAGTTTACCATTTTCGACTGTGAACTCTAAGTCTTGCATATTTTTGAAATGCTTTTCTAAATTAATTCCAATATTTAGTAATTGATCGTGCATTTCTGGCATAAGCTCTTTTAAATCTTCTACCGGATGTGGAGTTCTTATTCCAGCTACAACGTCTTCTCCTTGTGCGTTAATTAAAAACTCTCCATAAAGTTTATTTTCTCCAGTTGCAGGATTTCGAGTAAAAGCAACACCTGTCGCACAATCTTCACCCATATTCCCAAATACCATGGTTTGAACATTAACCGCCGTTCCCCATTCTGAAGGAATATCATTAATCCGACGATAATATACGGCTCGATCGTTATTCCATGATTTAAAGACAGCTTCAATTGCATTGATTAATTGTGTTTTTGCATCCATCGGGAATTCTTCATTCATCTCTCTTCGATAGATTTCTTTAAATTCTGAAACTATTTCTTTTAAATCTTCTGCAGTTAAATCAGTATCTAGATGTACATTTTGTTTTTCTTTCTGTTTATCCAATACATCATCGAAAAGTAACGGATCAATACCCATAACAACATCGGAATACATTTGGATAAAACGTCGATAACTATCATAAGCAAAACGATCATTTTGAGTCAGTTTTGCTAAGGCTTCGACAACCTCGTCGTTTAGACCTAGGTTCAAAATCGTATCCATCATACCTGGCATACTTGCTCTCGAACCTGAACGTACTGAAACTAATAAAGGATTTTCAATACTCCCAAATCTCTTTCCACTAATCGATTCTAGTTTTTCCAAATACTCGAAAACTTGAGATTTCATCTCTTCAGAAATTACTTCGCCTTGAGCATAGTAATCGTTGCACGCTTCTGTAGTTACTACAAAACCTTCTGGAACTGGTAATCCTAAACTAGTCATTTCAGACAAGTTGGCACCTTTTCCACCAAGCAACTCTCGCATTGTGCCATTACCTTCAGAAAACAAATAAACTAATTTCTTTGACATATATCCTCCTGTCATTATTCTACTTTTATTACTATTAAAACGCAGAATTTACATGGATATTGTAACATACGGACCTGTTGTTTTCAATTTAATAATGTTACATTAATATACTGACTTTTACTAAACTTAATATTTTTTTAATGATTACATATTAAAAACTGGTACAGCTATAGTACGCTAAACCTAAAGATAGTAGATCTTAGAATTGATAAATTAAGAGACTCCTCGTTAAACAGAATTAAGTATAGGAATTCACAAATTCATCTTTCGTTCTAAACTAGGAATTATTCAAAATTTATACAAAAATGGTTCGCCTTGAATTCTAAAGTTTAATTGATTTTGTGAACAAACTATGTTTTTAGTTGACCGGCTTAGAATATACTGATATCATAGACTTAGCATTTTAGTAAAAGGAGGAAATCAAATGGCTAGAAATGCATTTATAATCATTGACATGCAAAAAGACTTCAACGAAGTCGGTGCACCTTTCCGCGTAGATTGTGGTTTAGAGGCAATGCCTTACATTGAGAAGGCTCTTGAAGCAACTAGAAAATCTAACGTTCCAGTATTCCACGTATTCCGTTACTATCGAGCAGACGGAAGTGACGTAGAATTAACTCGCTACGATGGCTTCATCCAAAAAGGCGGCGGATGCGTTAGTGCAACTCGTGGTGCTGAAATAATGGATTCTATCAAACCGATAGATGGTGAATACCAAATCGTTAAACAACGTTGGTCAGCTTTCTTCCAAACCGAATTAGATATGCTACTTCGCCGTCTTGGTGTTAAACAAGTAGTATTAGCTGGTGTTCAAACTCCTAACTGTATTCGTGGAACTGTTTGGGATGCTAACTCTTTAGATTACGAAGTTATCGTTCTTACTGATGCTACCAATGCAGCAACACCTGAAGTTCATCAAGCCAACCTATTTGACATGAAAAATATTGGTGTTAAATTGATGACAACTGATGAATATGTGGCCAGCTTAGAAGCTGATCCAGATGGACCAGAAGCTACTTTTGCTGAAAGACTTCGTGAAGAAATCGAAAATAGCAAGAATATCCCTGAACCAGCTTGGATGTATGATTATTCACACAAGTACGACAAATAATCTCAATTATTGAAACTATTTAAACAGTATTGATTACAAATCACAGTGTGATGAGTTCAGACTCCCCGATAAGATAACAATCAAATATCTAGATTTGAGGATCGTTAAAGAAGTTTTAGAAAAATAGCTGTCCGCTATAAAGAAGTTTTAGAAGGCAGCTATAAAGAGGTTTTAGAAAAATCAAAGAAAAGAGTGCATTCAAATCAAGATTCACTCTTTTTTTG
>JAEWFZ010000050.1 GCA_023388535.1 Bacillota bacterium | reverse complement strand
TTTAAAAACCAAATGGTCGATTTTTTGAACGGTTTGCGGACGTATTCCGGTGATTTGGTAGTTACCACAATATGCTTGGTACAACCTTTTTCAATCGAACGTCTTAGCGGAATCATGGTAGTTACCCCACCATCGGTATAATTAATACCATCTATTTTTACAAACTTTCCGAAAAACGGTAAGGCGGTTGCGGCCTTTATCCATTTCGGTTGTTTGGCGATATCTTCGTTATTTTTCCATAGGGTCTCATAGGTTTTCATCGAGTAAACCCCGATTTCTAGATTCGTCTTTGCGCTTAGTAAACGCGAAGGATCAAATCCAGCTTCAAATATCTTTCGATCATAAATTTCATCGTAAGCAATCAATTGACCTTCTTTTAATAAAGGTTTAAGACCGACATAGTCCGGGTTTGGCGCAATATTAACACTACCTTCAAACAAAAGATCATTTTGTTGGGCCGCATAAAAACTACCATACATGCCGCCACTGGAAATCCCTACACAATAGTTTGCGTATAAATCATTATCTAATAGCCAAGAAAGCACACCCGCCGTATAAGCCCCACGCATGCCCCCGCCTTCTAGTACTAAACCTACTTTTTCCATATTCACTCCTACATTAATCCAGAAAATAAATTAATAAAGATATACAATAGACGAATCCAAATCGACCAAGACTCAATATCTTGAGCGTCTTGTTGGTCACAGACTTCTAAAGTTTTTAAAAAATCATCGCGCGCTTGTATGACCGCTTGCGACTCGTATAAAACAATACCACATTCAAAGTTCAAATAATAGGACCTAAAATCCATATTCACGGTAGAGACTATGGCCGTGTCATCATCGGTAACGATCAATTTTGAATGGACAAAACCGGGACTATATTCATAGATTTTAACGCCAGCTTTAATCAACTGAGGATATAGCGATTTGGTTTTTAAATTAACCAGTTTTTTATCGGGAATACCAGGAACAACTAACCGTACATCTACCCCACCTTGAGCGGCTAAGGTCAAGGCTTTAATCATATCGTAACCAATAATTAAGTATGGGGTAAAAATGTAACAATAATCTTTTGCGGTATTGATCATATTTAAGTGAATCGTTTCGCTGATATAAAGATCATCCGCCGGCGCATCGGCATAAGGCTGTACATAACCATCGGAAGCCACCGTCGAACGAACATAAAAATCTTCAACATTTTCATCCTTTTTGACATAGAAATGATAGGTCGATAAAAAGATTTCCGTTAGTGAAAAGACGGCTTCGCCTTCGATGCGAATGCCATTGTCTTTCCAATGTCCAAAACGTTCGATCAGATTGACATACTCATCCGCTAAATTTGCGCCACCAACATAACCTACTTTTCCATCAACTACGGTAATTTTGCGATGATCACGGTTATTGTTAGTAACTAAAACGCGCCAAGACAAAGGATTAAAACAAACCGCTTTGATTCCCTGTTCTTGTAACCAGCGGTGATATTTAGCATCAATAAAGGAAGCACCAAAATCATCATAAATCAGACGGACATCAACCCCAGCTTTTGCTTTTTCAATTAATATGTCCAAAAGCATTTGCCATACGGTACCTTCTTTGATGATGTAATATTCCATAAAAATAAAGGTTTCGGCCGCTTGAATATCTCTGACCATCTGGCGAAAGCCTTCTTCTGCTGAAGCAAAATACTGAGTTTTGGTTTTATCATAGATCGGATAATGAGCGATCGATTCTAAATAATTGATTGTTTTTTGTAAATGTGAATCGCTGATTTCGATATTAATTTCTTGTTCTTTTAGGATTTGGTTGTGGTAGAACTGTTTAAAGTTTGGGGCGATGCGGAAGGCTTTTTCAGTTTTTCGGTTACCCATAACTAAATAAATTATCGGTCCAAATATGGGAATACCCAAAATAATTACGTACCACGATTGTAGAAAAATGGGATTAATATCGGTTTTGGTATTCATATACAAGACCGTCACAAAAGCGATAATATCCATAACCAAATAAAAGGAAATAAAAAAACGATTCAAGGTCATAACTACCCAAATCAAAATTATGGCTTGGATTAGAAAACCTAAAAAAGCTTGAACTAATTTATTGGTTAAGAAATTAAAAATTTTCATGCTTACCTCAAATCAAAACGATAAATCCGTTTTATCCGATCACCTTGTTGATACAATGGTTCGTTTTTAGGGACATCGATGATTTCAATAAATTCACCACCGAGACGTTCAATAATTGTTTGAGAAGCGATATTACCTTCATTGCAGGTAATTAGTAAATGCTCCATCTCAAGATGTCGCGCTAATTCTAGCAAGAGCTGGCTCGCCGATAAGGAATAACGATGGCCACGATAAGGAATCAAAATATTATATCCAATATGCCCGAGGTAATATAAAGTCTCATCGCTACCCTTTCGTAAATCACAAAAACCGACTAAAGCATGAGGTTTTTTCCGATAGATTTCATAACTATAGGTTTCTAATTTTTCACCCCAGTAGTAGTCGTAATAGGCTTTTTCTAGTTTTAAGTAGATTCGATCGTCTTCTAGGTTTAAATCTTTAACCTTGCGCGTCAACGACCTGTTGTAATACGTTTTGAACATCTTCTTTTGTCATCTTACCTTCAAATAGTTTTGTATCTTTATAGTAAAAGGTAGGCACATAGTAATAGTCAAAACTATTCGCTAAATCGGCCTCTTTTCTTTCATCAATCATTTCCAATTCTAAGGCGGCATATTGTGGATTTTCGAGTCTTAATTCCTCCAGATAACGGAAGACTCGCTTACAATATGGACAATTTTTTAAGTAGAATAATTTAAAATCTTTCATGTTGGTTCTCCTTTTGAATTTTAAACATATACGATAATAAAGCCACGGCGATAGCTATCCCTGCTAGAAGAGCTACCCAACTGCCTAAAAATTTATGGGAAGCATTAATCACAAACAATGCGATAAATTCTACCAGAAAGGAAACCCAGATTAGTTTCGAGCGATTGAGACGTAATCCCGAAACAAAGGCCCAGGTTGAGAAGACATAAACTCCAGCGATAGCGAAGAGACTAAACGCTGAAACGGCTATTTGCAGATAAGGTATGGTTTTTATGTATTCGATAATTTTATCCCGCTCTGCCAAACTGATATTGATTTGTTCAATACCGCGATTAATCATTTGAATGAGACGTAGTAGCTGAATAGAAGGTGAAGCATAAAGAATTAAACCTTCAAGTCCTGCTTGACCAAGTCCCATCGTATAGAGATGTTGGTTGGGATGCTTGTCCCCAGGGGTACGCAGAACCCCTTTAACGATGACCCAACGAGCCACTAAATGAATCACTGCCGTCGCTAAAGCGATTAAAAAGGTGCCTTGTAACGTTTGTAAAAAAGCTAAAGCGACTTCATTATTTAAGGCAAGAAAATAGCCAATGAAAGGCAGCACAATCATTCGAGTAATAATGATGATGGTGAAGCCAGCAAACCATGGTTTTGCTTTCCCTGGATACTTTCTAAACAAGATCCATGGCGAAACCAATATCAATAAAGCCACAACAATCGTTACCACTGGAACGATTAAATAAGAATTCGGTATCATAAAAGAATTATACCACAACCGTAAGGATTGTCTTATCAATCCGCCATCACAAAAATCTACTGTAATGATAGCTTAAGTTTATATGTTCTTTTATTAGTCAAATTGAAGCCACAAAAACCAGACTCAACGACGTTTAAAAGTCATTGAATCCAATTTAAGAAGAGATTGAAGATGAAAATTATTAAATATTTGGTTTAAAGATTTGAACTTTGGACTACCGGTTGTACGTCGCGATTGCCGACAAGTACGACTAACAAGTTGGATACCATCGTAGCCCTTTGTTCATTAGATAAACTGATGGCATTATTATCTTCAAGTTTTTCTAAGGCCATTTCAACCATCCCCACAGCCCCATCCACGATCATTCGCCGCGCATCTACGATGGCGTTGGCTTGTTGCCGTTGAAGCATGACCGCCGCAATCTCCGGAGCATAGGCTAGATAAGTAATTCGCGCTTCGACAATTTCTAATCCAGCTTCTTCGACGCGCCGTTGAATATCTTCTTTAATTCTTTGAACCACAACACCCGCAGAACCACGAAGTGATCCTTCATCCGGTTTACCATCGCCGGTGGTATCAACATCATTAGCCACATCATAAGGATAGATCTGAACAATATTGCGTACTGCCGAATCGACTTGTAAAGACAAGTATTCTTTATAGTTATCGACATTAAAAACGGCTTTGGCGGTATCGACGACGCGCCACATTACCGCAACCCCGACTTCAATCGGATTACCTAAAGCATCGTTAATTTTTTGTTTTTGATTATTTAACGTCATAATCTTTAAAGAAATCTTTTTGTTTCCTAAAACTTCTGTATTTTGATTTTCACTGTTGATATTGATGATGCCTTTCTTGGTTTCGACATCACCACTTTGACCTAATCGCGTCTTGCCAGCGGGGTTAACCGCGGTGCTAAACGGATTTACGTAATAGAAACCTTGTTTTTTGATCGTCCCAGTATATTCACCAAATAAAGTTAAAACTAAAGCTTCTTGAGGTTGAAGTACCTTAATACCAGCAAAACCAATAATACTAGCGATGAAGACAACAACCGATAATACAATCATCAAAACTGCCAATAATCCTCTAATACTACCCGATTCAATCAATATTATCGAAAACACAAAACTTAGAATTGAGCCGGGTAAAAGTAAAACTAATAATATTAATACCCCAATTCCGTTTTTTGGTTTTAAAACTTTTTCACTCATAATTCATCTCCTTATTCTGTGGACCTATTATATCAATTTTATAGTGAAATAATTAACCATTGACGAATTTTTAACGATAACTTTACATTCAATCCCCTACAAGAGATCTTTCTTTGATATTTTTTATTTATCAAACGTTTCTTTAGTCTTTAGGACTTTCTCCTTTATCGCTCATAATAAAAGTCAGGCTTAAGTTATGTATCTTCTATTATCACTATTGTTTGCTTCGTTCTTACACGCTCGAGCGATACGTCAGTCTCAATCTTTTTCTTCGTTATTTTCGATTTGCCTAAATTGTCATCATCCGATTCATTTTATAGATAAATTTCCTATTTTCTCCTATCTACAACTCAGAGGAAAATGTCGAAATTGTAAGGAGCCTTTTTCAATCAACTACTTCATCGCGGAATTGATGGGCTTGATACTTGGTATCATCCTTGAAATAAAGCCACCCACTATTTTTTATTTATTGTTGATAATGTCTTTGTTTTATAATTTTTGGTTGGATGTTTACACACTCCATTTAGAATTAAGTTTATTTCTGCTCGCTTGGTTGGATGCTTTTATTCATTTTCAATTTGATTGGCTGGCTTTGATTTATATCGCTTTATTTATAATGGCCTCTAGTCTTGAGCTACTTGGTTGGGGTGATACGATTTTGATGTCGGCGATGGTTTTTCGCTTTGGTTTTTTATTATTTAATTGGTTCTTGGTAACCATCTGTTTCATCGCTCTGCTCGTCTTTTTATTCGTTAAAAAAGACCAAAAGCTAATTGCCTTTGGTCCTTTCTTATGTTTTGGTTATCTAGTCTTACTCTACATAGTCCCTTAAGACTAAGGATAATTTCGGAATAATTTGGTTCTTTCGAGAAACCACGTTTTCAATAAAGGTTGACGCTCGATCGCCGGCTTCCGCTGGCCAAGCACGATCCACAAATTCAGCCAGTTTACCAGCAGCAAACATCACGGAACCATTATCATGAACCGAGGTGAAGACCATCAACCAAAGGTCGACTCGATAATGCTCGACCGCTTCATCCAAGGCTGCCTGTAGTTCTTTAGCTATCCCCGAAACTTCATTTAATTGATAGAGCGTGTATTGGGAAACATTAATTCGAGAATTTTGAATTGTAAATTCCTTCATATCGTGTTTGAGAATACTCTCCATGGTTAAACCTTTTAAGGAAGAAGCCACGGTAAAGATATCTCGTGCGAATTCATCGATTTCAAGATCGGCTAAAGCGGCCAAATACTGGGCTAATTCAATATCGGTAACGGTTGTAGTTGGAGATTTAAGATTGAGCGTATCGGAAATCATAGCACCCAGTAAAAGTCCAGCCATGTCCGGCTCAATATCAATCCCAGCTTCTAGATATAATTTGGTAATTATAGTAGCCGTGGAACCTACGATTTCATTTCTAAAGACTATCGGTTTATTAGTAGATAAGTCACCAATTCGGTGGTGATCAATTATTTCTAAAATATCGGCGTTTTCAATGCCACTTACGGATTGACGACGTTCGTTATGATCGACTAGGATTAATTTCTTTAGCTTAGCATTTAACAAGTGATAGCGTGAGACAAAGCCAAAGATATGGTTTTGATCATCTACTACCGGATAGGCACGGAAACGAGACATGACTACTTTTTTAGCGACATCTTCAACAAACTCAGCCTTATTAAACAAGACCAGATTGGTCGTCATCAATTTTTCTACGGGTGAAGAATAGAAGAGATAACGGGAAGTATTCATCGTTCCATGTCCGGAAATAATTATCGCACAGCCCTTTTGTCGAGCCGCTTCAATAACCATTGGTGCCACATTATTGGCCCAAACAACAATTAAAACCGCCGCATCTTTAGCAATTACCTGTAATTGAGCTTGGGTGTCATTACCGACGATAACGATTCGGTTATCCAGTACATAATTATCCAATTTAGTCGCTGCGATAGCAATAATCGAGGTTTTACCATCGTGACGCGGTTTGTCTGGCGCATAAATCAATTTACCATCAATGGCTTTCGAGATATATTCGATCGGCGTATCCCTTAACAGTTCAATCGCTTTAGCGGTATCACCCAAGACTGCCTGAGAAATATTGGAAGTTGTTAAAATACCTAATAATTGATTGAGGTGATTAACTACCGCAAATACCGGTTTATCCACCTTTTCCATCATTTCAATGACTTCACGGATGGTTGCTTCTTTGGAAATGCGGATTGGTTCATCCATTTCAATTTCATCTAGCTGTGCCCGAGCATCGGTTAATAATACCGGTTCAATAGCATTAAAGCGTTCCAATAAATATTGAGTTTCGAAATTGACATCTCCCAGTCGGCAGGCGATGGCATTTATCCCTAACTCTTGCTTTAAGTTTGCATAAGCAATAGCGGAAACGATGGAATCGGTATCGGGGTTGCGATGACCGGTTACATAAACAACATCATTAGTTTCCATAAATTTCCTCCTCTTTGATTTCTCGTTTAACCATAGCCTGCTTTTGATACATACCAGTAACTTTGGTAGATAGCATGCGTGGTGTTATTTTTGAAAGTAAAACGGCAAAATTATTAACTAGACCAGGGACAATAATCGCCTTACCTTTTGCCATATTTACCAAAGCGCTATCGACAACCTCTTTGACACTGGTTCTAGCCAAGGTTTTGAGCGAACCCATTTTTGGAAAACTGGCATTCAAACCAAATTTGGTTGGCGTTGGTCCCGGACAAAGAGCACTGACGGTAACATTATAAGGTTGCATTTCAATCGTCAAAGCTTGACTCAAAGCTAACACGTAGTTTTTAGTTGCATAGTAGGTGGCCATATAAGGACCAGAAAAATATCCAGCTAAACTGGCAACATTGAGTAAATATCCCCTTCTTTGATTAGCCATGGTATTTAAGACGACATGAGCGATTTTAGTCAAGGCGGTAATATTGGTAGCTAACATCGCCTCAATGTGATTTAAATCGGATTTGATAAACTCATCCAAATCACCAAATCCAGCATTGTTAATGACAACATCAAAAGTAGTGTGGCGGACTTGGTTTAAAAAGTGGTTAAGTTGATCTTCTTTTGATAAATCGACGTTCCATAAAAATACTTCAGCTACGGATTCATATTGGGCCTTTAATTCAAGAAGTTTTTCATTATTGCGCCCTAAAAGATGGATCGTATCCCCTCGATTTCCATAGTAGTGAGCGAATTCTTCTCCGATTCCCGAAGTTGCGCCGGTGATTAAGACGGTTAACATCATAATACCTCCTCTGTATAGATTATATTGTACTAATAATCGAACTCTATTTCTAGTAATCACTAAAAATTTGTTATTTTCCATTCTAAATACAATGGGTTATTGCATTTAACCTGAAAACGTTGTTTTTAATTGTTTTAAACTTCAAGTAAACTGTAGTTAGGTTATCGTCAGTTAGAAAGGAGTCTTATGTCTAA
>JAEWFZ010000009.1 GCA_023388535.1 Bacillota bacterium | reverse complement strand
TTCGTGGATATCAATTAAAAGTGTTCCTATTAATCTAATCGCAGAGTCATTGTTTGGAAAGATTCGAATAACTTTTTCTCTACGACGGATTTCTTCATTGACACGCTCTAGCATATTAGTACTTTTCAATCGTGAATAACTTGTTTCCTCAATCATACAATACTGGAATGCATCTTCGAATCCTTCTTCAAGTGTTTGAATAGCGGAGGGATAAACCGAAGCGTATTTTTCAACTAATAAGTTCTTATATTCTCTAGCTGCACTACCATGAGTTATTTTAAACAATGCTTTTATTTCATTTCTAATCTCTGTAGTATTTTTCTTTGATAATCGATCAAGAATATTTCTTGTGAAATGGACCTGACATCTCTGCCAACTTGCTCCGACAAAACACTGCTTGATTGCTTCAACTTCTCCTTTATGAGCATCAGAAATGACAAGTTTAACACCTTTTAAGCCTCTTTCTATTAGCTTTTCATACAGTGTTTTCCAACTTTCCAAACTTTCTGTTTCGTGTAAGCTAAACCCCAACACATTTCTGTGGCCTTTTTCATTTATCCCTAAGACAATGTGAAATGCTTTGGAGATAACTCGTTTGTTCTCTCGAACTTTTATGTAGATCACATCGCTCATTAAGAAGGGGTAGAGACAATCAAATCGATAAGATAGAAATGCTTCAACAACTTCATCTAATTCTTTGGTGAGTGAACTGACGAATGATTTTGAAATCGCCTTCCCACATAATTCTTCAACAATTCTTGAAACCTTTCGAGTAGAAACACCTTGAACATACATCTCTAACATCGCACTTAATAGGGCCTTTTCATTTCTTTGATAACGTTGAAATAAATCCGGTGAAAACAGACCGTCCCTGGTTCTTGGTACTAACAACTCTAATGTTCCTATGCGTGTTGTAAAGTCTCGTTCATAATATCCATTGCGGTGACTCACTCTCTCACTATTCCTAACGTATTCTCCAACCCCTATGTAATCATCTCTTTGTTTTTCCATTAACTGATTAAATATCGTAGTTAATAGTTGTTTTGAAAGTTCATCTGCTCCGGATTGTTCGATAATGCCTTGTACATCTTCAAAATCTAAAGTAAAATTGATTTGTGCCATAGCGTTCTCCTTTATGATTGTTGTTTGTTCACTAACATCATAACAGAGCCTATGGCCCTTTTACTTTTACACAATTATATGGACTTTATCGACTTTCAACGTTTCTTAATAGTTAGAATACTTTATGTCAATAAAAAAACACGATAACTCAAATAATGACGTGACTTTTATTGTTATCGAAATACAAAATATAGTAAAATAAAATGGCTTCAGAAAGGAGATATCAAGTGGACCTACCAGAACCAGCGAGTCTTTATCGACAGAACAACTCCGGTACAAACTAGTCAACGATCTCTTTTCACCATAGAAACAGTTGGCTAACGTGACGCTTGTACAACTAGGACTATGGAAACCATGACACAATTTCAACAATTAATCGAGCTCTATCAAAGCCATGATTTTAAAGCGCTTCAAGAGCAGCTCAACCAAATACATCCAGCAGACTTAGCCGAACACTTCGACCAGCTTGAAGAAGGAAAACAAGTCATTGTTTTTTTTCGTCTTTTAGATAAAGATCTAGCCGCCGAAGTTTTTGCTCATTTAGAAAGCGATGTCGCCGAAGATATCATTACCAGCATGACCGATACCGAGGTACAAGAAATCATTGAAAACCTCTATACCGATGATGCGGTGGACTTAGTCCAAGAACTACCTTCAAATTTAGTTAGTCGAATCTTAAGACTAACCAAAGCAAACACACGTAATTTAATTAATCGCTATTTAAACTATAAAGAAGGTAGTGCCGGTTCGGTAATGACTTCTGAAATCATGAACTTAAGAAAAGATATGACCGTAGCCGAAGCGATAAATAAAATTCGAAAGACAAAAGGACGCTTTGAAACCATTTATACCTGCTATATCACCGATCATCATCGTCATCTAGAGGGGGTTGTCTCCCTAAAACAACTCTTATCGGCGCGCGATGATCAGTATATCTACGAAATAATGGAAACTAACGTCATCAGTACCACCACCAACGCTATGGACGAAGATATTATTAATCTGTTTGATATCTATGATTTTTTAGCACTTCCAGTAGTGGATAACGAGCAACGTCTAGTTGGCATTATTACTTACGATGACCTACTCGATTTAGTTAATGAATTACATACCGAGAATTTACAAATAATGGCCGCAATTACCCCGGATAGTCGTCCTTATTTATCAACGTCCGCTTGGGGACATGCTAAAAATCGGATTGTTTGGTTAATGGTATTAATGATTTCGGGAATGATTAACGGCATGATTCTCGGTCGCTTTGAACATGCTTTCGTCATTTTACCGATTTTAGTTACCTTTATTCCGATGTTGACGGGATCGGGCGGAAACGCTGGAGCCCAGTCTTCAACCCTAATTATCCGTGGAATGACCCTAAAAGAAATTGCTTTTAGCGATATATGGCATATAATAGTAAAAGAGCTCCAAATCGGAGCCATAACCGGATTGGTAATGGGAACGATTAATTTCTTAAGGATATACTTCTTCATTGAAGCCAATGTCTTGTTAGCTTTAACGGTTTCAATTGCTTTGATGGTTATTATTATGATGGCAAAAATGTTTGGGGTAATATTACCGTTAGGAGCCAAGTTTTTTAAACTAGATCCAGCCATTATGGCAGCCCCCTTGATTACGACCTTGGTGGATGCTTTTGGCTTAATTATTTATTTCCTAGTCGCTGAACGGCTGCTAGGATTAGTCATATAAACCCAACGGAGGAAGGAGAAACTGATGGAAAATAAAGAACTTTTCGAAATGCTCTATAAATTATACGAGTCTCGAAATTATAAAAAGTTACAGCCAATCCTTAATGATTTACACGCTGCCGATATTGCGGACTTTTTAGATGAAATAGAAACCGATAACCAAAGTGTCATATTATTTAGGTTATTACACAAAGATTTAGCCGCGGAAGTTTTTGCGCATTTGGAAAGCGATGTTGCGGAAGATATTTTCACCAATATGACCGATGACGAGGTCCATGAAATTATAGAATCACTCTACACCGACGATGCGGTGGACTTGGTTCAGGAACTTCCTTCCAATCTAGTCTCTCGGGTACTTCGCCTTTCAACCCCAGAAACTCGAAATATGATCAATCGTTATCTTAACTATGAAGACGGAACGGCCGGTTCGGTAATGACGCCAGAGATCATGAACCTACAAAAAGGCATGACCGTCGCCGAAGCGATATCAAAAATACGTCGGTCCACCCAACGCTTTGAAACGATTTATACTTGCTATGTTACCGATGAAGCACGTCGTTTGGAAGGCGTTGTCTCACTAAAAGATATTTTATCTGCCAACGATGATGAATATATTTACAATATTATGGAAACCAACGTTATCAGCACCGTCACCACAGCGGTAGATGAAGATATCGTTAGTATTTTTGAAAACTATGACTTCTTAGCCTTACCGGTGGTTGATAATGAGCAACGTTTAGTGGGCATCATTACCTATGACGATATCTTAGACATGGTACATGAAATGCATACCGAAGACATGCAATTAATGGCCGCCATTACACCGGACGATCGCCCTTATTTAGAAACTTCAGCTTGGGATCATGCTAAGCACCGTATTTTATGGTTGATGGTTTTAATGATTTCGGGAATGATTAATGGTTCAATCTTAAGCCGCTTTGAACATGCTTTTGTAATGATACCAATTTTAGTAACTTTTATCCCGATGTTGACCGACTCCGGAGGGAACTCTGGTTCCCAGTCTTCTACTTTAATTATTCGAGGAATGACTTTAAAGGAAATTGAATTTAAAGATATTTGGAAAGTTATCTTCAAAGAGTTTCAGATTGGTGTTATCACTGGTTTAGCTTTGGGAGCCGTCAGTTTTGCTAGGATTTATTTTTTAATCGAACCAAATTTCAATTTAGCTTTGACCGTATCGATTGCTTTACTAGCGATTGTCATTATGGCTAAAATCTTTGGAGCAGTTCTACCATTGCTAGCTAAGTTAATTAAATTAGATCCAGCGATTATGGCCGCACCACTGATCACGACCTTGGTCGACGCCTTAGGTTTAATTGTCTACTTCATGGTAGCGGAGCGATTATTAGGCATTGTCATGTAATTAAAAAGGGTTTCATCTCAATGAAACCCTTTTCTCTTACCTAAGACCTAATTGGTCTTTTTCAAGCTCGGTTAAGGCACGATGTTCTAAAATTGGTTTTGATAACTCTAACAACGCATCATAATCTTCAATCATATGAACAAAGCTTGCTTGGCGAGATTCAATATAGAACGGCGATTCTGGATCGTTGAAATCATAATTGGGATTTGCCACATTGAAAGAGAATTGATCGAGAATAACACGATTTCCCTGAGGGTTAATAAAGCCTAAAGCGTTGCGGTTAACTATGGAAATATGATAGGTTTTTAAAATATTACCGGACTCAAAATCGATTAAGTAACCGCGTTTGAAGTCACCAAAATTAGTGATACTTAGTAGCAAATCTTTTTCTTGATGATAGCGATTAATTGGAAGATCGCGGTTTTCATAGGTCGCTGTTGGATCAATATACTCGCGCTTGTCATCGAGTCGTATCTCCTGAAGCGGACTTCCCTGCTGATAAATAAAGCCACGGTTATTGTAAATTCCTTTAGCAAAAAGTTTGCCATCTCTATTTTCTAAAAAGAAGAGCGAACCAGCGATGGTTTCTACCTTTTCGTTAGTGTGATAATCATAAATAGTGCTGGCACTATCGCTATAGTCAAAATAGATATAGTTTAAATCATCACTGAACCCTATTCGGTCTAAAAAGCCTTGGGTAATGGTCATGGTTTTAATTAGTTCATCGGTTTCGAAATTAATAAATTCAACCTTACCATCACTATAAGCCAGCATGATTTGTTTGGTTTCTGGTTTTGGATGGAAGCGCATCAACGAAGGTAGTTCTTCTAGAGGATGTTCATAAACAATCTTTGAAGTAGCCGTATCGACGATGACCACCTTGCGTTCGCGCTGGTCGGTTTCCAAGTTGATCGCCGACCAATAGTAACCTAAATGCTTACCGTCGTTGGCTAAATGAATTTGTTTTTGAGCTTGATAATCGGTTGAAAGTTGTCGCTCCAGTTTCAGACGAGCCACTTCTTGATTGTTTTGATTGTTCCATAAGAAGTATTGGCCTTCTCCAGAAAAGACGCTGTAATGACTATTGTCACTAACTAATTGAATGCTGCCTAAGATTTCTTGTCCTGGTTCAGCGACTTCCATATGAGCCACTTTAAATTGCTTATTGGTAAGCGAATCAAAGACGACATATTTACCATCTTTGGAGAAACGAACATACTCAGGAAGGCCAGCCCCATAATCAAAGTTACGTTGGGTTACGACACCATTTTGAGCTAACCCGACATTGCCATCTTGAAAGATAGCGACGATATCGTTATTAACACTGATATCAAAACACTTGATAATCCCACTACCGAAATTTATTTCTCGTTTATGCTCTAAAGTATTAGCTGCTAATTGGAAAACGGATCCAAAGCTTGAAATGAAGATATCTTGAGTGTCTTTGTTTTGACGAATCATACTGTCTGAGGATAATCTCAAGTCTTTGCTAGCAAGGATTTCACCACTACGGCCATCGATCAGATAAACGCCACGCATGTTGAGAGCAAGAATATAATCGGTTCCATCGAGGTGGGCGACCTCCATAAACGGTAACGGTGTAGGTTCCGCTTCAGGATTGGTGCTATCGGAATACCTGATATGGTTGATTTTGCGGACTTCGCGCATGGTATCTAAATCATAAATAACGAGGGATTGATCTTCATTATAAGTATTAAAACGCATCGCCACTAGAGAACTTACCTTTGATGGACTGACGCGGCTAATATTACTCGAAATAACCAATTCATCACCGACTTGTTGATAATTGCTTGTTGAATATTTACGTAAGACATAACTTGGTGATTTAAAACTGATGGTATAGATATACTGGCCATCGCGACTATAATCGATGTACATAATAAAACCACCGAGATCAACTTCAGCCAATTCCTGATAACTCTTCGCATCCCAGATCTTAATATGATTATCAAAAGCTCCGGAAGCGAATTTACTACCATCAGGTGAGAAGGTAACCAGTTTGACTTGTTCTAAATGGGCGTCAATGGTATGCAGTAAAGTTCCATATTTCAAGTCCCAGACACCGATCTTACCATTTCCAAAGCCAGCGTAAATTTTTGAACTATCTTCAGAGATGGTAGAAAAGGCATAGCGGTTATCGTTATTAATGACGGTCATGATGCTTGGTTGTTGAATGTTGATGGCATCGTTTAAGATCCCGGTATGTTGGGATTTAAGTTGTGGATAACGTTGCATCGAGGGAGTTAAAGGCGCCATTGCTTGATTGGAAACTAAGACCGAAAGGACTTTATCGCCATTATCAAGATAAGCTTGAGCGCGATCTAACAGCAATTTAGAGTTATTTTGAACGGCTTCCATACGGGCGATATTCTCATTTCGATAGGCGTTGAACATAAAGATACCAAAAAACGATAACAAGACCGTAGCGCCAATAAAGATACGCGTCAATAATCGTTGACGACGTTGTTTATCGCGCTGAACTAAATCACCATAAGCGATATTAAGAATCGCGGCCATGATCCGATACTTTTCGGTTTTGTTGAGTAGTTCAATGGCTTTTTGAGTTAGCGTTTTTAGTTGTGCTGGATTTTCTTTTTCTAGTTTTTCAAAGCCAACAAAATCAGGACTTAAAACTTCAGGAGACCTAAGTTCTGCGGCGAGTATTTCTTTACTGAGTAAGGCGGGTGGAAAGGATTCATGCGGTTCGCCTTCAATTAAGACCGGTATCACCCGGTCGATACCATGAAGTTTAATAAAAGTTTCAACTTCGCGATTGCACCATTGTGAAAGGGGGAGTCGCTTAGAACAAATAACCACTAAGTATTTTGATGATTTTAAGGCTTCGTCGATACTATCGGAAAGCGAACTGGTTGTTAATTCTTCACGATCTCGAAAGACGCGAAAGGTCGGTTTTTTGCTATCGACATAAAACTCCTTAGGTATCGGAAAGGTTTCTATCATCGTATGAACCTTAGCTGCAATACTTGCATCCGGCTCAAGATGACGATAGGAAATAAAGGCGGTATATTTATAATCCATGGTCATTCCTCCATAAATCTTGTTCTTATTATACTATTATAAGATAAACTAGTATTTCATTTGACATTATTCGTTAATTCTCGATATAATACAGCCTGTAAAGGGAGTAAAGGGCCCAAAGTATGGTTCTAGATATTCGTCAACACAGCTTAGCTCGGTATTTAGATGAAACCTTGAGACTTTATCGTGTTTTAAACATGGAGGTCTTTTTTTTATTAAAAAAGCCTAGAAAGGAAAGCTATGGAACAAAACAATGAAAATCTACAGGGACTTAGTACCCAAGAAGTTAAAGACCGATTACAGAAATACGGCTATAACAAATTAGAGGAAGCAAAGAAACGACCACTGATTCTTCGTTTTATTGATCAGTTTAAAGATGCCATGATTGTCATCCTCTTGATTGCGGCGGTGGTTTCGTTTTTTGTCGGTGAATCGGTGGATTCCATCATTATCTTAGCGATTGTAGTCATTAACGCATTTTTAGGCCTTTATCAAGAAGGTAAAGCTGAATCAGCTTTGGAAGGATTACAAAAACTCTCCTCGCCAACTTCGAAGGTATTACGCGATGGCGTTGAACAAGTCGTGCCTTCCGAAGAATTAGTTCTCGGCGATATTGTAATTTTAGAAGCCGGTGATTTAGTTTCGGCGGATTTAAAATTATTAAAAACATCTTCTTTAAAAATAGAAGAAGCTTCATTAACAGGAGAATCGGTTCCAGTCGAAAAGGATGCGAACGCACAAGTACCGGAAGATGCTCCTTTAGGCGATCGTTTTAATATGGCCTATTCCAGTGGTCAGGTAGCGTACGGTCGTGGTATTGGCGAGGTCGTTGCTACGGGGATGCAGACTGAAGTTGGTAAAATTGCTCAATCGTTGAGCGATCAAATTACCGAACTTACCCCACTTCAAAAACAATTGAATCACCTAGGTAAAGTCTTAGGGGTAATCGCTATTATTGCGGTTGCGGGTATATTCTTACTAGGCTTAATGAATGGGGAAGAGCCTTTAGAGATGTTTATGGTAGCGATATCTTTAGCGGTAGCAGTGATTCCAGAATCGCTTCCTACCGTATCTACCATTGTTTTAGCCCTAGGGGTTCAAAGAATGGTTGAGAAAAACGCTATTATTCGAACCTTGCCTTCGGTAGAAACTTTAGGTTCTACGTCAATTATTTGTAGTGATAAGACAGGTACCTTAACTCAAAACGTAATGACCGTGGTCGATGATTTTAGTTTCGTGGAAGACAATTCGTTAATGGTTCAAGGAATGTATTTATGTAATGACTCACGATTATTAGAAAATGGCGTTTGGGCGGGCGATCCAACCGAAACCGCGCTTTCGCGTTGGGCGGTCGAGAAAAATGCAAGCTTACTTGAAAGTAATGTAAAACGTTTGGGCGAAGTTCCTTTTGACTCCAAACGTAAACGAATGACGACCGTCAACCAACTTAACGGCGATAGAATTGTCTTTGTTAAGGGTGGCGTCGATGAGATTTTAGATATAACCTCTCGGGTTTTATTACCGGAAGGGATTGTTGAAGTGAACGATGAACTTATTTCAACGATTCAAAAACACAACTTAGAAATGGGTGAGAAAGCTCTAAGAGTACTTGCGATAGCCTATAAAGAGGCACCAGCCGAATTTGAAGATGGCGATCTCAGCTTGGAATCGGATTTAATCTTCTTAGGTCTAGTTGGGATGATTGACCCACCAAGACCGGAAGTTAAGGTAGCCATCGAAGAATGTAAACAAGCTCAAATTACCCCTATTATGATTACTGGGGACCATCAAATCACAGCCGCGGCTATTGCTCGTGAGATTGGTCTACTCCATGATCATCAACGCGTGGTTAGTGGTAGAGAATTAGATTTGATGAGCGATGAAGAATTACGCGATCAGATTTATGAAATCGGAGTCTTCGCTCGGGTTTCACCACAGCACAAAATGCGTATTATCGAGGCGTTTAAACATCACAATGAAATCGTTGCTATGACCGGTGATGGGGTTAACGATGCGCCAGCCTTGAAACGAGCCGATATCGGGGCGGCGATGGGTGTTGTCGGAACCGAGGTGGCTAAATCAGCGGCCGATATGGTTTTAACCGATGATAACTTTGCGACGGTAGTTAACGCAGTAGCCGAAGGGCGTCGAATTAAAGACAATATTAAGAAATCGATTAGTTATCTACTTTCATGTAATTTAGGGGAATTATCGGTCTTATTGTTTGCTACGGTAGCGAATTGGGCTTCGCCATTAATTCCAATTCATATTCTCTGGATTAACTTAGTTACTGACTCGCTTCCAGCCTTGGCCTTAGGTATGGACCCAGAACAAGACGATATCATGCAACGTGGACCAGATCGTTCCAATAGTTTGTTTACTAAGAACATGGCCTATCGCGTTTTCTATCAAGGTTTGATGATTGGGGCTTTGACCTTACTTGGCTTTATGATTGGTAATGGTTGGTTATTCGGACTAGAGGGTAGCGTAGCCCAAGGGCGAACGATGGCCTTTGCGGTATTGGGCTTTTCTCAATTAGCTCATTCGCTCAATATCCATTCCGCTAATCAATCGGTCTTTAAGACCTTTACTAAGAATAAATGGTTAATCTATGCGGTGATTATTAATGCCTTAATGATGTTGGCGGTCTTATTGATTGATCCGATTGCTAATGTCTTTAAACTAGCGCCATTGGATGGAATGCATTGGCTCTTAGTAGTTGGTCTATCCGTAGTACCTTGGTTCTTTGTTGAATTAATGAAGGCTTTGAAGTTAAACGGTAAAGAATAATTATTAACATCTGCTAAAATATACTTAGCAGATGTTTTTTTTGGAGGATGGTTTATGTTTGGTTCCGAACGTTTTCAATTTTACTTTAAGAAATTCTTCTTGTATTTCAACTTGTTGACGATTCTACTATCGGTCATCGGTTCTTATCAATATTGGCAACCACGCGTGGAGAACGAATGGATGTTGCTTTCAGCAACCTTATTTACTTCTTTGCGTTTATATTTGTTTCAACCTCAAGCTTCTCCCGGTGAGTTTGTTTCTTGGACTTATGAACTCGCTAAGTGGATGGCCCCTTTTGTTACTTCGGTAGCGATGTTTTCGCTCTTATCAAGCTGGATGCGTGGCGCCTATAATAGTTTTCGCTATCGTTTCGGGGAAAAGATGGTGGTATTTGGCGAGAATTTGAATTTGCTTCAACAAGTTTCAAAGTCTAAAGCCCATCGTTTTACTTTGTTTGTCGATCGAGCCATTAATCAGAATCAACAAAAAGACTATTTAAAGATGGGATTTGTGGTACGTAATGCGGATTTAACGAAAGCCAATGACTTAGAGTTAAAAGATGTTTTTAGATCGATTCGTTTACCAAAAGTTAAGGCTTTGATATTGAGCCATGAGAATGATTTTAAGAATTTTCAATTAGCTAGTTTGTTGTTTGAACATCTACATCCAGATCGAGAAGTTAATTTAGCCATTTCGATGGAGAGTGATGAACTGATTCGTTCCTTAACTAAACTTAAACAAAGTCATCAGAATCCGGATTTGAAGTGGTTGAATTTGAAGTTCTTTAATGAGAGTACTTTGGTAGGTCGTAGTATTTTTAATCAATTAGCGTATCCTTTATATACCAATGTTGTTAAAGAACTTACGCCATCCTTGTCTAGTGTGGAAGCCATCGATGCCGCGATGGATGAGATTCATTTTTTAATCGTTGGCTTTAATCGCTTGTCCAGTAAGCTATTAACGGACATTGCTTCCTTGGGTACGATGACCTTATCAAGAAAGACCAAGATTACGATTCTTGACCAACAAGCTACAAAGAAATTAGATTTCTATAAAGCTAATCACCATCAGATGGACAAGGCTTTGGATTTAGTGGCCATTGATGTTGATATTTTCAGTACTCAATGTACGGAGATTATTAATAACTTAAGTTCTTTGGATTATGTATTTATTAATTTTAGAGATGTTCATTTAAATTTACGCGTTTTAGATTTAGTCGGTCGAAAATATCGCGATATCCCGATTGCTATTCGAAATGTTAGTAATTATGATTTAAGTTCTTTACTCAAGACCACCCCTAATCCAATGGTTTTTGATTATGGCCAACTTAATCAGATTTACGGTTTGGACAATATTCTCTTTGATGGCTTGGACGATCATACGAAGCGCTTTAATAAAAACTATGCCCGGACGTCTAATCATTTTATGCGCAGTCAGTCCAGTGATTGGAAGGATTTAACGGAGCTTAAGAAAGATTCCTCACGAGCTAGTTATGCTCATGGTAGTTTTAAAAAGGCGGTTTACGAAGCCATTCTTCCGGATCACTCTCCAGCTCGCTATCAAGCAGAAATCGCTGAATTATATAAGAAGACCAGTAATCACGATCAATTTAATACGTTCTTGATTGAGTTTTTAGAGAAATATCCAGCCATTGATTTCTTAACTCGCTTAGAACATAAACGTTGGAATAATTTCCATTACGCACGCAATTATCAATACGGTGAGACACGAGATGATGACCAACTCAAACATCCGGCTTTAATTGATGATTGGGACGTCGTTTTAAAAGAAAAGTATAGAATAACCTATCCTATCTTTGATTTGATTACCATCTTTGCGGCTTTAGAAAACGAAGACGAATAAAACCGATAATAAACTTAGGTTAATTGTCGTGTATAATAAAATAAATAGACAGGTTACCTGTCAAAAAGGAGAATGACCATGATTTTAATAACATTTGAACAAGGTGATAGAGAAACTTTTGCGGCTGCTTTTGATGATGAAAATCAAGTGGATCAATTTCTTAGCTTGATTCCCGGTTACTCAAAAGAAGAAGGTAGTTTTGAAGACGCGGATTATGTCCTTGAATCCATTGATCCAACAAAGATTCCAGATTATTTAGAAATTGAATTCAATGGCAATGTTTGGCCCATAAGTAGGCATATGTTTGTCGGTGATGAAAGAGTTGATGTGAATTACTATCGCGTTCCTAATCTTTCCATAGAAAATCAAGGAATGGTGGATGGATTTACCCGAGTCGATGCTTATGTTGTTGAGAATGCGGAAGTTAAAACTTATATTGAACAACGTGAAGAGGCTTTTATGCGAGCTAAGTCGATTTTAGAGTCCTTGGGTTATAAAGTTGCTCGTGACTTTACTGGTTCGGAAGATGGTGAAGCGGTACTCTATGCTAAGGCCGATAGTGACGAGTTTTATATCTTGGAATACTTGGATCCACAGTTTATAGAAATAGCTTCAAGAGAAGATGACTCCTTTGAAGCTTGGATCAAGCATCAAATAGAAATCTAAAAACCAACAAAAGAGCTTCCAAAGAGAAAGCTCTTTTTGTTAGATACTGTTAACTTTTACCTGAAAATAGTTTATAATAGGCTCGAGGTGAGGTTGATCATATGACACCAAGTACTGAAGATTATCTAGAAACGATTTTTAGGCTAGATAAAGGCCAGGGTGTTCGGGTTACGGATGTAGCTAACACCTTAAGTGTTAGTAAGCCATCGGTGAATCGAGCCCTTAAATCTCTAAGTCAAATGGGATATATTGTTCAGGAGCCGTATCACAATATCATGTTGACCGATATTGGGAGAAAAGTTGGACGTGAATTGAATAAAAAGTATTCCATTCTTCGTGGCTTTTTGATCCATGTCTTAGAGGTGGATGAAGTAACGGCGGAACGGGAAGCCGACTATATGGCTCATGGTATGTCTAGCGACACGATTGAACGTATTGGCGTATTAATCCAAAAATACTCGATACACTACTTAAAATAATCCTAAAACTGGGATTATTTTTTTGTTTTAAGAAGCTTTAGGTAAATCTAAGGTTTTTTCTTTTGGATTTATTTACAATATATTTACAAAACATCGATTGACAGGACTTCATGTATCATGTATTATATACATAGTACATAGAGTACAAAGGAGGTTATTATGCTTCAACTTAAAAATGTAACCAAAATATATAAAACCGGAGATTTAACTCAGAAAGCTCTAGATGAAGTTAATTTAAGTTTTCGTGATAATGAATTTGTGGCTATTTTAGGGGTGTCAGGATCGGGTAAGACGACCTTATTGAATATGGTTGGTGGCCTTGATCGCTATACTTCGGGCGATTTATTGATTAATGGAATTTCTACGAAAGATTATAAAGATCGGGATTGGGATACTTATCGAAATCACCGGATTGGTTTTGTTTTTCAATCGTATAATCTGATTGTTCATCAATCGGTGCTAGCTAATGTTGAGTTGGCTTTGACAATTTCGGGAATTTCTCGTAGTGAGCGTAAATCCCGAGCGATGAAAGCTTTAGCTCAAGTTGGCTTAGAAGAACATGCTCATAAGCGCCCTAATCAGCTTTCTGGCGGCCAGATGCAACGGGTAGCCATCGCTAGGTCGCTAATCAATAATCCGGATATTGTGCTTGCAGATGAGCCTACTGGCGCACTGGACTCTCAAACCAGTCTTCAGGTAATGGAGCTTTTAAAAGAGGTAGCCAAAGATCGTTTGGTAATTATGGTAACTCACAATTCTGGCTTAGCTCATAAATATGCCTCAAGGATTGTTGAGCTAAAAGATGGTCAAGTGATTTCAGATACCAATCCTTATCAGATTGAAAACAAAAAATCTTCGGTGGTCGAAAAGTTAAGAAAGGCGAGCATGTCGCTTTGGACTTCGCTATCGCTTTCCTTTAATAATTTATGGACTAAGAAATTTAGAACTTTGTTAACGGCGTTTGCTGGTTCGATTGGGATTATTGGGATTGCCTTGATTATTTCCTTGTCGGCTGGAGCGAATCGTTATATTAAAGACATTCAGAAAGAGACGATGGCTTCTTATCCAATTACGATAGAAGCCCAATCGATTGATGTCTCCTCATTTTTTGAAATTGGAACTATGGATAGCAAAGCTAAAGAATTGACGCATTCTCGAGATGGTATTTATAGCGATAATTACAATTTGGAACGTTTTTCCAAAATGACTAGTAGCATCACCGAGAACAATCTGACTAAGTTTAAGGAAGCTTTGGATGATCCTAACTCAAAGATTCATCAATATTTAGGCGAAAACGGGATTGTTTACAATTACGACGTTAAGTATCGCGCTTATACCTATGATGTCAATGGGGTCTTAATCGATACCGATGGGATTGAAATAAAGGAATCAGATAAGATAAATCGTGGTCCTTTTGAAGGCATTAGTCCAGTTGATTTTTCCTTATTCCAGCCTTTAGTTCCGGGACAAGATGAGGATCAACCAATCTCGAAAATGATGTTGGATAGTTACCATTTAGTGAAAGGCGACTGGCCAAAAACCACTAATCAAGCGGTTCTTGTCTTAGATAAATTCTACGAAATGGATGTTAGAGATATGTATGCGTTGGGTCTATTACCATCCTCGGACTATAAAGCGATTCAAGAAAAGTTAGAGAATCGCGAAGAACTTGATTTAACAACCATTAAACTGGACTATGATCAAGTCCTCGGTCACAAGTACTACATCCTATCGGAAGTGGATCATTATATCTTGGAAGATGATCGAGCCAAGAAGATTGAACAAACTTCCGAAAGTATCGAAAAGCAGCTTAACAAGGCGAAATCTATCGAAATTGTCGGTATTGTTGCTTTGAACGAGAATAAAGACGACGATCTATTCCTTGGTACTATTGGTTATTTAACTGGCTTGAATGAAGCGATTATGAACGATACTCATGAGAATGAGATTGTTAAGAAACAAATAGCGAATAAAGAGATTAATATATTTAATGGATTGAGATTTATGGCGGATGGCGATCGTGAGAAGATTATTGATGCTAAGAAGTATGCTTCAAACTTAAATACTTCGGAGAAAGCCCGATTGTCGATGCAGTTATCTTCGTTAATCCAAGGTCAACCTTTTGTTCCAAACGAACAATTTACCGAAGTGATGATTGCGGAAGCCTTTGATCGTTATTTAGAAAATCCAAATGACGAAGTGATGTTAGCGATTTATGATCGTTTCATTTCCAGCGGTACTTATGATGAAGTGATGCGAACTTTAGGGGTAGTTAGCTTTGATACGCCTTCGAAGATCGCGTTGTATACAGACTCCTTTGAAGATAAAGATAAGGTCTCGGAATGGATTAAAGAATACAATCAAGGGGTCAGCGACAAGGATCAGATTGTCTATACTGATTATGTTGGTTTATTAATGTCTTCGGTAACTACGATTATTAATGTTATTTCTTCGGTCTTGATAGCTTTTGTTGCGGTTAGTTTGATTGTTTCTTCAATTATGATTGGAATTATTACCTATATCTCGGTATTAGAGCGCACTAAGGAGATTGGTATTTTAAGGGCTTTAGGTGCTTCGAAACGTAATATTTCTTCCGTCTTTAATGCGGAGACTTTGATTGTCGGTTTAACCTCTGGGGTTATGGGGATTGTGATTGCTAATTTGATTTTGATTCCTGGTAATATGATCATTCGTCAAATAACCGGTGATCCACAAGTGAGTGCCTTTATACCATGGAATGCTTCGCTTATCTTAATTGCTCTGTCTTGTGTTTTAACTTTGATTGGTGGATTTATACCAGCCCGTAAAGCGGCTAAGAAAGATCCGGTTGAGGCCCTAAGAACAGAATAAAAATCTTTCAAGATATTAGCTAGGAACTTTCTTTGTCAATGCATATATGAAGCTAAAGGAGGTTCAACCGTGAATAGAAATGATTTGATACGGGTCTTGCTGGAGATCGTGTTAGAAGAAATCGGTGAGTATAAATTTGTATCATTGGAAGATTGTTTAATCATTATAGATCATGTAGCGGTCCTGTTGGATGAGATTCGACAAGGACCACTTGATGAAAGATGACGTAAAGCCATAGGATTCCTATGGCTTTGTTTCTAAACGATGCTTTTAAAGAATGTTTTTATTTAGATTTTTACCAGATTCTCAATAACAAAAAATATTTTTATAATAACCTCTCAAAAAAACCGAGGGATATTCCCAATGCAGCGCCAACGATAATTAGGCGCATAACGTTCATCTTTTTATAGTACAAAATAAGTCCAATAATGAGCCCTATAATTGCGATTGGATCGATAGGTAGTAATTTGGTTGTTTTAAAGATTGAGCTGATAATCATATCTAGGGTAGCTATAGCAATTAAGCCTACAACTCCCGGTCGCAGAGCTTTTAATATATTATCTAATAGTACGATTTTCTTACCACGAAATAATAAAGCCCCTAAACCAAACATTAATAGTGATTGTGGTAAAATATTTCCTAAAGTCGCCACAACTGCTCCGGGAATACCAGCAATCTTGGTTCCCACGAAACTAGCTGCGTTTACGGCTATAGGGCCTGGAGTGAGTTGAGAGAGAGTGACAACGTCTACCATTTCTAACATCGATAACCAGCCATGTTGGCGAACAATAACATCTTGAATAATAGGTAGGGCTGCGTATCCTCCGCCAAAGGCAATCATACCGATATTAAGAAAAGCTAAAAATAGTTTCAAGAGCATCTTAAGGTACCTTAATTCCTTTCAAGCTGAAAAGGACAGCGCCAATGAGCGCAAGTCCTAAGATGATAAGAGCTATGTTGATATTGCTGAAGTAGCCGATTAAGAAGGTTCCAATCATAACAAGTGCCGAAAAGATTGGCCGTTGATGTAATGCGACTTTACCGAGTTGATAGGTGGTTAAGATTAAGACAGCACAAATGACCCCACTCATTCCTCTTAAGGCCGCTCTAATCCAGTAATTTTCTGAAACTTCCGCGTAAAAATAATACAATATACTAATAACAAGTAAAGGTGGTAAGACCGAAGCTAATATTGATACTAAAGCACCCTTTAGACCATTGATTTTGTATCCGACTAAAAGACAAGTACTCACCGCTAAGGCTCCGGGACCGCTTTGAGCTAATGCAATGAGATCGAGCATGTCTTTTTTGTCGACTAGCCCACGTTTATTTGAAAATTCGTCAATAACTACAGGTGCAATCGTGAATCCACCACCAAAAGTCACGATGTTGATTTTAAAGAATGTTTTGAATAGTTCGATATTGTTCAATGGTTTCACCTCTTGTATTTAGTATAACTTGTTCTTATAGGCTTTCAATAATAGAGCGAGCCTTTCTTGTTTATTTTGTGGGAAACTTATCATTGAGTTACCATTTATAAGAAGATAGAACCATGTACCTAATCATCTCAATCCAGTTTAGATGTTTTAATGAATTTTTTGAACATTCTTAACTTTACATAAAGGTAGTTGATAAAAATGATACAATAGTTGCAGGTGAGGAATAATTGAAAAACGTTGAAGTTAATGAATATTTATCTAATTACAAAGGAACTGATTTCTTCGATAAGATAGATTCTTCTGACTATCACTTGTTTGAAATTGTATCTTTTAGTATGGGAACGGAGTTTATAAAAGAAAAAAGTTTAATTGATGGTGCGTATTTCCTAATGGAGGGTAATTGTGCAGTAGTTAAAACAACACTAGAAGGAAACTTTGTTAAGACTTTTTCTTTTGAAGCATTTGATTTCATTGGCTTTTATGAGTTTGTTGCGAAGATTCCTAGATATCTTTCAAGTGTTATTTGTAATACAAATTGTGTACTCATAAAAATAAAAAAGACAAATCTGTCTGAATTGTTTGCTAAATATCCGTCTTTAGAAAGACATATCTTGGTAAAAGTAATTGAACGATGTTATGCAAGGATTGAATGGCATATCCTTATGGGAAATAAACCTATCAAAGAACGTTTGATGAACTATTTATATGTGCAAATTCCTACAAATTTTTTTGTATATAATCAAAAGTTTATCAATATAGAATCTAGAGCGGAGATAGCTAATGCTATTGGTTGTGAAATACGTTCGTTGAGCAGAGTGCTTAATCAGTTAAAAGAAGAAGGTTATATTAGTGTAGAACATAAAATGATTACAATTAACAAGAATCAATATAAATTATTCTAAAAAGGACATTTGTCCTTTTTTTTGTTAGCACTTTCTTCGATAATATGCATTATATTAAGAAAAAGGAGGAAATTATGAGTAAAGTAAAACTTATCTTAATTGCATTATGTTTGTTCGTCCTCGTTGGTTGTTCACCTGAAAGCCCAAAAAAGAACGGTGAAACCAAAACCTCTGAAAGTAATTATAAAGTGGCTTTGTTAACGGGTTCAGGCGGTTTAGGTGACCGATCCTTTAATGACATGGCTTGGCAAGGTTTACAAAGAGCAGAAAAGGAATTGGACGTTGAAGTTTCAGTTGTTGAAAATCAATCTTATTCTGATTATGCTACCGCGTTAAAATCTGTTGCTGATGCAGGTTTTAATTTAGTTATTACTGTAGGAAATGACTGGGGTGATGTTCTAACATCACTTGCTCCACAGTATCCAAATACTTGGTTTGCTGGAGTAAATATTGATGTTACTGGCGACAATGTATCCATTATTCGATTTGCTGACCATGAAGGTTCCTTCTTAGCTGGATATCTTGCAGCAAAATTCAGCAAAACAAGTCATATTGGATTCTTAGGAGGAGCTGATGCTCCTGCAATTAATCGTTTCTTTGTTGGTTATGAAGAAGGAGCAAAGAAAGCGAATCCGAATGTAGAGATTACTTCTTCTTATGTTGGTTCCTTTTCTGATCCGGGAAAAGGTAAGGAGTTTGCCCTGCAAATCTATAATAGTGGAGCTGATGTTATCTTTGGGGTAGCCGGTAAGACTGGTGAAGGTTTATTTGAAGCTGTGAAAGAAAAAGCGGATTTATTTGCTATTGGTGTTGACCAAAACCAAGATTATATTGTTGAAGGAAAGGTTTTATCAAGTATGATGAAACGTTTAGATAATGCCGTATTTAATTTGGTAGGTCAATTAAAATCGTCCAAACTTAAAGCTGAAACACAAATTTATGGTTTAGCTGAAGAAGGTGTTGGACTTACAGATTTCAAATTCACTAAAGATGTTATTGGTGAAGAAATACTGAAAGAATTAGAAACTGTTAAACAACAAATCATTGATGGAGAAATTAAAGTTACAGACTTATTTGAATAAAGGAGTTTAGTATGCCACTTATCGAAATGAAGGGTATTGTAAAAGAATATCCGAATGTTGTAGCAAACGATAATGTTGATTTAACCCTGAATAGCTCTGAAATCCTATGTGTCGTAGGAGAAAATGGAGCGGGCAAATCTACCCTTATGAACGTTTTGTATGGTCTAGAAGAGCCAACTAAAGGAAAAATTTTTGTGAACGGAAAAGAAGTAAAGTTTTCTAATTCCACGGATGCTATGAAATATGGAATAGGAATGGTCCATCAACATTTTATGTTGATGGGTCATTTAACTGTTCTTGAAAATGTTATCTTAGGTCAGGAACCAAGAAAAGGACTATCTATCGACTTTGATAAAGCAAGAAAAATCGTCAATGATTTACAAGATGAATTAGGATTTAAACTAGATTTGGATAAGCTAGTTACAGATTATCCAGTAGGCTTAAGACAACAGATAGAAATTTTGAAATGTTTATATAGAAATGCCAATATCATAATTCTTGATGAACCAACTGCGGTATTAACACCTCAAGAAACTCAAGAATTATTTTTAAATCTAGATAAATTAGTTAAAAACAATCGCTCAATAATAATGATTACTCATAAGTTGCATGAGGTAATGCAAGTAGCTGATCGGGTGATGGTGATGCGTAACGGAAAAATAGTAAGCGAACAAGATATAGAAGACGCTAGTATTTCGAAGATTACTGTGGATATGATTGGTAGAGAACTGCCAACGATGTTAGACAGAGATCCTTTCTTGAAAAAAACTGTAGCGGTTGATGTAGGAAAAATTAATCTGCGAGATTTAAATGGCATCCAAATACTTGATGATGTATCATTTAAAATTCACAAAGGCGAGATCTTAGGAGTTGCGGCTATTAGCGGAAATGGACAAAGTGAATTAGAGGCTGTACTTGCTGGTCTTATCCCAATGGACAGTGGAGTAATTAAGTTAAATGGTGAAGATGTTTCTAGTTATGACAGAAAAGAGCGATTACGCAAAGGAATCTCCTATATTCCAGAGGATCATTCAGTAGATGGATTATGTTTAACTTGGAATATCATGGAAAATTTAATTGGTGGATATGAAGATTCAGATAGATTTTCTAAAGGATTCTTGAAGATTCTAAATACACAAGCAATTGAAGATAACGCAAATCGTGCTATTGAGGTATTTGATATAAGACCAAATAACCCAAATATATTAACTTCACAAATGTCGGGTGGTAATCAACAAAAAGTAGTCATAGCTAGAGAAACCGCAACAAAATCTAGTTTTATCGTTGCTTGTGAACCAACACGTGGTGTAGATATTGGAGCGATTAGCTTTATTAAAGATGAATTAATTAAGCTTCGAAACGAAGGTGTTGCTATTATTTATTTTTCTTCAGATCTTGATGAATTATTAAGTATCAGTGATACTTTGGCGGTACTTTACCAAGGTAGAATTGTTAGTAACAAACCGACGACAGAGTACACTCGACAGGAAATCGGCTATTTGATGGCAACGGGAGTAAATCATGAAAAACTTAATTAAACCATTAATAGCTATAGTAATTAGTTTACTAGTAGGTGCGTTGCTGATTTTGCCTACAAAAACTACGCCTTTAGAAGCATATATGGCATTGTTACAAGGTGCTTTTAGAGATAGAAATGCTATTTTTCAAACTTTATCGAATGCCACCCCATTAATTTTTATGGGTTTGGCAGCTTCTATCAGTTTTAGATCTGGTATTTGGAATATAGGACTTGAAGGGCAAATGTATTGGGGAGCTTTTGTTAGTGCTTTGATTGGTATTTATGGTGCTAGTTTACCTTCTTTTATACTTATTCCACTTTGTTTGATTGGAGCTTTTGTTGCTGGCGGTTTATGGTCTTTGTTTCCTGCATTTTTGAAGGAAAGATATAATACGAATATTGTTATTACAACAATCATGATGAACAATGTTGCACAACTTTTAACTAATTACTTAGCTTCTTATCCATTTAAGGGAGATGTACCAATTAGTGCAACGTATCAAGTTGATTCTAATGCACAATTACCAAGGATTGTATCAAATTCCACTTTGAATATTGGGTTTTTACTTGCTTTAGTTGTCGCAGCGATTTTATTTTTCGTTTTGTTTAAAACACAATTGGGATATAAAATTCGTGCATTTGGACAAAATGAATCCTTTGCAGCAACGATAGGTATTGATAAGAGAAAAATGACATATTTGATTATGCTTTTGTCTGCGGGAATTGCGGGTTTGGCTGGTGCTGAACAAACGCTTGGCGTTAATGGTCGTTTTATTGCAGACTTTTCTCCTGGTTATGGTTTTAATGGTATCACAGTAGCTTATCTTGGTTTGTTGAATCCTATTGGTGCAATCATTGGTGGTTTGTTCTTTGGTGCTTTAACGAGTGGCTCGATCTATATGGAAATAATGACCAGTGTTACTAGAGATTTAATTAGTTCTATCCAAGCGGTAATTATTATGTTTTTAGCAGCGGATCAATTAATTAAATTCAAGAAGAGAAGAGTAATTCGTAAGGAGGGATCATAATGCAAATCGCTGAAATTATTTTAGAAGTAATGTTACGTGCATTACCACCTATTTTGTTGGCAGGATTAGGTGGCATGTTAACTTCTCGCGTTGGTTTGCTTAATATGGCTTTAGAGGGGATGATGCTTATTGGTGCTTTCTCTGCCGTAGTGGGTAGTTACTTCATGAATTCGGGATGGGCTGGATTGCTATTTTCTATGCTAATTGGAGGTTTACTTGGTTATTTATTTGCTTTATTTAACATTAAATTCAAAGCAAATAACATTGTGGTTTCGGTTGCTTTGAATATGTTTGCCTTAGGGATTACTAAGTATTTGTTAAGAATTTTATTTGGAGTAAGTGGTGCTTTCTCATCTGAAAAGATTCAACCGCTTATGAAAATTAGAATACCTTTTTTAAATGATATACCTATTTTGAGAGCATTTAATAATCAAAGTATTTTGGTGCCACTTTCTTTTTTGATTCTGGGAGTTGTTAATTATGTTTATTATAAGACTCCATTTGGTTTGCGTTTACGTGGGACTGGTGAACATTCAAAAGCAGTTGAATCTGTTGGTGTTAATACAAACCGGATTCGTTTTGCAGTAATTATTGTTTCTGGAGTTCTTTGTGGTATGGCTGGTGCTCAGTTGTCACTTGGGCAGCTTACAATGTTCACTGATAATATGACTAGTGGGCGAGGTTTTATTGCTATGGCAGCTAATATATTTGGTGGTAGTACGCCTATTGGTACCTTATATGGTTCTTTGCTTTTTAGTTTTTCAGATGCCGCTACTATGAGAATTCAGACTCTTGGTTTTCCGGCGGCTTTGATTCAAACGATTCCATACCTTTTAACGTTAATTACGCTATGGATTGTGGCTATTAGAAACCAACGCAGTAAGAGTACCGACTATGTTAATAATGAAGCTTAGGGAGTATTATAATGATAGATATTGATAAAATACGAAATTCTGATCAGCCGAATATTCTAATGTTAACGGTAGATCAAATGAGATTTGATTGTTTGAATTCAGCTTTGGCTGAAGAAAATAGATTTATGATTACACCAAATCTTGATAGATTAGCTCATGAAGGCACTACTTACATCAATTGTTATTCTATGAATCCAGTTTGTATTCCAGCTAGACACAATGTTCTGACAGGACTTACTGCTAAGCATCATGGATTTGATGATAATTATTTTGATATCCAAAAGAATATCCCATATGACTTACCTACTATTGGGCAAATACTTTCAGATGAAGGTTATGACACCATTGCTATTGGTAAGCTTCATTTTCAACCTGCGCTTCGTCATAATGGTTTTAACCGGTTATTGGACATGGATGAGATACCACGTTGGCGTGAGGATGATGCTTATGCTATGTTCTTAAAGAAGAATGGCTTGGGTAATATCCAGAGTATGCATGGCGTTCGTCATTTGCTTTATATGCAACCTCAGCGCTCTCTTGTACCTGAAGAGTTTCATGCTAATAAATGGGTAGCTGATGAGACAATTTCGTATCTTAACGAAAATCGTGGTCGCCGTCCTTTCTTTGTTTGGTCTAATTGGATTTCTCCGCATCCACCATTTAATACGATTGATCGATTAGCAGATTTATATAAGGGTAAAGAATTATTCCCTAGTTATGATTCTGAAACTTCGATCTCGACTTTGGCTCAAGAGAACATAAATATTTCAAATTATCCTAATAAAGAGGTTTTACAAAGATCCAAAGAACTATACTGTTCTCAAATAACACATGTTGATGAGAACATAGGAAGGATTCTTGATAAACTGGAAGCCATTGGTCAACTTGATAATACGGTGATTATTTTTATGAGTGATCATGGTGAAATGTTTGGTAGTAACGGTACGTATCAGAAGTTTCTTCCCTATGATGCGAGTAGTAAGGTACCTTTTATTATTAGATATCCGAAATTGTTTAAGAAAAACTATATTGAACATGATTTAGTCACCTTAAATGATATTATGCCAACTTTTGTTGAATTAGCAGGAACGACATATCCCGCAAATATTGATCTACCAGGAATTTCTTTGATTAACAGTCAAAAGAAACACGAAGAAATCTATATTGAACATTCTAAGGGAAATAGAAGATGGATTTCTTTAAGAGATAAGTCGTTTAAATATAACTATTATTTTGGCGGTGGTCGTGAAGAACTTTTCGATATGGAAAATGATCCATTAGAGAGAATTAATCTTCTAGAGTCTGATAAAGATCAATATCAAGAACTAGCTCGTGGCATGAAATCTAAATTAACTAATTATGAATTGAAATACGGGCTTCTTGGAACTATTGAAAATGGTGAACTAATTCAATTAGAACCAATGAAATTAAATTTCTATAGAGAAACTAATTTCCCTTATATATATGATCGTATTGTTGATGAAAATGAAAAATTATCAATGAACAACATGGTTGATGAAATCATTCAAGCTACAGAAAAAGAAGAACTTGTAATATTCTCTGAACTAGATCTAGAAACTTGGAAGAAGGCTGGTGGATTTAGTGATGCGGATGTACAAAGGTTACTAGAAGTAGATGAACAACGGAAAAACAGAAGAACATCTAAATAAGATACCAAATCATCTCTCGGTATTAATTAAACCATCTTCTTCAATGTGTAATTTGCGTTGTAGTTATTGTTTTTATGCAGATATTAGTGAGAGTAGATCAATCAAGAACTACGGTTTTTTAAGCAAACTAAGTTCAAAAATTTTGATTGAAAAGAGTTTTGAATTTGTATCGTCTTCAGGTACAGTAGTTTTCGCTTTTCAAGGCGGAGAACCAACCCTAGCAGGATTAGAGTTCTTTCGGTTTTTTGTTGACGAAGTTAATCAGGTGAAATCTAACCAAAAGGTTAAGTATGTTATACAGACTAACGGTACTTTAATCAACCAAGACTGGGCTAAGTTTTTTAAGCAGAATGACTTTTTAGTTGGTGTTTCTGTTGACGGTTTTATGGAGAATCATGACTATTTCCGTTATGATGCTCACTGTATGGGGCAATATCAGAAAACCATAGATGGTATAAATAGACTTCGAGAAGAAGCTGTAGATTTTAATATACTTACCGTACTTACTTCTAGATTAAGTAAGTATCCAGTGGAACTTTACAACTTCTATAAACAAGAAGGATTTGACAATGTTCAACTCATACCCTGCCTTCCATCTTTGGATCGAGCAAAAGAAACACAAGGTTTAACACCGTTAGAATTTTCAAGTTTTTATACAAGGTTTTTTGATTTATGGTTAAGTGATACTAATCGTTTTAGTGTTGGCTTGTTCAACGATATCATTAGCATGTTTAGAGGAGAAGCACCAATTACTTGCGGGATGTTAGGTAGGTGCAATCTTCAGTTTGTCATTGAAGGTGATGGCTCTGTGTTTCCTTGTGACTTTTATGTAATAGATCAATATAAAATTGGTAATATTTTAACCGATTCATTCGAACAACTGATAACAAGTGACCAATCAACAAAGTTTTTAAACGAACCTAAACGATTCTCAAGCAAGTGTTTTAGCTGTCCGTTTCTGAATATGTGCAATAGTAACTGTAAGAGGATGAATATCGTATATTTCGATGAAAAGGATTGTGGTTACCAGATTCTATTGAATCATATGTTTAAAGCATTGAGCAGTAAACCAACACAAAATTAAGTCTAAATTCGATTTTTACAAGTACTTTTTCTTTAGACTATGAATTAGATCCGAATCTTTATATATTTTTAGTTTGTTGTTTATAGGTGGAAATGTTGTCTTGAAATTACCATTTCGTTTGAATCGAATGATATAGACCTATCGTTTAAAAAATGAAAATAATTTTCATGTTTTTATGTACGTTTCGATTGGGAACAGCGTAAGTTGGGGGAACTTGGGAGTATTATGACAGGCTCAACGCCTTCAAGTAGTCATAGCGAATACTATTCAGACGAAGGTATCCCTTGGGTGACACCTACTGATATTACGAGCAATCTAATTAGAGACACTCCAAAGAAATTAAGTAGCGAGGGAGAAAAAGTTGGTCGTGTAGTTCCTTCAAATACTATTCTCGTTACCTGTATTGCAAGTATAGGAAAAAACGCTTTATTACTGGTAAAAGGTAGTTTTAATCAGCAAATAAATAGTCTTACACCATATGAAGAAAATGACCCTTATTTTTTAATTTCAGAAAGTGAGTTGTGGTCTGCACAAATGAAGCGAAAAGCAGCTGCCGCTACAATGCAAATAATTAATAAAACAGAGTTTTCTGAGATAGTAACATTAGTTCCGACTAAGGCAGAACAGGAGCAAATCGGAGCATATTTTAAGTCTCTCGACACCCTTATCACCCTTCAACAGCGTAAGTTAGACAAATTGAAAGATATTAAGAAAGCATTTCTAGAAGAAATGTTTGTATAAAGAGGTATATAGATGATGACTAATGGAAGGAAAGATGCGGCAGAAAGGAATTTCCAAGAACAGTTTGTTAAAGAAATGGAGAAATTTAAATGGGATGCTCCTGACTTTTTGGATGGAAACAAACAAGAAGTAACTGTTCACGACTTAATTAACCATTGGAGAAGTGAATTGAATCGACTTAACGCCGATCAACTGGAAGGAGTTGAATTGACGGATAATGAATTTAAACAAGTAATGTCAAAAGTCAGTCAAATTAACAATAGTTTTGAGGCAGCAAAAATCCTTTCAATGGAGAGCTCAACTGGAAAAATTGATGGGATTTATAGAGATAAAGATCCTAGAGTTCAGAGAAATCAAATTACCTTGACAATCTTTAAGAAAGCACAAGTTAGAGGCGGAGATTCAAAATATGAAATTGCGAGAGAGGTTATTTCCTCAAATAACAATCGTTTTGACATCATCTTATTAATTAACGGGTTACCTCTCATTAATATTGAACAAAAAAGAACGGATAAGGATTTAGACGAAGCATATAATCAATTTAGACGTTATTATGCCATGGGTGAATATAATAATAACTTTCTAGCCTTTTCTCAAATGATGGTAATAATCTCTGAAGTGGGAACAAGATATTTCGCTACTCCTAAGTCATTGAGTGAGTTTAATAAGGCCTTTGTATTTCATTGGAGTGATAAGAACAATAGAGCAATTAATGATTGGCATGAAATAGTCGCTCAATTTCTAATGATACCTATGGCTCACCAAATGGTTGGAGATTATTTAGTGATTAATGATGATGTGGATTATGAAGAAAATAGAAGAATCATGGTTATGCGTCCTTACCAAGTATATGCCCTTCAAGCAGTTGAAGGTGCAGCTATGGGATGGAGTAATGATGGGATTCCACAAGGTGGATATATTTGGCATACTACTGGGGAACGTGTCATAATAGTGATGGGTGCAGTTTGTGTTATTAAACCAAGGGTTTCAGGAACTTTAAACAAATATATTTCGTGCATTGCTTAGAGTAATTAGAATCTAATTGTTGTAAGCAGTGCATGAGAAGCAAGGATTTTGGTATTTTAACAATATATAATTATTTAGTATAATTATATTTAAGATGGTAATCAGTTGAGTATGTGTAGTATTAAGTGCATTAACTTTTTTTATATGTCGCTGTTATTATTATATTCGATGAGGTGCTGGTTCTCATTATCTAGAACCATAACTACATCTAGAACCATAAAAACTTGACAGATCCATCATAATAGATTACCATGTATATTGGTTTTATAATTAAGGTAGGTGAGGCTACCGCTAGAATTAAGATTGCCACCGTAAAAGGATGGAGACATTCTGCACTGGTAAACAGTTGTTATCGATTCAAGGTTTCAACTAGAGCAAGTTCATGTCTAGCGAAGCTAAAGCTTGAACGTTAAAAACGTAATAAGAGATTAAATATTAGAAAACATCTACCATTTTTGTCTAAAGCTATTTTGTCTTAGGCTATTTTTATGTAGATGTTTTTATTTTATCAAGAAAGGAGCAAGAAGTGATGGATGATCTCCCTAGTTGTAAAAACAAAATAAAAAATACCATAAAGGGAAATACTGTAAGAGTCATAATTTTTTACTTAGGTAGATTAATGATTTAAAAATCAATCTCACTTCATGAACTTGTTGGGATGATTTTTTAGGTTCATTCTGCCTAAGGCTTGGCTGGACAGTTTTAGAAAGGATGAAGTATCATGAAAAAAATCAACACACCCAACAATGAAACTACAAGAAACAATTCAAACATTTCCAAGTATGCAACAATGGATATTACAGCAGTAATTGATATCTTTAAAACTAAAATTAATGGGCTTACTACAAAAGATGCTGATAGCAGATTAGAGGAATTTGGTCCTAACCAAATTTCGGAAGCTTATAAAGATACAGTCTGGTCTAGACTATTTGAAGCAATTATTAACCCGTTTAACATTATTCTAATGGTGATTGCAGTGATTACCTTTGTTACGGACGTTGTAATTCCTGCCCAAAAAGATTATTTTACTTTTATTATTATTATCTTACTTGTTTTTGTATCTAGTATGATTTCTTTTATACAGAGTCAATCTTCAAGTAGGGCAGTTGCTGAGCTAACTAATCAAATTAAGAATACATGTCACGTTTACAGAAACGGAAAATTAATTGAAATTCCCCAGGACCAAGTTGTACCTGGTGATATTATTCAGCTAGGAGCTGGTGATATGCTACCAGCAGATATAAGATTTATTCAAACCAAGGACACCTTTGTCGCACAATCAGCTTTGACTGGGGAATCAACTCCAGTAGAAAAATTCTCTCATGCCATAGACGGGGAGGATATAAGTTTAACAGATTTAAAAAACATAGGTTTTATGGGCTCAAACATAATCAGTGGTAGTGCCCGTGGTGTAGTACTTGCAACAGGAGATTCTACTTACTTTGGATCCATGGCAGGTTCATTAACAGGGGACCGTGCAAGGAATAGCTTTGAGCGTGGTTTAGAAGATATTAGTGGAATGCTAATTCGCATGATGCTAATTATAGTTCCCCTTGTTTTTGCTATCAATGTCTTTAGTAAGGGAAACTGGGGAACTTCTCTTGTGTTTGCTGTGAGTATTGCTGTTGGTCTGACACCTGAGATGCTTCCGGTTATAACTAACTCCACTCTTGCTGTTGGGGCACAAAACATGGCTAAAGAAAAGGTTATTGTTCGCAACAGTAGTGCCATCCAATCTTTTGGTGAAATGGATATTTTATGTACCGATAAGACAGGGACTTTAACTGAAGATAAAATTATTGTAGAACGCTATATGAATCTATATGGTGATGATGACGGGCGAGTTCTTAGACATGCATATTTAAACTCATACTTTCAAACAGGTATGAAAAATCTGATTGATGTGGCTATTATAAATCGAGCAGAGGAATATAAATTCGATAGTATACTTGATAGCTATGAGGTTGTTGATGAGGTACCTTTTGACTTTAACCGTCGCCGTATGAGTGTAGTACTTGAAGACAAGACAGGCAAACGTCAGTTAATTACTAAAGGGGCAGTAGAAGAGATGGTTTCTATTTCTTCTTTCATTGAACTAGATGGTAAGGTTTATCCTTTAGATAATGAAAAGATAGCAATTGCTAAAGAAACATATGAAACCCATAATCATCAAGGCTTACGAATGATTGCTGTTGCTCAAAAGAACAATATACCTGATAGTGATCATTTCAGTATCACTGATGAAAGTGATATGGTTTTAATTGGATTTATGGGATTCTTAGATCCACCAAAAAAGAGTGCAACTCCTGCTATTAAAGCATTAGAAGAACATAAGATTCGTACAGTTGTTTTAACAGGGGATAGTGAAGGCGTAGCAATTAATGTTTGTGATGAGGTTGGCATTGATACTAGCCTTTTATATACCGGTAGCGATGTTGAGCATATGACCGATTCAGAACTATATGAAGCTGTAGAGAAATGTAGCCTTTTTGCCAAATTATCACCGCATCAAAAGACACGAGTTATATCTGCATTCCAATCTAATGGACATACAGTTGGTTTCTTAGGAGATGGTATTAATGATGCTCCAGCTTTAAGGCAAGCAGATGTAGGGATTTCGGTTGATACTGCAGTGGATATCGCTAAAGAAACAGCAGATATAGTACTACTTGAAAAGGACCTAATGGTATTAGAACGTGGGGTTTTAGAAGGACGCAAGACCTTTGGAAATATAATGAAGTATATTAAAATGGCTACCAGTGGCAACTTTGGTAATATTATTTCAATTATATTTGCTAGCTTGTTTTTACCCTTCTTACCTATGTTACCTGTACAGCTTTTGACACAAAATTTATTAAATGATTTCTCACAAATAGGTATGCCTTTTGACAATGTTGATGAGGAATACTTAATAGATCCGAAATCATGGGATACAGGGAGTGTTAAAAACTTCATGTATTGGCTAGGTCCGATAAGTTCAATATTTGACATCCTTTGTTTTCTAATACTTTGGTTTGTTATGGGTGCAAACACTATGGAGAAGAGTCTCATATTTCAAGCAGGTTGGTTCATATTTGGTACTCTTTCACAAATACTTATCATTCATATGATTCGAACATCAAAGACACCATTTATAGAAAGCATGTCATCTAAAGGATTGGCTATATCTACTTTTGTGGTTGGGGTTGTTGCTATTATCATTGCATTTTCTGACTTGGCCATTGGTTTAGACATGTTACCACTACCAATTCAATTTTTACCATGGCTTGCATTACTTTTGATAGGCTATATGTTGGCTGTACAACTTATTAAGAAAATATATATCAAAAGATATGATGAATGGATTTAAAATTTTGTGATATTGTTTTTCTGTAGACAAATAAATTTTTAATTTGAATTAAACACCGATATTCATTGTGGTGTAGTGGATACCAGTGTTTTTATATCTCTTCAAAGTTAGGTTCACGGGGCTGATGCTTTTTTAGGAGAGTTATGTGTAATGAAAGTTCAAGACTTAAAGACGCATTATTTATAAAGTACATCACATCAGTAATAAAATTAAAAATTATAGAATCAAAACTTTAGCGGTTCAGATATAAAAGTCTGGGCCGCTTTTTTTATTTCCCCCGGAAAGGAGGTTGCCTAGATGGTAAATGATGAAGTTAATAATAAGGCCATAAATATTGAGATAAAAGTGGCTCAGTATTCAGCAAAGGCTATTTTAAAAGCTATGAAAAAGATTATAGAAGATGCCGCTGAAAAAAGCCAACCACTTGCAGACTATCTTAGTGAGAAAAGAAAAACTAATTCAAGGAAACTTAAGGATATGGTAAAGAAAGGTCAGTTGGAAAATATTGATTTACAAAAGGGTGAAGTCAAGGAACTTAAAAACCAACTTAACCGATATGGAGTAAACTTTTCTGTAATGAAAAATAAGGAATCAGGCTTATATATAGTATTCTTCCAGGCAAAAGATACAAAGGCAGTGGATCTAGCCTTTAAAAAGGCCATAGAAAGATATGAGAAAAAGAAAAACAGGAGAGATTCAACAAGAGATATTTTAAACAAATTTAAAGAGAGGGTGAAAAATACGGTAGTTAAAGATAAGGTGAAGGAAAAACAACATCAACAAGAGAGATAAAATGAGCAGGCATTTAAGAGGAATCTTAGGTGTCTTTTTTATTGAGAAGAGGTGAAGTGAATGGATTTTGACTATTTTTATGGAAGAGACGCTGAGAGTTTTAGATTTATCCGTTTACCTATAGTTCTAATTGAAGATGAGAAATTTAAAGGCCTATCAATAGATGCAAAGGTGCTTTATTCCATGTATTTATCAAGGAGTACTTTGTCTTATAAGAATAACTGGATAGATGAAAATGGAAGGGTTTATATCTACTTTACTGTAGAAGAAACAGCTAGACAACTAGCTTGTGGAACGAAAAAAGCAGTAAAGCTTATAAAGGATCTTGAAGAGATTGGCCTTATAAAAAAGAAAAGAGGTGGACAAGGGAATCCTACTAAAATTTATGTTAAAGACTTTATGAGTGTTTTTAGAAATGAACAGTTTAGACCTGTCAAAAGGGAAAATCAAGACTTGTCAAAAGGACAATTCAAGAATATTGATTTTGACAATTCAAGAATGGCGAAAAAGATAAGTCAAGACTTATCAAAAAGACAACCTAACTATATAGAGAATAATAAGATTGATAATAGTTATATTGATTTTAGTGAAAACCATAAAAAAGGAACCTTCTTAAATGTAATTATTTCTGATGAAGAAGAAAGAAAACTAGAAGATATGATTCCTGATCTAAATAATTATATTGAAAGATTATCAGCTTATATGCAAAGTACAGGAAAGACATATAGAGACCATGCTTCAACAATTATGACTTGGTATTTAAAAGATAAAAGTGAAGGAAAGCTTAAAAGTAAAAAGGCCTATACAGGTGATCCTTCAGATTATGAAAGTGAATGGAACTTAAATAATTAGAGAGGTAGAGAAAATGGAAGATAAAATAAAAATAATTGAAATTGATGGAGTTGAATTTTCTTTTAATGCAAATAGAGCATTTGAAAAAGATGACCATGTTTACTGTAGACAGTGTGTTGAACAAATAGATTCAGAACCACTTGCTTGTCTGGGAAGTAAAAAAATAATATTCGGTAGAAGATGTAAATGTGATAGAGAGGAAGAAGCTAAAAGAAAAGATGAAGAAATGGCAAACCATATTAGAAGACTTAAAGAAGAATGCTTTAATACCAGCAGAAACCTTATAAGCTGTACTTTGGATAAGGTCATAGAACCTGATAGACAGGAAGTTATTATAGCAAAGAATTTCGTTAAGAACTTCAAAGAATTATCAAAAGGCAACAGTGGCCTTATATTTCATGGGAATGTAGGAACTGGAAAGACTTACCTAGCAGCTTATATAGCAAATAAGATTATAGAGGAATATCAAATAAGAGTTAAGATGAGAAATATTCCTCAAATTATAAATGATATTGAAAAACGTGGCTTTGATATTGATAAAAATGACTATTACAGAAGGTTATCTAGCGTATCCCTTCTTATTCTCGATGATTTTGGGATTGAAAGAAATACAGAATATGTAAATGAAATGGTTTATCAGATTATAAACACTAGGTATGAATCAAAGAAACCAACCATTATTTCAACGAATATTCCCCTTGGTGTGATTATGAATGGAAGTAATGACATTGATAAAGAGAGGATTTATTCAAGGATTAGAGAGATGTGTATTCCTGTTAAGATTGCAGGAAAAGACATAAGAGCTGAGTTAGGAAAAAAGAAGTTAAGAGAAAGTAGAGATTTACTTTTAGGATAAAGGTGGGGTGAATGAAGTGAATAGAATACAAATATTTAGAAACTCAGAGTTTGGACAGGTTAGGATAATGTTAATTGATAATGAGCCATGGTTTGTTGGAATGGATATAGCCCAAGCTTTAGGATACAAAAGACCAAGTGATGCTATTGCAAGCCATGTTCATGAGGAAGATAAGCTGAAACGGTGTTTTACCGTATCAGGTCAAGGTAGGAATTTACTAGTAGTAAATGAATCAGGAATGTATGCACTTATCTTTGGAAGTAAACTTGAAAGTGCCATAAGATTTAAAAACTGGGTAACAAGTGAAGTTCTACCTTCAATTAGAAAACATGGTGGATATTTTTCAGGACAGGAGGAAATGAATGATCAAGAGCTTTTGGCAAGGGGTTATCTTGTAGCCTTAAGACAAATAGAAGCTAGGACAGAAGAATTAGAAGGTCTTATTCCTAAAGGAGAGTTCTTTGATAGATTTATTTCCCTGGGAGACTGTACTTGCCTTAGAGATACTGCAAAGGAGTTAGGAATTCCTCAAAATAGATTTATAAACATACTGATAGATAGAGGCTACCTTTATAGAAATCAAAAAGGAAAGCTTAGGTTTTACTCAACTGCGGCTGATTACTTTGAACTAAAGGACTATATCAATAAATATAACGGAGAGCCTGGAGTCTATACAGTAGTTAGACCTGAGGGAAGAGCATATTTCTTCTCCTTATTTAAAGAGATGGGAGAAATCTAGAAGGGAGGTAACTTTAGATGTTAATGTTAAATGAAAAAAGCTGTATTGACTGTGATGAGTTTGAATTTAATAAACATAATGAAGAAATAGATGAATTAGTGGAAAAGCTTACAGAACTTGAAGACTATGACTGTATAGTGCTTCATAAATATATAGATATAGCTCACAAAGATAAAGAGATGGAGGTTCTTGATACAAGCCTGTGGGATATATATGAGCTTGTGGAATATGCAGATTTTAAAAATGGTGTAGACATTCTTCTTGATGGTGAGGGGTTTCTAAATTTATCAGTTTATGGACAAACCTATAAGGTGGTTGGTAAAGACCATTTTGTTAATTCAATTTTTAAAATTATTCAACGAGATGAAGAATATAACCTTCTTGATATATCTGACTTTATACTTGAAGGAAAGCCGATAAAACTTTCAAAAAAGCAGTTAGCTAGGAAGAAAAAATCAACCATTGGACATCTTAAGGAATGTAGGGAGAAGGCAGATAGGACTCATCTTGTAAAGAAGAGATATAATAAAAAGAAAATAGGTGAGGAAAGATAAAAATCTCAAATAAAGGAGGGGAGGATTTGAGTATAATAGAAAAAATTGAAAGAGATATAAAGGATTTACTCCATGTGCAAGATAAGAAGGCTTTTTTTAAAAAGAACATACCTTATCTTGCATTTTTCTATTTAGGAAATATTTTTTCTCACCATATAAATTCATATGTAGGAGGTGACTTAATAGACCGTTTATTTCAATCAGTCCTGGAAAAAGAGACGATGAACTATCTTCCCAGTTTTAATTCAATGGATTTACTCGTAGGTCTTATCCTAGCTGCATTAGTTAAGCTTATTATTTATAGTAAAGGTAAAAATGCAAAGAAGTTTAGGCAAGGAGAGGAATATGGATCTGCAAGATGGGGTAATGCAAAAGATATTGCTCCATACATGGATGATGATTTTAGAAACAATCTTCTTCTTACTCAAACTGAAAGAATTACTATGAATAGTAGACCTAAAAATCCCAAGTATGCAAGAAATAAAAACGTACTTGTAATTAGAGGCTCAGGCTCTGGAAAAACAAGATTCTTTGTAAAACCTAATTTAATGCAATTACATTCAAGCTATGTAGTAACTGATCCTAAAGGAAGTCTACTTCATGAGTGTGGCAAGATGTTAGAAATGAGTGGTTATAGGATAAAAACATTAAATACAATTAATTTTAAAAAAAGCATGAAATATAATCCATTCGCCTACCTTAGAAGTGAAAAAGATATTCTAAAACTGGTCCAGACTATTATAGCCAATACTAAAGGAAAGGGAGAAAAGGCAGGAGAAGATTTTTGGGTAAAGGCTGAAAGGCTTTATTATACAGCCCTTATTGGCTATATATTTTATGAAACACCAAAAGAGGAACAAAATTTTACAACCTTACTGGCAATGATAGATGCTAGTGAAGTTAGAGAGGAAGATGAAAACTTTAAAAACGCAGTAGATTATATGTTTGATGCCTTAGAAGAAAAGGATCCAGATCATTTTGCTCTTAAGCAATATCGCAAATATAAGTTGGCAGCTGGAAAAACTGCAAAATCTATTTTAATATCCTGTGGTGCAAGATTAGCTCCTTTTGATATTAAGGAACTTAGAGATCTAATGAGTGAAGATGAAATGGAACTAGATAGCCTAGGAGATAGAAAGACGGCCTTATTTGTTATAATTTCAGATACAGATGATACCTTCAACTTTGTTGTATCACTAATGTATTCCCAGATGTTTAATTTACTCTGTGATAAGGCTGATGATGTATATGGGGGAAGGCTACCAATTCATGTAAGATGTCTTCTTGATGAGTTTGCAAATATTGGACTGATTCCTAAATTTGAAAAACTTATAGCTACAATACGTTCAAGAGAAATAAGTGCTTGTATTGTATTACAGGCACAATCACAACTTAAGGCAATTTACAAGGATAATGCAGATACTATTATAGGTAACTGTGATACAACCTTATTTTTAGGAGGAAAGGAGAATGGAACCTTAAAAGACATTTCAGAAACATTAGGCAAGGAAACCATTGACTTATACAATACATCAGAGACAAGAAGTAATCAAAAGTCCTTTGGACTTAACTATCAAAAAACTGGTAAGGAGCTTATGACTAAGGATGAACTCTTTGTAATGGATGGAAGTAAGTGCATTATGCAGCTTAGAGGTGTAAGACCTTTTCTTTCAGAAAAATTTGATATCACAAAACATAAGAATTATAAGCTTTTAGAGGACTATGACGATAAGAACTATTTTGATGTTGAAGAATATATGAAAAGACAGGGTAAGGCAAGGCTCAATAAAGAGTCCATAATAACAAGATTGTAGGTGGATATATGGAAGTTAAGGTGAGAAGTCCTTCTGAAAAAGAGGGTAATTAAGTTAATAGATTTGATTTATAGCGATTGGATAAGCAGCATGTCCAGTCGCTTTTTTGTTTTATAAAAGAAAATTAGGAGGTAGGGATTTAAAATGGAAACTTTCAAAGAAAGAGATATGAAAAATGTAACAGCTAATGTAGTAGGAGAAGTAAAATCAGCTTCTTTTTGCTGGGATGGTGAAACTATCAATGTAACAAACTTCTCCCTTGTAGAAAAGAAGAATGGAAAAAGGCACTATACAAACTGTGCAGCTTATGGTGAATGGTCAGAAGTAGCAAAGGAACTAAAGGCAGGAGATCTTGTCCATGTCTTTGGTTATATCAGGGAAAGAAGAAATAATGACAAGCTATATAAGAATTTCATTGTAAAACATATGAATAAAATTGAAAAAGAAAATAAGGAGGAAAAATAACATGGCGTTTTTTACAGAAGGAATAGCAGTATTACAAACTTTGGTTACAGCAATAGGTGCAGGTTTAGGGGCTTGGGGAGTAATTAACCTTATGGAGGGATATGGAAATGACAACCCAGGAGCAAAGTCACAAGGAATTAAACAACTAATGGCAGGCGGAGGTATTGTTCTTATTGGAATGAAGCTTATATCTTTACTTGCAAATACACTTAACTAAGAAAGAGGTAGATAAAATATGTTTGGACTTTTCGATAAGATAACTGAATTTTTCCAGGAGATTTTCATCGGAATTATCCAAACAAACCTTGAAGCAATGTTCTTAGATATAAATGAAAATGTAAGTCTTGTAGCTACGGAAGTCGGGAAAACACCAAGTGGCTGGAATGCAGAAGTATTCAGCTTTGTAAAAAATATTAACGACACTGTAGTGATTCCCATAGCGGGAATTATCATAACCGCCGTCTTGTGCATAGAACTCATAAATATGGTCATGGAAAAAAATAATATGCACTCTGATACCGATACATTCGATTTTTTTAAATATATCATCAAGATGTGGATTGCAGTATGGCTTGTAAGCAATGCTTTCACCTTCTCGATGGCAGTATTTGATGTATCACAGACACTAGTTACTAAGGCGGCGGGAGTGATAAATACAAGTGCAGTCCTCGACTCCATGGATGTAGCAGCAATGGTAGAGAGTCTTAAAGATGAAAGCTTATGGAATTTGATACTGATAGCCTTGGATACTTCACTTGTGAAGCTTTCAATACAGGTTGTATCAATCATAATCATAGTAATAACCTATGGAAGAATGATTGAAATTTGCTTGTATAGCTCAGTATCAGCAATTCCATTTGCAACCATGGGAAATAAAGAATGGGGACAGATTGGAACAAATTATATCAAGGGATTATTTGCACTTGGGCTTCAGGGATTGTTTCTTATGATATGCCTTGGAATATATGCGGTACTTGTAAAAACAATTCATGTAACCACAGATATTCATGCCAGCATATTCGGAGTTCTTGGATATACGGTACTTCTTGGAATTATGATGTTAAAGAGTGGAACAATTGCAAAGAGCATAATGAATGCACATTAAAAATATATTTAGGAGGAATGTAATTGAAACTTAAAAATAAGAAAGTGATAGTGGGTCTAGCACTTACAGGAGTAGGTCTTATAGCTTCTGAAATTAAAAAGAGAAGGAAGATAGACGAACTTACAAAAAGGGTTTACTATACAGAGGATTTTTTAGAAGATCTTGATGAAAAAGCATGGAGCTTAAATAGGTCTATGAAGGAGATTGCAAAAGCTCATAATAGTCTTACAAAAATGACAACTGATAACTATGAAGACTTTGATGAAAGAATTTATGAAATTGAAGATGAAATTGCTACTATATATTGTCATCTCGAAGAACTTGACAGGATTAAGAAAAATAGAAAAGGAGTAAGTGAAAGTAAAACAATATTAAAAAGTAGATCTGATGAACTAGAAGAAAGTATAGATGACAGTGAAGAAAATGAAGTAGACCTTGGAGGAATAATAGAAAAGCTAATGGAATAGAGGGGTGATAGAGATTGGCTTACGTTCAGATACCCAAAGATTTAAGTAATGTTAAAACTAAAGTAGCATTTAATCTTACTAAAAGGCAGCTTATTGGATTTGCAGTAGCAGGACTTATCGGTATTCCAACATACCTAAAGACAAGAGGTGCTCTTGGCAATGACCTGGCTGTCTTTTTAATGCTTATAATTACTATCCCTATTTTCTTTGTGGTCTTTTATGAAAAAGATGGTCTTTCATGTGAGAAGTACCTTAAATATGTATATCTTCATGAAAAACACCAGCCTAAAGTTAGGGTGAGTAAGGACAAGTTCATAGAAATGAGGAAGGAGGAGCAGGAGATAAATGGCAAAAAATCAGGTTCAGCAAAGAAATCTAGAAAAAAGAAAAAGACAGGAAGAAAAACTACAAAAGAAGGAAAAAGAGTTAAAAAAGGTAGCTAAAGAAACAAAAAATCTTAAGTCAAATCATAAAAAAGGCTCTCCATTCCTTGATTTATTTAAGAAAGAAAAGAAAAGATACACCATTGAAGATACTATTCCCTATAAGAAGATGTATAGAAATGGAATCTGCTATGTAGGTGAGGGAAAATATAATAAACTTATAAAATATGAGGATATAAATTATCAGCTTGCACTTGAGGAAGATAGAGACCTTATCTTTAATCAATTTGCAGGCTTTTTAAATTCCTTTGATTCTACAACAGAGCTTCAGTTAAGCTTCGTTAACCAGGTAGGAAGGATCAAGGAAATGGAAAATGCAATTACTATACCAGATAAGGGAGATGATTTTGATGAGATAAGGGAAGAGTTTAGGGAAATGCTTAAGGATCAGCTTTCTAAAGGGAACAATGGTCTTAAAAAGTCAAAGTATGTTGTTGTAAGTACAAGGGCAGACACCTATGAACAAGCAAAACCTGTACTTGAAAGAATAGAGATAGATGTTTTATCAAATCTTAAAAGTATGGAGGTAAGAGCTGAAACACTAATAGGTATTGAAAGGCTAAAGCTACTTCACGATATGCTAAATCCTGATAAAGTGTTCGATTATGATGGACAAGGACTTGAAGATAGGGACACAAGAAAACTTATAATGCCTAGTACATTCAAGTTCACAAGTCCAAAACATATGCAGATGGGGAACTATATCTGTGCATTGAGTCATTTTCAGATTCTAGCAAGTGAACTTTCAGATAGGTTCTTATCAGAAATTCTTTCTATTGAAGATAATATGTATGTAAGTTTTCATATTCATGCTATAGACCAGGTAGATGCTATCAAAATGATAAAAAGAAAGAATACTGATCTCCAGAAAATGATGATTGAAGAGCAGAAAAAAGCCGTAAGAGCGGGCTATGATATGGATATTATTCCATCAGACCTTAATGTTTATGGTAATGAAATAAAAAATCTTTTAACTGATCTCCATGGATATAAGAAAAATAAGAAGCAAAAGAACCATCTTATAGTTGACAGAAATGTATCTCATATGATAAGAAAGATATTTGAAATGAAAATTGAAGGCTATTCTTCAAAGATTATAGCAGATGAGCTTAATAAACTTGGGATCCAAACCCCTGGAACCTATAAGGAAAGCCAAGGTTCTAATTATTCAACAGGCTTTGCAAGTAATAAAAACAAATGGCAGGCAAAGATGATAAATAGGATTATTGAAAATAGGGTTTATATAGGAGTTCTTGAACAAGGAAACAGGACCAAGCTTAATTACAAGTCAAATAAAGAGATTAAAGTCTTAGAAGAGGATTGGATTAAGGTAGAAGGAACTCATGAAGCTATAGTGACTGAAACTATGTTTAATGTAGCCAATAAGATGATGGGAAGAGATATCCTTAATAGAAAATTAAAACCTGATTTTCTAACAGGTCTTCTTTATTGTGCAGATTGTGGGAATCAACTTATTAGAAGAAGGCAAAAAACAAAGGATGGTTATAAAATCTATTATATCTGTGGTTTATACAATAGAGGAAATGGTTGTTCAAGACACAGTATAAGAGAGGAAGAAATTTTATCATCATTGGATTTTATCCTTAGGCAGCATATTAAATATCAAGAAGAATTGTTTACACGAATAAGAGAAACTGATTTAAGTAAAACAAAATACCAATTGGATTTAGATGATTTAATTGCTGATAGGAAGAAGTATGAAACCCTTGTAATTGTCAACTGAAAAGTGGTCCACAATATTAATTGAAAAGTGGTCCATTTTTTGATGCTTCACGCAGTGTCTTCAAAGAGCCTAAAGTCACTGACAACAGAATGAAGAAAACCCGTCAAGAG
>JAEWFZ010000049.1 GCA_023388535.1 Bacillota bacterium | reverse complement strand
CCACAAGGGGTTCAATCTTGTTCAAGCAGAGATCAACGAACTGTTTGATCTTCATTATCCAAAGAACTAACACCACACTTATCTAATGAACAAAGATCAGTTTACACAAAATTATTGACGCTACCATAGTAGTTTTCAAGTGTTTTTTAGTTGGTTCTTTAAAACATCTCATTACTATTATTATTATATTATTGGTGGTATTTTATTAGCGATCGGATTGTATCTAGACCTTAAGTAAAATAATATTCTAGCTAGCACCTATGTGGAAAGATATTTTAATGCCGAAGATTTTGAAGCCTTAACCACTAAATTGCATACTGAAGTAGAAAAGATATTAAGACCTTACCGGTTGAAATGACTTGAATCATTGAATTGAAGTAAATTAAAGCTCCCATTAACGGTAGCTTTTTTTTGTAATGATCAATTAAAGTTTTGGGTTGGCTAGTCATTTCAAAAATATATAAAAGTCACAAGTTTTGCTAGGAGATAGACAGATTTTAAAAAAGGTAGATACAGAAATAAAAATATGTATAGACATTTAAAAACGCAAATGATATAGTAGAAATATAAAGTATATACAACTCTAACTTACTGATTATTTCTAATTAGTGACACTCAAGAAAGAAAGGAGGAAACAGATGATTAAATTACTTAGAGTTGATGACCGTTTGATTCATGGCCAGGTTGCGATGGTTTGGACTTCATATCTTAATGCAAATATGATAATAGTAGCGAATGATAAAGTAGCGAACGATGCAATGCAAAAGATGTTACTGAGTTTAGCTAAGCCGCCTGGAGTAGACTTACAGTTCTTAACAATAGATGAAACCATTGAGTATGTTAATTCTGATGCGGAAGCAAAGAAAAGTATTTTTATCGTGGTTGATAACACTAACGATGCATTGAGCTTAAGTCATGGTTCAGATAAAATAAAGAATATTGTTATCGGTGGTTTACGAAAATCTGGAGATAAGAAATTAATAGATCGTCAAGTCTTCATGGATCAACAAGATGTGGATAATGCAAAAGAAATGGAAAGCCTTGGAAAAGAAGTATTAGTTCAGGTTATTCCATCAGAAAAAGTATTCAACATGAAAGAAGTTGAATCGATTTTTAATCGAAAATAAAGGAGAGAAATATGTATTTTCAAGCATTTTTATTGGCTATCTTAGCAGGATTTGCTGAGTGGGATAGCCGAGTAGGTGGACAAAACATGCTCGATAGACCTTTAGTCACTGGACCAATTGTTGGTTTGATTCTAGGTGATATTGGAACAGGTATTATTATGGGCGGTAGCTTGGAACTAGTTTGGATGGGTATTGTTAATATTGGTGGTGCAACGCCACCGGATACCGTGGTTGGCGGAATTCTAGGAACCGCTTTCGCTATTACTTCAGGTTTAGATACTGATACAGCAAGAGCTTTAGCCTTGCCGATTGCAATATTAGCGCAATCACTAGGAATCTTAGCGCGTGTTATTAACGCGACATTTAATCACCGAGCAGATGCTTTAGCATTAAAAGGGGACTATAAGGGAATTGAAAGAGTGCTTTGGACGGGAGCCGCGATCTTCTTCCTTTTCAAATTTGTGGCTGTGTTTTTAGGAGTTGCTGTTGGATCAGAGTTTGTTGAGAATATCGTTCAATGGATTGATCCAAGAGTATTAGCTGGATTAAAAGCAGCAAGTGGACTCCTTCCTGCATTGGGGATGGCCATTCTTATGCGTTTTATTTATGACAAATTCAGTGCACCGTATTTATTCTTAGGTTTTGCTTTAGCGGCTTTCCTAAACTTAAATATGATTGCAGTTTCAGTATTTGGTGCGGTAGCGGCCTATATTCATTATCTAGGCTTATCACGCCAGGATAATTAAAGGAGGCTACTATGTCTGAACAAATTACTAAAAAAGATTTAATGAGAGTCTTTTGGCGGTCTTTAGCCTTACAAGGTTGCTTTAACTATGAACGTATGCAAGCCATTGGTTACGCCTATGGTATGATTCCAGTATTAGAAAAACTATATCCAAATCAAGAGGATATGTCTGAAGCACTTCAAAGACATTTAGGATTCTTTAATACTTCTCCTCAAACTGTTTCCTTCATTTACGGTTCAACCATCGCTATGGAAGAATTAAATGCACAAAGCGATGACTTCGATACCGATTCAATCAACTCCATCAAAGCGGCTTTAATGGGTCCATTAGCTGGTATTGGCGATTCGTTCTTTTGGGGAACCTTTAGAATTATTGGTGCAGGTATTGGGGCTTCATTAGCTGTTGAAGGTAATATCCTAGGTGCAATATTATTTATTCTTATTTATAATGTACCTCATTATCTACTTCGTTATCATGGTTTAATGATTGGTTATAACAGTGGGATGAACTTCTTACAAACCGCTTTCTCCAGCGGAATTATAGAAAAACTAACTTCAGCTGCGAAAGTCATGGGGGCGATGGTCGTTGGCGCAATGATTGCATCAATGGTACGTTTAGCCATTCCTTTAGTGTTGAATCTAGGCGACGCGACATTGAATGTTCAAGAGATATTTGATGGTATTATGCCGAAGATTCTTCCATTAGGTTTAACTTTCTTGATGTATTATTTGCTCAAGAAAGGCTTCAAATCAACAACATTAATGATCGTTTTGTTGCTAGCGGGAATTGTAGGGGTTTTCCTTGGTATCCTCTAAAACTTTATTAGATTACCTATATGAAAGTCAACCGATTTTAAACGACTTAATTCAAAAGAGAGAGCTTATATTAAGTTCTCTCTTAAATGAAAAGAATTATGAGAACATTTCTGAGATTATCGTATTAGGATCGGGCACTTCTTGTCATGCTGGATTAAGCATTAAGAAATTTGTTAATGATAGTTTAGAGATTCCATTTACAGCACAATTCCCAACTGAATTCATGGAATTTTCAAAACATATTGACAAGAGAGCTTTAGTCGTTGGATTAAGTCACAGTGGAGCGAGCTACTCAACCTATCAAGCATTATTGCATGCTAAAGAGCTAGGTTTAGAAACCTTAGCTCTGGTTGGTGAATCTGATAGCTTAGTTGGTGGCGCTGGCGATGCTGAGTTGTTTTTTGATATTGGTGAAGAAAAAGCTGTAGCAAAAACAAAAGGCTACTTGGCCAGTATTACTATTCTGGTACTTTTAACACTAGCTATTAAAAAACAAAAAAATGCTTCCTTTGACGAATCCGAGTATATTGAAGCTTTACTAACATCAGTGAATAAAATACAAACAATTGCAGATCTAAGCAAAGAGTTTTATGAAAATAACAAAGAGAGCTTAGATAAGGCTGATGAATTACGAATTGTAGGTTCATATCCATACATTGGTGAGATTATGGAGGCCACTTTAAAACTTGTAGAAACGGTAAGAATTCCTGTTGGTGGTTATGATTTAGAAGAATTTATGCACGGAATTTACAATGCCATGACCAGCAAATCACGTTTAATTTATATTGATCATAACCCTGAGGTTCATGAACGGCTAATCTTGATGAAATCGTACCTAGATGGAAAAACCAAACACCAATTTATGATAGGGTCTAGTGATTATCAGGATTCACGTAACCTTGTTTATGATTTTTCTGATTCATACTCTAAAGTTCTTGAATACATAGTTGTGTTTTTTGGGCTATGTCACTACATGGCTTTAGCTCGAGGTATCGATCCGACAATTTCTGGAGATTCAAACTTTCATAGAAGTATGAAAAGTAAGAAAGTTTAAAAATGAAGAAACCTATTTATATACAAATCGAAGAATACATAATTTCTAAAATTAGAAGCAATGAATATGAAATTGGTGATTTAATCCCAACAGAGAAGGAACTTACCAAGAAGTTTAATACAAGTCGCTCCACGGTTAATAAGGCTTTACTTAATTTAACGACGGAAGGCTATCTTTTTCGTACTCCAGGTCGAGGTTCAGTTGTCCGGTCGCTAAAACCGAAAACCGATTTCTCTGGTATTATGGAGATTACCAAGAACAATACAAGATTATTTGCGGATGCTAAACGAACCGTTATCAAATTGTCGATAGAAGCTGCGAATAATAGTAATCATTTTTCTGAGATATTTGAAAGTTCTGAAAACAGAAATTACATTCAAGTGGTCGAAATTATCTCAAAAGATAACCAAAACATCGGTGTTGAGACCACAGTTATCAACCAAGATTTAGTTAGTTTAGACGAATTGACTAATCTATCGGTAATTGAATTAATTAAAAAAGTTGAAATGACTTCTGTATTTACAAACTTAAAACTTTCAGCATCGCTAATGCCAAGCCAGTACAGTTCTTATTTTAGTAAAGAAGATTTACAAGTACCGGTGTTAAAGCAGGAAGCGACTTCAAAACTTTCCAACGGGAGTATAATCAAGTACGTTGAAACGCTCTTATTCTCACAATATGGAAGCTTAGAGTTTAATTATTAAATTATGCAAACAAAAACTAACAAAGTGGGTATAGTTTCTTCTAGTCATCCCTTAATATCGGAGTCGGGTAAAAAAATACTCGAAGAAAGAGGTAATGCAATGGACGCTTGTATTGTCATGGCAATTACCTCTTCAGTTGTTTTACCAGACATGTGTGGTATTGGTGGGGACGGTTTTCTTTTATACTATGATCAGAAAACAAAAAACATTACCGCGATAACTGGAAGTGGCTGGACAGGTGAAAATTACAATATTCAGTTGTATAAAAGCTTAGGCTATGAAAAAGTCTTGCATGATGGCATTTTATCAATTAGTATTCCTGGACTTATGAGCTTGTTGCAGTTGGCCTATGACGAGTTTGGTTCAATGCCGATATCAAGATATTTTGACGATGGTATTAATTTGTCGAAATATGGATTCCCTTGTAGCCATCGAACGAAACGTTCTTTAAAAAGTCGATCCGCATTTTTGGAAAAATATCCTTTAGTTCGGGAATTTTATGATAAGGATGAGATCACCAATCCGTTATTAGCAAATTTTTTAGAAATTCTTTCCAAAAGCTCATTTGACAACTTCTATAAACTTATTGCTCAATATTCCCTAGAGGAGTTAAACGCATTAGGAGCAAAATTTACAAGTAAAGACTTCTTGAATTTTAAGGCAGAAATTAAAGATCCGATAACGATTGATTACAGAGGCTATTCGGTAATACAAACTCCACTGCCTTCACAGGGATTCGTTCAACTAAATCTGATGAAAATCTTAGAAAACTTTGATTTAAAAAACATGTCTGATACGGAATTTATTCATACTTTAGTCGAAGCAAACAAAGTGTCTTTTGAAAATAGAAGCATAAAGTTTAAAAACGAATCCAGTATTGAAGATATATTGAGTAAAAACCAAGTATCAATCGATAAAGAAAAAATAAAATCTAGAGCACGTTCTTCGATACTTAATAGCATATCTAGTCATACCACATCTTTTGTGGCTATTGATCATGAAGGAAATGTATGCAGTTTTATTACAAGTATTTCCGATGTATTTGGTTCGGGGATTTTTGATTCCAATTTTGGTTTCTTATATAACAATCGTCTAGGGACTAATATGAGTTTGGATGAAAACGACATTAATCGAGTTGAGCCAAGAAAACAACCAATCAGTACCATACACTGTTATTTAGTCACTAAAAACAAAGAACTGGTAATGGCTGGCGGAATTCCGGGTGGTGATTATCAACCACTTTGGAATACACAAATTATTACCAGGATTTTAGATCGGAACCAACTTCCACATGTTGCGGTGAACGACTATCGTTTCCAAATAGAGAATAATTCAAACCCCTATAATCGAAACTCAAACGATCTCGTAAAAATAGAAAATAAAGTTCCTAAAGAAGTAATTCAACATTTGAAATCCATGGGACATGATATCGAAGTAGTTGAAAAATTATCAGGTTCAGCTCAAGTTCTTTATCTTGTCGATAACGAGATTTTTGTTGGTTACGACCTAAGAACAGAAAGCATCAGTATGGAAGCGGTTTATAAAAAATGAAAATTCTTGGTTGTGATTATGATGGAACCCTTTATTTAGATGAAAAGGTATCGATAGAAGACCGTAAAGCAATCAAAACTTTTAGAAACAATGGTGGGATATTTGGCATTGTGACCGGTCGTTGCCTGAGTATGATTTTGGGCGAATTAAATAATTTGCAGATTTGTTTTGACTTTCTCATTTTATGTAATGGCGGTTTCATTTTAGATAAGCATTTAAATACGATTGATAAGAAAGATATTGATTATCAAACAGGCCTTGATCTAATAGGTTTTTTGCAAGAAGAAGAGGCTCGTTTTGGAGTGACGGATGGTAATCGTTTCTATCGATACGCTCATCCTAAAGTTGCTGAACAGCATCGACGACCATTTATTAATGAAATAAAAGTAAGTCTAGAAGATATTATCGATAATAAGATTTTTACTTCCTTCTTTTACCGTCATCAAGATGTCGAAAAGACCCTAAAAGGTATTGAAAAAATCAAAGAAAGATATCAAGAATCGTTGAGCTATCATTATAACGGAGGTACTCTAGATATAAATGGTGCTGAAGTTTCGAAAGAAGCCGCCATAAGTAAGATTTCAAAACATTTCAATACAACTAATATTTATACTATCGGAGATAATTATAACGACATTAATATGATTAATCGTTACTATGGTTTTGCGATGGAACAAGGTGTTACAGAAGCCAAAGCTAACGCTAAACATGTAGTAAAAAGTGTTGCAGAAGCAATTAGCATAATTAACGGTTTAAAATAATCTATTTCTTAAATGTTTAATATTGTTAGAAGAATTGGAGAAAGTAAATGACGGATTTAATATTATATCTAACAGGAAGCCATGGTATTAGATATACAAGGCGTCAAAAATATAAATTTCTGAAAGCAGTGATTGAGACTTTTTCAAAATTTGGTTATGAGACAAAAGCAATTACAGAACGAGGCACCCATCTACTATTAGGTAATATGGAAGCCGCAAAAACAATAGTTGCGGTTGGCTATGACACGCCATCCCGCATGTTTTTACAAAGTAACTATTATCCTTTTGAAGAAAATAAAAACAAAAAAGAAGAACATAAGAACTTGTTATTGATGGCATCTATCTTAGTAGTAGTCGTATTTGTTTTGTTCTTTATAGTATCGTCATATCCACAATTATTTGAGCCGCTTTTAAATAAAGTGATATTAGCAGGGCTTTTAATGCTTTTGTCAGTATTAGTTCGACCGAGAGCTAATAGAGTCAATACAGAACGTTATACCGCATCGTTGGCTATCTTATTTGATTTAGCGAGCAAAATGTATCAAAATAAAAATGTTGCTTATTTATTGATAGATCAAAGTAACACCAATGCATTAGGTTTTAGAATTTTAGAATCCTTTAAGGAAAAAGAAATAATCCTACTTGGTACACTGGCTAGTCACCCAAAATTGATTGTTTCTGGATTTGACACCCAACGCTTGGATAGCTTTATAGCCAAAACAGATTTATCGTGGAGTAAAAAACTGCTTGAAGAAAATCGTGTTATATTTGATAAGACTCAAAAATTACTGTATTTAGTTGGAGTCAAAGAGGATGGTAGTGCATCTAATACGCAAAACTCAAAGAAGGTCGATATAAACATAAAAAGATTAGCCGCTATCTCACAAGACATACAAATGTATTTAAATGAAAAATATCGCACAACTGTAACTAAGTAATACAGCTTTTACCAGTAAATCGTTAGTTAGTTTGTGTTTAAGGATGATAGAATTAAGTTGTACAAGTAAATTGTTTGATTCGTAGGAAATAGGCGATATTGTTTGAATCTTGTTAAAGCGATAAAAAAACAATTTTTAATTTAGTTTTTAGCTAATTTTAGTTGACAAAACTTGGTATGTTTTGATATTATTATCAAGCTTATGTCAGTAAGTAATGTTTCCTCTGGGAAACTTATATTTGTACAAGAAATGACACGCCTGGAAGTGTGTGTTAGAAAGGAGAGAACTCATGCCTACAATTAATCAATTGGTCAACAAAGGAAGAACCCGTCGGGTTTATAAATCGAAATCACCTGCATTACAACGTACACTAAATACGATTAAAAGAGAAACAACCAAAGTTAATTCACCTCAAAAACGTGGCGTCTGTACCCGTGTTGGTACCATGACCCCAAAGAAACCGAACTCAGCTTTGCGTAAATATGCCCGTGTTCGTTTAAGTAATGGAATGGAAGTTACCGCTTATATTCCGGGAATTGGCCACAACTTACAAGAGCACTCGGTTGTTTTAATCCGAGGCGGAAGAGTTAAAGACTTACCTGGGGTTCGTTATCATATCGTTCGTGGAACGATGGATACCGCTGGGGTCGTCGATCGTAAACAAGGCCGTTCCTTATACGGAACAAAACGCACTAAATAACCATTAATTTTGAAAGGAGATCAAAGAAATGCCTAGAAAAGGATATGTTGCGAAACGAGATGTACTGAGTGATCCGATTTACAACTCAAAACTCGTTACCCGCTTGATCAATAAAATCATGATTGATGGAAAGCGCGGAACCGCACAAACTATTTTATATAAAGCTTTCGAACTTATCGAAGAAAAAACTGGCCGTCAAGCGATGGAAGTTTTTGAAGAAGCTTTAGATAATGTTATGCCACTCTTAGAACTTAAAGCACGTCGTGTTGGAGGTTCTAACTACCAAGTACCTGTTGAAGTTTCGGCTGAACGTCGTTTGACTTTGGGACTTCGCTGGATTGTTAGTTACGCACGTTTACGTTCCGAAAAAACAATGGAAATACGTCTAGCTAACGAAATTATGGATGCTGCTAACGGCATCGGTGCTTCGGTTAAAAAACGTGATGACATCCACCGTATGGCTGAAGCCAACAAAGCGTTTGCTCATTACCGTTGGTAAAATGAAAGGAGACGCTATATATGGCTCGTGAATATGCACTAAAAGATACTCGTAATATTGGGATTATGGCGCACATCGATGCTGGTAAAACTACCACAACCGAGCGTATCCTCTATTTTTCTGGTAGAATCCACAAAGTTGGTGAAACCCACGATGGTGGAGCAACCATGGACTGGATGGAACAAGAACAGGAACGCGGAATAACGATTACATCCGCCGCAACTACTTGTTACTGGAAAAATAACCGCGTTAACATCATCGATACACCAGGTCACGTCGACTTCACCGTAGAAGTTGAACGTTCACTTAGAGTTCTCGATGGCGCTGTGACCGTATTGGATGCTAAAGCTGGGGTAGAACCACAAACGGAAACCGTCTGGCGTCAAGCCACCAACTATATGGTTCCACGTATCGTATTCGTTAATAAAATGGATGCGACTGGAGCCGACTACTTCATGTCGATTGATACGATTAAAAAACGTTTGGGAGCTAAAACCGCTGCCATCCAAATTCCAATTGGCGCTGAAGCAAACTTCGACGGACTTATTGACTTAGTCGAAATGAATGCCGTTATGTTCCAAGATTTATCCAAGAAGGAAGATCTAATTGTTGATATTCCTGAGGCTATGTTGGAATTAGCGGAAGAAAAACGTGCTGAGTTAATTGAAACAATCGCTGAGTATGACGATGACTTCATGATGAAAGTTCTCGAAGGCGAAGACGTTAGCGTTGAAGAGATAAAAACGGTTATTCGTAAAGCAACGATTACTGGGGAATTCTTCCCAGTCCTCTGTGGCGCAGCCTATAAAAACAAAGGGGTCATCGAAATGTTGGATGCGGTGGTTGATTACTTACCAAGTCCCGTCGATGTACCAGCCATAAAAGGGGTTTTACCTAATGGTGAAGCTTCCGAAAGAAAAGCTGATGATAGTGAACCATTCTCATCACTTGCTTTCAAAGTTATGACCGATCCATTTGTTGGACGTTTAACCTTCTTTAGAGTTTACTCGGGAAGCGCTAAATCAGGCTCATATGTCTACAACGCCACCAAAGGTCATCGCGAACGCTTTGGTCGGATTATGTTGATGCACTCCAATCACCGTTCGGAAATACCTGAAGTTTTCTCCGGTGACATTGCGGCTGCCGTTGGACTCAAAGATACTACAACTGGCGATACTCTGTGTGACGAAAAGAATCAAATCGTTCTTGAATCGATGGTCTTCCCAGAACCAGTTATCTCGCTTTCTTTAGAACCAAAATCTAAAGGCGATCAGGACAAAATGAGTCTAGCTTTAGCTAAACTTGCGGAAGAAGATCCAACCTTCAAAACCTATACCGATACAGAGACCGGGGAAACCATCATCTCTGGTATGGGTGAGCTTCACTTAGATATTTTAGTGGATCGACTAAAACGAGAATTCAAAGTTGAAGCCGTGGTCGGAGCTCCTCAAGTAGCTTATCGCGAAACTATTACCGCCGCTGCCGAATGTGAAGGTAAATTCGTTCGTCAATCCGGTGGACGTGGACAATACGGACATGTCTGGATTAAATTCGAACCAAATCCTGGTAAAGGCTTTGAGTTCGTCGATCAAATTGTTGGCGGAACGGTTCCTCGTGAATATATCAAACCAACACAAGAAGGAATTATCGGAGCACTGGATAATGGGTTAGTCGCTGGATATCCAATTATTGATATCAAAGCAACCTTATTTGACGGTTCATCCCACGATGTAGACTCCTCGGAAATGGCTTATAAGATTGCGGCCAGCTTAGCGCTTCGTGAAGCGGCTAAGAAATGTGCCCCAGTACTCTTAGAACCAGTAATGAGTGTTGAAGTATTTGTACCAGATGAATATCTAGGTACTGTAATGGGAGATGTTTCCTCGCGACGCGGACAAATCCGTGATCAAGAAGAACGAGCCAACACAATTGTGGTTCGTAGTTATATTCCATTATCAGAAATGTTCGGTTATGCGACCGACCTACGTTCCAACACCCAAGGGCGTGGAAACTACACAATGCAATTTGATCACTATGAACCAGTACCAAAGAGCATTGCCGAAAAAGTTGCGAAGAAAAATAGATTCGCCGAAGAATAGATATTTATTCATTGATTTTGCATCCAAACTCATTTACAATGAAATATGGACATTTAAATACATTTAGGAGGAAAATGAAAGATGGCAAAACAAAAATTTGACCGCTCCAAGACCCACGTTAATATCGGCACTATTGGTCACGTTGACCATGGTAAGACCACTTTAACGGCAGCTATTACCAATTACCTAGCAAAACAAGGGTTTGCGGAAAAACAAGCTTACGATCAAATCGATAAAGCTCCAGAAGAGAAAGAACGTGGAATTACGATTTCTACGACTCACGTTGAGTATGAAACTGAAGCTCGTCACTATGCACACGTTGACTGCCCAGGACACGCTGACTATATCAAGAACATGATTACCGGTGCGGCACAAATGGACGGTGCAATTCTAGTTGTTGCAGCTACCGACGGCCCTATGCCTCAAACTCGTGAGCACATCCTATTAGGACGCCAAGTTGGTATTCCTTACATTGTTGTATTCTTAAACAAATGTGACATGGTGGATGACGAAGAACTCATCGACTTAGTTGAAATGGAAGTTCGTGAACTTCTTGATGAATATGGATTTGATGGAGATGAAACTCCAGTTATCCGTGGTTCAGCGCTTAAAGCTCTAGAAGGCGACGCTAAATGGGAAGAAAGAATTCAAGAATTAATGGATGCTGTTGATGCTTGGATTCCAGATCCAGAACGTGAAGTTGACAAACCATTCTTAATGTCAGTTGAGGACGTATTCACTATCTCTGGTCGTGGTACAGTAGCTACTGGCCGTGTAGAACGTGGTGTTCTAAAAGTTGGTGAAGAAGTTGAAATCGTTGGTATCCGTCCAACTCGTAAATCCGTTGTTACCGGAATTGAAATGTTCCATAAGATGTTAGACGAAGCTATGTCTGGGGATAACGTTGGTGCACTACTTCGTGGGGTTAACCGTGACGAAGTTGAACGTGGACAAGTTATAGCTAAAGTTGGTTCGGTAAAACCACACACTAAATTCAAAGCTCAAGTTTATATCTTATCTAAAGAAGAAGGTGGACGTCACACGCCATTTGTTGCGAACTATCGCCCACAATTCTATTTCCGTACTACCGACGTAACTGGTGTTATTGACCTTCCAGAAGGTGTTGACATGGTTATGCCTGGTGACAACATTGAAATGATTGTTGAATTAATCGCTCCAATCGCAGTTGAAAACGGAACTAAGTTCTCGATTCGTGAAGGTGGCCGTACCGTTGGTGCTGGTAACGTTTCCGAAATCATTGCTTAATTAATTTAGTTAAGTGTTAAAACCTACTCAAATCTGAGTAGGTTTTTTTAGTATAGGTATTAGGTTTTCAAGAAAGAATGAAATTTGCTATACTATTTCTATAGATAGGTATTTTTTAGAACAAAATTAAGAAAGGAGACGGTTATGAAGTTTTCAGTAGTATCACACTTTCCTAATGAGTTTCTTCAAACTCAAGGAGGACTTCACGTCAGTATTTATCAACCAACCGATCCATTACTTAAAGGAGGTGGCAACGCTCGTATTGACTTTAAAAATACGATTCGCGAGTTGTTAGAAGATCCAAGACTGGCTAGCCATGCGGGGATCAAAACACAGCTCAATGCCATTGAACAAGATACCTTATTATGGTCTTATACCCGTCATGGCATCGCCATCTTTTGTGATGATAATGAATGTCAGCTCTACCACATCAGTACACCGATAAAGAAACAAAGTTATATTGGAGAATCGTTTTTAATCCTACCGTTGATTCAATATTTTAAAGAAGATGTTGACTTCAACGTTATGGTTCTAGGTAAAGATGACTTTGTTCTCTATCATGGCTCGCGTAAAGGTTTAGTTGAAATTAACTTAGACGAAGAATCTACTTCGTTTAAAGAGATTTATTCTGACTTTGATCCAGCTTCGGTTAAGTTTAGAAATAAACATGGTGGTAATCGCTTAAGTTTCGTTTCGCGTACTGGCGAGGTATACTCGGAAGATCGCGACATGGCCAAGTACTATCACAAGGTCGATCGTTTTATTAATCAAGTTTTAGATAAACAAAAACCACTCTTCATCGTCGCTCAAACCAGGCAATCTCAGTTGTATAAGTCAATTTCTGTGTTCCCGAAAATTGTTGAGACCAGCGAAAATATGGTTTGGAACACCCAATCTGAGAAAGCGCTCTTAGACCAAATTCTACAACTAATGCAAGAACAAAGACAAAAGAAAGTCGACGATCGCAAAGTTTGGGTCGATCAAATGTTGTCTAAAGGTAAATATAGCGATCAGGAAGCCTATATTACCGATGAAAATAATCGGCCACTCTTTTATATGATGGTGGTATCGGAAACGATAACTCCAACTCAGCAAAAACTGATGCATCCGGAAGTAATCAATCAGCTGGTTTTATCCGCGATTGAGAGTAATTTAGAAATAACCTTTTTAGATACCTCCGATCTCTTTATTCAAATGCCGGTCTTTATGATTTTACATATTCCATTGAATCGGAAAGAATAAGTTATGAAGATCTTATTTGAACCAGGTCGATTTTATATTTTGGATGATCAAGGGAAATTAATTGGCGAGATTACCTATCAGCAAACCGATAAGGTCTTGCTGGCAAATCACACCTTTGTCGATCCCGCTTATCGAGGCCAAAATATAGCTGGGCAATTGCTCGATCGTTTGGTTGACTATGCCCGAGAAGAGGGCTATCTGATTAAACCGCTTTGTTCCTATGTGGTTCATAAGTTTGAAAAAGAAGCCCGCTATGATGACATTAACCTCAATAAACAAACCTCAACCAAGTAGTTGAGGTTTTTTAAGGGGTCTATAAATTCTAACGTTGGAAAATAGTGTAGGGCTATCCATTCTAGCGTTGCAGGACCTTTCCATTCTAACGTTGAAACCGAGGAAATCATTGATTTCTTCGGTTTTTATGTTGTTGTATATG
>JAEWFZ010000046.1 GCA_023388535.1 Bacillota bacterium | reverse complement strand
ACTGTGTTCTGAACTCTTATGCATCCCGCCGTCCGTATGCGCACTAGGACTTTGAGATTGATTTTGTTGAGCGATAACCGCTCTGGATAGATTTCTCCCTTAGGGAGGATAAGTAGGCTGATTATTCAAATCTGTCGCTACCTATCATCTGTTCTGAAAATTACTTTTTCTTGCTTGGTCTAGTTTGACTTAAAGCACTGCCAGCCACTGACTTGGATTTCTTACTGTAGCGTCCATCGTTAAGAATTTTGCTTGCTTTTGACGCAACTCTTTTTGATGTTTGCTTCGTATTACGTTTGGCCATCTGCACTACCTCCTTTCCGTTTTTTGGATTCGTGCATTCATTTTCGTAAATATAATGTAGATTTTCGCAAAGATACATGATAGAATATCTTTGTTATGCCTTAACTAAATGATGCTGGTTTAAATCCTATCTACATAATATAAAAACCCACCTTTCGAACTGGGTACGTTCCAGGCCGAAGGTGGGTACAAAGTGGGACAACTATCTTGAAAGGAGTTAACGTAATGGAATTTAATGATTTCTTCAATCTAATGAAACCTGTACTAGGTAAAGAAAGAGCAAATGCTAAGTTAGTGCGAAATCTAATAGCTATGATTACTAAAACTGATGGCGATGTTGACCCTTCTCAAGATCAGTCAGACGAAACTTTGAAATCTTATGCAAATGGAAAAAGACCTCTATCTCCTGAATACGCTAGAGGAATAATCGCAGAGGTTGAATTTCAAAATTTTGTTGATTCGGTGAATTCAAATGATGAGGTTGTAATTGAAAGATTGTCGGATGACTTCAAAAAGTACGATCCAACAGTTACCCCTGATATAGTTGGCACAATAGCAGGAAAACTTTTCTTAGATATTCTTTATAAAGCTGCTGGTGAAAACACTGATGTGCAAAAGTCCTTAATGCCTTCAAAATACTATTTAAGACATAGATATGGAAATCAATTGTTAGTAGAAAACAAAGGAAATTGCCCTTTTAAGGGGTGTAGTAAACCACTCGTATTGAGTAACAACGAAGCAACACAAGCATATTTTGACGTGATTATGATAGATAGTGAAAGTGGAGAGCATAGCGAAAATTTAATTGCTCTTTGTCCAGAATGTGCAGCAAAATATTTACTATCTCATACAGAAGAAGAACAAATCGAGTTGCAGGATTTAAAGATATCTATGTACGAACTTTTATTAGCTCAGAAATCACTTACGGATATAAAAGTTGAAGAAGCCATATCGGAAGTTTTGGAAGTTCTTTATGTAACCGACCCAAATGAAATCACCAAGTTAAATTATGAACCTCAATCTGTAAGAGATAAGATTTACAAGAATAATTACCTCTTATTAAGAGCTAACATTTTTAATGTGACTCAGTATTATCCGTTTATTGAAACACAGTTTAAATCTTTGTCTAGAGAAAAGAAAATGAATTACAATGTGCTGTCATCGCAAATAAGACTTGCGTATGTCACAGCATTAGAAAAAACAAGTGTGCAAGACGAAATTTATAATTCCCTCGTTGAGTGGCTTATGGGCATCACAAACAAATCCAGAGTAGCCTGTGAGGTAGTTATTTCATTTTTTGTACAGAAATGTGAGGTATTCGATGCTCCTTCCAAACAAACTGTTTAGCTATAAAGAAAGTACCCTGGCTAAATTTCCAGTACTTATAAAGTGCTTGAATAATAGACCTTACTCAGTAGAGGAATTATATAACACAAACAAAAGTCTGTTTTTAGATATAGAAGATTATACAGAAACGTTATGCTGTCTTTATGCATTAAGAAAAATCGAACTCGATGAAGAAAGGGGCGTGATTGTCTATGTTGAAGAAGATTCAGTGCGATAAATTTATTTCCAAAGGGCAAGTGCGTCCACCAATAGAGTTCAAGAAAGGGCTTAATACGATTCTTGGGGGTTTGAATGCTAATAACTCCATCGGCAAATCAACCTTGCTACTTATTATTGACTTTGCATACGGCGGAAACTCCTACCTTGATAGCGATGCTGTAAACCAAGTGGGACTTCATACGATTAATTTTGAATTTGAGTTCAATGGTAGATCTTACTTTTTTTCTAGAAGTACCACGCAGAGAACTACAATTAATAAATGCGATGGGAAATTTAATTTTATTGAGGAAATTAACATTAAGGACTTTTTATCTTTTTTACAAGAACAGTATGGAGTTGATTTCTATGGAAGTTCATTTAGAGAGCTAATTAGTCGCTACTTTAGAATCTATGGAAAGAACAACCATGACGAAAAGAAACCCCTACATAGCGATCCAAGAGAAAAAAATGTAGCCGCAATTACTGCATTAGAAAAGTTATTTAACTCATTTGAGGTTATTGAGTCATATCGAACAGAATTTAAAAAAGTATCTGATAAACTCGATGCCCTCAAGAAAGCAAAGAAACAGGATGTTATATCGTACGGCTCTATCACAACAAAGAAGCGTTATAACGAAAATCTTAGTCAGTTAGAAAAACTCAAAGATGACTTGAGAGATCACACCGTCTCTAATAACTCTAATTATGTAGACCTTGATTTGAAACAGGCAGATCAGATAAGTCAAATCAAGACTCAATTAAACATTTTGATGAGAAACAGAACATCAACTAAAACACAGTTAAGTCTTGTTGAGGACAATCTCTCTTCAAATCCGGAAGTTCATCATGGTCCTTATGAAGAGTTAGAGCAGTTCTTTCCCGGGGTTAATATTCGTAAAATATCTGAAATTGAATCTTTCCATGAAAAATTAAGTGTAATACTGATGGCTGAATATGAGCAACAGAGAAAAGAGTTGAGCAAAAATCTTGAACGATTAAACCATGAAATTGATAGCCTGAAAAATCAGCTTTCTAAGCATGGAGAGCCAGCAAACTATTCAACTACTTACCTGAATAAATACAAAGAGTTAAATCTTGCTATAGAAAGACTTGAAGCACAAAACCGAGATTATCTTTTGGTTGAGGAATTAAATGTTTCAAAGAAGGGTGTCAAAGAACAACTTCAGAAAGTTGAAGAAGCTGAATTGCGTAGGATTGAGAGCAGCATAAATGAGCAAATGGTGCGATTTAATGATAGAATCTACGAGAAAAAAAGAAAAGCTCCCGTGCTAGATTTAGACAGTGGTACAACTTATGAATTCTATACACCTGATGATAGTGGTACAGGAACTTCATATAAGAGTCTTATTGTATTTGACCTTAGTGTTTTAGAAACAACTATGTTGCCTGCACTGGCGCATGATTCGCTTCTATTCAAAAACATCGGTGATGAACCACTCAATAAGATTATTCAGCTATACACAGAATTTGACAAACAAATATTCATTGCTTTTGACAAAGGAGAATCTTACTCAGAAGAAACAAGCCTGATTCTTAATAGCACCGCTGTCATTCGCCTTAACGAAAATGGCGATGAACTATTTGGACGCTCATGGAATATTAAGGAGTGAGAATTATGGGTATCAGCCTAAGCTACAACCGATTATGGAAACTGTTGATAGATAGAGGAATGACTAAGCAGGATCTTCGAAAAATCACAGGTCTAAGCTCCGCCCCAATTGCTAAGTTAGGCAAAGGTCAGAATGTTAACACTGATGTGTTAATTAGAATATGTAATGCATTGAACTGCGATTTACACGACATTGTAGAAACTGTTCATGATGAAAATGATGATAGGGAGAATGAATATGCAAGATGATTTAACAAAAAAAGACTTAGATGAGATTAGTGAGAAAAAGACAATTGAAGACAAAATTCGTGAATTAGCTAAAATAGAGATGGGAAAATTAGCTGAAAAAGTGAATGATAGAGTAACAGAAATGGAACTTGATAATGATGATCATTATTTAATTTATGGTGTTTTAGGAGTAGATAAAGCTGAAGGTAAAATGATTGATGTATACCAAAATAAAGGGCGATTTCTATATAAATATGCAGGAGCATTTGCGGAAGAAGCAGCTAAGCTATGTTTCGTTGAAAAGTTTGGAGAAGAAAAAGCCAAGACAGTAAAAATTGATAACCCTATTCCTAATTCTAGCCCAAAGAAATTTGAAATTGATTGTTTAATCAACGAACAAGAAGCATATGAAATAAAATGGAGAGATGCAACTACTGATGGCGATCACATTAATAAAGAGAACAGAAGAGTAAGGGCCACTATTCACCACGGATACACACCAATAAGGCTTATGTTTTTCTCTCCGAATAGAGCACAAGCAATAAAGATTCAAGATAAACTAAAAAATAACTACGAGGAAAATGGCGGAAAGTTTTATGCTGGTCCTGACGCTTGGAACCATATTAAAGAAAAAACAGGAGTTGACTTACTGGCCATTTTAGAGCATATATATAAGGAAAATATTAATAAAAAGGAGGAATAGTATTTGATAAACTCAATAGTTCAAGGCGATTGCTTAGATTTAATGGCTCAACTTTCTAATGAGTCTATTAATATGGTCTATTGTGATCCGCCTTTCTTCACCCAAAGAACTCATAAATTATCTGATAAAGAAAATAAGACATATGAATTTGAAGACAGCTGGGAGTCAATGAATCACTATAAGGAGTATCTTACAGAAAGATTTATAGAAATTAAAAGAATCTTAACAGGAGATGGTTCTATTTTTGTTCACTGTGATAGAAACGCTTCCCATCATATCAGAATTGTTTTAGACGAAGTTTTTGGTGTAAATAACTTTCGTAGTGAAATTATTTGGAGATATAAAAGGTGGTCTAACTCAAAGAAAGGGCTTTTAAACAACCATCAAACCATATTTATGTACAGTAAAAGTTCAAACTATAAATTTAATGTACTATTAGAAGACTATTCTGCAACAACTAACATAGATCAAATCATGCAGGAAAGAGTAAGATCAGAAAATAATAAAACAACATATAAACGCGACGAAAATGGTGTTCCTGTATTAGCAGCTCCTAAAAAGGGAGTTCCATTAAGTGATGTTTGGGATATCCCTTTTCTAAATCCCAAAGCCAAAGAGCGTGTTGGGTATCCAACCCAAAAGCCATTAACTCTATTGGAGAGAATAATAGAAATCAGTACAGATAAAGGTGATATAGTATTAGACCCATTCTGTGGAAGTGGCACTACTGCAGTTGCTAGTTCATTATTGGAAAGAGATTATATTGGATTTGATATATCAGAAGAGGCTGTTGAGATTTCTCGACAACGAATTGAAAATCCAATTAAATCTGAATCAAATCTCCTAATAAATGGTATAAGCACGTATAACACGAAATCTGAATCTGAGTTATGCATTCTGAAGTCATTAGATGCTACCATTGTTCAAAGAAATCGCGCAGTCGATGGGTATTTAAAGTATAACTTTGAAGACAAACCAATTCCAGTTAGAATTCAAAAACCAGAAGAAACTATCGATGAAATTGTTTGGTTGATGAACTCAAACAAAAAGACCAAAGATTCAAAGCTGAAAATTATAATTAAAACAGCTGTTGTAGGACTCTTGGAATCAACTAATATTCCTGATGATTTTGTCATCCTTGAAAGTCACACCTTCTCAATACGAAATATTATTAAAAAATTGAATCAAAATTTGTAAAACACAAAAACCAACTTTCTCCAGATTGAAAATCTTATTAAGTTGGTTTTTATTGTATAAGCTGCTCAGGAATATCTATTTTCCCCGATATTAGCAACAGATTTCATCTCATAATCATTCAATATTATTCCTACTTCTATTTTCCACGCATCCTTGGTTTTAATCCATAAAAAATATTTTTATCAATCATTTGAGTAATTGTTTTATTTTGCTTATCAATATTTCTCATGAGAATTTTAGTAATTAAAAAGAGGCTCATTATCATCCCAGAAAAGAAGTAACCCATTCCATCGAGATTCCTTCAATTTTATAGTCATCTCGGACTATCTTGGATTATTTCTTTTTGTCTTTCTTAAGGCTTAATATAAACTTAAAATTTGATTCAATTCTCACCCTCATCGAAGCCAGCTTCTCGAAGTTAAGGAGAGACTAGTCCTGCACCATGGGTCGCCACATCATCTTTAGTGGTTGAGCGATAACTCCGAATATGTAGTTGAAGAATAATTCCATCCCAAGTCTAATTATGACCACATTAAATATACTCCATTTTTTATATCTCACCCGGTAATTTCTTTAGTAACAGAAAAAATATCACCCTTATAGTCATCTTGTCAACTCACCATTATTTTGCCAACCATCTTATCAACTCACCAACTCAATAACCGTATTGAATGATGAATTTTCTAATTCACCAATCTTGGATAACTTCCCTCAAAGCAAAAAAACGTGATTATCCTTCCGGCTTAGAACCAGATCTCATATCACGGAAAGCCTTTATTTACTTATCTTATTACACGCTTACTTATCCACCCTTGACATCAATACTACCGTCTCCACATGGCTCGAGAGGACAGAATGAATGTCATATAAGTGTGTCCGTTCTCGGAAACATATCCACTGCGTTTTTGGCACTATCGGTAGACGGGAACATATCCACCAATCGTACCGTTTATGAAAAGGGCACTCTTGCTAGGAGGGCCCTCAATAATAAACATTAATGTAATTAATAGTCTTTTTTCTTTACTGGAATCCAGATTTCGCTTCGATACTTAGGATTTCTAGTGTCTGGACTCTCGTTCCACAAAATTTCAGGACCTTCAACTGCCTCATACCCTGAAGACGGAAACCACTCTGAGTATATCCTTCCCCATACATTTTGAAGTGTTTCCGGGAAGGGTCCAATGGATTCGAAAACTGCCCAGGTACTGGCTTCTATTTTTAATACATCAAGTTCTGCTGTTTCATCACTTGAAGTTGCTACACCGATGTAATGATCTAGTTCTCCTCTTTCTTCCATTCTTCCTTCCGAGAAATTAGTGGAAGCACTAATAATACCAGTTGGTTCTACATTTGAAATTGCTTTTAATTGTTTAATAACCTCCGGGGTTAAAAGTTCAGTCATTTTTGCAATCTCTGGATTAACACCTTTAAAAATAACTGGAACTCTCTTCTTAAATCCTACTAACTTAAATGCCTCTTTTTCAACAATACGATAGTTCATTTCGCATCCTCCTTGTATTGATAATTGAAAGGTCATTCGAGGATAAGCTTTTAATTGTGTATTCTCACTCCTTGCCTCAGAAGGGAGAATACCATGCAGGGAATGAAAAGCACGAGAAAATGAATCAGCCGAATTATAGCCATATTTTACGGCTACATCAATTATTCTCAAATCCTTATCTTTCAAATCAAGTGCTGCCAGCGTTAATCTTCTTCTCCGAATATATTCTGATAAGCTTATACCTGATAAAAAAGAAAACATCCGCTTAAAATGATACTCTGAACAGTAAGCAATTTTAGAGACTTCACTATAATCAATATCCTCAGTTAAGTGCTCTTCAATGTATACCATTGCATTATTCATACTACTTAACGAATCCATCAAACAACCTCCTTTCATCGTCAATATTATCAAAGGATGTGCTTACCAATCCGACAATCTGTGCACAGTATAGTCGGCTATTATTTAAAATATTCTCTTATGAGACTTAAGAAACGAAATCTAATTCATGCTTAACTTTTCAATTGCATGTTTTCCATTAGTTGGGAAGACCACATGCTTTCCTTTGTTACTTAAATTTTTGCTTATTTAAATTAGAATCTCTTGGTTACTTGTATTCACTCGGAACAGGAATATTAAATCTCTCACACAATAGTTTTACATCATGCACATCATTTTCATCATACTCATAGCCCAAGTGAAATAATATTTGATTTTCAGCATCAATACATCTTACCGTTTTATCGCCTATTTTCCCAATGCCGCTAAACACTTCTGGAGGATATGCTTCCCCTTCAAAAACAATGTATCCTTGTTCGTTGAATTTAAATATATGAAGATCAATTATCCTGCCTTTACTATCCTTCCAAACCGTGTGGGATGTGGTGGTATATGCTTCGGTAACCTCAGCAAAACCTTTTTCTTTTAATATTTCAATAAACTTTCTTCCATTACTTTCTTCCACAAATAAATCAATATCGTTGTGTACTCTTGTTTCTTCTTCTAATAATGCATCTACTCCCCAACCGCCATCTATCCAAATGTTAATTTTATTTTCCTCAGCATATGTTATTATCTCAATGGCATCTGTTTTATTTACCATGCAACCCCTCCGTTCAAATTAAAATTTATAAGCGATAAATCTCGAAGCTATTATGCTAAAGATGAAGTTTGCCTTTTTTTGCTCGCCATAATTAGAACTAAATCGAGGCTCCAGCAACCCCCCAGATTTAAGTCCCCTTTTGTGCCGTGGTAGAAATGCCCCGTGTCTAATGATTTTTCATTAATTGCTCTAGCCCTTCTTCGGATGTTAACATTTCAAGATTATTAAATATTTCCTCTTCGCCCCAGTTCCACCATTGGAGCTTTAGCAAGAATTCAACCTTTTCATCACTAAATCGTTTTTTGATAAATTTAGCTGGATTCCCACCATATATTGTGTATGGTTCAACACTTTTTACTACTGTTGAGTTAGCAGCAATAATCGCACCATCACCAATTTTAATACCCGGCATAATGGTAACATTCTGTCCAATCCATACATCATTTCCAATCACTGTATCACCCTTGAATGGTAACTGCTCTATTGTTGGAGTTACCTTCTCCCAACCACAGCCAAAGATATTAAAGGGATAGGTTGTAATTCCATCAATTCTATGATTTGCACCATTCATAATAAACTTAACACCCTCTGCAATTGCACAGAACTTGCCTATTATCAGTTTATCCCCTAGAAATTCGTAGTGATGCTCTATATTATCATAAAATTTCTCTGGAGACTTTTTATTATCGCTATAATAGGTATATTCGCCAATTTCTACATTGAAGCGTTTTGGGAGATTTTTTATATAACAAACTGTTTTTATGTTTTCATTTGGATATAGTTTTTTCTTATCTGGTCCTGCCATAAGATATACACTCCCTTTCATTTTTAATATGTTTCTAAGCTATTCATATTTATACACCACATCCATATTACATCCATCCTATCTCCTCAACCCTACGAATTTATCTAATCTGTCAACTCAACCCTACCTAAATTTATGTCCTTTTTTGCTAAAAAATGGCCCTCGATATGTTCCCTTATACGCATATAGAGGGTTTGAGTCGAGTGGACAGATTTACTTTCATTTTATGAAATCCAGTATTCTCAAGACTTTCACGACTTCACTTTCTCGTTATCAACACAACACACTCCACATGTTGTGTAAACGGAAACATGTCAACCGGTACAATATGATTAATCTGATATTTATTTGCTTTTAACAAATAATCTAAATCTCTAGCTAAGGATGGCGGATAACAAGAAATATAAAGAATCTCTCTTGGCTCTAAACGATTTAATGCATCAAGAAAACGTTCAGTTGAACCTTCTCGAGAAGGATCCATAATCACAATATCGACTGGCTCCTGATGAATAGCCATTTCTTCAAGCACCTCAGTAGCATCTCCATGAATAGTTTTCATAGTAGATTTATTATAAAAAGCATTGTTTCGACTATCCAAAACCGCTTGTCGATTCCCTTCAATCGCAACTACTTGTTGACTGAATTTTGAAGCAACAATACCAATAACTCCCGTGCCACTATAAACATCCACTACCTTATCATCCTTCTTAATCGGTAATAATTCAAAAGCTCTTTCCAAAAGCTTCTCCATCATGATTGGATTTATCTGAAAAAATGATTGCGCAGATAACTTATATTTATAGCCTAAAAGACTTTCAAAAATGAAACCCGGACCATATAAAATCTCTTCCTCCCTCGAAAGAATGTACGACGTTTTACGAGCGTTTTTATTAAACACAATCGTAGTAATCTCCGGATGCAGTTTCCTTAGTTTCTCGACAAAAACTCGTCTTGATAATCTAAATGGCTCACCGCCAACAATGACCACCATCACTTCATCAAAATGCGCGCTGACACGGACCATTACATGACGTAAGAATCCCCTACCTCGATCTTCATCAAAGACCGTAAATTTCAACTCATTAGCTAGCTTAGTAACCGATTGAATAATTTTATCAGCAGTTGTATTTTCCACCGGACAATGCTTAATTTCCAAAAGACGGTGGCTTTTCTTCTTATAAAAACCGGAAATAATCCGCTTATTTCGATAACCAAAACTGGCGATAGATTTATAGCGATAGCCATACGGATTATCCATAGTTATCATCGGCGATATTTTATGAAATTTACCAATAACTTTTATTAAAGATTTAAACTTTTGTTTTATGCTTTCTTGATAATTTTCAAGTTGAAAATCACAACCACCACAACACTCAAAATATGGACAATTATTCATAAAGCAATTCCTTCAGATCTTGAGTCGCACCAGGATTACAAAGAATCATATCCTCAGCCGTAAACGGATCAAATTCTTTTCCATCTACACTAAATATCCCTAAGTTCATCACCTTCGCAAACACATAGGGTGCAGCATAATCCCATAGCTTACCGCGATAGGAAATATACACGCCAAATCTACCTTCAATGACCGCTAAAGAATCCATAGAACAAGCCCCAATATAACGCGTTTTAAAACTGACCTCATTAATCTTTTGAAACATTGGATAATGACTAGCAAAGCCTGTATCAATACTCACCAATGATTCTTTTAAGCTAAAGTTCTGTAAAGGTTTGAGTGGTTTTTTGTTCTTAAAAACGCCTTCCCCAACTATCGCCATAAAGATATCCCTTCTGGTAACATCTACAATCGCAGCTAGGACTGGCTTTCTTTGATAATAATAGGAAATAAGAATTCCGAAATCTTTACCTTGCTTGACGAAGTTAACGGTTCCATCAATTGGATCAATAATCCAAAGGTGATCGCTACTCTCACCAAGAAGGCCATATTCTTCACCGACCATTTGATGATCCGGATAGGCTTCTGAAATCCATTGTTTAAATTTTGATTCTAAAAGTCGATCAACATCGGTTACCAAATCATCAGCGGCTGCTTTCGTATCTACGGAAAAACTAGTTTGCTGGTTAATCAATTCGATGGCTTGTTGACACCAAAGATACACTTGTTCTTTCATTTTAATTACTTCCTTTATGACCTATTTTATCACAAGCAGAGCATAAAAAAAGCCAGAGCTTAAGCTCCGGCTTTAGTCATGATAAATTTACAGTGCCGCTTCGTATAATTCAGCGACCTTGTCCCAGTTCACAACTTTGAAGAATTCAGAAACATATTCAGGTCTACGGTTTTGATACTTCAAGTAGTAGGCATGCTCCCAAACATCAAGTCCTAAAATTGGAACAAGACCTAAAGAAACTGGTGAATCTTGGTTAGCCGTAGAAATAACTTCTAGTTTTTTATCTTTATTAACTACAAGCCAAGCCCAACCAGAACCAAATCTAGTTTTAGCTGCATCGCTAAATTTAGTAACAAACTCATCATACGAACCAAAAGCTTCATCAATAGCTTCTTTAAGTGGTCCGTCTAATTTTGTTGAATCAACTGGTGCAAGTACTTCCCAAAATAGCGCATGGTTAATCGCACCGCCTCCATTATTAATGACGGCTTGACGAATGTCTTCAGGTAGTTGATCTACATCTTCAAGTAACTCATGAAGTGTTTTTTCATATAGCTCTTCGTGTTTATCAAGAGCCGCATTCAAATTAGTAACGTATGCATTGTGGTGCTTAGAATGGTGGATTTCCATAGTCATCGCATCAATGACTGGCTCCAAGGCATCGTAAGCGTAAGGTAAATCTGGTAATAAATGTTTTTTCATAATTTCCTCCTCTATCTGTCTAAAGTATACCTATTAGTCTAGATTTAAACAAACAATGTGCTTAAACGGTCATTGCTTCTTCATCGATAAACCGATCTTTTCGGTCTTCTTATCAACACTAATTATACGAACCTCCACCACATCACCAACTTGGACAATCTCGCTTGGATGTTTAACAAAACGATCCGCTAATTGGGAAATATGAACTAAACCATCATTCTTTAAACCAATATCAACAAAGGCGCCAAAATCGACAACATTACGGACGGTACCTTTTAAAATCATATTCTCTTTGAGATCCTCGATGCTTAAGACATCGGATCGTAAAACAACCGGAGGTAAATCCTCCCGTGGATCGCGACCCGGACGTTTAAGTTCTTCAAGGATGTCTTTTAACGTAAGTTCCCCTACCTTAAGCTCCTTAGCAACTTCTTTGACATTAATCCGCTCTAAGTCACGTCCTTTTAGTTGTAAAGCAATCTCATACGATTCAGGGTGAACTGCCGTATTATCAAGCCAGTTTAAGCCATCCGGAATGCGTAAGAAGCCAGCCGCCTGTTCAAAAGCTTTCGGTCCCAGACCAGTGACATTTAAAAGCTCTTGACGCGAACCAAATGGTCCATGTTTCTCTTTATGGGTAACAATATTGGTAGCCAATCGAGCCGAAATACCGGATACATATTGAAGCAACGCACTGGATGCGGTATTTAAGTTTACGCCCACCGAGTTAACCGAATCTTCCACGACATTATTTAGTTTTTGATTCAGTTGTTTTTGATTGACATCGTGCTGATACTGACCGACACCAATGTTCTTAGGGTCAATTTTAACTAATTCTGCCAAAGGATCTTGAAGTCTGCGACCGATAGAGACCGCGCCACGAATTGAAACATCCAAATGTGGAAATTCTTTTTCAGCAATCTTACTGGCAGAATAAATGGATGCTCCGGCTTCATTTACCATCGCATAGGATAGATTTTTATAATTTCCATCTTTAATTAAGTCGACCACAAATTGTTGGGTTTCCCGAGAGGCGGTACCATTACCAATCGCTATTACATCGACTTGATATTTTTTAATAAAAGCATTTACTATCCGTCTTGAGCCTTCGATATCCAATCTTGGTTCGGTTGGGTAGATAGTAGCATAATCCAACAATTTCCCGTAAGCATCAATTACCGCCACTTTACAGCCAGTTCTAAACCCAGGGTCTAAAGCCAGGATTACCTTGTCCTTTAAAGGGGCTTGTAATAAATAAGGCTTTAAATTCGCAGCAAACACTTCTATGCTACTGAGATCGGCTTCTTCTTTTAATTGATTGCGTACTTGGGTTTCAATAGAAGGGAATAATAGACGTTTATAACCATCTTCTAAAGCCGCCCACACATAGGGATGAGCTTCTTCACTGACTTCTTTAGAAATCCAAGAATCCAGTCGATTCAAGACAAACTCTTCGTCTAAGACAAGTTTTAGGCGAAGAACTTTTTGTTTTTCTCCTCTAAAGAGAGCCAATACTTGATGGGGTTTCAAAGCTTTTACCGGTTGGCTAAATTGATGATAGACTTCGTATAGTTTATCTTCGTCCTTATCAATTAACTCCGAAGTTAAGTTGCCGTGACTAAAAGCGTTTTTACGAACGTAATCACGATACTTAACTTCTTCAGAAAACTGTTCGGCCAAGATATCCATAGCATACTTTAAAGCCTCTTCTATGCTACCAACCTCTTTATCTTCATCAATAAGTTCGCCAGCCAGTTTTTCAATGGAGACTTTATTTGCTTGTGAATCGAGTAAATGTAAAGCCAGTGGTTCTAATCCTTTTTCCTTGGCAATGGTCGCTCGGGTACGTTTCTTTGGTCGATATGGTAGGTACAATTCATCGACTTGTTGTAAGACCGTTGCGGCACGTATCTTTGCTTCTAGTTCGGGTGTTAACTTACCTTGCTGGTCAATTAAACGAATAACATCTTCTTTTCTCGCTTCTAAATTACGTAGATAGAGAAGTCGTTCGTCGAGATATCTCAATTGGGTATCGTCTAGATTACCAGTAACTTCTTTACGATAACGAGCGATAAAAGGAATACTATTGTCCGTATCGATTAATGCTACCGTATCTTCAACTTGCTTTTCTTTGATATTCAATTCTTCAGCGATTTGTTTATAAATATTCATAGAGTCCTCACTTATGTAAAAATTGTACCACATTTAAATCGGTCACTAAATTTACAAATACTAGCCGCATATGATACCCTAAAACCAGATAAAGGAAGTGAAACTAATGAAACCAAAAATTTTAATTGTCGGCGGAGTCGCTGGAGGCGCTACCGCCATGGCCCGTTTACGTCGCCTCAGTGAGGAGGCAGAGATAATTGTCTTTGAAAAAGGCGAATACATCTCTTTTGCTAACTGCGGATTACCCTACTATATTGGGCAAATTATCAAAGACCGCCAACAACTCTTTGTAACCAAAAAGGAAGATGTCAAAAAACGACAAAACATTGACGTTCGCACCTCTCACGAAGTACTCTCCATTGATCGAGAACAAAAAACCGTTGAAGTTAAAAACCACGAAACCCAAGAAACCTATCATGAAAGCTACGATAAACTCTTATTAGCGACCGGTTCCTATCCAATTGTTCCGCCCTTTGAAGGCGTTGATAACGATAATGTCTTTACCCTAACCACCATCGCTGATACGGATGCGATATACAACTACATTAAAGAACATAATCCCAAACGCGTAGTAGTTGTCGGAGGTGGATTTATCGGCCTAGAGATGGTCGAAAACTTCGCCCATCGTGACCTTGAGGTAAGTTTAGTAGAACTAGCTGATCAAGTAATGGCACCGTTAGATAAGGAAATGGCCGCTCAGGTTGAAAAACATCTAAAAGAACAAAAGGTTCAACTATACTTAGGCCAAGGTCTCAAAAAGATTACCGACAACGGCAAACTAGTACATCTAGAAAGTGGCAAGACCATTGAAACCGACTTAATCCTACTTTCAATTGGCGTAAAACCACAAAATAAACTAGCCGAAAAAGCTGGTTTAGAACTCAATCAACGTGGTGGTGTCATCGTCAACGAATACTTACAAACCAGTGATCCAGATATTTATGCGGTCGGCGATGTTATCGAAGTTGAAGATTATGTTACCAAACAACCGACAATGGTACCGCTAGCTGGACCGGCTAACAAACAAGGGCGAATGGTTGCCGGAAATATTTTGGACATTCACCCAACTAAATATCGCGGTACCCAAGGTACTTCGATTGCTAAGATCTTTGATTTAACCGTAGCTACCACCGGAATCAACGAAAAACAATTAGCACGACTAGAAAAACAACTAAATAAAGAGTATAAAGTTGCTATGGTCACTGAGCATAATCATGCTCGTTATTATCCAGGGGCAACGCCAATGACTATAAAGTTGATTTTTGACTTAGATGGTAAAGTCTTAGGCGCACAAATTGTTGGTCAAGATGGCGTTGACAAACGAATTGATGTACTCGCCTCGGTAATTCATTTTAAAGGCACTATCTATGATTTGATGCAATTAGAACTCGCTTATGCTCCACCTTATGGCTCAGCCAAAGATCCGGTTAATATGGTTGGCTATGTCGCTGAAAATATTTTAAATCTAAATACCAAAAACGTATTACCACAAGAATTTGATGCTAATTCAGAACAATATACCCTATTAGATATTAGAGAAGATGCTGAATGTAAAGTAGATCCATACCCTTACTCTTGTAAACATATTCCATTATCAGAGTTACGCGATCGCTTGGGTGAACTAGATAAAGATCAGACTTATCTAGTATTCTGTGCGATTGGTGCCCGCGGTTATTTCGCTCAAAGAATTCTTATGCAAAATGACTTTGAAGTCGCTAATCTCTTGGGTGGCTATCAATTTCTGAAAGGTTTAGGAATTATTGAATAATACAGAAAAGGTTGTAAGTTATTAACCCGATATCTGGTTTAAGCTTACAACCTTTTTTTGTACAATTTTTATTTAAATAACGAGATCGTATACTTAGTTAAAAGCCCCTCGCTTTTAACTGATTTAACATGTCTTCTGTCATCTTATCCAAATCATATTCCGCTTTAAAACCCCAATCATTTTCAGCCGCCGAGATGTCCAATCGTTGTGGCCAAGAATCCGCAATCGCTTGACGCACTGGATCGACCTCGTAACTGATTTCAAATTCAGGAATAAACTTCTTAATTGATGCGGCAATTTCTTTTGGCGATACCGACATCGCTGAAACATTATAAGCATTAAAGTAGTTTAGTTTGGATTTATCCGTTTCCATTAACTGGACAATGGCTTTAAGCGCATCCGGCATATACATCATATCCAGATAGGTATCTTCTCGTAAATATGAAGTAAAGCGACCTGTTTTTAAGGCTTGATAGTAAATGTCGACCGCATAATCGGTGGTACCACCACCCGGTAAGGTAACATAAGAAATTAAGCCAGGAAAACGAAGTCCCCTAACATCGACACCGAGCGAGTGAACGTAATAATCCGACAGTATTTCACCAGCCACTTTAGCGACCCCATAAATCGAAGTTGGTCTTTGAACGCAGACTTGAGGCGTATCGACGCGCGGACTATCGGGACCGAAGGCGCCAATGCTACTTGGGTGAAAGACTTGTAACTTATGTTTTCGCGCTACTTCTAAAACATTGGTTAAACCATCCATATTAACTCGCCAAGAAGCATAAGGACGCTTCTCAGCTTTAGCGGATAGAACCGCAGCTAAATGGATAATGGTATCAATATCATGGGTAATTACGGCTCGTTCGATATGGTCAATTTTGGTAACATCTACAACTTCGAACTTACCTGTTTTTGATTCTTCTTTTCCCTTGTCTTCAAAATGTGAAGTCACAACGAAGGGATCTCCATAGATATCACGTAAATATTGAGCTAGTTCAGTACCTATTTGCCCATAAGCACCTGTTATCAAAATTCGTTTCATGCTATCACTCCTAACTCTTTGCCGACTTTTATGTAGGCAGCGATGGCTTGATCTAAATGTTCATAGCTATGGGCGGCCGTTGGCATGTTACGAATTCTTCCCGTATTTAATGGCACCGTAGGGAATACGATTGATTTCGCATAAATCCCCTCTTCTCGTAACCGTTTAGAGAAGGTTTGAGTGAGGTTTTCATCACCAATAATTACTGGAGTAATTGGGGTTTGAGAATGACCGGTATCAAATCCAGCTTCGGCTAGCTTCTCTTTTAAATAGGCTGATTTTTCCCAGAGTGCTTTCATTAAATCATCGGAAGCGGATAACACTTCAATCGATTTTAAACAGGCAGCCGCATTGCCTGGTGTCAAAGAAGTTGAAAAGAGGAAAGGACGAGCTTTTACTTTTAGGTAATCAATCAATTCTTTCTTACCGGCCACATAGCCACCAACGACACCGATCGCCTTTGATAAAGTTCCCATTTGAAAATCCACTTTATCGCTTAAACCAAAATGCTTAACCGTACCGGCACCATTTCCCATTACTCCTGAACCATGAGCATCATCCACATAGGTTATTAAATCGTATTTCTCAGCAATAGCTACTATCTCATCTAATTTACATAAATCACCATCCATCGAGAATACCCCATCGGTGATAACCATAATCTTCTTATATAATCCGGATTCCTTGGCTTCTTTAGCAACCCGTTCTAAGTCTTCCATATCGTTATGTTGATAGACTAAAATTTTAGCTCTCGACAAGCGACAACCATCGATAATAGAAGCGTGGTTTAATGAATCGGATAAAATAGCATCGTTTTTATCCATCACTGCCGAGATAGCTCCCATATTACAATTAAATCCAGATTGAAAAGTAATCACGGATTCGGTATGTTTAAACTTGGCCAGTGCTTCTTCTAATTGTAGATGAATGTCCATCGTTCCGTTAATGGTGCGAACCGCACCAGCCCCGACACCGTATTTTTCGGTAGCCTGATTCGCTGCTGCGACCAGTTCGGGATGATCGGCTAGACCTAGATAGTTGTTGGAAGATAAATTAATTAATTGTTTACCTTCAATTTCAATAACTGGTCCGTTGGGTCCAGACAGCGGTTCAATGGTATTATATAAACCTTTTTCCTTTAATTCGTTCAATTGTTCTTTAAGAAAATTATCCAAAATTTGACTTGACATAATTGGCTCCTTTGCTTTGTATTTTATTATATCAAATAACCTGGTTGTTGGAGGGACTATTAAGAAAGTCATCGGTTGAGTCATTCATCCGATGACCTTGTTTCTTACTTTTAAATTTTATAAAGTTTATTTGTACAGAAATCTTTAGTTTGCTTTGAAATTATAACTAACCGAAAGATGTTTCTCAATGGTTGCGGTCTCATGCAAATACTCTAACAACTGATCGATATCTTTATAAGCCTCCGGTGCTTCATCCAAAGTTTTTCTTGAAACGGAAGTACTGTAAATACCATCCATGGTATTTCTAAACTCCTGTAAATCCAATTGATTACGAGCGGCGGTTCTGGACATAGCCCGTCCGGCCCCATGGGGCGCTGAGTAGTTCCAATCGGGATTTCCCTTTCCAATACAAATTAACGATCCATCTCGCATATTTAAAGGAATCAGTAGACGTTCTCCCTTTTGAGAAGATACGGCTCCTTTTCTAAGAATCATCGTCTCCATATCAATATAGTTATGGGTGGTGGTAAATTGATCTAAAGACTTCCAATTCATCTCTCTTAAGATAACTTCCGCCATCGCTATACGGTTTATTAACGCATATTTTTGCATGATTCTCATATCATGTAGATAGTCTTTAAAATCCTCGTTTTCAAGATACTCGAGATCTTTCGTCATATTCTGTGACTTGGAAGCGGCTAAGCGCTGATAATGTAGAGCCACTTGTAAACCAATGTTACGAGAACCAGAATGAATTACCAAATAGTACGTTCCAGCTTCGTCTCTATTAATCTCGATAAAGTGATTACCGCCACCAAGAGTACCGATGGAAAGACCGGCTCGCTCTAGGTCAAGACTGCGATCGTTTTTGCCTCCTTTACGGATGCGTAAGTTTTTGATATCGACTTGATCGATATAGGTATGTGGATGTCTACGAATTGAAAACCCTGATGGAATTTCTTGTCGAATAACACGGTCCAATAATTTAAAGTCAATATATTGAACATCCAACTTCGTCGTTAACATCCCACAGCCAATATCAACGCCCACTAAATTGGGAACTACCTTATCCGTAATCGTCATCGTCGTACCAATTGTACTCCCTGCACCCGTATGAACATCGGGCATGACTCTTATCTTACTGCCTTTAACAAAGGGTTGATTAACCAAGGTTTGGATTTGTTGACGAGCCGTTGGCTCTAAATCTGAGGTAAAAACCTTGGCCATATTGTATTTTCCATCAATGATAATCATAATTTTTCTCCTTGCTTATATTATACCTGAAGCCTTAGAGGTAATAAAAAACCTGTGATTACAGGTTTAATTACTTATACTTTATTTTGTAAAATAAGATAACACTTGCTAAAGCAAAGGTAACCAAATTAGCCAGTATTAATGAAATATCTTGTATTCTAATGCCATGGATAATCCACAAAAATACCCCTAAAACAAACATCGTATACATTCCTAAAGAAATTCCAGAAGTATCTTTTGTTTTAATAACTTGAATGGCTTGTGGGACAAAACTAAAGGTTGTAAGTATAGCCGCTATCGGACCAATAAATTCCATCATGTCTTCCTCCAAATCTAATATCGTTTTATGCTTGTGTATTATACCCTATTTTTCACGATACTTCTATGCTTCTTCTTTTTCTATGATTCGCTACTTTGATATACTAGAGCTATGAACAAACCAATCATTTTAGTCATGAATATTAACATCAATTTACCGCAAGCCCAGTCGATCAAAGAAAAACGAAACCTTAGACGCCGGATAAGAGATCGGTTTCGTCAACGCTACAACGTCAGTATTGCGGAAGTTTCAAGTTTAGAAATGATGCGAACGCTTGAACTTTGCTTAGCTTATGTCGCCATAACAGAAAGTAAAGCCAAACAAATGCTCACTAAGTTTACCGATGATCTTGAATTAGTCTGTGAAAATCATCAGGCTTATCTCACTATTGAATATGACTTATTTTAAGCTTAGTCTAGTTTACGGTTTATTTTTGAAAATAATTGATTGAGCTCGTTTTCGGATAAATAACGCCAAGCTCCGACCTTTAAGTCCGCTAAATGTATATTGACGAAACGAATCCTTTTTAACGTTCTGACTCGATAGTCCAGTTTGGAGCACATCCTGCGTATTTGTCGGTTCAAGCCTTGGGTCAAGGTTATTTTAAAGGTTCTGTTATTTATTTTTTCGATTTTAGCTGGCTTGGTGATGACATACTCGTTTCTAACTGGATTATAGATCTCTACACCATTTTCCATCTTTTCCAGAAAAGCAGCCTTTATATTTTTATTTACCGTGACGATATAATCCTTTTCCAATTGATTGGCTTCGTCTAGCAATTCGTTGACGATGCTACCATCATTGGTCAACAAAATTAACCCAGAAGAATCTTTATCTAAACGACCAATGGGAAAAACACGTTCTTTATAGTTTATATAGTCCACAATATTGCCTTGGATGCTTTGATCGGTGGTGGTGGTTATGCCTACTGGTTTGTTAAAAGCTAAATAGACCTTTTTTTGTTTTGGAGTAATTAATTGTCCGTTAACTTCCACTTGATCACCTTCATTAACTTGGGTTCCTAAAACCGCAATTTCACCATTTACTTTTACTTTGCCCTCTTTTATCCACTGATCAGCGACACGACGGGAACAAAGTCCAGAAGAACTAATGTATTGATTTAGTCTCATCTCATGATTTTCCTTTACTTGTTTCCGATAAATACGCTTTACCGATGGTATAGGACGGATTATCAAAGAGAATTAATCGAACATCCATTTCGTTTTTGAGCAGAGATTGATTTATCGCAGAAATAGCAATCTCAATCGCCTTTTCCTTTGGATACCCATAAATTCCACTAGAGATTAAGGGAAAGGCAATACTTTTTAAATTATTTTCAGCGGCTAGTTTTAGAGCATTAAGATAGGAAGCGCGCAGCAAGGCTTCGCTCTCATCAGGCCCATAGTTAGCGTAAATTGGTCCAGCCACATGGATAATGTACTTTGCGGGTAGATCATATCCAGGTGTTATTACGGCTTGAGATGTTTGAATTGGCGCTAACAAATCACAAGCTTTTTGAAGTTTAGAAGCTCCAGCCGCCTGGAAAATGGCACCACAAACTCCACCACCTTGCTTTAATTGGGTATTAGCCGCGTTGACAATGACATCAACGTCTAACTGGGTAATATCGTCTTGTATAATCTTTAAGGTCATCTACTTTCCTTTCTCTTAGAAAAATTAAGGTTTTTATCTATGAAAATATTATACTAGATTAATAACTTAGTTTCCTTTAGATAAAGGAAGCTTCCGATAAAAAATAAGCCATGAAACCAAGAAAAATAACGAATACAACAAAACCAGAAAAATCGGTATTGGTAGAACATTGGAAAGTATCGTAAATGGAGTGCCTTGACCGCCCGCCGTATACCCGTAATCGTAGCCATACAAGATATTTAATATAATTCCAAAAAACAAAATAATCCAAACCGGGACAAAGGCTCGCCATTGGTCTCCAGCTTCGGGTTTATAGTATCCGCTTTTCCAAATTAAGTAAGCGCCAAAAATCATTAAATAATGATATAAAAGACTTCTTAAACCGACAAAACTAATCACACCCCAGGTATCGAGATGATAATTAAAAACAAAGCCCATAATACCACTGACTAAACCGACGGTTGCGATATTGGCCAAAGCGATTTGTTTAAAAGTCCCTCGCTTCAAAAAGATAGCAAATGGCATTAATAACCAAAACAAAGAACAAAGATAGAGCGGTAAGGTATATTGAAAATCAAATTTACCAAAAGTCATCCATTCCCAGGTCCAATAGATAGGATCAAAAAAGATAATAACTACCGCAAGAAACTTTAACCATTTTTCGACTCGAATATGACCCCCTAGGGTGATATAACGAGTTAACAAAGGAATTGTTATTACGGTAAGTCCAATAAATAATATATGTAAAGTAGTGAACATGGCCTCTCCTATCTAAGTCTTATACTTTATAATTACCGATATCGTAATAAAAAGCTGTTTAACTCATATATAATACAAATTTAGTTGAACAAAACCGTCTGTCATTTTATCATTAGTTTAAAGACAATTCTAGAGAGGTACCTTATGAAAAAAATACTCATCGGCAGTTTACATCATGAATCCAATGGATTCTCACCCATTATTACCAATGAAAATGATTTTAGAATACTCTATGGTGCTGAAATTTTTGATAATTTGAAAGAAAACGATGCCATCAGTGGCATTGTTAGAACGCTTCAAAAACAAAACTATACATTAATTCCTACCCTATTTATGCGTGGTGTTCCTAACGGACAACTGGATTTAGATTTCTTTAACTTAATAAAAAAACAACTGATCGATATCGCCGCTCAGTATCAAAACGAAATCGATGGTATTTGTTTTCATTTACATGGTTCGATGTCGGTCGATGGTTTGGGCGAAGCCGAAGGTCATATCTTAGAAGAATTAAGAGAACTCTATCCAAATACCCCGCTTTATATTTCCTTGGATATGCACGCTTCTATCAGCGAGAAAATGTACCACTATGTGGATGGTATGGTCGGTTATAAAACGGCTCCCCATATTGATTGTACAGAAACTGGTATCCATGCCGCTAAGATGTTAATTGAGGTCCTTGAAAACAATGTAAAAACAAGTAAATCCTGGGTCAGAATGCCCATGATAGTAGCTGGTGAGCGTTCGGGTACTGATATTGAACCGATGAAATCGTTAATAGCTAAATTAAAAGAAAAAGAAGAAAACGAGCAAATACTTGCGGCTTCCTATTTATTGGGTTTTCCATGGACCGATAATGTTGATAATACAATTTCTGTGGTTGTCATCACAAAAGACAACCAAGCCTTAGCCGATGCTACCGCAATTGAACTCGCTGAAATCTTTTGGAATAAACGTCAAGAGTTTATCTTTGTTTCCCCGGCTTATTCACCTGAAGAAGCTTATCGATTAGCGCTTCAAGAAAGTAATCAGCCAATCTACATTTCCGACTCAGGAGATAACCCGACCGCTTGTTCTGCCGCCGATAATACACAGTTCTTATCTTTTATCTTAAGTAAAAAACCAGAAGTTAAACTCTTATACGCTGGATTCTATGATCCACACGCTACGCTACTCTGTAAGGATCAAGTTGGTAAGAGTATTGAGTTATCGTTTGGAGCCAAATTTGATTCACAACAATCACAAGCCATCGAATCAAAGGTGACGGTAAAAGCGTATCGGGAAGATTATAATTATGCCAATATCATGGTTGGGGATGTGGCTTTGATTTCTAGTGGAAACGTCGATATTATACTCGCGGAAAAACATATCGGTTTTACTTCTACCGACTTATTTTATAGTCTGGGAATGAATCCTTTAGATTATAAAATTATTATTCCTAAACTGGGTTATTTAACCCCAGATCATCAAGCGATTGCGGCTAAAAGCCTGTTTGCGCTCACTCAAGGACATACCAATCAGGCCATTGAAAGCATCGATTATAAACACCACCACCAAGATTATTATCCAGCAAACCCAAATCTTGAATTTGAAATAAAACCCGAGTTTAATAAATAATAAAAGCTACCTTTTAGATTTGACTACAATCACAAAAGCATTTTTATCTAAAGGAAATAGCTCAAATACAAAGAGCTATTTAAACATACAAAACAAAAGTAACTTACTAAAGATGACGACTCATGGATATATGCTTTGAAATGGAGACAATATTGAAAGCTATTCAAATATTTGTCGAATTATTCGCCAAAATCTATTTCTAAAGTCCGCCAGGCCTTAGAGAAGTTTAACTCGATAGGTTCGCTGCGGATAAAGTCTTTCTTTGTTCCATCTTCTGTATTTTCTAAAAATCTCATAACAAAGCTAACTTTTTCAATGGACGAAATATCTTTTTTGTCCAAATCTTTTTGTGCTTGAACAAAGTAGAGAAATCCTTTGTCATTTTTCTGCATATTGGAAATGATGTAGTCGCTACTTTCAACACCATTAATCAAGACATCATGATAAGAGTGACTTAAATTTTTATCACTATTATTTTCATAAAAGAGAACAATTACATGATTATCGCTGCTCCAATCTTCCTTTGGCGCTTTCGGTACAATGAATTCATCAACGTGATAAACTTTGAGCCCGCTTTGCTCGAGAATGACTGGTTTACTATGGATCTGTGAGAAGTCTGGTAACAGTCCTGTTTTTTCAGTTTTTATTTCTTTGGTAATGAAACTGCTGATAATTTCATCCGTCTCTTTGTCCAAAACGGTGCAACGCAGACGAAAATCGCCGAGTACTTTTCCTAACCCATAGTCTTGGTAGAGCGTATAGTTTCCTATAAATCCAGAGAAGCTTAGATTTGGTGTGAAGCCAATTCTTGCGCTGGTTTCGGATTGAGGCTCTATTTCCGGATGAGCAATTAACGGAAGCACAACATTCTCGGCTGTTAATAAATCATTAAAGACAAGTCTAATGGTTTTTGTTGTATTGTTTTCGACCGTGTACTTGAGAAGACCATGGCTACCATAGTATTTAGCCCGGCCACTTTCATCATCAAATGTAACGGTGATTTTAATCCCTGCTTCATCGTGGATAACTTGTTGATCAAATTTTGGCACAAAAGCATAAGCCTCAGCCGTATTTGAGCTCTCTGTTTCTTTAGGAATATCTGGTGTTTCTTTAGGCACTTCTGGTTTGTTCTATTGGTGCTTTCTCGCCACAGGATATGACAAGAACGAACAATAGGCAAAGGAGCATTATTCTTAAAATGTTGTGGATCTTACCTTTGTTTCTATTCATGGTAGTCCCTCCTTTATAAGAGTTGCCAAATTAGTAAGTTGTTACTCTTCTTCTAACTTTAATTATATAAAAAAGTGAATTGTCTAGCAATCTATAATACTATTAATTATATGTCATCAAAAATGTTTAAAAAAGCGTTGCTAGTTTATTCTTTCTAGCAACACTACTGTTTCTACATGCTTGGAGAGGTATTCATAGCTGTCAAAAATTAGGTAATAAAATCAATTCTTGTTTACGGAAACATATCCAAGTTTGACTGTTGTTCGTGGGAATAAATCGAGAATTTTTATTGGTTCTTGGAAATGCGGCAATACCCTGGCTTAAATGCTACTGTCTCTATCGTATTGAGCCTATTGAAATTGGCACAATGCACACTCTTACCGCAGTAATACACAGGGCATGGGTGTGCATTGTTATGTATCGCCATCATCAACAAGAATAGTTGCGTTTGCGGGTGGGCTGTTTTATTTTAAGATACGCAAGTGGGAATCAGTATTTAATAAATTTAGCCCCAGGAACGCCGCAAATGCTGCATTTGTCTGGAACGAATTTCTCAATATTTCCGCAAACAGGGCAGAGATAATAAAAAACTTCTTCCGTTTCGTCAAGATTATCTAATGCATCCTGATAAAGTCCGGCATGAACCTCTTCAGCTTTCATAGCAAATGTGAAGGTTGCTACTGCTGCGTTATTTCCTTCTGCCTTAGCTTGCTCTATGAAAGGAGGATACATCTCTTTATATTCATAGGTTTCGCCTGTAACCCCATCTTTTAAGTTATCCTCTGTAGAACCGATTTTTCCAGCTACTTCAAAATGCTTTAAAGCATGGAGGGTTTCGGCATCAGCGGCGGCTCTAAACAATTTTGCTGCATTTAATTTTCCATCTTGTTCAGCTTTCTTTGCATAAGCTGTATATTTTCTGTTCGCTTCAGATTCACCGGCAAATGCCGCCATCAAATTTTTAAGAGTCTTATTTTCATTCATCTTTTCATTATCCTCATTTCCATTAAAAGCTTTTAATAATTTTTCCACAGTTTCTTTCGGGAATCCTTCTGTCTGCTTTTGCTCAAGAAGTGATTGCAAGAATTCCTTAGCGTTATCACTTTGTGGCAGCATATATCCCGCTTCACGGATAATATCTTCTGCCATGATAAGATTAGACTTCTCAATTGCAATTGCCAGCTTGTTAGGCAGTCCGGCAGCAATGTTTTCTTGCTCCGATTTGCTACGCATGAGTGCTTTTAATGCACTTATAACAGCCTCGGTTTTATCCTGTTGCTTTGGATATACCTTTGGCACCACAAAACCAAGGGGACGGTTCCAAAACCAATGGGACGGTTCTATATGGTTTACCTTATAAGCAACTGAATAGAGCTTAATATTTTAATGTTACACCTCTGTTTGGCTTAAGTGCAAGGTAGGGGTGTTTTTGTGTTTTTGGTAATAAAATTCTGTTGGCAAAGCAGATATAATAAAAAGGAAGAATTGCCCTAATTGTAAAATTAAGCTAGAAAGTAAAACAGCCATTTCTGTTATACTATCCTTAACTAAATTCCGATATAAAGTAAGGAGTAAACAGAAATGGCCTATACCCATCTTACCATAAAAGAACTTAGCTGGATAGAGAGTTATTACGAGCAAAATCTTCCTGTAAAAACTATCGCCACGAAGCTATCGAGATCTCTGCAAACAATCTACAATGTTATCAACGACCTTAAAAAAGGAATTTCAGTTCAAGATTACTATAACAGCTTATAGTGTTCACACTGTCAAGACAGTTTATCTTCTGTTCTTAGTGAGCCAAATATTTAAGTGATCTCTGTATTATGCTGCTTCTTTACCAAAGAAAGTTTGATAGGGTGTAAGGTAGTTATGAGTCTGATGGGGCCTCTGGGTATTATACTCTTCTATGTACCCCCTGATGCCAGTTCGTAGTTCTCTGGGACTCAGATACTCATAGGGATATATGTACTCTGTCTTCAAACTTCTAAACCATCTTTCTATAACTACGTTATGAGTCCTCCTACCCTTTCCATCTATACTCTGCCTTATACCCTCTTCTTTAAGATAACTTGTATACTCATCGCTAGTAAACTGACACCCCTGATCCGAGTTAATTATTCCAGGTTTCCCGTATCGACCGATTGCTTCTTTAACGGCCTTTAAAACTGGTGCGGTGTCAAGTGTATCGGATAGTTCCCAGCCCACAAGGTAGCGGCTGTGCCAATCTATTATGGCGCTCAAATACATATGAGAAGATCCCATCCTAATGTAGGTTATATCTATAGCCCAAACTTGATTTACCTGATTTATATCAAGGCCTCTGAGTAAATAGGGATGAACTTTGTGCTTTTTATTTCCTTGTGATAGTTTGGGCTTTGGATACATGGCATATATGCCCATTTCACTCATATAACGCTTTATTAACCTACGCCCTACTGGAATCTTGTCTATCTCCTGTAGCCTATCTCTAAGCTTTCTTACTCCCATATAGGGCATTTTAGTATGCCAATAATCAAGTCTGTTTTTTACAAGATTCTCAAAAACACTATCGTCTTTTTTAGGGGTGTAGTAAAAGCTAGTTCTATTAATTTCTAGCAATTCACACTGTCTAGATACTGATAACTCATGGTCTTTTGAGACCAGGCTTAGTCTGCCACTCTTCTCCAAAGACTTGTTCAGATTTTTTTTGAGCCAGTCATTCTCCATAGTGAGTTGACCGACTTTCGCCATTAGAGCATGGTTCTCTTCCTCTTTTTCCTTATACTTTGCCCTGAGTTTTTTTTCATCTTTACTCTAAGAAAGTATAAGGATTATCTAGAAAACAGCATGAGCTATGACTATAACAACGGACCACTTGAAGGGCTAATACGAAAAGCAAAAGCTCTCACCACAGTAAGCTATGGCTATCGAAACTTCGAGAGATTTAAAAACAGATATCTAATCCTTTGCAGACAAGTAATACCGATTAGTGACGACACCTTTAAATATAAAAAGGCAAGCTAATTCACGCTGGATTAGCCCACCCTTACACATAATTCTCGTACTTGTCTATAGAGTCGATTTCTCTAAACCAACATCATTTGACGAAGACCCTAGAAATGATGTGCTTTTACTTTATACTTAAAAAATTATTTAATATCTATTTTTTCGCTAATAATTATCTCTGATTGTTAGTCACTAATCTTAATACTTGATAAAATTGCCAGGAAATCTGCATCATCAAGATTTATTGTTCCTTTTTCCTGATCAATCCAAGATAGAATTTCTATCTGATCAGTATCATTTGTCCAAAGAGCTGCTATCTTGTATTCATCACTGTATCCAGTAAAGCCGTGCCAAGTATAATTATCTAGTTTAAAAGACTCAATTTCTTCTGTATCTGTATACCACTCCTGGGCTGGCTCCATCATAATGGTGTCGGAATCATAATAATTAATCTGCATATAAGGGTGTGTGAAGATATCCATCTCGTCTTTCCCACCTTTGATAATTCGAATGGAATTTGGATCATAGCCCAAATCTACATAGTCATCGAAAATATCTATACCATGGAAAGCAGTCCAATTGTCTGGAACAAATGCGCTAATGTTGCCTCCATCAAAAGTTTTTCCTTTGATGTCTGCAGGATCCTTTGTCTCACTGTTGGTTTTGTCGCCACCACAACCAACTAGCAATGTAGCCATTAAAACAAATGTCAGAATAAGTATCAATGTTTTTTTCATAAATCTCCCTCCGATTCTATAGCTCCAATAAGCTATCTGATGAGGGTTGCTAGGTTTTAATTATTAGCCCTCTCTTCTATAATATATGATATAAGTGTTTTTGTCAATCTTTTGATAGAGTCTGTTATTTTCCATTCTAAATACAATGGGTTATTGCATTTAACCTGAAAACGTTGTTTTTAATTGTTTTAAACTTCAAGTAAACTGTAGTTAGGTTATCGTCAGTTAGAAAGGAGTCTTATGTCTAAACATCTGACGATGCGAGATCGCGTCATTATTCAATATGAAATTGAACATAA
>JAEWFZ010000048.1 GCA_023388535.1 Bacillota bacterium | reverse complement strand
AAGCCACTTTGAGTGGCAAGTCTGTGAGAACGCTGCAGCTGTCAGGCTTCAATAGTCGCAGGACTAGGCAGCAACAGGCCCTTTAAGGGCTTGACATACCACTTGTTCTACAAGTGGTTATGATTATCGTATTTAACAAATTGGAAAGTCTGATTATCAAAAGTCTAAAGGACAAGGAAGAAATAAATATTTCAAATTCCTCCACGAATTAAAGGCCTTCAATTAATGATATAATAATGATATTAGGTGGTGAAACTATGTATAGAATTGGACAATCCAGTGATATTCATCAACTGGTTAAAGGCCGTAAGTTAATCTTAGGTGGCGTTGAGATTCCTCATGACTTAGGTCTTTTAGGACATAGTGATGCGGATGTCTTAACGCATGCGATTGCCGAAGCCTTAATTGGTGCTTTGGCTTTGGGCGATTTGGGAACCCATTTTCCCGATACAGATCCTAAGTTTAAGGATTCAAATTCACTAGAACTACTCGCTCAAGTGGTCGAGTTAGTGGAATCTAAAGGCTATCAGATTGTAAATATCGATAGTTTAGTTTTAATTGAAAAACCTAAATTAGCTAAATACATCAAGACTATGAAAGAAAATCTTTGTACCATCTTAAAGATTGATAGTGACCAACTTAATCTAAAAGCGACTCGTGGCGAGTCCCTGGGCTACATTGGCCGTCAAGAAGGTGTGATGGCTCAAGCCGTTGTCCTAGTAAAAAAGGTAACTGTATGAACGAGAAAAAATTGTCAGAAATGAAGGTCCTTAGAGACCCGGTTCATGAATATGTACGCATAGTCGAACCGGTGATATGGAATTTGTTGGATACAAAAGAATTTCAACGCTTACGTAGAATCCATCAGCTCGGCGGAACTTATCAAGTCTATCATGGTGCGGAACATTCACGCTTTTCCCATTCTTTGGGCGTCTATGAAATAGCGCGACGAATGATTAATGAAATAAAAGATATTAAAAAACACATCACTTATGAGGAAGAACAAGCCTTACTTTGCGCGGCCTTGTTACATGACATCGGTCATGGCCCTTATAGCCATGCGTTTGAACAAATCTCGATGGTTCATCATGAAGCGATGAGTATTGCCATCATTGCTGGTGATACTCAAGTTAATCAAGTCCTTCGTCAAGAAAGGGAGAGTTTACCCGAGGAAGTGATCTCAATTTTAGAACATCGTCACCCTAACCCCATCCTTTATCAATTAGTTTCGGCACAATTGGATTGTGACCGCATGGATTATTTGCTCAGAGATGCTTTCTATACGGGTGTTAGTTATGGTAAATACGATTTGGAACGTATTTTGAGAACGATGCGTATTCGCGATAATAAAGTGGTTGTCAAAGCTTCTGGAATCGCCGCGGTAGAGGACTATATCATGGCCCGTTATCAAATGTACTGGCAAGTTTATTATCATCCGACTTCTCGGGCTTTTGAAATTCTCTTATTGAAATTATTTAAACGATTGAAAGAAGTATATCAAGAAAATCCAGATGAGATTAAAGCGATCGTTCCGTATCTAATTCCCTTCTTAGATGGCCAAGCTGTGACCGTTGAACAACATCTATTCTTAGATGAAGATACCATGCTTCATGGATTTAAGATGTTAGCTAAAGAATCCACGGATCAGATCCTAAGGGATTTAACGCGCCGGGTACTGGAACGTGATCTATTAAAATTTGTCGATTACTTTGATGACGCTCAATTAGAGAATATCCAAGAATCGGTACGGCTTCATGGTTTTGATCCAAACTACTATGTACAAGTCGATTTAGCCCACCAAAAACCATATATTCCTTACGATAGTGATAAAGGTAATCCAATCTGGGTTTTAGAAAAAGATGATTTATCGATAACAGAATTATCCTTGGTTTCACCCATCGTAGATGCGGTAATTAAAGCCAATATTGAAGTCGATAAGAAGGTGTTTTTCCCATTAGAAAGAGAGAGTTATGAATAATTATCAAAAACGACGTGAAAAATTATTAAAGAAATTACCAAACGATAGTATGACTATCTTGTTTTCAGGAAGTCCAGTTAGGAAGTCCGCGGATGGGGAATATCCCTTCGAGTCTAACCGTAATTTCTATTATTTAACCGGTATTGAAGAACCGGAAGCCATCTTAGTTTTGTTGAAAACCGATGAACTAAATACTAGCTATTTGTTTATTCGAGAAATAGATGAAATGATGGAAAAATGGGTGGGAATTTATATCCGTCCCCATCAAGCTAGAGAAATCTCCGGCATCGAACAGGTTAATTTTCTCTCCAACTTTGAAGGTTTTGTCGCTCGCCAATTACATTTCAATGGCATAGAGACGATGCTTTTAGATAGCGATCGCTTAAGTTTTGAGGCGATTAAATCTCCAGCAGAACAATTTGCTAAGAAAATTAAAGATTTATATCCTTTATTGAAACTAAAAAATGTTTCCAAAAAGATAGCCAAATTACGTTTGGTTAAGGATGAATCTGAAATTGAAAAGATTAAGGCCGCTATCAAGATTACCGATAAAGGCTTACGTCGCATGTTATCTCAGATGAAACCGAATCAATATGAGTATCAGTATTTGGCAGAGGTTTTGTATGAATTTAACAAAGCAGGGGCGAGTGAGATGTTTGATTCCATCTGTGCCTCGGGTCCTAATGGCGTGATTTTACATTATGTTTCTAATGATCGTCTTAGCGAAGCTAATGAATTATGTTTGTTTGACTTAGGCGCTAAAAAGGATGGTTACGGCGCGGATATATCTAGAACGTATCCGGTATCGGGCAAATTTAGCGAACGTCAAAAACAGCTATACGACATTGTTTTGGGCGCCATGGAAGAGGTTAAACAAGCCGCAAAACCAGGCGTAACCTTAGCTCAACTTAATCAAATAGTCATTGATTATTATGCTGAAAAGCTTGAAGCCATCGGTCTAATTAAAAATAAATCGGAAGTTACCAAATACTACTATCACTCTGTTTCCCATTTCTTAGGATTGGATACCCATGATGTTGGTGGAGTGATGGGGCTTAAACTAGAAGCCGGTCATGTGATTACTAACGAACCAGGGCTGTATATTGCTGAAGAAAATATTGGGATTCGTATCGAAAACGATTTATTGATTACTGAAAATGGTTGTATTGATCTCTGTGAGGATGTAATCAAAACTACCGATGAAATCGAAGCCTTGATGAACGCTTAATAACGAGAGGTTGTATGTCATCTACTGAGTTTATTCAGTCTGTTTGATTACAGCCTTTTTTGTTTGTCTTGCTAGCTTCTTTTTTGAGTCCTTAGTTAATTTATTAATCAAGTTTTTGAAATTATATAATGAGAAATGGTGATTGCTTTAACAATTAACAAAATAAAAGTAACAATAATAATTGGTAAAATTTTATCGTTTATATTGACTTATTTTTAGGTATCGCTATAATACATTTTGACACAGAAAAGGATGATCTTGTGAAACACTTATTGGTAAGAATAAAAACTCTAGATTCCAATTCAAAATTTGAAATTGATAATGCTGAAGTATTTTCTACGGACAAGATTTTGTATATCCAATACATCGAACCAACAAGTAAAGCCAACGTCCTAGTTTCCTTTGATGCTCAAGGGGTTAATATTGAGCGAACATCCGAGGAATCAAAGACCATCATTCAATGTGCTCTTAATCGTAAAACACAAGCAACGATGAGAACTCCATATGGGGAACAGTTCTTCGAGGTTAAAACCCAAGAAATAATTAATACAAAGGATTCTCTTACGGTGAATTATGAATTGTATACAGGCGATTTGTTAATACAAAAAGCTCAAGTCTATTATCAGTATAATGAAAGGGGATTAAATTGAAAACGACTCAAGATGTGGCCTACGACTGCCTCAAAAGAAAAAGAAAGCCGGTAGAATTTACCCGACTATGGAATGAAGTTTCTAGCAATATGGGAATAGATGAAACTCAGGCCAAAAACAAATTAATTAAATTTTACAATGCGATGTCCTTGGATGCGCGCTTTGTTCAATTATCGAATAATTTATGGGACTTAAAAAGTCGACATACCTTCGAATCCATTCAATCCGAAAAAACTAAATTTCAAGATGAATTAATTGATTTAGATGAGTTAGATGAAGAAGAATTGGAAGACTATCTCATTGATACTGAGGAAGAGTCTATCGAAGATGGATTGTATTAAACCGGATAGATATCCGGTTTTTTTGGAGAAAAATATGAAAGAACAATTGATTAAGCACTCAATTAACCAGCTTATTGTTACCGAACCTAAAAGCCTTCAATACTACAGTGATATTAAACTCGATCCCCAAGAAAGATTTTTAGCCTTATTAATAGAGCCTGAAACAAATAGTTATGTGTTTGCAAACGCCCTGTTTTTGTTAAAAGATAGTGACCAATATCGGGTTATTGAACATTATGATTATCAAGATCCGATTGCTTCTTTGAGACCATATTTAAAGGGGCCGGTTGTTGGCCTTGATCGTTGGATGCGGGCAGAATTTGTCCTTAAACTACAAGAAAGCTTTCCGGATATAACCTTTGTTGACGGTTCTGACATTATTGAGGGCCTTCAAACCATCAAAAGCGCAGACGCAATCGAAAAGATGAAACAAGCTTCAAGACTAAACGACTTAGTCATGAAGCAAATTAAATCAGAAATCAAAGTCGGCATCAGCGAAAGAGACCTCGAACAAAGAATTCTACAACTCTTTGAAGAAGTCGGTGCCGATGGACCGAGCTTTGAACCGATTGTGGCTTTTGGCGAGAATGCGGCTGATCCTCATGCTCAGGTGAGTGATCGGCTATTAAAAGCGAACGAATCCATTATTTTAGATTTTGGTTGTATTAAGGACGGCTATTGCTCCGATATGACGCGAACTTATTTCCTTGGTGAGAACTCAATGAAGCAGGTTTATGATACGGTTTTACAAGCACAAACGGCCGCCTTGAAAGCAATCGTACCGGGCGCTCGGTTTTGTGATATCGATAAGGCCGCAAGAGATGTTATTGAAGCGGCAGGATACGGAAAATACTTTATTCATCGCTTAGGCCATGGCATAGGCCAGTCCGTCCATGAACCTTTTGATGTCAGTAGCGCTAATCCGAGACAGATACAACCTGGTATGTGCTTTTCATTGGAACCAGGGATATATCTTGAAGGTATCGGCGGAATACGTATCGAAGATTTAGTTTATGTGGATGATCAAGGATTTCCGGTATTATTAAATCATGTCTCAAAAACCGAAGAAATCATCTAGATCAAGCGATTGGTTTTTATCTTTTTGATTGAATCGATATCTTGATTAATCTTTTTGTATAATTCGATATGTTATAATAGTATCAATAACATAGAATAACATTTAAATAAGACGAAAGGAGCAAACAGATGAACCAAGAAGGATATTCAAATAAAAAATTAATAGAAAAAGGAAAAACCTTAGGTCAAGACTGGGGGTCCGCTACCAAAGGATCATTTTTGATTGTTTTGCTATTACTAGTTATAGTAATTGTTTCGTATTTAATGAACCGATAAAAGTGATCTGAAAGAAAAACAAAAGATAATTTATGGTTTTCATATTGCTTTTGTTTTTTTACTTCCATACTTTTCTAATGAATCAGGTATTGAACTTAAACAAAGCCAGATGAACCAACATCCAGATTAAATGGAAGAGAAGGCGAAAGTAGCTAGTTGCTAAAATAAGGCCAATTTTCACGAGTTAAATTCTATAAAAAAATAATTTTTTGGTGTTGTTATCGATGGTCCAACTCTGTATAATAATAAAGGGCACTCCTCTGGAGGGCTTTTATTTTATTTATAGGAGAAATTAACATTATGGCAAAATATGTATTCATAACTGGAGGGGTCGTCTCCGGAATTGGAAAAGGGATTGTCGCAACTTCTTTAGGTCGTTTGCTAAAAAACCGTGGTCTAAAAGTATTTTTACAGAAATTTGATCCATATATAAACGTAGATGCTGGAACTATTTCTCCCTTTGAACATGGAGAAACTTATGTGACCAAAGATGGCGCTGAGACAGATCTAGATATCGGTCATTATGAACGATTCATCGATGAAGAACTGACCAAAAACGCCAACATCACCATGGGACGCGTCTATTTATCCGTCATCAACAAAGAACGCCGAGGCGATAATCTGGGCGCTACTGTCCAAGTCGTTCCCCATATTACCGATGAAATTAAACGTAAAATAAGCGATGCGGCTACCGAGTCTAAGGCGGATGTGGTTATAACTGAAATTGGTGGTACGGTCGGGGACATTGAATCGTTGCCATTTTTGGAGGCGGTCCGTCAGTTCCACGGAGAACACGATCGCGACGACGTGGTGATTGTTCATACCGCTTTGATTCCAGTAATTCCTGGGGGCGGGGAACAGAAAACGAAACCCGTACAACACTCCTATAAAGAGCTGATGAGCTTAGGTATTAAGCCCAATGTCATTGTCACCCGCTCGGAATATCCTATCGGTCAAGACATTAAACAAAAGATTGCTATGTTCTGTGATGTGCGTGAAAACGCCATTATCGAATCACTCAATGTTGAGAATATTTATGAAATCCCACTACGTTTCCAAGCACAAGGTTTGGACGATTATGTTTTACATAAATTAGGTATCGATTTGCCAGAAGCGGATATGAGCGAATGGAAAGAATTAATTGCCCGCGCCTCCAATCTACAGCACACCGTAAAAATTGGTTTGGTTGGCAAATATATCGCCGTTCATGACGCTTACATCTCGGTGGTAGAATCGTTAAAGCACGCCGGTTATGCTAATGATACCGATATTTGTCTAGAGTGGATTGATTCGGAAGAAGTAACTTTTGAAAACGCCCATGAAATCCTAAAAAACCTCGATGGTATTGTGGTACCAGGCGGCTTTGGAGGACGTGGCATTGAAGGAAAAATAGCAGCTATTAAGTACGCTCGTGAACAAGAGATACCATTCATCGGATTAGGCTTAGGGATGCAATTGGCCTGCGTTGATGTAGCGCGTCATTTAGCTGGTTTAGAGAAAGCCAACTCGACCGAATTTCAACCCAATACGCCACATCCAATCATCAATATTATGGAAGCCTATCGGGTCGACAAACTCCTTGGTGGAACCTTAAGATTAGGCGATTGGCCATGCAAGATAGATATTAGTAGTAAAACGTATCAACTCTATCAACAAGAACAAATTTTAGAACGCCACCGACATCGTTATGAATTCAATAACGACTACCGTGAAATCTTACAGAAACATGGTTTAGATTTCGTAGGATTGAGTCCTGATGGTAAGCTTGTGGAAATTGTTGAGATCAAAGATCATCCGTTTTTCATTGCTTGTCAGTTTCATCCCGAGTACAAATCAAGACCTAATCGCAGTCATCCCTTGTTTAATGGCTTCATAAACGCTGCCTTACATCATAAATTTAATAAATAAAAACTTTAATTAAAGCTACTATCAGATAGTAGCTTTTTCTAACAGCACTAACTCCGAATAAAGGGTGGTAAAAGTTATCAAATTTTCGTCAAACTCATCATTTGAGTGGAAAATAGGATAAAAATTTGAGATAGTTCTAGTAGGATAGGAGCAAAACCATGAAGCTAAATCAAATTATCGAACAGTTAAAAACTATGGAAAATCCAGCCCGGAAAAAGACGAACCAACGACTTAACATCGAGATGGATAATTTTGGGGTGCCAATGACCAAATTAAGACCAATGGCTAAAACCCTAGGTATAAATCATGAGCTGGGTTTAGAGCTCTGGGAAAGTAATCAGTACGAAGCGATGATCCTTGGTTCGATGATTTTAGATGCCAAATTAATTGGTATAAATCAAGCTAACCAGTTAATTCAAAAAGCTAGCCATCCTTCATTGGTCGATGAATTAAGCTTAGGGGTGTTAAGAAAATCGTTAGATCAACAGCGCCTATTCGAATTATGGAATGAAGATGAAAATCCGTTAATTCGACGAGCGGCCTGGGATATAGCCATCGGCTTAATTTTGGATGATAAATATAGTAACGAACAAATTGATCATTTATTAAGATTAATCGAAGCCCGCTTAGTGGATGCGGTTGAAGACGAAAAATGGGCCATGAACCGCACCCTGGCCGAGATTGGTATTCACTTTAAAGCTTATCGACCTCAGGTTCTAGCCTTAGCAGAAAAACTAGGCGTTTATCGGGATATGAAAGTAGCCAAGGGTTGTACCTCGGCCCATGCACCGGAATGGATAAATGCGGTTGTCAAAAGGAAACAAAAAGATGATTGAAAAATATATTTTAGAACAGCCGGTTGAGATTCAGCCTCAATTATTTGAGCTCTATTATCTGCTTCAAAAACTAGTGCCCGAAGGTACTATAGAGAAAATAGCCTGGGGCATGCCGACCTTTTACTACCATGGTAATCTGATACATTTTGCGGCTCACAAACATCATATTGGGATTTATCCTGGACCAAAACCGATTGAACTTTTAGCCGAGCGCTTAAAGTCTTATAAAACCTCCAAAGGGGCTATTCAGATTCCCTATGCGACGCCGGCGGATGAAGTCTTAATTCAAGATATTTTAACTATTTGTATCCAGAGAAATCAACCTAAATAGGTATTTTCCACATCGAAAGGAATGACTATAATGAAAAAAATTAGATGGGGAATTCTCGGTTATGGCAACATAGCCAAACGCTTTATCAAAAGCCTAGCGGCAAGTAAAACTGGAGAACTATATGCCATCGCCAGTCTTTCACAACATGAAAGTTTACAAAGCCAATTTCCGGACCTAAAGATTTATAATAACTATCAAAGCTTACTTGAAGATGCTCAAGTGGATGTCGTCTATATCGCTTTAGTTCATGGCTTACATAAGCTTTATAGTATCGAAGCTTTAAAGGCTAAAAAAGCTGTTTTTACCGAAAAACCAGCCACCCTTAACGCGCGTGACTTAAAGGAAGTCTTAGCCGTAGCAGAGGCTAATCAAGTCTTTTATGGGGAAGCCTTAAAGACCCGTTACAATGAGGCGTTGTTGCAGTTAGCTCAAGATATCAAAGATGGTTTACTGGGTACGATTAGTTTTATTTCCGCTTCCTTTGAAGATAATATGGGAGCTTTAGCTCCAAATCACTATATGTTTGATTTGAACCAAGGGGGTGCTCTTTGGGACTTAGGATCGTATCCAATCGGTTTTGTTAATCTCTTTATCAAAGAAAAGCCATCACATATCAGTGCGACTATGTTTATGAAGGAAGGTATCGATACCAGTACCCATGCGCTTTTGACCTATGGTGAGCATCTACAAGCACATATCAGCGTATCCACCACCCAAACTCAAAGCCGTTACGCCTTAATTCGGGGTGAAAAAGGAATTGTTTATATGAATCATTCCAACCGTCCAACTAAATACGATGTCGTCATCCAATCGGGTTCGATGAGCTATAGTTATCCGTTTGAAGTGGATGATATGTATACGGAAATCGAAGCCGTTCACCAAGCTATAAATAACCAAGACCTAGAATCCCGGCAATATCCACACCATGAGATTCTGAGGACGATTGAAGTTATGGATGAAATCCGCCATCAAGCAAGAAGGGTAGAAAATGAGTAAATTATATCGCTTTAATCCTCTAGTTCAAAACCTAGCTATTGAACTGAGTACCTATGAAATATTAAACGCTAAAATCCCTAGTGCGTTTGATGGTTTTCGTATTGTCTTGATTGCCGATTTACACAATACCCGATTTGGTAAACAACAAGAACGTTTGATTAAACATGTAATCCATAAAAAACCCGATTTAATTGTTTTCAGCGGTGATCAAATAGATCGACGTCGCTATGCTATAGAACCTGTTCTCGAGCTTGTGGCTGGATTAAAAGATGTCGCTCCGATGTATTTTATTACCGGTAATCACGAATGTAAATCACGCTATGGGGCGATGACCAGCCAACGTTTAATTGAAGAAGGGCTGATTTTGCTTGATCAACGTTCAATACCAATCAATAGAGAAAATAGTCATATTTGGCTAACTGGTATCGGTGAAAAAGTAACTTCCATTGAGGAAGTCTTTCAAGTCTTGAAGTCACCGACCCAAGATTATCAAATCTTGGTGTGTCACTATCCACATCTTTTTGATACCTATGTTAAATACGGATATGATTTAGTACTCGCTGGTCATGCTCATGGTGGACAATGGCGTCTAGGCAGAAAGCAGGGTTGGTTTGCTCCGGATCAAGGATTACTACCATCTTATACCAAGGGAAAATTCATAAAAGAAAAGACGACCATGATCGTCTCAGCTGGACTTGGAAATAGTTTATTTCCGTTGCGTATTAATAATTTTCCTAATTTAGTAACTTTGGTCTTAAAGTCTGAATAACTAGACCATCATCGACAACAATTGAATAAGTGCCGGTGCCAATCGTAAGAGTAAATCGACCGATTTCTTGAGCGATTGGTTTTTCTTGATAAACACCTGACTATTATTTAAATTGATTAAATAATTAGCGAAAGGATCAACGTGGTTTGAGCCTTTCAGCCGTCTGATATAATTCTGTTCATCTAAAGCTTCAAAAATGGCCGAAAGCTTTTCATCGTCGACTTGAAGTAGCGTTGGGGGAATGGTTTTACTGTCATTTAAAGCCCGTAGAATATAAACAATCATTTCTTCCTGAGACAAATTTGTTTTCCGCGGTTTGTAAGGACAAAGCGCGTTGTCCGGAATTTCCCATTGATTGTCATACTTGTTTGCGCCACGAACTAAACCATCATTGAGATAGCTGTAGAGCGTGTTTTCAGTGATGTTCCATTTAATAATAGCTTCTTTTACGGTCATGATAACCTCCTATAAAGATTGGCTTGATATGGGGCCAAGGTAGTGTCTTGTTCTTGGCTATTTGAAAGTATTAACTCAAAACCGTGGGTATCGATAATTCGCTTTTGATAATCGTTCTTAAGATTGATCTCAATTAGAAATTCGTCATATTCATCGATGCGTTGGTAGATGAAATAATCCTTTTTAGACTCAGCAATAAATTTAATATCACCGTAGATCAGCGTTGGGTTCTCTTTTCTTAAAGCAATCAATTCTTTAGTGAAATTATAGATAGAGTTTATTTCTTGTTGTTGATATTCTACATTGGTGGATTGTAAATCTTGATGAGCTAAGATCCAAGGCATTTGCGTAGAGAAACCACCATAACGCTGTTGGTTCCATTGCATAGGCGTGCGCGCATGATCTCGACTTCCCGATAAAATGATATCAAAGGCTTCTTTTTGGTTGATATTATTTTCTAATAATTCTTGATATTTATTAAGGCTTTCCACATCTCTAAAATCCGCCATGGATTGGAAATCATTATTGGTCATCCCAATCTCTTGACCTTGATAAAAGAAGGGTGTTCCTCTCAAAGTTAATAGTATTAAATTGATTGCTTTGGCTAAAGCATCGCGATGACGATGGCTTGGATCGATTTTAGAGATAAATCGAGGGTTATCATGATTATCAACAAAGAGCGACATCCAATAATGGGCGCCGAAAGCACGCTGATTTTCAATCATATAATATTTATAAAAATTAAGATCATAGGCATAAGGCTCAAATCGTTGTTTACCAGGAGTTTCTAAATGATCGAAACTAAAGGTCAAATCCATCACTTTTCGGTAGTCACCAGTGAGTAATTTAGAGAGCTGGGTGCCGATGCCCGGCGTCTCTCCGACACTGAACCCATTGTAAGGAACAAAGGCTTCCTTGCGTAGCTCAGCTAAGTATTCAACCAAATTTGGCCCGTAAAAATAATGCTCCATACCGGTAAAGCCTATCAATTCCCCAATTGCAGGGTGGCCATCAGGCAAGACTTTAGCCTTGGAAATGTAATTGACGACATCCATGCGAAAGCCATCGATACCTTTTTCTAACCAGAAAGTAACAATATCTTTAACTTCTCTACGCACTTCGGGATTATCCCAGTTGAGATCGAATTGTTTGGAAGAGAATAATTTTAAGCCATACTGCTGAATTTCATCAAAATATTTCCACGCCGAACCGCTGAAGAAACTGGTCCAATTGTTTGGTTTATCTCTAAAGAAGTAGTAGTCTTGTTTGGATTTATCGCCAGCCAGAGCGGATTGAAACCAAGGGTGCTCATCGGAAGTATGGTTGACTACTAAATCCATAATTATTCTCATATCCCTAGCTTTAAGCTGACGGATTAACTCCTCAACATCTTCCATAGTCCCAAACTCTTCCATGATGTTTCGATAATCTCGAATATCATAGCCATTATCATCGTTTGGTGAATCATAAATTGGCGATAACCAGATACAATCGATCCCTAAATCTTTTAAGGTATCCAATTTGGAAATAATACCTTGGATATCACCGATGCCATCGTCGTTGCTGTCTTTAAAACTACGCGGATAGATTTGATAAAAGACCGCTTCTTTCCACCAAGCTTTACGAATTGGTGGATTGTCTTCTAAAGGTTGTTCCAGTTCGCTATTGACCAGATTAATCAGGCTGCGATAAAAGGAAAGCGGTAGTTTCTTTTTCGTAAGACGAGCGATAGTCTTTATTTTGAGATTTAAGAATAAGGGATTTTTCAACAGTGAAAACGGTAGTCCAGTTTGAAGAATCAAACGGACCATCACATCATGACCAATGGGTAATGCTAAGATATCCTTTATCCGGCTTTGATAATTAATTTTCTGTGACATGTCGCATTTCCTTTCTACGATTTTGGTTTTCAGTAATAATTTGTTGATAGAAAACTTCATCGATCCGATAAAATTTACGATAAATAAAATAAGAAATAACAATTAGTATTAAGGGAAGAATCATCATCGATGATTTTAATAAATCCAAGCCTTGTTGGGAAACTTGAGAAACATCCGTTGATTCATTAATTCCAGCGATGATTACGGTCGCTCCGATAATACCACTGGCTAGGGCATTACCTAATTTATTGATAAAAGGCTGTAAGGACAAAGTCACGGAATCGTTACGTTTATTAAACTTCCATTCGCCATACTCCACTGAGTCGGAGATAAACATTAACATTAATAATTGAATGGCGCCTTGTCCGACAAATAATAAAATACCAGCGATGCCAATACCAATCATATTGGTCGTTGGCGCAAAGAAGAATACTAGATAACCTAAAACCATCAACAAGATACTAGCGGTAAAGATGGTATTTCGTTTGAAGAATTTGGAAACTAATGGAAAAATAGCTAGCGCACTGATTTGAGAGACCGCTAAGATTGCCGCAAACACAGAATACATATTTAAATCCCCATAAATATATTTGAAATAATATTGTCCAAAAGCGGTGGTAGTAATGTAGCCGGTCATAAAAATACTCATCGAGATTGAAATCCATAATAATTGGTCATTTTTAAGAATAATTTGGAAAAGTTCTTTGACCGTCGTTTGTTCTTCGACGACCTGATTTTCTAAATCTTCCTTCACCCCAAAGACGGTAAACATTTGGAAAAACAACATCAGCAAGACCAAAATGATTGATAAATAGAAATACGCTTGTTGCATCGAACCAGTCTTCTCGGCTAAAAACTCCGTAAACCCAGTAATGCCGACTACCAGCGTAAACATACCTAAATTGGCACAAATACGAGCGATTGCGCCAATCTTTTCTCTTTCTTTTTGATTCTTAGATAGTGATGGTAACATCGACCAATAAGCAATATCGTTTGCGGTAAAGGAAATTTCCCATAGCAAATAGTTAACGGTAAAAACAGCAACAAAACCGAGACCTTCAAATTTAAAATCATAGAAAAAGAAGATAGTAAAAATTGAGGTTAAAATTGCTCCGATAAGAATCCAAGGTTTGAATTTACCCCAGCGCGATTTGGTATTATCGACCAACATGCCCATGAAGGGATCGTTAAAGGCATCAAAGATGCGGACAAAGACCATCATTATCGTAATGTAGGTCATTACCGTATCCGATAGGTCTAAAACATCGGTTAAATAAAACATAAGAAACATGGAAATCAGCGTATACAGCATGTCTCGGCCAATCGTGCCGATACCAAACATCCAACGATTTCGATGACTGACAGTTTCGTTCATATTATTTTTCCTTCGTTATTTCATATAAAGTAGAACCAAAATCTCCAAGCATTCTCAGGTCTTTGGTGTAGCCGGTAGAAACAAACTGTTGTTGAAGCACAAGTCCTTTGGCTAATAAAGCCCCACTAGCCCGATACAACTCCTCCGCATCATCTAAAGCATAAAAGTTAGGAACGGTTTTCATAAACCAGCCTTCCTTCTTAATCGTAAAAGGCAAGACATGATTCATCAAGGCACCAAATTGTTGAATCTCTACTTTCTGTGGTAAGGATCTGACTTGATAGATAGTTTCTGCTTCCAAATTTATGGGAAAGATTTTGTCATAGAGCGGGGAGGATTGATATAAGGTTTGAAATAATCCTAGAATGGTTCGCTCTTGATCTTGTAGCTGCCAACTATAGCGATAAGCTTGGCTGGTTGTTAAACGCGAAAAAATGCCGTTTTGTATCAGGTTTCGATATTTTTTATAGCGTTCAATCTGTTGTTTAAGGACGGTTCTTTCTAAATGGTTCAAATCAGTTATATCGAGTTCTAAACCATAGGAACCAAAAAAAGCCACATTAAAGCGGGTCGATAACGGAACATACCGTAAGGTCGATGGGTTCGGTGCCGCCGCCATATGATTAGAAATAACAGAGAGTGGATAAAAATATGTTAAACCCTCCTGAATCTTTAAACGTTCAATTGGATCGGTATTGTCCGAAGACCAAATTTGTGAAGCGTAGCATAGCATGCCTAAATCAAAACGATTGCCACCTGAGGCACACATTTCTAAGGTTACTTGAGGGCGTTTTTTAAAGATTTCATCCAAGACTCGATAAAGGCCAATCATGTAGCTATGGGGTACCATCCCCTGTGAAGCTAGATTATCGCTGTACCAATCCGACTGCGGTCGATTCATATCCCATTTGATATAGGTAATGGGATGGTTATCCAATAAATAAGAGACATTTTCAATAATATAGTCTTGAACTTCAGGTAAACAGAGATTTAATACCAGTTGGTTTCTTCCGGTTAAGGGCGTGCGAGAAGGGGTTTTTAAAACCCACTCAGGATGATTTCGATAAAGATCGCTATTTTCATTGACCATTTCCGGTTCAACCCAGAGCCCAAAATCTAAACCAATTTGATTAATTTCCCTAATTAACGTTCCCAGACCTTTTGGTAATCGTTTTTTATTAATCCAATAATCGCCTAAGCCGGCGTTATCGCTTTGTCGATCGCCAAACCAACCATCATCGAGCACAAAGGTTTCAATGCCAAAAGATTTTGCTACTTTAGCTAAAGCGATTAGTTTTTTATGGTCAAAATCAAAGCGGGTCGCTTCCCAATTATTATAAATAATTGGATGTTGATGATGGACTGGTAAAATCTGTTCGCGGACAAATTGATGGAAGTTTTGAGACAGTCGGTTGAGGCCTTGGTTGCTATAGGTCATGATCGCTTCAGGACTTTCAAACGATTGATTAGACGACAGCGGCCATTCAAACAAATCGTCGTTTAAGCCAACCAAAACCCTTAAATAACCATGACTATTGATTTCGACTTCGGATTTATGCGAACCCGAATAAACCAGATTAAAACCATAGGCTTCCCCTTGATGTTGATCGGTATTTGGCTTGGCTAAAATTAATCCAGGGTTGTGTTGATTGGATGATGTGCCTCTTCGCGATTGATTGCTGTAGGTTCCAATCGAAAGGGGACTTCGTTGTAGATGGCTCTCTTTCGCCCAATCCCCATGCAAGGTTAGTGCGTCCATTTGATGTTCTAGTAAATCTACTTGTAGACTCATTACTTTATTTAGGGTTATGATTTGATTACTTTTGTTAGTAACTACCACACGTTTGCTAATGACATCACTGTCATAATCAACACTATAGTAAAGATCGACAGCTACCTTGAGCTTATCTTGAAGATGCAGAATTAGCGTATTATTACCGCGACTACTCGGTAGGTTACTAATAGTGGGTTTGTCATCCAATAAGGTGTGACCGATGACGTTCAAATCGGCTACCATCGAGCCATCGGGCATGACTAAATGTAAGCTGGTGGTACGATAATCGCCCTGACCTTGAGTAGAATACTCCAAACAACGATGATCTAAACTATACTCAGAATCTTCACGCCGATATTTAATCGTGGTTCCGGTTTCAATCTGATGGTGATTAAGAAACGATTGATTCGCATCGTCGCTGGTCTTTGGCCCATAGTAAAGCGTCAATAAATGTTGATACGGACTAATGGAAATCCAGTACGAGGTATTTTTAGTCTGTAAATGAAAATGATTTTCATGACAACTAATCATTGTAGTTATACCTCTGGTGGGCTACATAATGATCGTAGGCTTGTTGGCTAACGCCGCCATCTTTGTTGATTTGAGCGTAGAAATATCCGGATTCTTTAATCTTGCGTTCTTGAGTTTGATAATCGTTAAAAACTAAACCAAAGCGAGCGGATTCGCCTTCGAGCCATTCGAAATTATCAACAAAGCACCAATGATAGTAACGTAATACCGGTAAGGCGGTCTTGGTCAATACTTTAAGATGATCGTAAATGTATTTTGCTCTAAAACTATCGGTATTATCACAAGTACCATTTTCGGTAATATAAATTGGCAATGGTTCGACCGAATAGAGTTCTCTAATAACTCTGAGTAGTCCCTCTGGATAGATTTCCCAACCTAAATCATTGACGGCTACCTTTGTACGAACGTCATCTTCAAATCCTTCGATGCTGGAGCGGGAATAGTAATTTATCGCCAAGAAATCGACGTAAACGCCTTTTGTTACATTTCCGATATTGGAAAACGGTTTTGGAAATTTCCCGTGAATAAACATCTCCGATAGAGCGCTTTGAAAGGTAAAACTGGCAAATTTAGCCATGGCGAGATCTTTGGGGTGGGTTTTTGACTTTGGCTCAAAGACGCGCATATGATGCGCAAAGCTGACTTTTACGTTTTTATTTAAATGAATCGAATGAATCATTCGATAACTGCGGATATGCGCATAAGCCATATGACTAATGACTTTGATGTAATCCTTCATCGACTTCTTACCTGGTGGCCAGCTGCCATCGAAGTATCCGTTCAAAGCAAAAACATTCGGTTCGTTAATGGTTATGTATTCATCGACAAGATCGCCAAAATAGCGGACAACGATGTCGACAAATTGTAAGAAATGAATGACGTTTTCCTTTTCTAACCAACCACCCAACGTTTCAAACCACATTGGATTGGTGAAATGGTGAAGCGTGACTAAGGGCTTAATTTGGTGTTTATGTAAAAGCAAAATTAATTCCTTATAATGATTCAATACTTCTAAATCAAAGCTATCTTGAGTGGGTTGAATGCGCGCCCATTCGATACCTAAGCGATAGTGTTTGAGATTCATGCTGGCCATGATTTCTATATCTTTTTCAAACAGTTGGTAGTGCTGATTGGCGTTGGCTGGATTGGAACCATCTTTTATTTTCCCTTGTTGATACCAATGATTCCAAGAATGATTGAGATCACCACCCTCAATTTGGGTGGCCGCACTGGCGACGCCAAGTTGTAGTTTTTCTGGTAATTTAAAAGTCATATTGCCTCCTTAGGAAATAGGGTTTGAATGTCATCAATGACGACTTGAATGAGTTGTTTGAATAAATCATTATTAATTTCCTCAAAACTCTTAAAATAACAACAGCCAACCCCGGTTTTATATGGTTTAAGCTGAGCGATTAGTTGGTCTCTAGCTTCGCTATTGGAATTAAGATAGACGACAAAATCGTTGCGGTTAATGGCGAAGCCGACAAGGCTGGATACGCCAGAATGACCGCTAGCGTAGCGATAAGCATACTCACCAAAACCAACGATGCGATGATTCCACATTACCGCTGGATAGCCAGTGATTGCTTCGAAAAAAGCTATCAATGATTTTGCCAGCAAAAGCTTTTTATCGTCTAAAGATTCTAAGTATTCTTCAACCGTAATCTGGTTAGGCTTTAATGAGGACATAGGATTCCCTTCATAATGATATTAACTAGTTATATTATAGCGTATTTATAGTTATGGTTGTAACTTAAGAAAACCTTAAGAAAGACTTAAAGAAAAATACCTGAGTAATAAATAAAGCTAATGCTACGATAAATATAGATTAAAAGGGAAAGGAAGAAATTCGCTATGATGATTAAGGAATTTAAACGACAGTTTTTCAAACCAAGTAGCTTATGGATGATGGCTTTGGTAGTTATCGTCGGTGAATTTAGTTTTTATAACTCGTATCAAGCCAAACTAGAGTTAATTGATTTTATCCAACATCCACCATCAACTTCGGTTGAGCCAATCCATCATTTAATTAATCTTAAGAAACTGTATTTGCTTAATACCAATGCTATTAGCTTTATGGTCGATTTCTTTCAATCTTCGTTTAATGGCATCTTACTGATGTTGATGCTTTTGGCTAGTGGCTTATTTTTAGCCCCAACTTTAAACAAACAAATTGACTCCGGTATGATGAATCATTTCAAAACTCGTGGAAGCTATCAAAAACAAGTCAAAAATATACTCTTTGGACAAGCATTGACGATCTTTGTTGTTTTTTTGATCTCGTACATCGTACTGTTGTTTTTAGCCATCGTGCTTAACGGATTTAATCTAAGAACGATTTCTTACCGTCTGGGATTTAGTATTTCCCTTATAAACTTGTTGTTCTATCTGTTGCTGATGGCCTTGGTTTTTTCAATTTTGGTAATTTTAATTACTTGGATTTCTACGGTATTAAACCTTATTTTTAGACGTAATCTAATCTTACAAGTTTTACCGATTACTTTGTTGGAATGTCAACACTTTAACGGACAATTTTTATAGTTACTTTGATTGGGCATATGAGACGGGTGATTTATACCCTAGTGATGAGTGTAATCTCTCATTGTTATACCACCAAATATGCCCACCCAATT
>JAEWFZ010000024.1 GCA_023388535.1 Bacillota bacterium | reverse complement strand
TGGATATCGAAATTTAGATACTTTAAGACTAAGGATACTATACGTTCTTAACGCTAAGAAAAAAGGACCTCAATCATACTGATTTTGGTCCTTCAATAGCTTATTCTAAAAGTTCCTTATAGCGACCTTCTATAAATCCCTTATAGCGGACAGCTATTTTTCTAAAACTTCTTGAACGATCCAATTTAACTTCTGGTCATCTTTTTTTGTTGTTTATTGTTTCTTAACAACACTTCCCTTTAAATACATCATACCAAAGCCATCGACTCTGGCTTGTAAATCATGGCCATCGACTTCTGTATCCAGTATTTTAATGTTGCGGACCCGTGTCCCTTGCTTAATCACATCCGAACCTACTTTTAAATCTTTAACGACGGTAACATCATCGCCGTCCTCCAGCGGATTTCCATGGATATCTCTAACAATGCTTGCTTCAAGCGCATCGTCGAGCGACTGTTGGGTCCACTCATGAAAACACATCGGGCAAACAAAAGTATGGCCATCTTCATAAGTATGATTTTCGCCACAGACTGGGCAAGCTGGTAAGGTCATATTTATTTCCTACTTTCTTTTTTTCACTCCTGATTATAGCATAAGCTTAAAAGGCTTAAACTGACTCATCGCCTTTCTTCATCCATTGATGAGGCATGAATTCTTCAAAATCCGCTTTACCAAAGGCCTGATAACCAAGTCTTTCATAAAAGCTGACTTTTTCTTGTTGAGCGTGAAGTTTAAAGCCCTCGGCGTTCATTGATCGTAATTTATCTTCCATTCTCTTTACTAAATACTTGCCGAAGCCTTGATTTCGAAAGGCTTTAAGTACTGTAATTCGTTGAACTAAACCAAGTCCATCAGCATCGATATAACCGCGAGCACAACCGATGAGCTGGCCATCTTTGTAAATCGTTAAATGTTGGGCGATATCTTCCTTATCATCGAACTCATGAACGAAACCCTGCTCTTCGATATACACCTTTGTTCTTACATAAATCCAATCGTCTTGGTTATTTTCCCATTTCTCAGTAATCATATTTTTTCCTCTTTGTAGCATTATATTAACAAATATTTTAACTTCTTGTGGTATACTCAACTGGCAACGAAAGAAGGCTATTATGTATTTTAATCAATTAAATTTAAATCCTTCACTATTAAAAGCCATCGAAGAGCTAGGCTATAGTGAACCTACAGAGATTCAATCTCAAACCATCCCTGCTATTTTAGAGAAAAACGATGTCTTGGGACAATCTCATACCGGAAGCGGAAAGACGGCTGCCTTTGGCCTTCCTTTACTCGATATTCTAAGCGCCAGTCGTTCCCATCAAACTCAAGCTTTAGTTATTTTACCGACCCGCGAACTTTGTTTACAAGTAACTAGTGAACTAAGGAAGTTTTCAACCTATTTATCCGACATGGCCATTGTCGCCCTCTATGGAGGTGAATCGATTGAGCGTCAAATTCGTTTATTAAAGCGAGGTAAACGGATCGTAGTTGCCACTCCCGGTCGCTTGCTTGATCATCTAAGACGGCGTACGATTCGTTTGGACGCCTTAGAACTGTTGGTCTTAGACGAAGCCGATGAAATGTTGAATATGGGCTTCTATGAGGATATTATTTCTGTCCTTGACTATATCGAACAGCCTCATCAAACGCTTATGTTTTCGGCAACGATGCCAGCCTCAATTCAGGCTTTGGCTAAACAGTTATTAGAAAATCCAGTCATCGTTAAATTATCGGAAGACAGTTTAACGACCAGTAAGATCGAACAGATTGCCTATAAAGTATTACCTAGCAATAAAAACAAACTCTTAATCCAACTCTTGGAAATCCATCGTCCTCAGTCCTCAATCATTTTTACTAATACTAAAAAAGGAGCTGATGAATTAGCTACTTTCTTATCCGCTCAGGGCTATCGGGTTGGAGCTTTACATGGTGATATGAAACAAGAAATGCGAACCGCTATGATGGCTCGCTTCAAAGATAAAACCTTAAACCTATTAGTAGCTACGGACGTCGCGGCTCGTGGGATTGATGTCTCCCAACTTGATTTGGTATTTAACTACGATGTACCTAGCGAAATTGAGTACTACGTCCACCGCATTGGTCGAACCGGCCGGGCAGGTAGCGAAGGTTTAGCCATTACTTTTGTCTCACCGCGCCAACAGCGCTTATTGAGTCAAGTTGAAAAGCTAATCAAACAACCAATTAAATTCAAACCACTACCAGGCCAAAAAGAACTGAACAAATTGACCTTAGATTTAATTGAAAAGGAAATTCTCTCCGGTCTAAAAATTGATAATACAGAGAAAACACTCGATATCATGGCTGGTTTGCATTTGAAAGGTTATATCGACAGTGAAATTATTCAGGGTTTATTAGCCAAGGTCGTTGAGAACTTTACGTTAAAAGAAATTGACGAAAAAGCCGTTTCAGTAAGAAGTCATAAAAACTATTCCAAGATCGTCATTAATCTCGGTCGTAAAGATAAGATTGAAGTCGCCGATCTAATTAAGTTGTTTACTAAGGACACCGCCCTATCTGGAAAAGATATTGGTAAAATCAATCTGTCTCAATCTTCGTCCACCGTCGAGGTTTTAGGATCGATGGAAAAACAAGTCATTGATGTTTTAAACAATCAAAGCTATCGAAAGAAAGTTTTGACGGCGTTTGTAGCTAATGATAAAGGCCGTAAAGGTCGCCAACGCAATCGTCGCAAAAAACCAAGAAACTAGGCGAAATCTCAAGATTTCGCTTTTTTGTTGGTATAAAGGAATGGTTGGGCTATAATAAACTCAAAGGAGATTCACATGGAAAAGATCATAAATAAATCAATCAATGCTATCCGTATCCTAACCTTAGATGCGGTAGAAAAAGCTCAATCCGGACACCCTGGTCTACCACTAGGATGTGCGCCATTGAGCTATCAATTATTCTCAAAACATTTAAACCATGACCCTAGTGATCCAAAATGGCCGAACCGTGATCGTTTCATTTTATCGGCTGGACATGGCTCGATGTTAATCTATTCTTTACTTCATTTATTCGGCTATAATCTAGAGCTGGAAGAATTAAAGAATTTCCGTCAATGGCAGTCACAAACTCCAGGACATCCTGAAGTTACGGATACCGAAGGCGTGGAAACAACCACGGGACCACTCGGTGCTGGATTAAGTAATGCGGTGGGAATGGCCATGGCTGAAGCGCATTTAGCTTCTATTTTTAACCAAGAAGGTTACCCGATTGTCGACCACTATACTTATGTCTTAGCCAGTGATGGTTGTATGATGGAAGGCGTCGGCTCGGAAGCGATGTCGATGGCTGGAACGATGGGTTTAGACAAATTAATCGTCCTCTATGATTCCAATCAAATCACCATCGAAGGAACTACCGATTTAGCCTTTCATGAAAATGTAAGAAAACGTTTTAAAGGCTACGGGTTCCAAGTATTAAGAGTTAAAGATGGAAATAATTTAGACAAGATTTCAGAAGCGATCGAAAAAGCTAAACTTGAGACCAAACGCCCAACCCTAATTGAAATCAACACCCAAATTGGTTACGGTTCGCCACGTGTGGGAACCAATAAAGCCCACTCCGATCCAATGGGTGCGGATGCTGTTCAAGCTACCCGCGACTATTTAGGATGGGAAAATAAAGAGCCTTTTGAAATTGATCCAGAAATCTACGATCACTATCAAGCCCAAGCCAAACGCGGTAAAGAAGTTCATCAACAATGGCAAGAACTCTTTGAGGAGTATCAAAACAAATTCCCAGAACTCGCTCAAAAATGGCAAGAATACCATCGTCCTGTAGAACTTGAAACCCTACTTAACGATGAAGAACTCTGGGAAGTTTCCGATAAAGCAAACGCAACCCGTAATAGCTCGGGTGAAGTTTTAAATAAATTGAATCAGCGAATCCCTAACCTCTTTGGTGGATCTGCCGATTTAGCCCCATCTAATAAGACGTTGCTAAACGGTGAAAGCTCCTTCTCGAAAGATGACCGAGCCGGCAAGAACATCCATTGGGGCGTTCGTGAACACGCTATGGTTGGCGCCGCCAACGGCATTTTACTACATGGTGGTCTACGTTCCTATACCGCAACTTTCTTAGTCTTTACCGATTTCTTTAAACCAATGGCAAGACTGGCTTCGATTATGAGACTTCCACAAATTTTTGTAATGACGCATGATTCCATCTTTGTCGGTGAAGACGGACCAACCCATCAACCGGTTGAACAATTGACGATGATGCGGGCTCAACCAAATTGTGTGGTCTTTAGACCAGCCGATCATCGTGAGACTATCGCTGGATGGATCGTCGCTATTAGCTCTAAAGAAACACCAACCTTACTATCATTGACTCGACAAAATGTCCCTCAATTAGATAATAGTAGTAAAGAAGCCATTAAAGGTGGGTATATTATCTATGAACCAGAAGCAGCTATCGATGGTATCTTAATTGCTAGTGGTTCTGAAGTTTCCTTAGCCCTAAAAGCTAAAGATGCTTTGGCCCAGGAAAACATCCACGTTCGCGTTGTTTCTATGCCAAGTATTGAACTATTTAAACAACAAGAATTAGACTACCGTCAACAGATTTTACCAAACGATATAACCAAACGTTTAGCCATTGAAGCGGCTTCGCCATATTCCTGGCATCAATTCGTTGGTTTAGAGGGTGCTGTCATGGGTGTAGAAACTTTCGGAGCTTCCGCTCCAGGGCAAAAAGTTTACGAAGAATATGGCTTCACGGTAGAAAATGTAGTCAAACGCTATAAAGCCCTATAATTGAAAAAGCAAGCCACTTGGCTTGCTTTTAATATCTAGCGAGACAATACATTGAAGTATTGCTTACTCCAAGTTTCATCGCCCCCACTGCGATCAAACTTTTTGAAACTTAAATCTTTAGCATACATTTCAAAGGAATACTTATAGCCTTTAGAGAAAGCTTCCCCTTGGAATAACGGTTCTGAAGCATCCCATTTAAATTCAATCTTCTGAACAAAGCTGTGGCTGACACCCGTACGAGCAACGACTTTATCAGCAGCTTGAGTCATAATGCTTGGGGTTTGATAACGCTTAGCCCAATCCTTGTATTCGGAGTCGTTTCCGATATCCCATTTTACGAATTGTTTGGTACGAGCGTTGATTTCAAAGACAACTTTATAGCCTGCTTTACGAGCTTCCCCTTTATAAAGAGGGTTTCTTTCGTTATAGGTATATTCTATTTTTTGAACAGCTCCACCAAAACGATTCGTTACCATATCGCGAGCTGCTTTTGCCGATAAACGCGTAGAGGTTGTCGGTTGAGTAACGGCTTCTTTGGTACCGACTAAGACAATTTTGTCTACGGCTGGTTTGGTTACCGTTTGTGATATGAGTTTCTTAGAAACTTGTTTGCCGTCTTGATAGGTAATCAGATAGGTCCAGGTCTCACTGCCTTTAACACCGGCTTGAGATACTTTACTAGTACCTTTCGTTAGGTTAGCATCATTTTTAGTGATGGTCTTAAAGTTAATGGTTTTAGTTTCCGTAATTTCTTTAGTTGTAATAACTGGTTTTGCGACTGGCTTAGGCTCAGGTTTAACTTCTGGTTGCTTTGGTTCTACAGGTTTGACCACTGGTTTAGGTTGATCTTTAACTTCAGGTTGTATGGTTACCACTGGTTTTTTATTCTCAACCTTTTCAGGTTGTTTTGGCGTGGTTACTTCTGGCGTTTTAACAACGGTTTGTTGATCATCATTATCGTCACTTGAGGTTTCAGGAACAACGACAATATCTTTCCCGGTTTCGTTAATTGCCATATCATAGAGTTCTTTAACTTCTAATTTAGCTAATTTGAATAAATTCAAGTCATCGTCTGATTTTAACAGTTGTTTGATAAGCTCGTATTTTCCACTTGAAATCTTTAGTTCATCGGCTTGTTGTTGTTCGTCTTTGGATAAATCCGAATGTAACATAGCGACTTTAGCTTCAATTTTCTTAATTCTTAAATATTGTTTGATGGAGGCATTAGCTACTTCTAGAATCTTTTTATCAAGATGCTTATCTCCGGTTACTAAGATCATATTTTCTTTCTCAGTTTGTAAATAGTCTAAATCAACTAGTCTTTGGACCAGTGCTTCGACAACATCTTCGATGTCATCTTGATCTTCTTGCAAGACATAACCGGTCAAAACTTCTACCGCTTCTTGGTTTAAAGCTTTGAGCGACTCGACTTCAAAATCGTTATTAATTTTAAGTTCAATACTTGGATTGACATCAATAAACATAGATCCTAAAACCGGTCTCGCGGTTGGTCGGTTGAATAAGGTGAATATGATGGCTACTGCTGCTAGAGCAAGGATAGCTAAGGATATTCTCTGTTTTTTCATTTGGTTCTCCTTTTTAAGCGTTTTGCTTATTCACTTACTTAACGCAGCAGATTCCGGTTTTATTGCATAAATTTAAAACTTTTTTTATTTTGCCATGATTCCGACCAAATCATGCGCAATATAGAGCTCTTCCAGATAGCTAATATCCGTTTCACTCAATTCAAATTCTACCGCTTCTACCATACTATCCAAATGATGAGGTTTGGTTGCGCCTACGATAGGCGCACTTACTTTCGAAAGCAACCAGGCTAACGCAATTACGGTCATAGAAACTTGATATTTTTGAGCTAACTGGGCGACTCGTAAAATGATCGCTTCATCAATATCAGCGGTTCTATCATATTTAAGTTTTGCGAAGGCATCGAGTTCTAAACGTTTCGAAGTTTCTGTAGGCAAGCGCGTTAAACGACCGGAGGCCAAGGAGCTATAGGGTGTCAAAGCGATATTATCTTCTTTACAGAGCGGAATCATTTCTCGTTCTTCTTCTCTAAATAATAAATTGTAATGACCTTGCATGGAAATAAACTTGGTATAGCCATAGCGTTCAGCAATCGCATTGGCTTTGGCTAATTGGTACGCAAAACAATTTGAGATTCCCAAATAACGCACCTTCTTAGTTTTAACTAAACCATCCAAGGTTTCCATAACCTCTCTTAAATCTGCTTCCTTATCCCAAGTATGATAAATATACAAATCAATATAGTCGGTATCTAGGTTTTCTAAACTTTGATGAACGCTAGCTAAAATATGATCCTTAATGCTTATTCCTTGTTGGATTTGTTCTGGTGTCCGAGCTAAAAATTTCGTTGCTAGGACGACTTTATCACGAGTTGTTAAGGTTTTCAGTGCTCTTGCTAGATATTGTTCACTGGTACCATTTTGATAAGCCAAAGCGGTATCGAAGAAATTAATCCCTAAATCTAAAGCCTGGGAAATAATTTTTGTCGTTTCTTCTTGGTTTAAAGTCCAGCGATGCATCCCCTGGTTGGGATCGCCAAAACTCATACAACCTAAAGCGATTCGAGATACCTTTAAATCTGAATTTCCTAAAACAATGTATTTCATGGTCTCACCTCTTAACTATAATATAGTAAAAAAACAGTATAGTGTATAGGAAAGCGAATCTCATCGAGATTCGCTTATTCTTTATTTCGAGCGGACATCGGAGTATTGTTTACTCCAGGTTTCATCACCAGTGCTCTTAGTGAATTTTAAGAAGCTGAGGTTACGGGCGTCCATTTCAAAGACATATTTTGTATCCTTACTAAAGGCTTCTCCGACAAACATCGGTTCACTTGTATCCCATTTGAAGTCGATTTTCTGAACGAAAGTATGACTGACTTGAGAACGACTAATGATGGCATTGACCGCTTGATCCATTAAGGATGGAGTACGATAACGAGCCGTAAAATCGTTGAACTGATTATCTCCGCCAGTATCCCATTTGACAAAAGCCTTGGTTCTGGCATTGATTTCAAAGACTACTTTTTGATTGTCTTTGATTGCTTCCCCTTTATAGAGTGGGTTAGTTTCGTTATAGGTATACTCTATCTTAGAGATTACCCCACCGAAACGATTGGTTACCATATCACGCGCCGCTTTTTGCGATAAGCGTAAACTTGGCTTAGGCGCTTCTTTGGTACCAACTAAAACAATCTTAGGAATTGGTTCTCTGGTAACGGTTTTTGAAATTGTTTTACGACTAATTTCTTTACCATCGGAATAGGTAATTTCAATGACCGTAGTTTCAATACCATTTTTCCCCTCTTGGACAACTTTAGTTGTCCCTTTTTCCAAACTATCGTCGTTGCGCTGTTGGGTACTATACTCAATCGGCTTGGTTGTTTCGATCGTCTTGGTGGTAATTACCGGTTTCGGTTTTTCTGGTATTTGTGTTTCTGGGGTGGTTGATGGTCGAGTTTCCGGAGCGGTTGATGGTTGTTTAGGTGGTTCGACTGGAGTTGGTTTTTCAATAACTTCTGTCGGTGGTATGACGGGCTCTTTACCTTGTTTTTTATCTTCTTTCATCTTATTTAAGCGCGGATCAATTTCATCCAAATCATCGTCAGCTTCTAGGAGATAGTCGATTAATTCATTAAGACTCATTTTCGATAAGGCTTCGATGCTCTTATCGTCTTTGACTTGATGGACTCTGAGGATAAAGTTTAATTTGGACTCAGAGATTTGATAGCGATCGGCTTGAGATTTTACCGTTTCATCAATAGCTGCGAATTTTTGATTAATAACTAAAGGATGAACCGAACTGCCTTTAAAATAGTTTTCAATCGTTCGATCGATGAGTTTCATTTGACGATTCGCTACGTCCTGATCTTGGTTAATCACTGATACTAACACGGTCGGCATTTTGCTAATCATTAAATCTTGTTTAACCATCTCATCTAAAATTAGTTCCACCACAACTTCGATATCTTTGTTTTGATAGTCACTAACTTGATCGATGATTTTCTGACCAAAAGTATTTTTGGCTTCTAACTCATAAACTTTACCTTGTTTATCAACTTTATAAATAATACTTGGATTAACATCCAGATAAATCAGAGAATCAAGGACAACAGGAGCTGGTTTTAAGGCTTGATAACCGACAAATAATAAAACCATGACCGCCATCGATAAGGCAACTCGTAAAAACGGGTTGAACCAACTTGATTTTGGTTTTTCCTTTTCCAGAGGCTGGACGGTTATCGCGTCGTGTGCCGACATTGGTTCATAGGGTCTTGCTTTGATTTCATCTAATAAATCGATCGATCGAGCATTAAGTGTTTTATTTATACTTTGAATAATATCTTTTTCTTTCACAGCAATCCCTCCTCTCTGATATAATCTCTCATTTTCTTGATGGCGCGCGAGTACTTCGACAAGACTGTATTTAGTTTTAAATCTAGATGTTCCGCGATTTCTCGATGTTTGAATCCGGATATCGCTGATAGTAGGACTATACTGCGCTCTTCGGTAGTTAGTATATTTAGGGCGATGTTGAGTATTTCCCGATCTTTGGATTCGACTACGTAGCTATAATCGATACTATTGTCTAAATCGATGACGTCTAAATCAGCGACTTGCTGTTTCGATCTCAGGTGACTATAGGCCATGTTTTTCGAAATCGTAAATAACCAGGCCATCGGTTTTCCTTGAGGTTGATACAAATGGGCGGAGTTGTTTAACTTTACATAAACCTCTTGGAGGATGTCCAAGGCATCGTGATGGTGGCGGACAATCGATAAAATATACGAGTATAAGATTCGTTCCGTCTTATAATAAAGCTCATCAAAAGCACTCATATCGCGCTTAGCAATACGCAGTATGAGCCTTTCATCCAAATCAAAGTTGGATTCGATGGAGCTTTGATAACGGATCCCATCACCGCCAACAATCATCGCAAAAAGCAACATACTTGCCTCCTTCATCTACTTAACACAATTAATTGAGCTTTTATTGCATTAAAGGATAAGTTTTTTTCTTATCGTTGCTATTAGTATACAAAACCCCGAAGGGAATGTCATATTACTATGACTTCGGGGTTAATTAGCGTTCCAGTTTGATACTACCTAAATTAGATTGAATGGATACTTCTGGTTCAATGCCCTCCAGGGATTGATATTTATCATTAATCTTATTAAAAACTTTAGAACTATTGTTTTTAAACGAACCAAGGGATTTTGTAATCACAAAACGATGGGGATTGGCATCGCTTTGATGCCAAGTGATGCTTCCTAAATTTGTTTTGAAGGTACCGTGACCAAAATTGTTATAAACCTTCATCGAGCCCATTTCACAAAGCATTTTGCTTTGGCTATGGTTGCCATCGATTTTTAGTGAACCTAGTTTAGCCGAAATTATACTTTCATTGAAATCACCATAAATCTTAAGAGAACCAATCCGCGCTTTGGCTTCTAAATCATAGAGTTGTTTAGGTAATCGAATCGTAAGCTTCATGTCGATATGAAAATCATCGGTGGAGATGGTTTGACCGGGAATATCGTCGATTATTTTCAAAACCGAACCATCAACTTCAACCACTAATGGGCTTCTTTCAACATCGGAATAACCTACTAACTCAACATAAATATCGTTACGATTTTCTTGTTGGATGACAATACTAGATAGATAAGATTCAACAACAAGCTTTGAGACCGGTTGAGTAATGGTTCTAGTTTCTGAAATATGATGGGAGATATCTTTGCCCTGATAGTTTGATTTAAAACTGAACTTTCGATCACCAACAAAGAAATCAAAAACCCGTTTACCTTTGACTAAAGCAAAAACAAGGGCTACCAAAACTAAGATAAACGTAAGTAGGATTAAAAATAGAACCAAACTTAATATCGTCATTAAGAGACTACCGGTTAGTTTAAATAAGGTTGGAGCTAAATAGAGTAAAGCCCATATCCCAACGATTACTACAACCAAGGCCCAGAGAACATCCCAGCCTTTAGAGCTTTTCTTCATTTTAGGATACATTTTTAGATACTCACTAGCGACATCTGCCGGATCGCCCAAATCTCTGGAGATCTGGGATTCACTTAAACCTTGTCGTAAACCATCATTAAAATGGTCTTCATAATCTCGCAGGATATCTTCGACAATATGATTCGGTAGATGCTTCAGTTGTCTTCTTAATTTTCTAAGATATTCTTTTTTGTTCATCAATGGTCTCCTTTAAAAATTTATTTATGGTTGAGCTAAAATGCTGCCATTGTTGGTATTGTTGTTGTTGACTGTTTTTACCTTTTTGAGTTAATCGATAATACTTCCGTGGTGGCCCTACCGTCGATTCTTGAAGATAGGTTTCCACCAATTTGGCATCGCTTAGTCGCCGCAATAATGGATAAATCGTTCCTTCTGAAATCTCAATACTCTTGGAAATCGATTCAACTAATTCATAGCCATAAAAATCTCGCTTAACCAATAGGCTTAAAACACAAAGTTCCAAGATACCTTTTTTATACTGAATGTTCATTGGCAAGCTCCTTTCGATAACATAGTATCACAAGGTATCTTACTATACAAGATACTGATGTTAAAAAAAAGCTATAATTGAAAACTATAGCTTTGGTTTGATTTTAAAAGTAAATTCGAAGATCTTGGATTGTCCGGGCGCTAACTGCATAACCGCTTTTTTATCTTCTAGGTTCTGATTATGATCTTGACAATCGGCCATCCCCCACCACGGTTCAATCGCAATCATCGACTCAACCTTTTGGCTTTTCTGATTCACAGGGGCCCAGATGCCGATGGCTTGTTTTGGTTTCATGGTTAAACTAAGGTTATAGTATTTACTTTTTAGCTTAACCGATTTTGCGTTGTCGATGATCAAGGTACTAGGTAAATCGATTTCATCTACCATAAACCGCTTCTTGGAGACGGTCTGATAGTCCTCAATATAGGGTCCATTTAATAGAAAACGTCCTAAATTTTTCCCTTTAAACTTTAACCTGTTTTTTCTATTTGGCGTAAGGTTAAAGGCTGGGTGTCCACCAATATTGAAATACATGTCTTTCTCATCTAGATTAAAGACTTCCAGGGTGGTGCGTACTTGATTATTGATCAAATGATAGGAAACTATGACCTTAAATTTAAACGGATATTTTTTCAGCGTCTCTTCATCAAAACTTGCTTCTAAAACCGCAAGATGAGGACTAGTCAACAAAACCTCAAAAGTCATATCTCTGAGAAAACCATGTTGGCTTAAATCATAGAATTGATCTCGATATTGGTAACGATTATCCAATAAACGACCGACAATTGGAAATAATAACGGCGCTTGGCGCATCCAGGAATCAGGATTCTTTTGAAAGAGATATTCCTGATTGGTCCAATTATTCTTCCAACTAGTCCACTCGGCGCCGAGCGGATTAATGGTGAGGCTAAACATGTGATTTTTTAATGTAATCATAGGTTCTCCTTTGCTTATTGTTCTAATAATTCAAACAATTGTGGGTTAAATTTCTTGTTTTTAATGCTTTCTATTTCAATAGCATAGGGTGCTTTTTTTCCTACATAAGGGGTTTCTAAGATCTTAGGTAAATGCGCGAGGCGAGGATGATAAATAATATCAATTAAAGTATCAAAGCCAATTTCGCCATACCCTAAATTAGCGTGGCGATCTTTTTGAGCGCCTCTTAGATTTTTAGAATCGTTGACGTGAACCACGGCTAAATGTTCTAAGCCCAGGGTCGCATCAAAATCATCAAGCAGGCGATCAAATTCTGAGACATCGTATCCAGCATCGTGGACATGACAAGTATCGAGACAAAAACCAAGGTTTTCAGGCTGTTTGACTTGAGTCCGAATTTGAGCTAATTCAAAAAACGTACGGCCTATCTCGGTACCTTTACCGGCCATAGTCTCTAAAGCGATGATGGTATCGTTCATATCAACGAGACTCATCACTTGGTCAAGACCTTCGATGATACGGGCAATACCCGCTTCAATACCGGCGCCGACATGAGCCCCAGGATGAAGCACGATGACTTTAATATCCATTTCCTGAGCCCGTCTTACTTCTTGGGCTAAAAAATTAACCGCTAATTCAAAGGTAGCTGGTTTGGTGGTATTGGCTAAATTTATTATATACGGCGCATGAAGAATCACATTCTCTCGGGGAATCTGATGTTCTTTCATTAGTAAAGAAGCCTCTTCTAAATGAAATAACGAAGTATCCACGCGGCGTGTGTTTTGTGGAGCCCCAGAATAAATCATAAAACTATTCGCTCCATAACTGATGGCTTCCTTAACCGAGCCAACCAAATATTCTGGACTACTTAAACTTACATGACTACCGATTTTTAACATCAAATATCTCCTCTAACAATTTTCGAACTTGGGTTTTGGCATCCTCTTGAATGGAATAGATAGTTGCTCCGCGGCTGCGCGCTAAGTATTGTAAATCCCCTGAGATAGCGGTTGACATCGAGGCCCCGATGACGATAAAAACATCTCCAGGTTTTAAATTATAAACTTTCTCTACCGCAATTTGGTAGTTTGGGGCGCTATCCCCGTATAGGACGGGTTTGCCATAGAGGGTATGACAAATCTCTAATTCATCATCCTCTGGCATGGTTCCATGCAAGTTCAATGGGGTGGAACCCGCCTTCTCATGAAGTCCATCGATGTTCATAGTAATTACATCGACCCCATATTCTGCTAACGCATAATGAGCATCGTTAGCTTTTGCTGGGTCTATCTGTGATTTCATTGCTAAAATCGCCTGTTTATAGCGCTGTGGATCGCTTTGAGCGACCGAACGATAAAGAGCGTCACGAATTTGTGGGTGTTCTAAGAAGGTATCAATACCACTATCTTTTGAAATACCGGCTCCTGTAAAAGCTATAACTACCATCTAAATATCTGTATCTACTTTCTTAATAAATTGGGTTGCGACACAACCAATTCCTGTATGAACACCAACTACTGAAATAAGGTCGACTAAATAGGCTTCGGCCTTGGGAAAAGCTTCTTCAACCATGGCCAAAAAACGTTGGCCATCTTCGATAGCTTTAACGTGGGTTACACAGATTCTAAATCCTTCCCCGACGCCTTTTTCTTTGAAATAATCTAGAGCCATTTTCTGAGCTCGTTTCATGGTTCGAGTTAAATGATAGTTTTCAATTTTCCCTTGAGTTTCTTCATTTAAGTAAAGGACTGGATTAATCTTTAAAAACCCAGCAATCTTAGCGGCGGTTGGCGCAAGCCGGCCACCGCGACTCAGATGCATTAAATCGGTCGGTAAAACAAAGGTTACAGAATGATCGATTGCTTCTTGAAGTCGTTCTTTTACCAATTCAACACTAGCTCCTTTATCAAATAAGCGACGAGCCCCTAGGGCACATTCTAATTGAACCATGGCAGTGGTATAGCAATCAAAATACTCAAAATCGATCCCTACTTGCTTAGCCGCTGTTACCATGGCTGGAATAGTAGAAGATAGTCCAGTCGTAATTGGCACGCCAAAAATTAATTGATATCCTTTTTCTTTTAGTTGGGTAAAGAGGTCGACAATATCACCGACTAAAGGTAAGGATGTCTTTAGCATCTTGCCTTGGGCGACCATATCATAAGTTTCGTCAATCGTAATTTCGATTCCTTCACGATATCCTCTTTCGCCATCGATAACCTGCAATGGGACTTTATAGAGTCCCTCCATGGTTACCTTTTCGTGGTAGATATTACTACCGCTGTCCGTGACTACGGCTACTTTCATATAATTACCTCGACAATTCTATCGGTTCTATCATTTGTACCACAAGACATCCAAGACCACCATGAACCGCAATTATCCCTGGGATTTGATCGCGGATGATTTTCAATTTAGGAAATACTTTGGAAATCATAGTTTCAAAACGATTACCAATTTCCAAGTCATCGATAGTACAAATATAGACTCTGGATTTTTCTTTATCTAAATCCGTGTTTTCTAAATCCTTTAAAATTTTATCCAAAGCTTTCTTAAGGCTACGAGTAACGCCCGAAAGCTCTAAGCTTTTATGACCGGCTTCCCATTCCAAGATTGGATTAATCTTTAACAAAGTAGCTACTTTAGCCACCGCTTTAGAAATTCTTCCAGACTTAGTTAAATTATACAAAGTTCTCGGTAAAGCATAAAGTATCGTCCGTTTATTAAAAGCTTCTATAGCCTTTATTATTTTTTCATCACTATAATCCAAGCGAGCACCCTCAAAGATAATCTCAGACAAATATCCTATCGCACCCATGACATTCTGAGTATCCAAGAGATAGGCATTCTCCATACCAACGGTATCAATCGCCAGTCTAAAGAGATTGAACGTGCCAGAAATATTGGATGAAATCGTGCAAAGAAAGACGGTTTCATAACCCTCGGCTTTCACTTCTTCTAAGATAGCTACCGCCCGCTCCAACGATGGTAATGAAGTCGAAAGATCATCGTCATTTTGAAGATGGGTAATCCACATATTATCTTTAAATTGAGTTTTATCCTCAAAAGTTTCACCGTTTACGACCACGTTTAAGGGAATCTGATAGATATCCGGATGGTCCATATATTCCTTAGTTAAGGTCACCGCGGTGTCGGTCACAAAAGCTAATTTTCTCATAGTCTTAATACTCTCCTAAGCTAAAGTTTATAAGTTATCCAACAGAGTGTCAACCAATATCTGATAATTATTGATATAGGCAACATGTGAATTTAATAATCATTTTAAAAGTCGAGCATCTGCTTGTAAAACTAGGCTGAAGCTACGTTTTATCCCGATATAAGAGCCGATAAAAAATTATTCCATGATATACTTTGAGTATGAAAACAATTCAAGCCCCCATTGTTAGCGAACAAGTCATCCAAAAATCAAAATTTATTAGTTATCTATTTGTGGTCGATAGCGAAGCACAAGCCAGGGAGTATTTAAGTGAAATTAAAAAACAACATCCCAAAGCGAATCACCATTGTTTTGCTATGGTCATCGATGAAATCGTCCGTTCCAATGATGATGGTGAACCCGCTAGTTCTGCCGGCGTTCCGATGTTGCAGATTTTACAAGCAAATCAATTAAACTATGTCTTAGCTATTGTTGTCCGTTATTTTGGTGGTATTAAACTCGGCGTTGGTGGACTTATCCGCGCTTATTCTTCTTCGGTTCAACTGGCCTTAGAGGAAGCGGTTATCTTGGAAAAAACGATAGTCCGTGAGGTGGATGTTGCGATTGATTTTGATCAATTATCGATTGTTGAAACACAGCTAAACGAAAAGGCCATCATTTTAGATCGAAGTTATAGCGACAAAGCTCATTTTAAACTCGAGGTTTATCAACTGGATATCTTAGAAGAATTAACTAATCTAAGCAGCGGTCGTCTAGAAATCATCGATAACAAGCCCGTAGAAAAGTGGCTTGAAACAAAAACGAACCAAGAAGTAGTCGAATAATTTTCATGAATCTAATAATAAAAAATGATTATAATATTAACGAGGTAATTCTGATATGAAAAAGATATATACATTATTGATTACTTTACTGATTGTTATCTTGGTTGGTTGTTCCCCTAGTTCTCAAGATATTTTGCTAGATCAACTCAAACGCTGGGACCTCCCTGTTCTAAAAGAAAATGTTTTGAAAGCTTACTTTGGTGATGCTGGATTTGATAGTGTTTCCACTAAAGTAGTGGTTGTAAAGCTCACTGAAAAAAGCTTATCTTTGCAAGATTTAAAAACTAAAGCAAAGGAAACTAAGAAATTTGTTTTTGAATATGAGAACTTTGATGGCGTTAAACCATTAGCAGATTTGCTAATTCCAGCCGATGAAAAACAAGTAAAAGAAGCAGAAATTTACAACTACATTATTGAGAATGGACCTTATCATGGAATAAAATTAAGTAATTCTAAGTCTAATAATGACGAAGTTACTATTCTAGTAAGCGATAATGTCGAGAAGAAGATTAGAGTAATTATTTACTCGGGAAGGTACTGGAAATAGGATTAGCGAAAAATCCCATTCCCTAATTGGGCGATTGGTCTTAACGAACTAAGTTTTATAATGCTATATATAATTTTAAAAATTGGAAGTTTCTTATCAACTTCCAATTTTGCTCTTTAATTTGAAATTTCAAAAACCCCGGCACAAAATGATTTTGCTTCAAATTTTAATTGTGGAAAGGATTCTATTAATTCATCACTAATTAAGTAATATTCTTCTTCGTCCCAAAGCGGCTCAAAATCAATTCGACAGGCGTTCTCCAGTTCACGACTACTAAATGCGATATCGCCGATAAGAATCTTGCCACCAGCGGTTAATAGCCCAAAAAGAAGCTCGATAAATTTCACTTTCTTCGCATCGTTTAAATGATGCAGGGTATAGGTTGAAACGATTACATCATAGTTATCATCCAATACTTCTTCTGGTAACCCTTCTTCAATGTTATATTCATACAAAACACCATCAGGCAGCTTCTCTCTAGCTAGGGCTAACATTTCTTTAGAACCATCCACCCCTACAACTTCGATACCTTGATCGGCTAATCGTTTGGCCAAGGTACCACTACCTATTCCAATATCTAAAATCTTTTTTGCCTTCATAGTTACTATACGATGTTCTATTTCGTTAAGAACATTTTCATACCCAGCAAAAGGATACTGTTGATTCTCATCGCTGTCCTGGACATCTTCATCATAAGATGGAGCCCACTGATCAAATATATTTCCCATTTTATGTTGTCCTTATTTTAATTCTAATACCACCGGACAATGATCCGAACCCATTACTTGATTCAATATTTTGGCGTCCTTGATTTGATCTCTGATGCGCTCGGAAACTAGAAAATAATCAATTCTCCAGCCCACGTTGCGCTGTCTCGATTGAAACATATACGACCACCAAGTATAACAATCTTTCGCGTCCGGATATAAATATCTAAAGGTATCGATATAACCACGACTTAAAAACTGCGTCATCTTTGAGCGTTCTTCGTCGGTAAATCCAGCATTTTTACGATTAGACGTTGGATTTTTTAAATCAATAGGCTGATGGGCGACGTTCAAGTCTCCACATATAATAACCGGCTTAATCAAATCTAAGCGATCGATATAATCTTGAAAATCATCTTCCCATTGCATCCGATAATCCAAACGGGTTAATTCCCGTTGGGAGTTGGGAGTATAGACGGTAACTAAATAAAAGTTTTCAAATTCCGCAGTAATAACCCGCCCTTCTTGGTCGTGGATTTCCATACCAATACCGTAACTAACCGATAAAGGTTTGATTTTGGTAAAAAGCGCGGTACCGCTATAGCCTTTTCTAACCGCTGAGTTTAAATATAAATAATAGCCTTCCGGTTCAAAATCATGTTGATCGGGTTGCATCTTGGTTTCTTGCAGACAAAAGATATCCGCATCAAGAGCTTTAAAAATCTCCGAGAATCCCTTTTTTAGAACCGCCCGAAAACCGTTAACATTCCATGAAATTAACTTCATATTATCGACTGAAAAAAAAGCCTTTATGGCTTATTTTTCGATTCTCCACATAGAACTTAGTGGAATAAATGGTACTTGATCCGCAAATTGTTTTGCTTTAGTACGATGTTCTTTGATATCGTTGTTACTTTCGCTTCGCAGCAAGTCACGATTGGACATATATTGTACATACATTAATTTCTTAAATAAGAACCAAGTAGCGATATTGCGATTTATCACGATCGAACGTTCCGGTACCGTTTGTACATCAGCCTCGATATTATCGACTAAGCCATGCGCATACTGTAGTAATTGTTCTTGTAAATCATAAAATCCATTGAAGTAAACGCGATCGAAGCGACGTTGGACCGATCCAAAACGGACTCTTCGATTCTCAAATGAATTTAAAATTTCCAAGACCTCAGGTAAATGACCCATGGTTAAACATAATAAATCATTACGATTTTTCTCGAAGATTCCATACTGTTCGGTTAAGGTATAATACATACCCTTAGCTAAATAGTAATCGATCGAACGGTTGCCATCCGCCACAATGATAGCTACTTCTCTAGCATGTACTTCACCGTAAAGAATCATGGCGATATCGAAATAGTTATTTGGAAGCTTGAAAACATCCTTATAACGAATAATCTGGTTACTAATAGTACGTCGGTTAACATTAAAGCGATACTCAGTTAGAATTCTCATTTCTGGATAGGCTTCAACGATGGGCTGAAGGGACGATTTTAGTTCCTCATTTTCTAACAAAGACAAGTAATCCTCTAAATACCCGTTAAACTTAGAAATATTAGAACCCTTTCTAGAATCTTCGATTTCACTAATTACTGAAACAATTGACATAATTCCCTCCTCGTTAACTGATTATCTCATAAATGAAATAGAATTAAAAGTCTTTACTATCAAAAGATGTACTTTTATTTAGTGTTTTAAGCGATTATTAAACTATTGATTATCACTCACGCTTAAGCAATTATGAACTTTAATTGTATATTTCCTTTATCAATAAGATAGAGCTCAATGATTTTTCTTTCACTAAAACGAAAAAAGACAATACAGTTTATTGTACTCTCGACATGATACAATAAGTATAAATTGAGAGGTAACTATGAAAACAATTACATTAATTAACCCCCTCTATCGAAAGCGATACTTAAAAACCTTACCCAATCAGTTCGATCATTTGTTTTTGACGTTCGATCAAGCCCTGGTTCAGAAAGATGGTTTATTGCTTAAGAAAAGACTATTAAATTTTTATCAAGCCTTTCAGCAATATCCACAATTAAACCTTTTTAAACCCGTTCAAAAACATTTTGATACCGCGCAACAATTTTTAAGAATGTTGGACTTAATGGATATGTATCAAATAAAAATCAGCGATTTGCCCGAAGCAAACGCAATTGAAAAAGAAAAGAAAGACATCCTTGCCTGGATGATGACGCTCGAGCTATATCGACCGTATTTACAAAGAAAAGCCCTACCCTACGATCGCTTACAAGTTACCTCAAATCTATATAGCGTCTATCAAAGCGAAATATTGAAGGATGCCAAAAAGATTGAACCCGAAAAAATTGAAGCGGTGAATAAATTAGCCTTTAAAGCCTTAAATCCAAGCCAAGAAATCGAAGCTGTTGCTCAATACATCGCCAGCGAGCAGTTAACAGACGTCTTAATTTTGCATGGCGATTTGGCGAATGCTTCCCATGATTTGATTCGTTTCTTTTCCCAGTATCAACTTGACTTTCAAATTTCCTATCCGACCGTTAATACCACTAATTTGATTTTTTTACAATTAGTAAAACTGAGTCAAGAGCCGAATTTAACCAATCTTATCGAACTCTTGAAATATTTTCCGTTTGGACAAACACAGGAAGAACATGACCTACTTATCTATCTGAAGCAATTTCTGCCAAACTTCGAATCACTGCCGCAGTTAAATACGATCGAGAACCATAATTTATTTAAGGAAACTTCTCCTCAAGATTATCATAACTTACGGCGCTTAGAACAAAGCGCCCAAAGGGCGTTACAGCGTTGGTATCATCATCTCCAAATATTGGACAAAGACCAGCCTTTGACCAGTAGTTTTACGGTGCTTAATCTAACCCAATCACCAAAACGAGCCATCATAGACTTGAAAAATCAATTAGAATCTCTTTACGAGGAGAAAGAGAGTGAAGTTGATACTGAAATACTGGAGAATTTGTTATCGAAAGAACAGTATCAGATGATTGAAGGCGAGAATATCGTAATTGGAAGTTTAAGAGATATTCCACCAATGAATTTTAAAACAATTATTTTAATGGGTTTAAATCATAACAATTATCCTTTAAACGATATTTATACCGGTATCTTCGATGAACTGTATTTATCTAAAGTAAGTGAGTTTCCAAGTCTGGAATTAAGGCAAGAACAATTAAACAAACAATTAGAACCTTTATTCCAGCGTAGCGAAACCCTCATTTATTCAAGCCACCGAATTAGCTTTGATGGCAAGACGGTCGAACAATCCTACGAACTTGATGCGCAATTACAGAAAGACAATCTAACATGGCAGGATTGGAACTATATCCAAAATCCAGGTAAATCTCTAGAAATCGAGACCTTAGAACCAGACTATGTCGATGATTTAGTGTTTAAGAATGGTCTTTTAAAAGGGTCAATATCTTCTTTCGAAACGTATTTTAATTGTTCCTATCAATATTTTGTTGAATATATTTTATACATTCGCGAACCGCGAGCGTATACTACTGACGTCGCTTTCATCGGTAGTATTTCCCACGAAGTCTTGGAATCCGTTGTCAGAGATTATCCAGATAATTATTACGAATTGAGTCCAGATAAACTTGAACCATACCTTGAATCCTATCGTCAGATTTTGTTTGATCTTTATCCAAATAAACGTTTTCAATTTGATCATATTTTCAAACTACTCACTAACAATATAAAGGTAACCTTAAACAAGCTGAAAACCATCGAACCGTTGAGAACTTATTACCGTCCTTTTGAAAACGAATACAAGTTTAGTAATGTCAGTGGTTTCGATCCAGACGATATCATTCGTTTAACCGGTTTTATCGATCGAATCGATATTGGTAGTCAAGGCCTAATTATCTTGGACTACAAATCCTCCGATATGAATTTAAGTATAACTAATATTTATAACGGTCAACAACTTCAACTGATTCTTTATGGCGAAATCGCTTCACGTACTTTCGAAAAGCCATTAGTTGGTGTTTATTATATTTCGTTACTTAATTCCTTTAATTCCGTGGATTTAATTAAACATAGTAAACGACCTTATAAATTTAATTTTAATTGGCCGATAGAATCTAAACCAATACGTCTTAATGGCTATAATTTTGAAGAGTCCCAGTTAGGGGAACATACCATGAAACAAATAAAAGATTTACCAGCTATTATTGAAATCTATAAAACTCGATTTAAGGAAATGATTGATGAACTACAACAAGGAAAAATCGATACCAATCGTCAACTAGATAGATACTTTAATTTACGAAATCTACAACGCTATAAAGAGAGTCCAAAAAAATATCTCAAAAAATCGGTACGCGATGCCATGAAATTTACTGCTTATAGTTATCAAAAGAAAGCCTGAGGAAATATCCATGAATTTTAATCAAGAACAACAAGCGGCTATTAATAGTTTAGGAAAAAATATTATGGTTTCCGCTTCTGCGGGTTCGGGTAAGACCACCGTTTTGATTGCTCGTTTGATGAAACGAATCGTTGAGGACAAGGTGAGCTTGGACGAAATCTGTGCGTTGACGTTTACTGAAAAAGCTGCTTCAGAAATGAAAAAACGTTTAGCAGCCTCTTTGCATGAGCACTATCAACACGACGCTACGCCTTTTATCCGACGACAATTAACCTTATTAACAACTACCCAAATTTCTACGATCCATTCGTTTTGTCTTTCAATCATCAGAGAATTTGGATATTTAATAGGTTTTGAGCAAAGTCGTATTAAGAATATTCTCGACGATTTAACCCGCTATCGCCTTGAACAAGAAGCCATAAAGATGGTGCTGGACAAATATTATAAAATGGATAGTGAAGCGTTCAGAGCCCTTTCGCTCGCATATTCGACCCGCGCCCATAGCGATGATCGCTTAGCCCAAGATGTCATTAATCTTCATAATTTAGCGCTTACTCAGCTAAACGCCGACACATGGCTTGATGAACAAAAAACTCGCTATCAAATCAATAGTTTTAAACAAGCCCCTGAAATCTTACAAAGCATTTTTAATAAATATTTAAGAGAACATTTTCAACCGTTGCTGGATCAATATCAAGCCTTGAAACGAGGCTTTGTTGATCATTCTGAAAGTTTCGATGTCGTGTCTTGGGATGATTTTATGACCAGTCTTGACCTTTATCTAAAAGAGCAGGCTTGGGATAAAATGGTCGATCTTTTAAAAAGCTATGAGAATATCAGCATTGAAATTTTTAAAGCTAACAAAACAAATATAAAACCCGAATTAAAAGATTTCAATGAAGATATCAAAGCCTTTAGAAATGCATTCTCTGATTTTCCTTGGCATTTAATCTTTACCAATGAGAGTCCTGAAGTTTATAAACAAAATCAACAATTTAGCGAATTATTGGTCGATCTGACCATCGATTTTAAGAACAACTATGAAGCGCTTAAAGTTAAGGAAAAAGCTTTGGATTTTAATGATTTAGAACAAGCTACCTATACGATACTTAGTCATCCCAGCGGTTTGGCTAAAACCACCCTACAAGCTCGCTTTAAGGACATCTTAGTGGATGAATATCAAGATACGAATTATTTCCAAGACCGTATTATTGAGCTAATTGCTCGAACCAATAATGTCTTTCGAGTCGGCGATGTTAAGCAATCCATCTATGGGTTTAGAAACGCGAAACCTGAGTTGATGAGACGACGAATGAAACAAGTGGATGATTTAAATCAGGTGCTTTATTTGTCCAACAACTACCGAAGTAAAGAAAATATCGTTGATTTTAGCAATGAACTCTTTTCAACACTGATGAACCTTGAGTTTTTGGGAAGCGAATATACCCGTCAGGATAGAGTCAAAATAGGGGTAAATAAACAACGCGAAAATAATCTACCAGTCACTTACTTCCAAGTTGATTTTGATCAAACCATGTTGGTTGATGGCCAGGCAGTGAGCATTAACCGTAACCGCGCGCTTTTAAATAAAATCGCTCAAGACATTCAAAATAGAATTCAAAGCGGTACAAAACCGAAAGACATCTGTGTATTGGCCCGCTCGCATGCGGTTAAAAAGGATCTTAAAGAAGCGTTCGAGCTCTTAAAAATTCCTTATTTCTTCGATGACTTTGAAGGCTTTACCAACGCCTGGTCTATCTTTGACATTCTTAATGCCTTACAAGTCTTTCACAATCCCCTTGAAGACTATTATTGTTTATCGTTTTTGCTATCTGGCTTTTGTGGTTTGAATGAAAATGATATCGCTGAATTAAAATCGAGGTTTCCTCATCAACCTTTATACAACAGTCTAAAAGAGGTTAATCCAAATCTTTATCAAGATATCAACTCATTATTTGAGCAATTGAAAGATCAAAGTTTAATTTCACAGCTCATTCTCATTACCCAGTTTAACGGTTACTATTATCATCATTTAGACAATAATCAACGAAATAATGTTAATTTCCTCTTTGAAAAAGCCCGTAACTTTTTCGGTTCGAGCTTGGAATTTGTTGATTTTATTAAAGATGACGTAAACGTACGCAGTTCTAACGCAGCCATCGACGATGAAACCAGTAATCGGGTTAAAGTTATGACCATCCATGCGGCGAAGGGATTACAATTTCCAATCGTTTATTATTTTATGCCGAAAAAAATCAATTTCACCGATTCCAATGATCTTTGTATCATGGATACCGATTTAGGCCTCTGTTTCAATAGTTTAGATTTTAATACCAATTATAGAACCAAAACAAAACTGCGATTGGCATTTGAACTCTTCTATAAAGACAAAGAAATCAATGAATCCTTAAGAACGCTTTATGTCGCCTTAACGCGTGCTCAAAACGAATTAGTGTTAATTGATGGCTATGAAGAAAAAGATGATACAACGGATGTCTTAGCTAACCTTAATTGGCATGGTTTAATCTCTGGTATGGGACATGCCTTATTAATCAAAGCCTTCTTGGCTATCAATCCATTACCTTATGTGGAAACGGTAATCGAAACGATTTCTGATGTCCATACGGTAGATACATATAAATCTGAATCCACTTGGCCATTTGAAATCAGCGATTATCAACCAAGTAGTCTTCTTAGCTCGGATGAAACAAGAGTTAGCTATGACTATCAGCTCGACTTAACTGCTGGCTTAAATGCGAGTGAAATTGGAACGATTTTACACCGAGTGATTAGCGAACTACCCGGAAAACTATGGAATGATTTGGACCTGGCACCGTATCAATTGACGGATGGCCAACAGCAGCAATTACTCCGTTATAACCGCCACCCAATGACCCAACAACTTTGGACCAACAAAGTCTATCGAGAAGTTGGTTTCACCCATCATCACGAGGGTGAAATCCATGTTGGGGTGATGGATATGGTCGTCGAAAGCGAGCATGAGATTTGGTTAATTGATTTTAAATCCGATCGAGTTGCTGCGGTGGAGGCTTTGATACATCGTTACCAATCCCAACTTGATGGCTATCGAGCCTTTCTAAAAACCCAGTTTCCAAATAAAACGATTACTACCTACCTTTACAGTTTTAGTTTGAACGATTATTTTCAGGTAGAACCACAAACCATCTAAAAATCACCCTCATCAAGGGTGATTTTTTTAATCATTGAATAATTCCCAAATATCCGATACTGGATTATTTAGGGTAATCGCTTCAATCGTCTTCGCTAACATATAAGCGATTGAAATAACTTTAATCTTTGGTTCCTGAGCTTTTTCTTCATCCAATTCTATCGTATTGGTGACTAGGAGCTCTTTTATTTTGGATTGACGGATGCGCTCTAAGGCTGGATCGGATAAGACCGCGTGAGTGGTTGCGGCATAGACCTCTTTAGCTCCGTTAGTAAAGAGCATGTCAACACCACCGAGCATTGAGCCAGCAGTATCTACAATATCGTCGACAATGATAGCAATTTTATTCTCAACATTACCAATCAGGTTAACGGATTCGGCCACGTTTGGGCTAGTTCTACGCTTATCAATAATGGCGATGGTTGAACCTGGAACACTATCGGCTATCTTACGAGCTCGAGTGGCTCCCCCATGATCGGGCGAAACAATAACAATATCGTCTTTAAATTCTTTTTTGCGCAAATATTGACCAATCAAGGAAGTGGCTGACAAATCATCGATTGGAATATCGAAGAAGCCTTGAATTTGTGGTGCGTGTAAATCCACTGTAACCACTCGATCGGCTCCTGCGGCGGATAGCAAATCGGCCATTAACTTAGCTGTAATCGGTTGACGTGCGCGCGCTTTTCGGTCTTGTCGAGCATACCCATAATAAGGCATTACCACCGTAATTTCCTCGGCGGACGCTCGTTTAAAGGCATCTAGCGCAATCAGAATTTCCATATAGGAGTCCGATACTGGTTTACTCGTCGATTGGACAAGAAATACTTTCTTCCCGCGCACCGAGATGAGCGGTTCAATCATAATTTCTCCATCCGCAAAATGAGTAATCTTTATCTCTCCCTGAGTCAAATGCAGATGTTCACAAATCTCTTTCGTCAGACTTTGTGAACGGCTTAACCCAAATACAATAATGTCATTCATTATGCTACTCCTTTTCGTGTTTGTCCTTTAAGTAATCGTATCCATAACCAGTTTTGGCTACTGGCTGTGCTCGCTCAATCACTAAATCGCCATCCGCAACATCTTTGGTTATCGTAGATCCTGCGGCCACGACCGCTTTTTTACCCACCGTAATTGGAGCAATTAGGTTTACGTTAGACCCAATAAACGCCCCCTCTTTAACTTCCGTACGGAACTTATTAAAGCCGTCATAATTAACCGTGACCACGCCACAACCAATATTGACCTTGGCACCAATCGAAGCATCTCCAATATACGATAAATGGGCACAACGGGTATCTTTATCAAAATTGGAATGTTTCACTTCGACAAAGTTTCCAATCCGATTATAATCATCAATGAAGCTTTCATTACGAATATGAGCAAATGGCCCTATATTGACATGATTTTTCACCGTCGAGTCCACTATTTTAGAGGACTCAATCAAACAATGGTCACCGATCGTCACATTTTCAAGCCAGGTATTACCACGGATTTCTACATTAGAACCTATAATATTTTTGCCTTTCAGATAAGCCCCAGGATAGATTACGGTATCTCTTCCAATTTGAGTATCGGTTGAAATATAAGTATTCGTAGCATCAATTAAGGTAACCCCTTGTTCCATCCAATGACAATTGATGCGCTCGCGCAACCATGCTTCCGCTTCTGAGAGTTGAACTCTGGAGTTAATTCCCATGACTTCTTCAATTTCCGAGACTTTTATGGCTTTGATTTTAAGACCATGTCCAGCGAATATTTCTACTAAATCAGTAATATAATATTCTTTTTGAGAATTGTCATTCGATAGTTCGTTTAAGTATTTAAATAAAGCTTCGTTTTTAAAACAGTAAATTCCGGTATTAATTTCTCGCAATTTCTTTTCTGAATCACTGGCATCGCGGTATTCAACAATGCGGATGACGTTACCTTGAGAATCGCGAACTACCCGTCCGTATTCTCCGGGTTCTTTTAAGTCGGCCGTCAATACTACCATATCGACGTTTTCCACTTCGTTAAATAGATTTTCCATCGTCTCTTTTTGGACGAGTGGACAATCTCCATATAAGAGAATGGTTTTACCTTGTTTGTCCTTTAAAGTTTCAACTTGCATGACCGCATGGCCTGTACCTAAAAGTTCATCTTGATTGTGGTAGAGGATGCGATCTTTGAAGTAGGCTTTGATATCCTCTTTTTGATATCCCACCACAACATGGGTTTCATCGACATTAATTGCTTCAAGGTTTTCAATAATGTGCTCTAGCATCGGTTTATCGACGAGAGAATGCATAACTTTTGAAGTTTCTGATTTCATTCTCGTGCCTTGTCCGGCAGCTAGTACTATCGCATATTTCATATAATCTTCCTTTCCTATATCATTGTACCTTAATTTTGGATGTTCTTATGAATAATCCTGCATTTTTTAACAAAAGGATACTTCAAAAAGAATCTATTGACGGCTTGATTACAAAGTTCTTCATTTTGAGTGATGCCAAAAACAACCGATCCAGAACCGGTCATGCTGGCGTTATCAAAGCCAAAACTTAATAAATCATCAATTACTTTTTGAATATCTGGATTCATTTCAATCGCTCTGGCTTGTAAATCATTCATTAAATTAGCTTGGATTAAATCGTAGTGATTGGTTTCGATGCCTTTTACCAAGTTCTCAAATTTATCATTGCTGCTAGGTTGAATCGTTAAAGATTGAAATAAGCCGCTGGTACTGACGCCAAATTTAGGTTTGATAATAAATAAATAGAAATTAAAATCCCCTTCTAAGAACTGAATCTTTTCGCCAATGCCTTCCACCAAGGCCGGTTTTTTAAACAGACAGAAAGGAACATCGGCACCGACTTGAACCGCTAGGTCGATTAATTCTTGATCACTTAAATTTAAGTTATGACTTTCGTTTAAGTAATTGATCATTGCCGCCGCATCGGTACTACCGCCGGCTAGCCCAGCTTGGGTGGGAATGTTTTTAATCATTCTAATCGCATAGTTTTGATCAATTTGGTATTTTTCTTGCATTAACGAGAGCGCTTTAAACACCGTATTGCGATCATCATTAGGTAAATACCATTTGTCTGATTGAATAATCATTTCCCGATAGGGAGCGATATGGATGGAATCAAACAAATCAATCGGTGCCATGACCATTCTTAAATCATGATAACCATCGGCTCGTTTTCTAATAACTTGTAGTCCTAAATTGACTTTAGCATAGGCTTTTATTCGATCACTCATACAAACTCCGATAAATCTTAATGAACTGTTCTAACGATACTCCTTCGGCTCGGATATCGGTGGCTATTTTCAATTCCGTGAGAACGGCTTCTATTTCTTCTCTTTCAATAATGGTCTTTAAGTTATTAACCAAGGTCTTACGTTTCATTTGAAACGATGTTTTTAAAAACTCGAAGAATGCCGCTTCATTTTCAACCTCTTTTTGCTTGGTTGGAAGCAATTGAATGACGGTACTATCGACTTTTGGTTTAGGATGAAAACATTGTTTCGGTATTTGTAGAATCGGTTTGATTTGATATAAATAAGCAATCATCAACGATAAAGCGTTGTATTCTTTGGTATTAACCTTGGCGCTTAAACGATCGGCTAATTCTTTTTGAATCATTAAGGTAATAGAAACTAAGGGCAGTTTCGATTCGATTAATTTAAAGAGAATCGGTGTGGTTATGTAATACGGGACATTTGCTACTACCATTAATTTTTCATCTTTAAGCACAGATAAGTCCATATCTAAAAAATCCTGATGAACTACTTTGACATTGTCCATTGATAATTCATGTTCTAAAACTTCTACCATGTCCGGGTCAACTTCTACCGCAATCACCTGCTTGGCTCTTTTCGCTAATTGTTGAGTCAGCGCCCCTAAACCCGGTCCGATTTCCAAAATCGTGCTATCGGCTTCGATTTGGCTTTTTTCAGCTATCGCAACAACCACCGAAGGATCGACAATAAAGTTTTGGCCTAAACGTTTTTTAGCTTGTAAATTATATTTTTCTAAAAGCCCCATAGTCACTTTCCTATTGGCTATTGTCGACATAACTTGCTATCTCCTTTCGGGTATAACCTAATTGATTCAAAGCTTTGAATAAGCGTTTAGCATTCATCACTGGCAGCGATAAAGCTTGGCATAGTTGGTGGCGTAATTGACGACTGTCCGATTTACCTTGAAGTCCCAAATCATAGAATTCTTCAAGACTCAAACTATCTTTCTGAGCTTGATAGCTGGTTAGATTCTCCAAGGCTTTCAGTATCGCGGCTTTGGAGGCGTGTTCAACTCCGATTTTCTTATTTTTACGACTATCTCGATTAAAGACATAAGCATGCTTTACCCCATCGATAACTTGATCGATCGCGTCGCGGATATAACGGCCTGGATAATCATCATCGGTCATTACAATTATACCTCTTGTGGCCGATAATATTTTCAAATGCTTGAGAAAATCTTTTGAAAAATGGGTTCCTGACGTTATTAAAACATCGGCTTTCACACAAGATAAGACTTTATTCGCATCATTTTTTCCTTCTACAATAATGATTTCTGAAATCTCAAGCACTGTTTTCTCCTAGCTCCAACACCTCAATTTTATTAAATAAACAACAAAGTTTACCATGACAATAATCTTTATGGTGATGACCAAAATACCAGCGCTGATATAGGTCGGGATGATTTAAATAGATTTCATCCAAGGCAAAGGCTGGGTGAACCCGTGTTTCTGCGCTGCCAGAAAGATCGCTGTAATGTCGTGATTGAGGCTGAATTGGATATCCAAATTGAGAAACAATAAATTCTCTCGGTCCATCGTGTGAGATAATCACATCAACCCCACCAGAGTTTATTAGCTTTTCAATCGCTGCATCACTAGCCTTTTTGGTGGGTAGCTCTTCAGCAAAAACACTCTCTCCCCAGCGCCGATAAAAATAGTCAATACTATAACCGCCCGGATAAAACCATAGTTTCGTTGAAGAAATGTTGGCGATTTCACCAATCAAGGGAGCGAATATATTTTCCGCGAGCCGATAACCCTTAGCGGAATACTTTTCAATAATGGGTTGTTTTAAAATCCAAGGATAATTTTCGTGATTACCCAAATTAACAATAATGTCAAAGGGTAACGATCGATAATAATCATAGATTGCATCGTTTTCTTGACCAAAATAAGGAACCCCAATATCGCCAAGATGAACTAGGATATCATCGTTACTGATCTTGAGTCGAGCCAGATTTTCGCGATTTATTTTTTCTAAATCTAAATCGTGATGGGTATCGCCAACAATAAATACTTTCATCTCAGTTTATTTCTCCTAACCCGCGCTTTATCCATTTCAAAAAGAAGGTTATTAAATAGCCGGTGGCTAAAGCATTGATGATGGTGCCTAAGCCATATCGACCACCCAATACAATACCAATCACTAAAATTAAAATTTCTTGAATCGTGCGCGCCGTCGCAATCGGCCATTTGGTTTTAATCACGATCATTTCCATAAACATTTCATACGGTCCATAGCCAAGATCAACATACATATATAAAGCTACCCCAAGCGCTAAGACCAATGTCCCCAGACAACTAATAATTAGCGAAAGCAACAAATTATTTTGAATCACCTGGTAGTTTAATAGATAACTCCAGAAATCAACTAAATAGCCAATCAAAACCATATTCAATATCGTACCGATACCAAAAAACTTCTTGGTCGAAGGATAGGCAATAATTAATAAGATAAAACTAGCGATTAGGTTAACCGTGCCAAATAACATGCCCGTTTGCTTCATAATCCCTTCTACCAAAGTCGATAATGGATTCGATCCAATATCAGAAATAAAGAAAAGAGCGATTCCTAAACCGATTAAAACAAAGCCGAGCATCATCCAAACCGGCTTCATCCATCCTTTATTTAAAAAACTCATTGACACAAAATCTCCTTCAACGCATTATTTCCATCCATCCATTTAAGAATTAAACTACCGAGGATAAAGGTAACGACAAATTCACCAAAAGCAACCGTCACAGTGGCGGGTAAAAACGGTACCTGCTGATTGGTAGAGAACCAAATTAACCAACCAATTAACAATCCATTACTCAGCGTTGGCATTAATAACGCCAACCAACGCCATGATGCAAGCTTAATCATCAATACTAAAGCTACTAGCGTCGCTAAAGTACCGACAATCCAATCCAAACCATAGGGCGATCCCAGTACATTAGCGATAAAGGTACCAAGGACAATACCAATAGCATGTTTCGGTCTAAAAAAGACCAATATTAACAAAACTTCCGAAACTCGAAATTGGATCGGACCGTAAGAAAGTCCAGCGCTTACCAGCGTTAAAACGACATAACTAGCGGCCAGTAAGCCTTGGAAGATAAAATCTCTTAATTTCATTAAAACAGTCCTTGAGCACTTCCATCGTCTAAGACATCCATTTTAGTGGCGACCGGTACTTTCGGCAAGCCAGGCATGGTCATGACTTTACCAGTTAAACATACGAGAAAGCCAGCCCCATTAGAGAGGCGTATTTCCCTAATTGTAATTGTAAAATCTTTTGGACGTCCTAATTTCTTTTCATCATCGGAGAGTGAATATTGGGTCTTGGCCATACATATTGGTAGTTTATCCAGACCCATAGCTCGATAGTTTTCCAGTTGTTGTTTGGCTTGATCGGTCAAAATCACCCCTTGGCCACCATATACCTTTTGAACAATTTTTTCTAATTTTGTTTCAAAACTATCGTCTAAACTATAGGTGCTGCGTAAGGTTTGTGGTTGTTCAATAAGCTTCATTAGCTTAGTGGCTAAATCGATGGCGCCTTGACCGCCCTTTTCCCATACTTCGGAAATGGCCAAATCGACGCCTTGTTCTTGACACCAAGCTTTTAGAGTTTCTATTTCCTTAGCCGTGTCTTTTGAAAATACATTTAAAGCCACTAAAACTGGTAGATTGAAGGCTTTGATGGTTTCAATATGTTTAGCAAGATTTTCACTACCTTCAAGCAAGGCTGGAGTATTTTCTTCATCCAAATCTTCAAAAGCAACCCCACCGTGCAGCTTTAAAGCCCGGATGGTAGCCACTAATACGATTGCTGAAGGCTTTAAATCGTTAAGACGACATTTTATATTAAGAAACTTTTCGGCGCCTAAATCGGCTCCAAAGCCGGCCTCTGTGATGACTACTTGACCAGCTTTTAAGGCCATTTTAGTCGCGAGTACCGAGTTACAACCATGAGCAATATTCGCGAATGGACCACCATGAATAAAGACGGGATTGTTTTCCAAGGTTTGAACTAAATTGGGTTTCATCGCTTCTTTAAGTATTAAAGCTACCGCCCCAACGACATCCAATTGTTCTAAGAAAATTGGCTCGTCCTCGACACTATATCCCACTAAAATTCTACCTAGTCGAACTTTTAAATCTTCCATCCCATCGGCTAAACAAAGGATTGCCATAATCTCCGAAGCGACGGTAATATTAAAGCTTTCCTTGCGTTGGCTGTTTTTGCGGATTTTGATTTCAATTTGACGGAGCGCTCGATCGTTCATATCTAAGCAACGTTTAAATTCAATTCGATCTAAATCAAAATTTAATTGATTGCCTTGAAAAATATGGTTATCGATCATCGCCGATATTAAATTGTTGGCCGAGGTAATCGCATGCATATCACCGGTAAAATGTAAGTTAATATCTTCCATGGGAACGACTTGGGCATATCCACCACCGGCGGCTCCACCTTTCATGCCAAAAACGGGACCCATGCTTGGTTCTCTTAAAGCTCCAATGGCTTTGACGCCAATTTTGTTTAAACCATCTACCAAGCCAACCGTAGTCGTGCTTTTACCTTCCCCCGCTTTGGTTGGGTTTATAGCGGTAACCAAGACCAGTTTTCCATCTTGGTTGGTGGCGTCTTTCAAATAATCAAGAGAAACTTTCGCTTTACTTGAGCCGTATTGTTCTAAGTATTTGAGATCAATTCCAGCTTTTTTAGCGATGTTATTTATTGGTTCTAAAACGGCTTCTTGAGCAATTTGTAAATCTGTTTTCATTCGACAAGTCCCATCCTTCTATATATTTCATCGATATTTTTCAAATGATAGCGCGGATCAAAGATTGCGGCTATCTGACTCTCATCCAAAATATTTAAATCTTCAACGAGTTGCTTAAAGTCTCTTTTATTTTCATAAGCTTCAAAGGTAAGCGGCTGAATTAAGTCATAAGCTTCTTCACGACTATAACCAGCCTCTATCAAAGCCAATAGAACCCCACCGGAATAAACTATATTGTGGGTAAGACTAATGTTTTCTAACATCTTATCTTCATAGACAATCAAACTTTCTAAAGTTCTAGCAAAACGGGTAAGCGCATATTCAAGCAAACAAATGGCATCGGGAATAATCACCCGCTCTACCGAGGAATGGGAGATATCGCGTTGATGCCAGAGCGCGTTATTTTCAAAGGCACTAACCATATAACCGCGTAATAGTCGTGATACGCCAACTAGATTTTCACTTGCTATTGGATTGTGTTTATGGGGCATGGCACTTGAGCCTTTTTGATGTGGACTAAAGTACTCGGCCACCTCAGCCAGTTCGGTTTGTTGTAATAAACGAATCTGGGTCGCAAACTTTTCCAGACTGCTGCCAATCAGAGCTAGTGTAGCAAAATATTGAGCATGACGATCGCGTTGTAAAACTTGGGTGGAGATAACGCTTGAACTTAAACCCAATTGTTGACAGACATAATCTTGAACAAATGGAGGCGTATTAGCGAACGTTCCAACCGCCCCACTGATTTTTCCAACTTCCACCATTTGCGCCGCTTCTTCAAAGCGTTTTAAGTTGCGTCGCATTTCTTCCAACCAGAGGGCCATGGTATGACCAAAGGTGGTTATTTCCGCATGGATGCCATGAGTACGCCCAATCATCGGGGTATATTTATAACGTAGGGCTTTGCTTTTAATAACTTCCATTACATTATAGATGGCTTCACGAAGATAGTGATTGGCCTGTTTAAACAGATAACCATTGGCGGTATCGACCACATCGGTGCTGGTTAAACCATAATGAATCCATTTTCGTTCTGCCCCTAAAGTTTCAGAAACCGCACGGGTAAAAGCAATTACGTCGTGTTTGGTTTCTAATTCCAAGGCTTTGATTCGTTCTATATCAAAACTGGCGTTTTCACGTAGTTTCGCAATAGTGACTGGATCAATAATATTTAATTCACCCCAAGCTTCACAGGCTAAAAGTTCCACTTCCAGCCAAGCTTGATAGCGGTTATTTTCATTGAAAATCACCCGCATATATGGATTTGTATATCGTTCTATCATAATATTTCTCCTGAGTATAATTATAGCAAATAATGCTTCGCTTTTTTGACGCAAGATAGCATCAATCTGTGAATAAAGACGATGAGCCTATTCACCTGCTTAGGTATCTAAGTTATAATATAAGCAAATTAAAGGAGTCTTTTATGCTTAAAAAAATAATCGCAACCAAAGACAAAGTGGAAAAAATCACCGAAAAACGTTCCGATATGGGTGTTAAATTAGCCTATGTTCATCGCCAACTTCAGGAAATCGGAAAACCTATCTTAATTGTCTTCGATGGTTTTGAATCCTCAGGACGAAGTAGTTTAATCAAGGATTTAGTCAAAGAACTCGATCCCCGTTACTATGAAGTAAACAGTTTCTCAACGACGAGTGAAAACGAATCCCATTATCCTTATCTACGCCAATATATGGGACAATACCCGCGTCGTGGTCAAATTATTGTTTTAGATCGTTCTTATTATCATGAACTCTTAATGAATCGAAAATTAAGCGATGAAGATTTAGAATCCTATCTGGAGGATTTACGCTATTTCGAGCATTTAATGTTGAACGATGAAATCGTCTTACTTAAATTCTTTGTGGTTCAATCCAAAGAAAAGATGAAACAGCGCGTCAATCAACTCCGCTCCTATCCGTTTAGACATGTCTTTGTCGACGAAAAGGATTTGATTCAACTTAAGAAATACGACAAATATCTCGAACATTTTGATCGTCTTATCAAATGGAGTCAATCCAAGGGGGCGCCTTGGCATATCATTGTTTCCGATGATGAAAAAAATGCTGGCCGCGAAGTCCTCAAAATTGCTTTAGAAGCGATGAGCGATGCTCTAGTGAAAAAGGAAGATCCCTTGGTTGTTTTACCCGAACAACATGATAAACCGCTCGATCGAATTGATTTGAATGAAACTATTAGTGAAGAAGAATACGATCGTATTATTGGTAGTTTGCAGCATCAAGCGATGGACGTACTCTATGCTCTGTATGAACATAAAATTTCTGGAGTAGTCGTCTTTGAGGGAACCGATGCGGCTGGTAAAGGCGGCGCTATTAAACGGCTGACTCGTAAAATGGATCCGCGTTTATTCAATGTTTCCACCACAGCAGCACCAACCAAGGAAGAACTTGCGTTCCACTATCTCTGGCGTTTCTATAAGACGCTACCCATGTCGGGTCATATTACCATCTATGATCGTTCCTGGTATGGTCGAGTAATGGTTGAAAAAATAGAACAGCTTACCCCGGAACACCGTACCAATCAAGCCTATGAAGAAATTAATGGTTTCGAAAAATCATTGATTCACGATGATATGTTTGTGCTTAAGTTTTTAATTATCATTGACAAAGACGAACAACTGAATCGATTTAAACAACGCGAAACCGATCCGATGAAGACCTATAAGATTACCGATGAAGATTGGCGTAACCGTGAAAAATTCGAACAATACGATGAGCATATGAATGAAATGGTCAACCGTACATCAACCGAATATGCTCCTTGGATAATTATTTCAGGTCAAGACAAAAAGTCAGCCAGAATCAAAGTCTTAGAGTATTTTATTCAACATGCCAGCGAACATATGGAAAAAGTGCTCGAGCATCGAAAGTATAATAAATAATAAAAAAACCAATCCCTTATCATCAGGATTGGTTCTTTTATTGATCATTTTTGGACTTTAGACGACGAGGAATAAACTCTCCAGCCAAGCCATATTTTTCTCGATTCTCTAAATATAGCCAACCAAAGATTGAATAAACTATGGAACCAAGCATATTAACCAGTAAGTCCTTCATGGTATCGTTTAAACCGATATCAAGATAGCCTTCTTTAATGGTTAAGACGTCTTTTTCATTATTTTTATTTACATAAATAATCTGAGTTTCCAAGATATCATCAATAACGGTCATTTCTGACCCAATCGGTTCGACTAAGTGAACCGAAGCAATTCGTTCCACGATGGTATCTTTTTGTCCGTCCATTAAAAAATAGCGATCCATAAAATACTCACCAAACTCCCACATCACGCCAACGGTCATTGAAAAACAAAAACCAACCACAGCAACAAAAGCCGGTGCGATATTAAAAATAAAGTTATCCTGTTCGTTCAAGATATCTATGATGGCAAAACCAACCCCCGTAGCAATAAAACCGGTCATGGTATGTAGCATCGTATCCCAATGAGAAACACGACCATAGAAATTACTCAAAGAACCAAGGATTTCAGCCGCAAAAATAAACACTAAAACGGTAATTTCAAAGGTGGTTGGAAGTTCGACTTGGATGCGCTTAGCAATAATCGAAGGCAGGATTAAAAGAAATAAAGTGATTAACGTTAGAAAGACATTACTCCATTGTTTTAAGTAGATATTGTGAGCCAGGGTAAAAAGCACCAATAGTCTTAACACTAAGTAGACGACTAAGGTGGTATCTTTGTAGGGATATTTTTTTGGACGTTTAAACATAAATAAATCCTTTCTCTTGAAAAAAGTCAGCGATTCTTGGACCACTAACTTTTATATTCTTTGAGTGAGCTTTTGGTAGTTTTGATACAGTTGCTGTTTGACGGTAGAATTCTCAAGTTCTTTAATCTCTGCTAATTTCTCGCCAACATATTTTGTATAAGCCGATTGATTGCGTTTACCGCGATACGGTACTGGCGTTAAATACGGCGCGTCGGTTTCAATTAACAAATGTTCTAAAGGAACGGCTCGAGCGACTTCCAAGGGAACGCGGGCATTTTTAAAGGTAATTACCCCCGCTAAGGAAATATAAAAGCCTAAATCCACAAACTTCAAAGCCATTTCTTTGGAACCACTGAAACAGTGCATAATGCAGCCATATTGAGGGCGATGTTTTTCCAGTATTTGATAGGTATCTTGCATGGCATCGCGCGAATGAACCATGATTGGCTTTTTAATGTGATTCGCCAGCTCTATTTGATGAATAAACATTTCCTTTTGAGCTTCTTTATGTTCGGGATGCCAATGATAGTCTAAGCCGATTTCACCAACCGCAATTATTTGAGGATGATCTAAATAAGTTAAAAGTTCTTGATGTTCCTTGGCCTCCATTTCCCCAATCGATTGGGGATGGACCCCGGCGGAATGATCAAAAAGATCACCATAGATTGCTTGTAGTTCAAAGGCTCGTTTTAATCCTTTGATATCATAGGATATCAAATTAGCCAAAACAACTTCGTTGGTCTTCATTAAACTGACGTTTTCTTCCATGCTTTCATAGAAGATTTCGTCATTCATATGGGTATGTGAATCAATCCATCCAATATTTTTCATCTTATTTACCTAAACAAAATCTGGAAAAAATCTCAGAAACTAAATCAACCGAACCAGCTGGTGATAAAATTTCATAGAGTTGTTGGTAGCAACGTACTAAATCTTCATTAACAATATCTAACTCAATTCCTTTTTCGACTTCCGCTAAAGCCTGATTGAGATAGAGCAAGGCTTGTTGCATATGAGCGACTTGACGTTGATTGCCTAATAGCGGCTGTTTTAATAGCATCATACTATCCTGATAGCGCAAATTGATTTCATCAATTAGCGGTTGAATCTGCTGATTTTGTGCTGAAATCACCAGTTCACTATGGCGGTGCTCAAGGATGTCTTTTTTATTGGTGACGATGATACGATTGGAGGTTTCTGTCTTATCTAGTATCAAGCGATCTTCATCGGAAAGGGCTTCGGAACCATCTAATAAGACAATCACTAGTTCGGCTTCGTCTAAGGCTTGAAAGCTCTTATCAATACCTATTTGTTCGATTTGGTCGGAAGTCATGCGAATTCCAGCGGTATCGATTAAGTGTAAGGTAATTGCTTCTAAACGAACCCAACCTTCCACTAAATCACGGGTCGTCCCAGCAATATCGGTAACAATCGCTTTATCTTCCTCCAATAAAGCGTTAAGTAAAGAAGATTTACCAACATTTGGTTTGCCAAGAATGACGGATTTGACCCCTTCTTTTATCTGTCTTCCCGTTTCCGCTTGTTTTAAGATTTTTATTAAATCTTCTTTTATCTCATAGGCCAACGGAAGCAGTAGCTCTTGGGTCATTAGTTCGACATCATCGTATTCGGGGTAGTCAATATTGACTTCAATATGGGTAATGATTTGCATCATTTTATCTAAAAGTGGATTTAATAAATTGGCTACTGAACCAGAAATCGCGTTAATCGCCGCTTTAGTCGCCAGGGTACTGTTGGCTTCAATTAAGTCCATTGTCGCTTCCGCTTGGGTTAAATCGATTCGTCCATTTAAATAGGCTCGTTGGGTGAATTCGCCCGGTTGGGCTAAACGAGCTCCATAGACTAATAAAGATTGTAAAATCTGGCGGGTGATAATTGGCCCGCCATGGCAATTTATCTCGACGATATCTTCTCGAGTATAAGTCTTAGGCGCACGAAACAGCGAAATCATGACTTCGTCCATAACCTCAGAAGTTATTGGATCGAGCCATTTTCCGTAACGGATGCTATGACTTTCTTGTTTACTTAAGTCATAGGAACAGCCTTTATTAGCAATTTCAATTGCGTCAATGCCACTTAGTCGAACGATGGAAATCGCTCCCGTTCCAGTAGCGGTACTAATCGCCGCAATCGTATCGGTTAAACTCATAATTTACTCGCCAGTACGATGTCTCATATGTGGGAAAAGAATGACTTCGCGAATATTTGCGCTATCGGTCAATAACATAATCAATCGATCGATACCCAGACCTAACCCCCCTGTTGGTGGTAAGCCATATTCTAAAGCTTCGACATAATCGATATCCATTTCCGTGGCTTCGACATTACCGAGTTCTTTCTCTTCTAACTGAGCTAAGAAACGTTGGCGTTGATCGATGGGATCGTTTAATTCGGAGAAAGCGTTACAGTATTCCGAACCATTGATAAATAGCTCAAAACGTTGGGTGAACCTTGGATCTTTTCCATCCTTTTTAGCCAGTGGTGAGACATCCAAAGGATGGCCGAACACAAAGGTCGGTTGAGTAATTTTATCTTCACAGAATGTTTCAAAAAACTCATTAACAATATGCCCATACGTTTCTTGGTGTTTTTCAAGTTCAATATTATTTTCTTTGGCCAAAGCAATAGCTTGAGCCTCATCGACCGCATAAAAGTCAATACCGGTATGTTCCTTAATTAAATCGACCATATGGACGCGACGGTATGGACCGGCTAGTTCGATTTCTTTACCTTGATAATTGATTTTGGTATGACCTAAAGTTTCCAGGGCGATCGACTCAATTAACCCCTCAGTCATTTCCATCATCCCTTCCATATCGGAATAAGCCAGATAAGCTTCAACGGTGGTAAACTCCGGATTATGTTTTGGCGACATCCCTTCGTTACGGAAAAGACGACCAATTTCATAGACCCCTTCCATACCACCAACAATCAAGCGTTTCAATGGTAACTCGGTAGCGATCCGTAAATAGAAGTCCATATCTAACGTGTTATGATGGGTCACAAAAGGCCGTGCCGCAGCTCCGCCAAGTATCGCTTGAAGGACCGGTGTTTCTACTTCCACCATGCCCTTAGCATCGAAGAAATGTTGAATGGCACGAATTACCTTCGGTCTAAAGAAAGCGATTTCTCTGGATTTATCGTTAGCAATCAAGTCTAAATAGCGTCTTCTATGGCGTTCTTCATGGTCCTGCAAGCCATGAAATTTATCGGGTAAGACACGTAGCGCCTTGGTTAAATGGGTAATGGTTTCCGCTTTTAAGGATAATTCGCCATGATTGGTTCTAAAAATTGTTCCCGAAACACCAACGATATCCCCTAAATCCGCTTCTTGAAAATACTCAAACCAAAACTCACCAACGACATCTTTTCTGACATAGACTTGAAGTTGGCCTGATTTATCTTGAAGATGCATAAAACCGGCTTTACCCATCAGACGTTTGGTCATAATTCGACCGGCAATGGTAGCTTTTTGGTTGATCTCTGCCAGTTCTTCTTTATTTAGAGCTTCATATTTATCAAAAATCTCTTGATTTAAGTGCGTCCGCTGGAAAGCCTGACCAAAGGGATCAATGCCCTTAGCTTTAAGCTCTTCCATCTTTTGACGACGGATAATTTCTTGTTCGGTTAAATGTTCTTCATACATAATATCGACTTCCTTTTTCGTAGTACATTCTATCATAGAATCGCTTCTATTTTAACGTGGATGGTATCGCCTGGCTGTTTGTTCAGGGCTTTTCTAATCGATTGTAAGAGTCCGAGGATATAATTACCGGTACCCATGTTGACGATCGAACCAGAATATGAAATTCCTTCAAAGTCAGCCTTGACTTTCAAACGTCCTACGCCAAATTCTTCCTTAATATCCAAAGGTATCGTCACATAAGCGCCATCGATACCTTCTACTTTTTCAATAAGGGCATCAAACTCAAAAAAAAGATCCAGTGGTTTGAATTGATAGCCATGGTCCAACATAGCTTGCTCAATGGCTTTCAGGGCTTTGGGTCCAATCCCATGTAAAGCCTTGAGTTGATGGTATTTTAAATTAGATAAAGCTTGATAGCTACTAATATTAGCGTTTGCTAAAGCCCTTTGAGCGGGCGTTGCTAGGCTGTTTACTAATTCATTGAATTTCATGATATATTCCTAAATATTCTTCGATGATCTCTTCTAGATCTTGATAGGTTTCCATGGTAACTAGTTTTGCTTTTACCGAGTTGGCATGGGGTAACCCTTTGAAAGCCCAGTTAGCATGGGCGCGCATCTGACGCATAGCCTGCTTTTCACCCATTTGTTCGATGAGATTTTGAGCATGCTCCAAAGTGATTTTCAATCGTTGGGCCGCATTTAGACTTAAGTCGGTTTCGATGCCCTCTAAACGATTCTTAATCTCTTCAATTAACCAAGGCTGATTCATCAACGCCCGGCCAATCATCACCGCGTTACAGCCCGTTTCTTCCAGCATAGCCATAGCATCCTCGGCACTGCGAATATCGCCATTACCAACCACTGGAATATTTACCGCATCGACAATTTCTTTAATAGCTTTATTGCTACTTTGTCCTGAATACATTTGAGAACGGGTACGACCATGGACAAATAAAGCGGATATTCCAGCCTCTTCGGCTAGTTTAGCTAACTGTACCCCATTTAATGAGTGCTGGTCCCAACCGATTCTCATTTTTACCGTCACTGGTTTTTCAACCGCAGCGACGACGCTTTTCATGATTTGATAGGCTAATTCTGGCGTTTTCATCAAGGCTGATCCAGAACCTTGTTTGGTGATTTTTTGAACCGGACAGCCCATATTGATATCGATCACATCACAGTCCGTTTTAGTATCCAATAGTCTTGCGGCTTCAACCATGGACTCAACTTTCGAGCCAAAAAGCTGAAAAGCAATCGGTCGTTCATCTTCTAAGATCTCAGTCATCTTCCAAGTTTTTTCATTCTCGTAAATTAAAGCCATATCGCTGATCATTTCATTGAAATAAAGTCCTGGTTGATACTTGATTAAAAGCTTTCTAAAAGCTAGATTGGTAACTCCAGCCATCGGTGCTACAATGACTTTATTAGGCAGCGTTAGCTGACGAATCTTCATCTTGTTTCAACCTTATCAACGTTTCTATTTCTGTATTGGATATTTGATACGTGCTACTACAGTAATGACAAATCATTTCAATCGCTTCTTCTTTCTGCTGAAGATCTTCTAAATCTTCAAGCGGCAAGGTTTGAAGAAGTTGTATCATTTGCGTTTTCGAACAGTCACAGTGAAATTGAACGGATGACGTTTCCAAAATCTCAGTATCCTCAAACAAGGATTCAACCAAATCACTCACGGACATACCTTCATTAAAAATTTGTGAAATTGGTTTTAAATGGTCAACGACATTTTGAGCGATAAGAATATCGGCTTCCTCAGCATCGGGCATCATTTGAATTAATAAAGCACCGGCACTAGCAATAGACCCATCCGGATTAACTAAGACACCGACCGATACAGCCGAGCCAATTTGTTCGGATTGAACAAAATATTGCGCGAAGTCATCACCGATTTCTGAAGTTACTAAATCAATCGATGAAGTAAAAGTGTCTTTTAGACCATAATTTCGAGTGACATGAAGTTGTCCTTTACCGATCGCACGACCGACATCTAAATGATTCGTTTCGGGATTAATTAAATTTACTTGAGGGTTATCAACATAGCCTTTGATATCGCCATTTCGCATCGCATCGACGACTAAATTGCCCAAAGGTCCATCGCCAATTACTTTGACGATTAAAATATCATTATCGTTTTTTAGTTGGGCCGCCAACAAGGAAGTGATGCCCATCAAACGTCCCAAAGCTGCCGCGGCTGTAGGATAGAGTTGATGGCGCGTTGTTGCTTCTTGGACCGTTTCGGTTATATTTACAGCCATTACCCGAATTCGCCCTTGATGGGCGATGGCTTTAACTAAAGTATCTGACATAGTACTCCTTTGCTTAGAAAAGCACCCGTAGGTGCTTTATTGATTTTCTTCTTGTGGGTCGGTGTACGGCATGGTTTCTACCGTCTTAGGTCCCGTTGGTTGATCGTTATCTTGATTACCGTTTTTGCGTTCTTCCGCAATTTTCTCCTGTTGACCAGAAATCGTTATTTGCTTACCGGCTTCTAGTTCAAGAATTTGCTCGCGCGTTAAGGTTTCATATTCCATTAAAGCCTGAGCAATCGTATCCAGTAATTCACGATTCTCTAAAATAATTTGACGAGCATTTTCATAAGCTTCATCGATAATCTTGCGGATTTCTCGGTCAATTCCCACCGCGGTTTCAGCAGAGTACGCTTGTCCCGAGGTATAATCCCTACCTAAGAAGACATTACCAGAGGATTGTTCGTAATGAATCGTGCCTAAATCCGACATCCCGTAAGAGGTAACCATGTGACGAGCAATCGTCGTTACTCGTTGAATATCGTTATAGGCTCCCGTGGAGATTTCGTTGAAGACGATTTCTTCCGCGACTCTTCCCCCAAGTAGGCCGGTTATCATGCCAATTAAGTCTGCTTTGGTTTGGAAATACGCTTCTTCTTTTGGCGTCATTAAGTTATATCCACCGGCTTCTCCACGAGGGATGATCGTAACCTTTTGGACTTCTTGAGCCGAAGCTAGTTTTAAACCGATAATGGTATGACCGGTTTCATGATATGCGACCAATTTCTTTTCTTTTTCAGAGTAGGTACGACTCTTTTTGGCTGGACCAGCCATGACTCGGTCGATAGCTTCATCTAAATGATGCATGCGAATCATAGTATCGTGTTCTCTGACGGTTAAGATAGCGGCTTCGTTTAAGACGTTTTCTAAATCCGCGCCACTAAAACCAGGCGTTCTGGAAGCAAGATTTCGTAAGTCCACATCCGGAGCAAGTTTCTTGTTACGGGCGTGAACGTGTAATATCGCTTCACGACCCTTAAGATCTGGTAACGATACGGTAATTTGACGGTCAAAGCGACCCGGACGCAAGAGCGCTGGGTCTAAGATATCACCACGGTTTGTAGCTGCGACAATAAGTATTCCAGCATTTTCCGAAATACCATCCATCTCAACCAATAATTGGTTCAAGGTTTGTTCACGTTCATCGTGACCGCCACCTAAACCAGCACCACGTTGACGACCAACCGCATCAATCTCATCGATGAAGATGATGGCCGGTGCTGTTTGTTTAGCTTTTTTAAACATATCTCGTACTCGAGAAGCTCCGACCCCGACAAACATCTCAACAAAGTCAGAACCAGAAATCGCATAAAACGGAACATCCGCTTCACCAGCAACGGCTTTAGCTAAGAGCGTTTTACCGGTTCCCGGAGGGCCCACTAAAAGGACGCCCTTAGGGATACGTGCCCCCATTTTTTCAAATTTCTTAGGGTTTTTTAGATATTCAATGAGTTCACTCATTTCTTCTTTTTCTTCATCGGCTCCAGCGACATCATCAAACTTAACTTTTATGCCGGATTGTAGCTGGGCTGGTGATTTAGAGAAATCAAAGGCTTGACGATTACCGCCCTGCATCCGACTTAACATCCACACCATCATTCCGATTAATAATAAGGTCGGTAAAAAGTTAGTCAGTATATTGGTTAGAAATGAGCCCTGATAGGGATCGGCCCAAGTTAATATACCAACATTGTCTTGTAAAAAGACCTGATTAATTTCATTGTTGGGGATACGGGCTTTAAATTGAACGGGTTCGCCGTTTTCAAGATAATAGCCGCGGATATCTAAGACTAAAGCGGAAGATTCAGCGACCGCTTCTTTTATTTCTTTTTCTTCTACGATAGTTTGTAATTGTGTATAGTTAAGCGTTTTAACTCCTATATCTCTGAGATTGGTCGACAGATAAGAGAAGACCAAAATAGCAATTAAATAGGGAATAAAGCTTAACCAACGATTTCTTTTTGGGTTCATCTACTACTCCTTTATTGATACATTTCATCCTTTAGTACCCCAACATATGGGAGTTGGCGATACTTTTCATCAAAGTCGAGGCCGAAACCTACGACAAACTCATTTTCTATTTCAAATCCGACAAAGTCTACGGGAACTTCCACGATTCGACGCGACGGTTTATCCAATAAGGTACAGGTTTTAACATCAGCAGCCCCCTTATTGGCCAATAGTTTAGTCACTTCGTGTACGGTACGTCCGGTATCAACAATATCTTCAACTAAGAGGATGTTTTCCCCTTTGATCGACTTGTCTAAATCTTTAATAATGCGGACATCACCGATTGATTCCGTACCTTCGTAAGAGGAAACGTCCATAAAATCATATTCAATATCTAGGTTAATATGGGTAATTAACTCAGCTAAGAAAGGTACCGAACCTTTTAGGAGAGCGATCAAGATCGGTGGTCTTTGACCTTCGTAATATTGCTCAATCGCAACAGCGAGCTCGGCGGCACGTTCTTGAATTTGTTGTCGTGTAACGATAATTTTTTTAATGTTTTTATGCATCGAATTTCTCCTTACAGATTGTGTTATTTTACCACATAAATCGTTGGTTTTGTAGAGTAATGATTGATATCACAGCCAAATTCAGCTACAAAAATCACTTCATTTTTGGCGTTTTCAACGACCGGCCAAAGTTTCCGCTGTTGTTTTTCTATCTTTCGATCGATAAAGAAGCGGTTGACTTTCTTGGTTCCAAAACGCATTTTGATTTCATCGGCAGGTTTGGGACTGCGGATGGTAATTGGGAAATCATCGTTATCCAAGGTCAGCCCTTCAATCGTCTTGCCTTCTGGTTTTAACTGAAAGTATGGGGTTTCAACCCATTCAATTTTATCAAAAACATACTCGAATTGAGTCAGCTTAGAATCTATGATGGAGATAATTCCATATTCCAGCCGGATGCTATAGGTTTCGTCTAAGTTTTGATCGAAGCCGATAGCCTTGTGTAGTTTATCATCTAAGTCTTTAAAATATCTGAAAGAAAAGGAATGAACATCGACAAAATTCTCTACCAATTTCCGCAACAATAGTAAACGGGTGCTGGTTTCTAGGCGCTGATAACGTTCAAGCTCTATCCTGGTATCACCCTGTTTCATAAGTTTGTGGATACGACGTTCTTGTTGTTTACGTTGTTTTCGATAATGTTTTTGATAGGTTAAGAGTAGTTCTTTGTCGGCATCACTGATATGTTCTAGAGCGGCTCGTATTTGATTTCGTGTATATTTTAAATCCAGATTGGATTCGTCAAAGCCGTATGCTAATTGATGTTGCTGGGCATAGTCGATCAGTTCTTGTTTGCTGGTGTTTAAAAGTGGTCGATAAACCAGCATGTCTTTGATTTTAGTGAACCGTTTCATACCTAAGTAACGAGGTCTACGATTGGTTAATAATTGAAAAAGAATGGTTTCATATTGATCGTCTAAATGATGAGCCAAGACTAAGCGTTGAGCTTGGTAGGCCTGGTAGACTTCAAAAAACGCCTGATAGCGAAAGTCACGAGCTAAGTCCTGAAAGTTTCCAGTTCCTAAATTTGATCCATCAAAGACTACTAGAGGAATCTTGTGTTTAGTACAAAACTCTTCAACAATCCGTTGATCGCGATCGGCGCTTCGACGTTGTTGGTAATTGACATGAACCACGACTAAAGTGCGCTTGGCTTCAACAAGTTGATGCAAAAGCGCCATTGAGTCTACGCCACCGGAAACTCCGACAATCCAATAAGGTTTCATAAAATCACCACTAACATTATAACCTATGAAAAGATTGGATAAGAATATAATCATAAAAAAGATGAATCCGGATCTGATTCATCTAAGGCTTGTAAACCATCTTCTAAAAAATTTAAAAAAATCTTAAAAGCGAGGCTTTATCTAAAACACAAAACATTAACCAATAACTGATTAATAATCTCTTTAAACAAACTACTATTGGGGTCTAAATGAGCAATCACATCAATTACCCTACTGCTATTAATAAATTTAGCATCATTGAGAAATAAAACCGAAGGTCGATTCATCCCTTCCAACATACCTAAATAGTAGAGATGCTTACGAGATCTCGTTTCGTTGATAACATTAGGTGATTTTTCTATAGTCTTTGGATTTGAACTCATCGGAATCACAAACGCTTTATAATTTGCCATAGCCACAATGAGTCCAAAGTGTTGATACCCCGCTTCATTTATATAGGCCTTGCCAAAATCAATAAAACAAATGTCCCCGATATTAAGACGAAGCGCGTTATCCATACTGGAACGCAAGTCTTTCCTTGAAAGCCAATTCAAGCCACTCAAGGTTTGACGTTTAGCTTCCTGAGTACTCAAAGAAAGCAAATGCATCCGTAAATGCTGTAGATACGATTCAATAGCTTGATAGAGGCCGTATTGGCTGTGATCATCGATTAGGTTTTTGATTTGTTCTTCTATGTACATGTTGTTTCCTCACTTTCCTACTTTTTAATATGCGATGAAGGTGAGAATTCCTAAAATTAATTGGTTTTTCTTTGAGCTTAACAAATCCTATTTATTTAATTATGTAAAAAGAAATCGCTTTCATTGAAAAAGCGACCTTTTATAGATATAATTTAATTAATAAAAAGGAGGATTATTATGATTGATCTTAAAAAAACACTAGGTGGTCTAGTTGACAAAGTAAAAGGCGTTTCCAAAGATGTCGGTGAAAAAGCCGGTGAAGTTTGGGAAGGAACCAAAGACAAAGTTGAAGAAATAAAAGATAAAACAGACCTAGATGAAAAAGCCGGAAAAGCTTGGGAAAAAACCAAGGATGTGACCAAAGATGTCACTGAAAAAGTAGTTGATGGCGCTAAAGACTTAGGTGAAAAAGCAGGAAAAGCTTGGGATGGCCTAAAAGAAAAAGTCGGCGACGCTAAAGACAAAGTCGAAGACAAGGTTGAAGAAGTTAAAGATAAAACCGATGTTGACGAAAAAGTAGGCGAAGTCGTTGATCGCTATCATGAAGCCAAAGATGTGGTCGAAGACAAAGTCGATGACGTCAAGCATGCGGTTGAAGACAAAGTCGAAGACGCTAAAGATGTAGCTGAAGATGTTAAAGACGAAGCTGTCGATCGCTATCATGAAGCTAAAGATGTGGTCGAAGACGCCAAACACGCAGCTGAAGATGCTAAAGATGAAGCCGTCGATCGCTATCATGAAGCTAAAGATGCGGTTGAAGACAAAGTCGAAGAAGTGAAAGAAAACATCGAATAGTATTTACCTTCACACACAAAAAAAGAGTCTCTGTTGGAAATAACCAACGGAGACTTTTCTTTTTATAATCCCTATTCAACTACGGTATCATCTAAAACCCAACAAGAAATATTACGACCATGGACTTTAAAATCACCAAATCCATCTTCGTTAATATAAACCTTATCGTAATGATTACCTAGATAATCGGAAAACTCTTTTCCAGCATACTGCGTTCCCACAAACATTGGAAGAGTGCTTTCTTCATGATTAGAAATCAGGGTTGCGCTGGCGTATGGATGTTCTTGATCGCCATGACGAACCCAGCCAATTAGATTAGGATGGTTAAAATAATCATCCTGATCCCCATACGCAAAGCTGCGACGACAAAGCATCATTTTATCAATCATGTCCCCTTTGCCGGCAATCGGATGCTCCCCACCGATGCCATAGTAATCGCCAAAAAAGATACAAGGATAACCATCTTTTCTCAATAGAATAAGACCATAAGCCAGTGGTTTAAACCAATCTTCAACCCAAGAACTCAAAGCTTGATCGGGTTGGGAATCATGATTATCAACAAAGGTTACCGCCTTATCGGGATTCATAGAGAGGATTGTATTATCAAAGATTTGTCGTAAATCAAAATGTTCATTTTCTAAACTCGCGTGATGAAAATTAAAATGTAAACCAACATCCAATAAATCGATTTCATGATCGGTTTGTTCGATAAAGTTTCGATTCTTTTCCAAATCCGAGCTCCAGTATTCGCCAAAAATATAAAAATCATCCTTTTGGTTTTGATACGTATGGACTACAAAATCTCGCATGAACTTGGCGTTAATATGACGCATCGCATCCAAGCGATAGCCATCGACCCCGGTTTCGTTAACTAACCAATCGGAATAATACAAAAGTTCGCCAACAACATCCGGATGGGAAGTATCGATATCCGCAAACATCAAATAATCAAAATTCCCTTTTTCATAGGAAACGTCATCCGACCAGTCCTTATTGTCTCCAAGGATTTTATAAATAGCGTTCTCACCGCTTCGATGATCGTAATCCACCCCAGTAAAATGATTAAAGTTCCACACAAAGGAAGAGTATTTTCCCTGACGACCAGGAAAGTTAAAACCAGTAAATCCTTCAATATCATAAGGCTCACTAATTTCCTCTAAGCGATTGTCGGGATTGACTTTTACTACTTTAAAAACTTCTGAATAATCCGCTCCGGCTTTGTGATTTAAAACTATATCGGCATAGACTGAGATATTAAAGTGATGGCAAGTTTCAATTAATTTCAGTAATTGTTCTTTAGTTCCATATTTGGTTCGAACTTCACCTTTCTGGTCAAATTCTCCGAGATCAAACAAATCATAGACTCCATAGCCGACATCAAAAGGCGATGTCGCTTTTGAGAATGGTGGTAACCAAATAGCGGTAATTCCCAATTGAGCATAATGCTCAATTTGTGATGTCATCCATTGATAAAAACCACCATCAGCATTCACATACCATTCAAATCCTTGTAACATAACGCCATTCTTCATAAAAAAATCCCCCTCTATAGCAAAAGTATAACAAAAATACCTCCCGGCATGGAGGTATTGTTTTAGTTAACTAAGGCTTCCGCTAGTGCAAGCAATTGTTCGATAGCTTCAGCTTCTGGGGTTAAATTAGCAATTACTGGTTCAGCTACTAGAATGGCGCCTTTATCTAAAGCGTCTTGAGCCCAGTTACGCATCCACTCACCATCGCCCCAATCATATGATCCAAACAAGGCGATTTTTTTGTCGGCAATTAAGTTAGAAACTTCATCCCACATTGATTGAAATTCCATTTCTTCTAAGACTTCAGCGCCCATGGCAGGACAACCAAAAGCGATAGCATCAAAACTGTCGACTTGATCGATGACAAACTCATTGACATTAAAGAGACTAACCGTAGCCCCAGCGTTTTGTAAACCATCCACAAGATAGTTAGCCATTGCCTCGGTATTTCCGGTTTGACTCCAATATACTACAGCAATATTTTTCATTACGTTCCTCACTTTCTGCAATATCAGTTCCTACTGCAAACAAATGTTAGCATTGTCTAACTAAACTAGCAAGCAATTTGCTCTTTGAAGATAAAATAAAATTCTCTAATCCTTAACATATGCTAAAATAGAGTTACTAAACCAACAAAACGATTAAAGTGTTGTAATCTACAATAATAATGGGGAATAAATATGAGTGTAATTCGTTTAAACAATGTTCACAAAAAATACACCATGGGAGAAGTAGAAATCATCGCTGTGGATGGTATTTCTTTTGAAGTGGAAAAAGGCGAAGTCTGCATTATTGTTGGAGCCTCAGGGGCAGGAAAAACAACCGTCCTCAATATCCTGGGCGGTATGGACTCTGCTACCTCTGGTCAAGTTTTCGTCGCCGATGCCGAAATTTCTAATTATACTTCCAAGCAATTAATCGACTATCGTCGTCATGATATTGGCTTTGTTTTTCAGTTTTACAATCTAGTACAAAACTTAACGGCCATTGAAAATGTGGAATTAGCTACCGAAATTTCTAAAAACCCATTAAACCCAAGTCAAGCACTGGCTCTGGTTGGGCTAGAAGAAAGGATGAAAAACTTCCCTTCCCAGCTATCTGGTGGCGAACAGCAACGGGTGGCTATTGCTCGAGCTCTGGCTAAAAATCCTAAACTATTACTTTGTGATGAGCCAACCGGTGCACTCGATTATGAAACCGGTAAAGCCATCCTCTCACTTTTGCAGGAAATGTCCCGTGAAAACGGAATGACGGTGGTCATCGTTACTCACAACAGTGCTTTAGTAAAAATGGCCGATCGCGTCATCCGCATGCAAAGTGGTAAAATTGTAGAAAATTATACCAACCCAGAGCCGGTTCCAGTATCGGAGATTGAGTGGTAATGAATCGAATTCTCTTCAAAGAATTTCTTAGAGCGTTAAAAAATAATCTGTCTAGGTTTATCTCCATTGTCGCGATTATTGCCTTAGGAGTAGGTTTTTTTGCTGGCATCAGCGCCACCAAAAACGACATGGTACTCAGTGCGACCAAGTATTATAATCAGCATAATTTAATGGATTTACGATCGATGAATCCTTTGGGCTATAAAGAAGAAGAATTAAAAAAAGTAAATACCATCGAGAATATAGAATACATCGAACAAGTCTTCCGTCAGGATATTTTTGTTGTGGACAACGATACTCGTCTAGTTACGAGAGTTTTCTCAATGGATGCTAGTCAGAAAAATGGTTTAAATCAACTATATTTAGTGGAAGGTCGATTACCTGAAAACTCTAAAGAAATCGTGGTTTCTAACGAAAAATATAATGGCGTTAGTTTTTCCATTGGGGCTACGGTTAAATTTGACGCGCCCGAAGATCTCGAATTAAACGATATTCTAAAAACCAATGAATTTACCGTCGTCGGAAGATTTGAGTCACCGCTCTATGTTTCCTACGAAAAAGAACAAACCAATGTCGGTTCTGGAAAAGTTCAATTAGTAGCTTATATCCTAAAAGAAGATTGGGCGTATACAAAACCTAGTGAACTTTTTATTCGCGTTAAGGATACCAAACAACTAGTACCAACCAGTCAAGATTATAAAGATCGGGTCGAAGCGGTAAAAAGTGAATTAGAGTCAATCGGTTCTGATTTCATGCTTAAAGAAACCGCCGCCTTACGCAAGACGCTAGAAGATAATAGAAATGAACTTCAAAGAAACAAAGACAAAGCCAACGAAGAACTTTTAGAGGCGCAACAAAAGCTTGAACAAGCCGAACTCGATATCTCTGAGGGTGAATTAACGTTGGCTCGCGAAGAAGCTCAAGGCCGTAAAAAAATTGCGGATGGTCGTAGAGATGTAGCCAATGGCCGCAGCCAATTATTGGATGGTCGATTAAAATATAATGCCGGATATCTTAAATGGTCAAAATCCTATAATGAATACGAGTCCGCAAAATTTGCTTTGGATTCCTCAAAAATGCAATTGGATTCCGCACGCATGCAATTGGACTCAACCAAACAACTTTTAGAACAATCAAAAGCTACCTTAGATTCGTCTAAACAACAATTAGATATGTTAAAACAAGCCATCGATGCGTTGGATACGATTCTTTCAAGAATTCCTGAAACCCCACAACTCACTGAAGAACAATACCGAGAAATTGTCGACAGCATTCGCGTCTATTCGCCAGAAACAGCCGACTATATTGAAACCTATTTACCCTATGAGACTCCTGGTATCTCAGTCCTGATCAAACAATTCGTCGATCGTACCATCGGTCAATTAAAGACTACTTATAATACCTCTAAAGCCCAATACGATGAGGGTTTGAAGCAATACGAGGCGGGTCTAAAACAATATCAAGAAGGTGAAAAAGAATATCAAGAAGGCTTGAAACAGTATAAGGCTGGTAAAGCAAAACTGGATGCTGGGAAAAAAGAACTCGATCAAGGAAAAAGACAACTTGACAACTCCAAGAAAAAACTCGATGACAGCGAAGCTAAACTCAATCAAGCGGCGTTTGAACTGGATGAAGGTCAAAGAGAATTAGAAGAAAAAATAGCGGAAGGCAAAATAGAATTAGAGAACGCTAAACTGGAATTCGAAGAAGGAAAGGCCAAGTTCGAGTCTGAAAAAGCCGATATTCTAAGAAAATTACAAGAAGCCGATGATGAACTGTTAAAAGCCGAACGAAAGATTGCCGATATCCCTGAAAATTGGTTCATCTACAATAGAGATAATAATCCGGACTATACTTCATGGTTTGATAATGCTGATAAAATTGGTCAAGTAGCCTTGGTCTTTCCGGCTTTCTTCTTTTTAGTTGCAGCCTTGGTAACGTTAACCAATATAACCCGCATGGTCGAAGAAGAACGAACCCAAATGGGTACCTTAAAAGCCCTCGGTTATCAAAATAATGCGTTAGCTAGCAAGTTCATTCTCTATGCGTTTTCTGCTTCGATTATTGGTTCACTATTAGGTCTAGCGATTGGTTTTACTTTGTTTCCGAGTGTCATTATTAATGCCTATCGACTGATGTACAATATGCCTTATTTGGTCTTAGAGTTTAATTGGTTCTTTGGTTTATTGTCTATTGGATTTGCTTTAGTTGCGGCGATAGGAGCCGCGCTTGCCGCCATCTTTACGGAAATTTATGGTAAGGTGCCGGCGCAATTGATGCAACCAAAATCGCCAGCAGCTGGTAAGCGCATCTTCTTAGAACGGCTGACTTTTTTATGGAAACGCATTTCTTTTTCACACAAAGTTACTTTTAGAAATCTATTCTTATATAAGAAACGCTTTTGGATGACTGTCATCGGCATCGCCGGATGTACCGCTTTAGTGTTAACTGGATTCGGCATTAAAAACAGTGTCGATGTCATCGCAAGTAATCAATTCAACAATCTTTTCGTCTATGATGGCTTTGTCATTTTGGATGATAAACGACCTGCTGAAGAGCGTAAAGCCGAAGATATCCTGCGTGATCAAAGTGAAATAGCCGCCTACAAAGTCAGTTTGTCCAAATCAATGAAAGTTCATCAACCTAATTCCGATCGACTATATGATGCTACATTAATCGTCCCTGAATCTTTATCCGGTTTAGAAAACTTCATTGTCCTGCGTGATCGAGTCAGTAAAACCGCCATTACTCTTAATGACGATGGTCTGATACTCAACGAAAAGTTGGCGGATACCTTAAAGCTAAAGGTTGGCGATACTTTATACTATGAAGATGTTGATAAACGCCAATATCAAGGAGAAATAGTCGCGATTACCGAAAATTATGTTAATAATTATATTTATATGACCCCTGCGTATTACCAACGTCAACATTTAATGAAACCCGATTACAACGGCATCTGGATTAACTATAGCGAAAAAGGTCTAGAGCAAGAAACACAAATCAACGAAAGCATCTTAGAAAATGAGGCGGTCGTTACCATTGTTTCAACAAAACATATCGCTGCCTCGTTTAACGATCAACTAAAAAGTCTCAATTATGTGGTTTTAGTGTTAGTTATTTCGGCAGCGGCACTCGCTTTCATTGTTCTTTACAATCTGTCGAAAGTAAATATAACCGAGCGTCAACGAGAGTTAGCCACAATTAAAGTCTTGGGATTTAGAGATTTTGAAGTTACCGCCTATGTTTATCGAGAAAGTAATTGGCTTTCCATTATCGGTTCAGCCTTAGGTTTATTGCTTGGTTTTTTCCTACACCGCTACATCATGGTCACCTTAGAAATTGATAATTTGATGTTTGGTAAAGAAATCCATTGGTTGAGTTATATCATTTCAGTGGTATTGACGCTCATCTTCTCATTTTTTGTCAGTTTAATTATGCATTTTGAATTAAAACGCATCAATATGGTCGAAGCTCTGAAATCGATTGAATAGTAGAAAAAAAAGACCGAAGGCTGACTTCGATCTTTGCTTTGACTATCGTTGGTAATCGCCACCGGACCGATTTAGAAATTCTTCTAAAGTTAAACCCGAATCCGCAATTTCTTGAGCCCGTGGCCCAATATAACGCAAATGCCAGGGCTCATATTTATAGCCCGTTATACCTTCTTTACCCAAAGGATAGCGAATGATGAAACCGTATTTTGCGGCATTCTCTTTTAACCAATTGACTTCTTTTAAATCTCTACCATTGATACCTAGAAAGGTATCATTTTTTGTAAATAAATCAAAAGTTAAGCCGGTTTGATGTTCTGAGAAACCCGGTCTTGCTGAATAGGTTTCAGCTTTAGCGACACCATCTTTTTTAACATATCGCTCAAAGATTGACTTTTGACTAGAGAAAGAGCGAAATCCGCTATACTTTGAACGAACATTCAAACCTTCAGCTTGCATATCGCTAATCAATTTCCGTATTTGAGTCCCAGCCGTTTTATTTTCTCCTGGATTATAGGTACTTGGTAAACCATGTTTCTTGTTTACTAAGAGAATCCCGTCGACTATCGTAGCTTCTTTGGGCGTCGGTAAATGGATTATACCACTGTTGCTTGGTGGTTTGGGTGTACTTACTTCTCTTGGATCAACAACCACAACCTTGTAGGTCTTATTTTCTTTGTCTGGAGCACTAACGGTAATTGTATAGGTTGTTTTAACGTTTTTATCCGTTAATTGTTTAGCTGTATTTATTTTAACTTTACCATTATAGTCCGCAGCAACCGCGGTTACCTGGACATTCTTTTGATGCTTCGAAAAATTCACTTGATAACTAGCGACATCTTTTGAAAACGCTGGAGAAAGTTTCGCATTTGAGACGACTAATGAACCCAGATACGCTTTTTCTACGTTAGCCGGTTCATCGGTTTCGGTTTCAACGGGCTCCGTTTCCGTAGTCGGCGTAGGCAAAACCACCACAATCGGTTCGGTGGTTTTTGTTTCCTTGGGTGGTGTTTCTACCGTTGGGGTTTCGTCACCACTGGTTTCGATTATTGGTGTATCGACTAGTTTTGGCTCGCTAGCACAACCAATCAACAGCAGCAATAACAGTAAAGTAAGTCGTCGTTTCATAACTCGCCCGCTTTATCCGTTATGTTTAAGATTTTCTAACATAATTCCCGTACCTTCCGCAACACAGGTTAACGCGTTGGTTGCGACAAATACTGGGATTGATAATTCATTCATCAATAATTGATCAAGTCCGTTGATGAGAGCTCCACCACCGGTTAAAACAATTCCACGGGTAACGATGTCAGCGGATAATTCTGGTGGGGTTTGTTCCAAAACGGTACGAACCGCACGAATGATAGCTGCCACCGATTCACGCATAGCCTCTTCGGTTTCCGAGGAAGTAATGGTAATCGTATGTGGTAAACCGGTGACTAAGTCTCGTCCTGAAACATCTACCGATTCGGAACGACCATCTTTCCAGACCGTACCTACTTTGATTTTAATGTCTTCGGCAGTTCTTTCCCCGATTAATAATTTGTAGTTATCTTTAACATATTTAACGATATCGCGATCCATCGTGTCCCCAGCAATCTTTAGTGAGGTTGAGGTTACGATTTCACCTAAAGATAAAACCGCTACGTCGGTGGTTCCCCCACCAATATCAAGAATCATATTGCCGCTTGGGCGAGAGATATCTAAACCAGCACCAATGGCAGCAACTTTTGGTTCTTCTTCAATATAGACGCGTTTAGCACCCGCACGATAAGCGGCATCGCGAATCGCGTTGCGTTCTACGGATGTAATATTGGATGGACAACAAATTAAAATCGTCGGTTTTGAGAAAACACCTTTTAGATTTAATTTACGAATAAAATACGATAACATGATTTCAGTAACTTCGAAATCAGCAATAACACCATCTTTAAGTGGACGAATCGCCATAACTTTACCCGGTGTTCTACCGAGCATGCCTTTAGCTTCGCTTCCAACGGTTAATACTTTTCTAGTTTCAGCATCGATCGCAACCACACTTGGTTCATCAATAACAATGCCTTCACCTTTTACATAAATCAGCATATTCGCTGTTCCTAGGTCAATACCTACGGCCTTCGAAAATAACATGGACATATACACTCCTTCAAATTTGCTCTATTATTATAACACCCACATTTGCTTTAACAACATTAAATCATCTAAATTCTCATGGGAATCATGGCATAGATAAACTGAGCCGCTAGATAGGCCAACGCCATCGCTATTAATATGGTTAAAATATGGGCTTCCAAGGTTCTATTCTTTAATAGAACGCGTTCCCAATTCAATCCTAAAAGTCCATAAAAAGCAAAGCCAAAACAGGTAATTAAGATACCTAAGCGGGCTATTTCACCACCACTAATAAGCAAAAAGATCATTAAGCTTTTACCAACGCATCAATTTCTTGATATTCTTCTAGTACCTGTTGATGGGTATCTTGAGCTACATAACCTAATCCCTCTTCAATGACCTTAAATTTAACTTGATCCAGCGCTTCAAAGACGGTTTCACGAACACAATACTCACTCGCAATTCCAGCAATATAAGCCTCTGGTTCAATTAGATCAATTAAGACTTCACCATAAATATTTTTAGCATGGATGGCACTATACTCTTCAATTTCATCGTCTTCGCCTTTGAAGAACATGTTGTGTGAGTTGGGTTGTTGTTCTAAAGGCAGTTCGAAGAAGCGATTGCTAAGTTGAGCGCCATAGGTGTTTTGTACGCAATGATCCGGCCATATTCCACCATTTCTTTCAAAGCTTTTGTTGTTCTCACTATGCCAATCCAAAGAATAAAATACTTCTAAATCTGGATATTGTTTTATCGTTTCCACAATATAATCGACCGCTTCATTGGCATTAATGCAAGCTAATGAGCCGCTGATAAAATCATTTTGACAATCAATTACTACAAGTTGTTTCATACTATTCACCTCCTTTTCATCATACCATAGGACTATCAATATTTTTTTGAAAGAACTATAATATCGAGAAGGAGGTTTATCATGTTTAATCCAGATAAAACTAAACAATTCTTACATGAAATCTTATTAATAGAAAGTCCTACCGGATATACGTTTAATTTAATTCAGCATTTAAATCGGAAGGCTCAAGATTATGGCTTTAATACGACAATTAATGAAAAAGGGAATTTAATTGTCCATGTCAAAGGTCAACAAGCCCAACCAAAACTAGGAATAAGTGCTCATGTCGACACCCTAGGTCTGATGGTACGTTCCATCAATAGCGACGGTACCTTAAAAGTTACCACCTTAGGTGGACCGACGACGCCAACCTTAGATGGTGAGTATTGCTCCGTTCTCACTCGTGATAACCAGCGCATCCGAGGAACCATCCTTTCCACTTCTTTCTCCTCCCATGTGCATCGGGATGCGAATGAAAAATCAAGAAAAGTCGACGATTTGATGATCCGTATTGATGAGGTCGTTCGCAATAAAGAAGATGTCGAAAAACTAGGCATTCAAAATGGTGATATTGTGGCCTATGATGCGAAAGTGGAAATGGGCGAAGCGGGATTTATTAAATCAAGATTTCTCGATGATAAAGCCAGCGTAGCCATTCTCTTTGCGCTTTTAGAAACTTTAGCTAAAGAGAAAATAGTGCCCAATTATGATACCGATTTTATCTTTTCTACTTACGAAGAAGTCGGCCATGGCGCCTCCCATATCCCTAGCGATATTACCACTTTACTAGCTGTCGATATGGGTTGTATTGGTGAAGATTTAGCTTGTACTGAATTTGATGTTTCAATCTGTGCTAAAGATTCCAGTGGACCCTATGACTATCAGATGATTTCACAATTAGTTGATATTGCTAGCGCTAAGAAATTAAGCTATGCCTTAGATATCTATCCCTTCTATGGCAGTGATGCGAGCGCCGCTTTACGTGGAGGAAACAATATCAGAGCTGCTTTAATCGGTCCTGGAGTACATGCCTCCCATGGCATGGAACGGACCCATATTAAAGCTTTGGAAAACACCTATCATCTGATTCTAAATTATTTAACCCAAAAGGAGAGTAATTAATGTACAATCTTAACGATTTATATCAAGGTTTCGACGATTCAAAGTTTAAAGCCGATATAGAACTTTTAGAAACTAAGTTAAAAGACTTACAAAACTTAAGCTTAGAAAATAGCCAAAAGGCCTTAAAAACAGCAATACTGCATTTGGAGTCGCTAAAAGACTTAACGGCTACCCTATTTGGCTATTGTGCCTTAGTAGTGGCGGCGGATACTGCCAATGAAAAAGCCAACCAATATCAATTTCAATTATCCCAATTATTAGCTAATTACACCAAAGATCTAACCAAGGTCGAGAAATATTTCGGTAGCCTAGATGAGATTGAGACATTAATCGCCGACGATGAAGTATTAAGCGAATATAAGTTTTATTTTCAAGAAGCTAAAAAAGATTATCAATACTTACTAGCGGATGAGATTGAAGAAATCATTTCCAAATTCTCGATTAGCGGTGGTGATGGTTGGTCGAATATGTATCGATATCTAACCTCAAAAGCCACCATCGATTATCAGGGCAAAACAACCACCCTTAATGAATTACGAAACTTAGCCTACGACCAAGAGGCTGAGGTTCGAAAATCAGCTTATCAAGCCGAGCTAAAATTAACCGAAAGCATCGCCGATGCGATTGCGTTTGCTTTAAATAATATTAAATCTCAAGTTCTAACTACGCTAGAACTGCGCGGTTATGAGTCAATCATGGATTTAACGCTTCAACAAAATCGGATGCAAGCAGAAACTCTAGATGCCCTTTTGAGCGCCATGCAAGCTTATTTACCTAAATTTAGAGAATTCTTAAAACAAAAAGCTAAGTTGTTAGGACATAGCGATGGTCTTCCTTGGTATGACTTGTTTGCGCCATTAACTAGCGATCAGTCTGCTAAGCATTACAGTATTGAACAAGCTAAAAACTATCTGATTCAATTATTCTCTAAGTTTAGTCCTGATTTAGCGGAAATGACCCAGCAACATTTTGAAAAGGATTGGATTGATTTCTTGCCTAGAGATGGTAAGGTGGGTGGAGCTTTCTGTGCCAACTTACCACAGCTTAAACAATCGAGAGTTTTGACGAACTATGGCTATCAATTCTCTGACATTGTTACCCTCGCCCATGAACTAGGACATTCCTATCATGGACTTCATACTCAAGATCATCGCCCTTTGAACCGTCGCTATACGATGCCTGTTGCTGAAACGGCTTCAACCTTCAATGAGGTCTTGTTAATGCATTACGGATTAGAAGCGGCTAGCGATCAGGAGAAATTAATCTTGTTAGAATCTTCTTTATCGGACTTAACCCAAATCATCGTTGATATCTATTCACGCTATGTATTCGAAAAAGAAGTCTTTGATCGTCGCACTCAAAAATTCATGTTCAAAGAAGAATTATCCGAAATGATGTTAGAGGCACAAAAACAAGCTTACGGTGACAGTCTACAAGAAGCTGGTTTACATCCATATATGTGGGTGGTTAAAGGCCATTACTATCGACCTTCACTTTCTTTCTATAATTTCCCGTATGCTTTTGGTGGATTATTTGCTCGGGGCTTATTCGCTCAGTATTTAGAAAAACCAGAAGGTTTCGTAGAAAAATATCAAGCCTTGCTTAAAGCGACTACCGTCAACTCGGTCGAAGATGCGGCGCTGAAGATGGATATCGATGTCCGTAATCCTGAATTCTGGCATCAAGCCTTAGAGCTAGCGGCTCAACAAATTGATACCTTTATCGAACTAAGTAAAAAAGCTGACTAATCAGCTTTTTCTTCTTTATAGCCATGCGAGTCGTTGAAGATTTTCAACACCGCCAAGGTATGTTGTTTATATTCTTCGTACAAGGCTCGATTATCATTAGCAATCATTTCAACAAAATTTGACACTTCATACTGATACCCAGAAAGTGGTTGATAGGATAAGGTTTCATCCGTTAATGAGCTATAAAATGATTTTAGGATTGAGGCTTTTTCGTCAGTATATAGATAGCCTTTTTCGCCTTGAATTTGAATCCATGATTTTCCATGACTATCTTTATTCGCACTCGCTACGGCGGTGAAAGTATCATATTCCATGACCAAAGTTCCGGAAGTATCTACCCCATTTTCATGCCTGTTAGCAAAGTAATGGGTCTTTTTAGGGGCACCAAATACCGCCACAATAAAATGGATATTATAAATATTCAAGTCACCCAAGGCACCGCCATAAAAGTCTGGATTAAAGATATTTGTCACTTCCCCAGCCAAGAGTTGGTCATATCGGGAAGAGTATTGAGCAAAATTAGCAAATACCGATTTAACAACGCCCAGTTTAGGAATTAAGTTTCTTATCGCGGTAACATTTGGTAAATGTGGTGTGGTTGCGGCTTCCATGAAATAAAGGCCTCTTTGTTCAGCCAACTCAAACAATTCTTTACCTTGTTTATAAAACCCGACCAATGGTTTTTCACAAAGTACATGTTTATCGGCTAATAAAGCTTGCTTGGCTTGGCCATAATGGACGGAATTGGGAGAGGCCACATAGATAACATCGATGTCCTCATCCGCTAACATGGCTTCATAATTATCGTAAGCTTTAGGTAAATTGAAAGATTTAGCTTTCTCTAGGCTTCTGGAGTAAATAGCGGCTGGTTCGATACCGTCTACTTGTAAAAAAGCTTCGATTAAACGTTCGCTAATCATACTAGTTCCTATTATTCCAACACGAATCATTATCTGATCCTCCTTTAAATTGATTATAACAAATAATCCTTAGATTGAATGAGTTTGTTTTGACTACTTAGGCTTAGAGATGTAAAGTATTGGTATTGGAGGTCAATACAGTATGTATGAAATATTAAGAAATCAACCCGTAGTGAGAAATTTATCGCTTTTTGAAGAAAGTAATCAGAAAAACGAAAACAATTTTTATGGGAAATTAGGCGAAGTCTACGGATTGGAACATGATTTTATTCACCTTGGCTTAGGAAAAGAAGCCCAAGCCGGCCAACGCATTGAAGCCGGATACAAGCTAGGAAAAAAGCTTGCGGATAAAGAAATTGAAGAACTCAGCTTTGAGCCAAAATCGATTGAAGATCTCGATGTTGTCGAAGGTTTAATGAGAGCTTTCTATTTCTTTGATAAATATAAGAGTGAAAAAAATCAACCAAAACTAAAAATCAATGTGATTACAGAAGATCAAGCTATTTTAGAAGCATTAGATCGTCTAGAAATCGTCAATTCCGGGGTTAATCTAGCCCGCAATTTAGTCAACGAACCGGCCATTACCATTTATCCAGAATCCTTAGCTAACTTAACGAAAGAACGTTTAACGGCTCATAAGGTAGATGTTGAGGTTTATGACTTAGAGGCGATTAAAGAATTAGGGATGAAAGCTTATTTATCGGTCGCGCATGGTTCCGCTAAAGAACCTAAACTAATTGTCATGAAATGGATGAATAATCCTGAATCAAAGGAAGTTCTAGGACTCGTCGGTAAAGGTTTAACCTATGATTCCGGTGGCTATTCTTTAAAACCATCGACTGGTATGAGTACAATGTTCTGTGATATGGGCGGGGCTGGTACCGTTATCGCTACGATGGAAGCGATCGCTCGCTTACAACTTAAAGCCAATGTCATCGCCGTGGTGGCTGCAGCGGAAAATATGATTTCTGGGGATGCTTACAAACCTGGGGATATCATTGAATCGATGGCTGGTAAAAGTATCGAAGTCGACAATACCGATGCTGAAGGTCGCTTAACCTTAGCGGATGCGCTTTATTACATTACCAAAGTTCATCCGGTAACTAAAGTAATCGATTTAGCGACATTAACCGGGGCTTGCTTAGTTGCTTTAGGTGAAACTTATAGCGGCGCTGTAACCAATGATAAAGCCTTTATGGACGAAGTTATCTCAGCTTCGAAAGCTGTTGATGAATACATTTGGGAGCTACCAAACGACATCGCTTTTAAAAACATGAATAAATCCGAAGTGGCGGATATTAAAAATAGTGGTGGTCGCTTAGGTGGTACCATTTCAGCGGGATTATTTGTCGGTGAGTTTTTACATCACCAACTACCTTGGGTGCATTTAGATATCGCCGGGACGGCCTTCTTAAGTAAAGCCGCTGGTTATCGTAGCAAAGGTGCTACTGGGGTTCATGTTAAAACCTTAGTTAAACTAATTGAAAATCTTTAAAAAATAGGACCGCTTCGGTCCTATTTTGCATGTATATGGTTAAGAGCTTTTAGCCAAACTTTCTTATTTTCAATAAAGGTCAATTGGTCGTAAACTTCATCGAAATCAAACCATTGAGCTTCTATGATTTCTTCACTTTGGACTTTAATTTCTCCAGAAAAGTAGCCGAGGAAAAAGACGACGAGCTTTTCTGTATTAGGTTTTGGTGAATATTCAATAGTTTCTCTAAAACCGGCTATGGGTTCTACCTGGCCATTTAATTCTTCCTTGACTTCGCGTAAGGCGGTTTCTAGCTCACTTTCATTGGCTTCGACATGACCTTTACAGAAATCCCAGTGATTGCCACTGCGATGCTTCAACAATAAGGCTTGATTATCCTTAATCAGCACAAATCCACATGATTTTTCGTATCTCATCTTATGCTCATTCTCTTTCTAGACTTAGTTTCGTTTGGAGCCTATTTCATTTTGACTTTCAGATGAAGAAATTAATATCTGAATGTCATTGTTTTCCAATGAAGCGACACCATCGCTAATTGTAAAAAAGTACTTTTTTTTTTGTTATCTTTGAGAATCATAATTGCGATTTCTAGATTAGTTATCCTTATCATATGTTTCTTTAAAACTCCAATCTGACTATGGATAGTTCTTAAGTTTCGGTTAGGCTATTTATAACATTCAGAAAATCTGACTAGGATAGAAATCTGTACTCTAATCATTTTCCTCATCCTCCAAATTGAAAAAACAGCTCCTATCTATAACGAAACTTGTAAACCTTCCTCTTTGTCTAATTAAATCAATCGTTTAAAGTGGTCTTATCCACTTTTTTAAAACCTTTAAAATATATAAAAGCGTATTTGTAGAACAAAAACCCTATAAACAATGTATAAACATTCATCCATCTTGTAATAATAGCTACAACGATAGACAAAGCTAGTAAACTGACTTGAATTGTGAAATAGAGAAAGTAGAGCCAACCATTAAAATGTCGAATTCTAAAAACTCGATCATAAAACATATCTCTTAAAACTATATTCACAACACTTATCAGATTACCCATTAACCAACCTAGAGTAAAGGAATAGTTAAGCGGTAATAATGCTAAAGCCACAATCACAACTCCGATTAAATAAGGTTTGAGATTGCCCATCAACTCTTGATAGGTCATTACTTGGTTCCGTAAATACGGTCTCCGGCATCTCCTAAACCTGGGACGATATAGCCTACCTCATTTAGATTAGAATCCAAAGCCGCTAAATAAATAGAAACATCGGGGTGTGTTTTTTCAATTAACTTAACGCCTTCCGGGGCACCTACCAAGCAGACAAGTTTAATTTGTGCCGCCCCGCGCTCTTTTAATAGTTCAATCGCCGCACAAGCACTGCCCCCCGTAGCAAGCATTGGATCTAAGATCATGACAATAGCATCTTCGATATTTGGTGGGAATTTAGCAAAATATTCAACCGGTCTTAAGGTGGCTTCATCGCGGTATACCCCAACATGGGCTACTTTTGAGGTTGGAATTAAGGAACGAATCCCCTCCACCATACCAAGGCCGGCACGTAAGATAGGCACTAAGACGATTTCCTTGGATAATTGAGAGGTGTGACAAACCGCTAGTGGCGTTTGAATATCCACTGGTTTTGTCGGCAAATCTCGAGTTATTTCATAGGCCATTAAGCCAGCAATTTCATCTAGATTTTGTCGGAAGTCTTTGGTGGTGGTGTTGAGATCCCGCATAATACTTAGTTTATGGGTTATCAGTGGATGATTGAGTACGGTAAGCATAGTTATTTTCCTCCTTAGTTTGGTATTGGAAACTGTTCTAAATGGGTAACAATTTCTTCTCTTATCGTTTCTTTTGATTTCGAACCTTTTATAGCTTGATCGATCCATTGGGCCAGTAAGCGAAAGTCCGCTTCTTTAAAACCACGCGTAGTCATGGCCGCACTACCTAAGCGAATCCCGCTAGTCACCATTGGTTTTAAGGTATCAAATGGTATCGCGTTTTTATTGACGGTAATATTCACTTCCCCAAGCAAGTCTTCAACTTCTTTACCGGTTAGCTGGGTAGAGCTATAAACATCTACTAAGATTAGATGATTATCGGTAGTTGAAGAAATAATTCGATAGCCTAGTTTTGATAATTCATCGGCTAAGGCTTTCGCATTTTTAACCACTTGTTGACCGTAGCTGATAAACTCGGGCTTTGAAGCTTCGTAGAAGGATACCGCTTTGGCGGCAATGATATGCATCAAGGGACCACCTTGTGATCCTGGAAATACCGCTCGATCAATGATTTTCGCATACTTTTCTTTACAAAGGATAATTCCTCCGCGCGGACCACGTAAGGTCTTATGGGTAGTTGAAGTAACAAAATCAGCTACTTCGACAGGATTTGGATGCAAACCAGCCGCTACCAAACCGGCGATATGTGCCATATCAACCATCAGATAGGCGCCGACCTCATCAGCAATTTCTCTAAACTTAGTAAAATCAATCGTTCTACTATAAGCGCTGGCTCCCGCGACGATCATTTTTGGTTTGACTTCATGAGCTATTTTACGAACTTCTTCGTAGTCAATCATTTCCGTTTCTTTATCGACCCCATAGCTTGCGAATTGATAAAGAATGCCCGAGAAGTTCAGTGGATGACCATGAGTTAAATGGCCTCCAGCCGCTAGATCCATACCTAAGACGACATCCATTGGCTCAAGCATGGCTAGATAAACCGCCATATTGGCTTGCGAGCCAGAATGTGGTTGAACGTTCGCATGCTCCGCGTTGAAGAGGGCCTTGAGTCGCTCTCTGGCTAAATCTTCAATCTCATCAATAATTTCACAGCCCCCATAATATCTAGCTTTGGGATAGCCTTCCGCGTATTTATTGGTGAGAATACTACCTTGAGCTTTTAAGACCTCGGAACTGACGTAGTTTTCCGAGGCAATGGCTTCGATATGGTGGACTTGGCGTTGACTTTCCAAATCAATTAAATCAAATAATTGGGAATCGTTCATACTGTACTCCTTTAGTTTCTCTACGATTTCTAAAATATCTCTAGCGCCTTTACGAACTAGTTTTAGTTGTTTGCCGGTACAGTCGATAATGGTCGAAGCCATATTGTTTTGTGCATCGACATTCAATACCCCTGCTATTTTGCCATCGAAGGTAGCCAATACATCGGCAGCTTTGATTAAGCTTGGTTGTCCCGATGTGTTGGCTGAAGGCATATAAATCCCTGTACCTAATTGTTCTATGATTTCCAAGGTGATGGGTAAATCCGGAATCCGGATAGCCAGAGTTTCTAAACCATTATCGACCAGTCGCTGGTTGGCTTTTTTATTAAAAATAAACGTCCAGGGACCGGGAAGAAATTGTTCAATGATAAAGCGATCGCAATCGCTTAGTTCACATACTTCCTCAATCATGCTCAGACTGGATACCATATAACTGAAGGCTTTCTCTTGTGGACGTTGTTTTACTGTTGTTAAGCGTTCGACTGCTAGTTTGCTGGTAGCTAGCGCGGCTAATCCGAAAACGGTATCGGTCGGTAAAGCTACGATTTCTTCTGATTTTAACTTCTGAACGATTTCAGAGATTTGGCTATCTTGGAATAAACTTGTTTTCATCGTCATAATTTTATCATAATCTAGTTTTTTTATTAAGAGGTCTTTGTCTCTTAGAAGCGATGCGGATAATTATCAAATTATTAGCGAAAATAGAGTATAATAACCTAGAAGAGGTATTTAAAATGATTCAAGTTAGCCTTAAAAAGCTCGCAGCGCTATGCGAAGGTACTTTAATAAACGTAATGGTCGATCCTGAAGTACGCGGCGTTTATATCAACACCCGTACCCATCTTGATCAAGAAATTTTTATTCCTATCGTTGGACCTAATTTTGACGCCCATGACTATGTAGAAAACGCCTTTAAGCAAGGAGCAAGAGTAGCTCTTTTTCAACGCGATCATGACCATAGTCATTTAAGTCATAAACCGTTAATCTTGGTTGATGATACCACCAAAGCTTTACAGACTCTTGCTAAAAATTATCGAGAATCTTTGGACATTAAAGTAGTCGGTATTACCGGTTCTAATGGTAAAACTTCGTCAAAGGATATTTTATTTACCATTCTTAACGCTCAAGCTAAAACGCTTAAAACCATTGGTAATTTAAACAATGAGATTGGTGTTCCTTTAACCTTATTAAATTTAAGCGAAAACGACCGCTTTGCGATTATCGAAATGGGTATGAGTGCCCTTAATGAAATTGACTTCTTAGGAACCTTGGTACAACCCGATATCGCCATGATTACCTCAATCGGTCATGCCCATGTCAGCGATGTAGGAAGTCTTGATAACGTCATGCGGGCTAAGCTTGAGATTATAAATCATCTAAAACCAGAAGGCACTTTGGTCGTTAATGGTGATAATTTACGATTGTTAGAACTATTAAAAGAAAAAAATCCAAGTCAAACGGTTATTACTTACGGGGTTGAAGCGACTAATGACTATGTCGTTGAAAACGTCGTTCAGTTTTATGATCGTTTAGTTTTTTACTGTGAAGAACTTTCCCAAGATCCAATTGAGTTGAATCTACTAGGCGAACACCAAGCGCTGAATGCTACGGGCGCTATCCTTGTAGCCCTACAATTTCAAATACCTATAGAGGAGATAATTATGACATTAACTGATATTGAACTAACTTCTTCAAGATTAGAAGTTATTAATGTGGAACAAGCTATTATTCTTGATGATTCCTATAAATCCAATCCTCAAGCACTAGCTCAATCCTTAAAATTATTAAATCATTATCCCGCCCCAGGCAAGAAGATCGCGGTCTTGGGCGATATGCTAGATCTTGGCGAAGATGAAGTAAAACTTCATCAGGATATCGGAAAACTATTAAAGGACTATGAGATTGATAGACTGTATACTCTAGGCGAATTAGCCGTCCATTTTGCGGAAGGCAACGATATCGTTCACGAACATTTTGATTCTTTAGAACAATTACAAGCTGCTGTTGATCCATGGTTACATCAACCGAGTACGATTTTATTTAAGGCGAGTAATTCATTGAACTTTACCTCAATTGTCGATAATTTCCAATATTTATATAATCGTAAAAAAGTGGCTGTTATCTGTGGCGGTAAAGGTAGTGAATACCTAGTTTCCTTATCAAGCACCTATTCGGTCATGCAGCATTTCCCTAAAGAGAATTATGAATTGGTTTTAGTAGTGGTTGATCAAATGGGTTCTTGGTGGACCGGACCGTTTAGTGCGGAAGAGATTCGCGATGACCTTTGGAAAGAAAATCCGGAGGCCAGAGAGATCGCTTTAATCCCTGGTGTACAACAATCGATCATTTATCTTGATGATTATTCTCGGTTCAGTGTCGATGTCTTCTTTAATATGATGCATGGAAAATATGGAGAAGATGGCGTGCTACCAGCTTTGTTACAAGCTTCTAATTTTAAATATACGGGTTGTGATTTGGAGAGCTCGATTCTTTGTTATGACAAGGATGTAACCCATCGTCTCTTAGATTTAGAAGGCGTTCGAAAAGCTAAATATCGTACCCTAACCCAGCTTGTTGACGAACAAACCTATGAAGATATTGTTGATTATTTAGGGGTAAAACAAATAATAAAACCAGCCAGAGAAGGTTCCAGTTACGGAATCAGTGTTGCTGAGGATTTTACTAGCTTTAATCAGTCCCTAGCTGAAGCGCTTCGTTTTGATAGCAAAGTTGTGGTTGAAGAGTTTATTAATGGTGTAGAAATTGGTTGTTCGGTTTTAGAGTATCAAGGAAAACTCATTACTGGCGAATGCGATGAAATCGAGCTTCATACCCAATTTTTCGATTATGATGCGAAGTATTCGTTCAAGGATGCTCAAATCCATTGTCCAGCTCGAATCAGTGAAGTTCAAAGTAATAAAGTTAAAGAATCCGCAAAACTGGTCTTTAAACTTTTAGGTTGCAGAGACTTTGCTCGGGTGGATTATTTCTTAGGAGAAGATGGTCACATCTATTTCAATGAGATTAATACTATCCCTGGCTTTACTTCTCACTCACGTTTTCCGTCGATGATGGATCAGGTAGGTATTTCCTATGGAGAAATCATCACTACACTCATAGAAAATGCGTTATCGCGATGAACCAAGACCGGGCCTGGATTGAGATTGATGCTCAGAAACTAGAGCATAATCTACGTAAAATTGAAAACGCAGCCAATGGTTCTAAGGTTATGGCGGTGGTAAAAGACCAATTTTATGGGATGGGTATGGATGCTATCGTCCATTTACAAAATCTTGGAGTGGATCATTTTGCGGTCGCTACCATTGATGAAGCCCTACAACTAAGATTTGGTGGCATTTCCAAACCAATTCTGATTTTAGGTTCAACCGAGCAAGCACGTTTTTTAGAGCTACATCAGTACGATTTAACCCAGTCCATCGTCACTCATGACCTGGGAAAAAATCTTCTTGATTTTGCTGAAAAACATCAAATTCAGATTAAAACTCATATTAAAATTAATACCGGCATGAATCGTTTGGGTTTAAAAGCGGATAATAATAGCGATTATCAAAAGATAAAAGGATATTATCAAAACGAATTTTTAAAGGTATTGGGTACCTTCACTCACCTGCTGGCCGCCGATCAATACGATGATGAAGGAGATCGAGTTTGTCGTCTACAGCTAGAGCGCTTTAATCAATTTCTAGAACATCTTCAATCCGAACAGATAAATCCGGGAATTACCCATGTCTATAATAGTGCTGGGATTGAACGGTATAGCCAAGAGTTCGTTTATGATTATTGTCGTCCCGGTTTGTTTTTTTCGGGAACTAAGACTGTTAGTGGTTATGAAATATGCTTTTCCTTAAAAGCTAAGATAGCCATGGTTAAAGAGGTTAAAGCAAAATCTCAAGTCGGTTATGGTTACGAGAATAAAATAAACAAGACCAGTAAAATTGCTACGGTTTCAATCGGATATGGGGATGGTTTACGTAGAAATCTATTCAAGACCAACTACCGACCACGAGTTCACAACCAAGCTTGTCCGCTGGTTGGTAGAATCTGTATGGATTTATTAATGATTGATGTCAGTCAAGTCAAGTCGGTCAAGGTTGGGGATGTTGTTGATTTGATTGATGAGAACTTTAGTTTAGAAGAAGTGGCTGAACTATTGGATACGATTCCTAACGAAATCATGACTCAGTTCAACAAACGTTTACCAAGAATATTAGTCCAACAAGAAGATAAATAGGTCTAATTGATAAAGTATATTCTTAATTTAAAAGGCATCTTAGCGGTAAGTCTGAGATGCCTTTATTAAATTATTTCTGTTTACCAAAATAAGCAGATAACAGGTTTTCACCGTCGCTTTTATTGATTACCAATTGTTAGAGTAACTTCCTCAAAATCAAAAAGTTGTTTGTTGGGTGGTATCGACATTAATTGTCTCTGAATGAAACCACTCCTTATCTTGGTTTTTGATGAATGATTGAGGATGTTTTTTACTTCATTGATAGCAAAACTAGCTTCTAAGTCTAACCAATCTTCTTCTAATTGAACCAATAATTCCATAGGCCATTGTTCAAGATCGGTATTTGATAGCGAGTTTAGGAAAATGTAATAACTTTGTTTGAAGCTGGAAACACTAGGCAACGATGGTTCTAATCTCTCTTTAAATATCTCAGTTTCATTATTAGTAAGATGATGGATAAGAGCATCGTATTTTGTCGTTATAGCTTCATATTTATCTATCGGTTTATCAATATTTAAATCAATTTTGGATGTTCTTAACCCGACATTGGCGAATTGATGAACATAATCCGCCTTTAAACCATCCACAACTTTATCAATCTGCTGATTACTAAGTAAAGGTTTGGAGTAAGTAGAAATTAAATATATTGTCGTAAATACTAATATCAACGCTAATATGCTTTTCACTATTCTTTTCAAAGTACACCTCCTGATTACACATCTCTGTTTAAATTAAGATCTTTTAGTAGTTTTGATTTGCTTGTTCGGGACGTTTAATACTATTTGACACGTGCGATTATCTTCGCCAAAGGTTATAAGTCTCACTTTTATTACTAGCGCCTGTTCGAATTTTTATATATCCACTATAGCATTATTTTTATTAATTTTTATAGTATATTTGAAAACTAGCTACATTATCGACTAGACTCGTATCATTTGATTAGCTTATCTTGCCTTCATCCTTTAAATAATTACTTCTGAGTTTGATTCATTTCCCAGTCTTACTACAAAAAAACACCTCTTAATGAGGTGTTTAATAGAATTTTTAACAGCGGTTTCAGAATCATTCTATACTAACGCTTCCATAATTTGGTCATTTAGTAACCTTTAAGGTTACCCTCTCATTCATCAGTTAGACTAATTCAGAGAACTTGTTTTGCTTAACCAGGACGGCAAATGGTTATAGCATCTAAGTAGATGCGTTGCGTTTATTAAAGTTATTGTTTCGATGCGCATTTACCTCCTATTATGATTTAGATATCCTTTCGGATTGGTTTAAGTTATATAGAGTATAGAAGAAACTAAGCTCCTTCTATTTCTAATCAAATTATAGCAATTGAATGTATCGGATTCAATCACTATACTCATTTCTTTTCTTTAATAAATCTTGTAGGCTTTATTATTGTTAAAAGTTTTTATTTTATAACAATTGATACTCAAAAGAGTGACTCATTAAATTAAATATTTAAATATTATTTGGACTTTTCATCAACGCCACGGCGATTTCTGCCGCCAATTTGCAATTATTAAAAACAAGAGCTTTATTAGCTATCACTGATTTACCTTTTGTGCTTTCATGTAAGGTTGCTAATAAAAATGGCGTCACCGCTTTGCCTTTAATGCCTTGTTGATCGGCTAGTACTATAGCTTCTTCGATTTTAGCATGAATAAAATTTGCGTCCATTTCAGCCTCTTCAGGAATCGGATTGGTGATTAGGATACCACCAGCTAAATCTAAATCCTCTTTTACTCGTATGATATCCGCGATTTGATCAACTTCCCCAATTTCGTAATCAACTTCAAGACCACTGTTACGGGTGTAAAAATCCGGAAAATACGAACTCTGATAACCTAAGACTGGAATCCCTTTGGTTTCAAGATATTCACGAGTCAAAGCCAAATCCAAAACTGATTTAGCCCCCGCACAGACTACATTTACTTGTGTCTTAGCGAGTTCTTCCAGGTCCGCTGAAATATCAAAAGTCGTTTCGCCATGACGATGGACGCCGCCTATACCGCCGGTAGCAAATACTTTAATCCCAGCCATCTCAGCAAACATCATGGTTGTAGCTACAGTTGTTGCTCCATCTTGTTTTTGAGCTAAAAGTGCAGCTACATCACGGCGCGAACATTTCGCTACCGATCGATTTTCAGCGAAGTGAGTAATTTCTGCTTCGCTTAAACCGATAACAATTTTTCCTTTGATAATACCTATAGTCGCTGGAACCGCTCCTTGTTCTCTAATAATCGCTTCACAGCGTTGAGCCGTTATTAAATTCTCGGGATAGTTGAAACCATGAGCGATAATTGTCGATTCTAAAGCCACCACTGGTTGCTTGTTTTTTAAGGCTTGTTTTACTTCTTCATTTATAACTAAATATTTACTTAAATCCATCTTTGACGGCCTCCATTATTTTATTAGTATCAATCACAGAACTGACGGTAGTTCTTGACTCTAAAGCATATGCTGCAACCTCACTCGCAAATTTAACTTTATCCATCAGAGATAAATTATGAAGTTGACTATAGATCCAACCAGCTAGAAACGCATCTCCAGCCCCAGTGGCGTTAATGACTTCAACTGGACGATGTTGATAAAAACCTTGTTGATTATCAAGTGAGTAAAAGATTCCTTTAGGACCACGTGTAATGACGACTTCTTTTATACCTAGTTGATGAAAATAATTAGCGACTAGATAAAAATCATCCTCGGAATCGATTTTCATATCACTTAAAAACTGAGCTTCCAGTATATTGCATTTTAACATATAAAAGCTTCCAATAGAGGGCTTAACATGTTTTGATTTTCCGATTGAAACTGGATCTAAATAAATAGGTTTATGAGGATATCGTTTCAATAAGTAATCGACAATTTCTGCAGTTAAGGAAGCGTCGATCACAATCAATTGACCTTGTTCAATGATTTCATGCTTGGCTTCTAAATGCTCAATTGGTAGTTCATCGAGCGTCGTTGTATCCGAAAGCGCTAATTCTAAATCGCCTTGTTCATCTAAAATAGCCAAATAAGTATTCGCTAATTTCGTTTCCGAACGAAAAGAATGACTGATATCGATATCTACTTGTAAACAAGAATCTACAATTATCTCACTTAAGCGATCATTTCCTAAAGCCGTAATAAAATTAACGGGTACTCCAAGACGGGCTAAATTCTCAGAAACATTGCGAGATACCCCACCAGCAGCCATATGTATCAAACCAGGATTAGAATCCCTAACAATTATCGGTTCAAAACTACGACCAATGATATCAATCATCGAAGCTCCAATGATACTGATAGGAGCGACATTACTTAGTATCGACATCACCCTGCTCCTTTCTTTTTCGTGATTAATACTTTCTCTATCTACTAATCTATTATTCTGGTGCGATTTCCAAAGCTAGTTCCATCATTTGGGTATAGCCTTGTTCTCTCATCAGAGCACTGTCGTTAGCCTTGTGTTCGGCACTATCACTAATGGTAAAGATAGCTAACGCCCTTTTACCAAGTCGGTTGGCTTCCGTATATAATCCAGCAGACTCCATATCAGCCGCAATAGCCCCATACTGCTTAAACTTTTCGATGGCTTGAGCCGAAGCTTCATCATCATAGAACTGATCGCCACAGACAACTATTCCGGCATGAGCTTGGATATTCATCGCCTTCGCCTGTTGGTATGCCGCTAACAGAAGTTCAAAATCAGGAGTAGGACAATAACTAAAACGACCAAATGCTCCTTTAGTAATATTGGAATCATTACTTGATGCGGTGGCTAAGATAACATCTTTCAAACCGATATAGGGTTGTAGTGAACCCGCCGTTCCAATCCGAATGATGGTATCCACTTCATAAAAAGCAAAGAGTTCGTGGTAATAAATCAAAGCGGAAGGAATACCCATTCCAGAACCCATAACCGACACTTTCTTGCCTTTGTAATAACCCGTATAACCAAGCATACCTCGAACCGCATTGAACTGTTCTACCTCGGTAAGATAGGTTTCAGCGATAAATTTAGCGCGAAGTGGATCTCCAGGCATTAATACCGTCTTTGCGATTTGGTTGGGATCTGTCGCCTCGATATGAGGGGTAGGTATGTTTTTCATAATCTTCTCCTATCTATTGTAAAATTCAAACGCGGCTTTTATCTCAGCGATGAAGGCTTCACGATTTACTTTCGTGATAAAAGTCGTGTTATTTGGTTTTGTATTCCTATTTCTATTGTCCGCAAAACTCATCGCTCTGGTGGAACCTTCGTTAGTTTCAATTTGAATATACATATCCTTGGTTTCAAAAATTTCCGGATTACTTAATACCAAAATTGATACTGGATCATGTAGGGCGGTATCTTTCGCCGCATAGGAAGCGAGAATTTTAGTGCCAATAGAAGCTACAGGATTATCGACTTCTTCAAAGTTCTTAATATCTTCGGGTAAGATATCGGCTTGTAAGGTAGCATCTAACGCCGCCAAGACAATCGGTACCCCACTATTAAAGACAATATGAGCCGCTTCTGGATCGACATAGAAATTAAATTCAGCGGTTGCGGTTCTATTACCATAGGCCAAGCCACCACCCATAATCGAGAACTTCTCAATCTTATCCAATAATTCCGGATAAGCTTTGATTAAAATAGCGATATTAGTCAATGGACCAACCGCCGCAATCACAACTTGTTCTTCGCTTTCAGCTAATACTTTAGCCATTAATTTTACCGCCGAAAGTTGATCGAGTTCACGTACTCCAATATCTTTCAACAAATGAGCATGACCACCAAAACCATCCGATCCATGAGTTTTACCGGCAATAACTTGCTCTTTTACCAATGGTCGATCAGCCCCTTTAGCAATCGGGCATTTCAAATCTAATAAATTAGCTAGAAGTTGCAAATTATGCGTCGTATATTCTAACTCCACATTACCCGCTACAGAAGTTATTGCTTTAAGATCAAAAATTTCTTTAGCATTAGCGACGATGATAGCTATCGCATCATCCACCCCTGGATCACAATCAATGATTAATGGAATCTTTTTCATTTAACTACCTCCTATTTTTTTAAGTAAGGTCTTTCTAAACGCATCTACATCGACATCGTTTAGAACCACCGAATTTGGTTTGATTTTGTCGCGTAATCGGGTATTGGATACGCTCATGCCGCGACCTTCCCCATCGGTTAAAATATGTATTTCATGAGTTTTTGCGTGAAAGAGCGCTTCATCGGTTAACGCCAAGACCGAGACAACATCGTTAGGCGCGATGCAACGACCAATACCATAGCGTTGGCTGACGGTTATACTTGGTTGGGCAATTTGATAAAGTAGTTTTCCTACTTCACCGTAATGTTGGTTGACGTATTGAAGATCCTCTTCATAAAAACGTGCTTTTTCCGTAACATCAAGGCCAGCCATGATTATTGGAATCCCCGACTCAAAAACAATTTTTGCGGCATGAGGATCCACATAGAAATTAAACTCCCCCGCAATGGTAATATTTCCACCTTTCAAACCACCACCCATCAAAGAAATAGCTTCAATCTTTTCTATCAATTGAGGATAAGATTTAATGAGTAGACCAAGGTTAGTGAGCGGTCCAGTGGCGATGATTGTTATCGCTTCGCGACTTTGAGAAAGGGTCTGGTAATAGCCTTCTAAAGAGGTTAAATTGGAAATTGGATTTAGTTGCTGATCGGCAAACTGATATCCAGCAAATCCATTTTCTCCATGGACATTACCAGCATATATCGGATCTAAAGCTAAGGGTCGATCAGCCCCTTTATAAATGGGTACTTTGCTATTTAGCAAGTACAAAAGTCCTTGCGTATTTCGGGTTGTATGTTCCACCGAAACATTACCGGAAACGGTATGAATACCAAGAACTTCAAAACTAGGTTCTCTTAGCGCCGCAACAATAGCAAACGCATCATCAATACCAGGATCACAGTCCATTAACACTTTTCGCTTACGCATAATTTATCCCCCTTTGGCTAACAGCTTTTTATAATGGATTCTAAAAAGGTTGGTTAACACTGAAAGTATGATCAACAAGCTAAAACTAAACAAAAACAAATTACTAACACCGACCTTAGAAATTAATTGTCCACTTGCCCAAATGATGATGGTACTGCCCATCATACTGGCACTAGCTATGGCACCGGTTGCTGATCCGGCTCGATCATAGAAAAGTTCCCCACCCATATTAATATTTAGTGAGAAAAACGAACCCATCAGAAACCCCATAATAAATATACAAACCAAGATAAGAAAGCTTGGCTTCAAGATTAGTAAACCTACCATGGTTATTGTACAAAGCAGCGGATTAATCGCGATCAAAACGGTACTATGAAGCTTTCGTAATAAGACCGCGAAAAACAAAGAACCACTAATCGCTCCAGTTTGATAAATGGACAAAGTAACTACCGAATCCGCCAAAAGAAAACCTTTAAGCTCCAAAACATAGGTTGGTAGCCAAGTCGAGATAACCGCATGAAAGCTTGAATAGATCAAGGTATTAAGCAAAAGTAAAAAGCCTTCTCGCAAAAAGGTTGGTTTTCGTTTAAATGGTGTGCGCTCTGTTTTCATTTCAACTTTGCCTGAAAGTGGTGGAAATTTAGCTTTTAGAGCCAATATAAATAACGCTGTATTGACGACTAGAATCAGTAAGAAAATCAAACGATAATCCCATTGATTACGAATAAACAACGAAGACAATAAGGTCGTCATTACCCCACCGCTGGCGAAAAAGACTTGCACTAAGCTCATCGCTGGTCCGGTATTGCCAGAAAATGCGTCAAATAATAGTGACATCCCTGGCGTATCCATCAAACCATGAGCAACTCCTCCAGCAAAAGCAAATAACGAAGCCAAGAGGTAATTATCGGTAAATATAAAACCGAGGATGAATACCATGAACAAAAGTGAGCCCGAAAGTATCGGCAATTTACGACCATATTTATCGGAAAATTTTCCTGAGAAAAACAAAACTGATAAGGTACCAAAACTTTTAAAAGATAATAAGGTCGCAATATCTCCATTTGTTTTTCCAAATTTCAAGGCCAAAACGCTCATCAAACCAACCATAATAGTGGTTAATGAGCCTTCGACAAACATGGCTCCATAACTTACAGCAATTGCTTTTGGATAGGGTATCTTCTTAAGAGCTCTGATCATATTTAGGTATCAGATTTCTCCGCAAGTAGTTTCTTAGCCATACGTTTTTTCTTGTCCATCGCTCGATACGTATAGAGACTATACATGATAATGGTGGCAATGAATGGAATCATAAAGATAATATCCGCTGGTAAAAACCGGGTCAGATTGTAACCTAAAGCATCGAAGAAACCAAACAATAACGAAGCAAACAAGGCACCTATTGGTGTTCTTCCACCGATATTAGAAGAAGCTAAACCAATAAAACCACGTCCTCCTGACATTCCAGCAACAAACATATTCATATAGGACATCGACATGAAAGCACCAGCTAAGCCCACCAAGACTCCCGATAGTGCCATCGCAATATAGCGCGTCTTGTGAACAAAGACTCCTACTGATTCAGCCGCATGTTCATTACTACCAACGGAACGAATTCTCAAACCGAGCGGGGTTTTAAAGAGTATGAAATGGGTCAAAGCCACCAACAGTAAAGCGACATAAACAAGAATACTATGATTAGAAAAAACTTGATGTAACCAAGGAATGCCTTCTAAGAAAGGTAGTTCCACAACTGGAATTAGTTTACTATTTAAGGCTGCTGAGTTATTTTTACTTCCAGCAATAATCGAAAGGATAAATACCGTCATTCCGGTGGCTAGTAAGTTTACCGCAATCGAAGCGAGTAATTCATCCGTTTTTAAATTGAGCTTAAAATAAGCGAGGAAGAGTGAGATCAAAACACCGGTGGCGATGGCCGCCAGAACTCCAGCCCAAACCGATTGCAACATCGCTGAAGCGATAACTGCAAAGAGCGCTGAAAACAACATAATACCTTCTAACGCCATGTTGGTGATGCCGCAGCGAGTCGCTAATAAAGCCGCAAGAGCAACCAATAATATTGGTGTCGTGCCTCGAATTACGGCCGACCAAAAATTAGCGTTAGCAAAAATTTCTAGAAATTCCATTATTGTTCTCCCTCTACTGCCGTTGCAGATTCAATGGAACCTTTAACAATGGAACGTTGTTTCCATTTGTTAAGGAAGGATTTAGCAGATATTAAGAGAATAATCGTTGCCTGAACTAAGAAAATAATTTCAGCCGGAACGTCGGTTTGAAGATTAACCATATCAGCTCCAGTACGAATATAAGCTAAGAAAAAGGCTGACAAAGGTACGTAGAGCGGATTATTCTTCGCCAGAATCGAAATCAGAATCCCGTCAAATCCAAAACCGGGTGATTTCATAAATTTAAACGTAGAATAACGTCCCAATATCTCTACCGCCCCACCAAGACCGGCAATACCTGTTCCGATTACTTGGGTAACCATAATGATAATTGGTGTATTGAGTCCTGTATACTTGGCGAACTTTTCGTTAGAACCGGTAGTTCTTAAAGCATAGCCAAATTTCGTACGATAGATAACTAAATAGGAAATGATGATAAGAATCAATCCAATAATCAATCCCCAGTGGATATTAACCCGACCAAAACGAGCTAAGATACCTAGATTCACGCCTGGCTTTAAAGGAAAAGTTTCCAACGCAGAGGACCCAGGATTGCGATAAACATTAATAAACAAATACAAGACGAAATGTCCAACCACATAGTTTTGCATTAAGGAAATTACTAATTCTGAAGCGTTAGCGAAACGGTTCAAGATGGCAGGAATAAAGCCCAGCAAGGCCCCAACCGCAAACCCTGCGATCATAGCCACTATTATCGATATCAAAGGTGGAAATGGAGCAGTAATACCAACAATGGAAGCCACCATCATACCTAAGTAGAAAGCGCCATCAGCCGCTAGGTTGAAGCGTTTCGTTTTAAAGACAATAGTTATCGCTAAACCGGTAAACATGATTGGAATCATGGTCAAAATGACGTTTCCAAATTGTCTTAGGTTGGTTAAAGGCCCAATTAGTAACAAGGTCATGGCGTTGACCGGATCTTTAGAGGTAAAGAACATGACCACAAAGACCAAAGATAACGAAATCAAGATGGCTAGAGCGGTACGATAGATTTCAAATCTTGATTCTATCTGTTTAACTTTTTTACGAGTAGCATCTTGTTGATTAATCAATTTTTGACTCATGCGGCTACCTCCTTTATTTTCTCAAGATCCATCTTATTTAGACCGAGCATATACAAACCTAATTCTTCTTCGGTAATACCTTTGGTATCATCAAAATAAGCGACAATTTCACCCTCATACATAACCACTAAACTATCGGATAATTCTAACACTTCATTGATATCAGCCGATGACAATAAAATAGCAACATCGCGATCACGCATTTGTACAATTTGGTCGTGCATAAAAGAGGCGGTACCGACATCAATCCCTCGAGTTGGCTGATCGGCCACTAATAGTTTGGGTTCACCATGCATTTCTCGGGCGGCGACCACTTTCTGCATATTACCACCCGAAAGCATGCGAACTGGGGTGAATTTACTGTCGGTTTTGACTTGATATTTATCGATTAATTGATCGGCTAGCTGGTTTAATTTTGGATAGTCAATAAAGACTCCTTTTTTATATTCGGAACGATTATAGATATTAGCAATCAAATTATCGACAATGGTTGCTTCACTCATAACTCCATAGGTTAATCGATCCTCAGGAATATGGTATAAGCCTAGCCCTCGCACCTGTTTAACTGGTGCTTTCTTATCATATTCATTATTTAATAAAATAAGATTTCCATCGTATTCTGATCTTAAACCGGTTATGCAGTCGATAATTTCACGTTGACCATTACCTTCTACACCAGCAATCCCTAGAATCTCGCCCTGACGAACCTTGAAGGATACGTTGTTGACAACTTTCTTCAATTCATCGTTCACAACACTTAAATTATTTACTTGAAGGACAACCTCTTTAGGATTCGCGTGTTGTTTCTCAACTTCTCGAACAACATCTCTGCCGACCATCATTCTTGAAAGTTCGGCCATCGTAACTTCTTCTAAATCTCGAGAGCCAACGTATTTACCGTTTCTCATGACCGAAGCTTTAGAGCAAATTTCACTGATTTCGTTTAATTTGTGGGATATAAAAATAATGGTATGACCATCGTCGCGCAGTACTTTTAATTGTGCGAATAGTTCTTCGGTTTCTTGAGGGGTTAAAACAGCTGTGGGTTCGTCTAAGATTAACACTTCAGCCCCACGTATTAATGATTTCAGAATCTCAACCTTTTGTTTTCTACCAACATCCAAATCGGATATTAATCGATCCGGATCCACTCTCAGATTATATTTTTCCGAGATCTCGAGGACCATCTCTCGTGCTTTTTTGTAGTCCAGTCTTAAGCCTTTCTTAGGTTCCATACCCAAGATAATATTCTCGGTTACCGTTAAGTTTTCATCTAACATAAAGTGTTGATGAACCATTCCGATGCCCTTGTCAATCGCATCGAGCGGACTTTTGATGGTGATTTCTTCACCTTTGAAAAATATAGATCCGGAGGTTGGTTGTTCGATTCCAAATAAAATTTTCATTAATGTTGATTTTCCGGCACCATTCTCACCCATTAGGGCGTGAATTTCACCTTTTTCACATTTTAGCTGGACATTGTCGTTCGCAATTACCCCATTTGGATAGACTTTGACAATATCCCGCATTTCTAAAAATCCTGGATTGGACATATTACTCTCCTGTTTCTTTTAAAAATAAGCATTGTGCAGGAAGCACAATGCTTATTCAGAGTCATTGTTTATGGTTGAACCGCTTTTCGGATTTCGTCAATCTCTTCTGTGGTCTTACCGTAAGCTGAGGAGATATTAATTTCTCCGTTGACAACTTTAACTCTTAGTGCTTCAGCTTCATCACGAATTTCTTGAGGAACTAGCTTTTCGTAATATTCATTAATCGCAAGTCCAACTCCGTTTTCTTTAATTCCAAGAACTTCAGCTTCACCGAATTTAAGTTCGCCCTTCAGATATAAGTCAATGGCACGATAGAGGGAATCGCCAACGTTCTTCAGCGCTGAAGTTAAAATAACATCGGATAGATTTCCTTTACCCTGAGCGTTTAGAATAACCGCTTGGTCACTATCTACACCGATAGCATAAAAGTTTCGTTCAGCGGCTAGTTCAATAGCGCCCATTCCGGTACCACCGGCGACACCAAAAATAACATCGGCATTCTTACCAACCATGGCGATAGATTGCTCTTTACCTTTGGCTGGCTCAGACCATGAACCGGCAAATGAATGCATAATTTTAACATCTGGATTAGCCGCTTGAGCCCCTTCAATGTAACCAAGAAGGAAGTCGTTGATGATGGTTAAGTCCATACCACCTAAGAATCCAAGGACTCCAGTTTTAGACATTTTAGCCCCAACAAAACCTACTAAATAGGAAGCTTCGTTGGCTTTATATTGGATAGAATAAACATTATCCAATGGGAATTTTTCATAATCGATAGTTTCATCGAACATGATAAATTTCTTATCTGGGAAATCCCCAGCATGTTTTTCAAGATGGGTCTTCATGGTAGATGAAGCGATAATCACATCATACTTACCTTCTGCCGCATCTAATAAGGCTGGTTCTTCTTTGGTAATGTCCGAGCTATATTCAATAACTGTAACGTTGACTTTATCACCAAAATCTTTTTTGACTTTTTCCATACCTTCGTTGGCAGAGTCGTTGAAGGATAAGTCCCCTAAGCTTCCAACCATCAAGGCAATTTCTTGCTTATCGGTAGTGGATGGGGTCTTAGGAGTTTCCTTTGGTCCACAGGATACCAATAGTACTAAGACCATTAGTAAAGCAAATAGTTTTTTCATTTATCTATACCCTCCTTGTCTTTTATGATATGTAAATGAATTTTATTCAGGCGCGATTTCCAAGGCTAGTTCCATCATCTGGGTATATCCTTGTTCGCGTTTTTTACTAGATTCAGCTTCCTTGGTCAAAATGCTGTCGCTGATAGTAAACATCGCTAACGAGCGTTTTCCAAGGCGGCGGGCTTCGGTGTATAAGGCAGCGGATTCCATCTCACCGGCTAAAACACCATATTGACGTAAAAGTTCACGATCTTCCTTTTTGGAATCACCGTAAAACTGATCGCCCGAAATGACCGTGCCGAAATGTGTGGTAATCCCCATTTCTGCAGCCTTTTCGCGAGCCGCAACCAATAAATCAAAGTCTGGAGTTGGACAGAAAGTAACCTTGCCAAAGCGTCCATTATTGATGTTGGAATCGGTGCAGGCAGCGGTCGCCACCACGACATCTCGAAGTCCGATATACTCTTGATTGGAACCGGCTGTACCAATACGAATGATAGTTTCAACGCCATAAAAAGCAAATAGCTCATGTATATAAATTAGAGCTGAAGGGATGCCCATCCCTGAGCCCATTACCGAGACTCTTTTGCCTTTATAATATCCGGTGAAACCAAGCATACCGCGTACCGCGTTGAACTGTTTGACATCGGTTAAATAGGTCTCAGCAATGAATTTAGCACGGAGTGGATCTCCGGGCATCAATACGGTATTAGCAATCTCATCAGGACTTGTTGCTTCAATATGAGGGGTTGGTATATTACTCATTATTACCTCCTTTATTTAGTCTCGTCTAAGCGAGCGATAACGAGTGATTGGATAGGAATAGAATTAGCAGCACCTTTTACTTCGACGGCTAAACTGCTGGCACAAGCAGCACTGGCTAGTGCTTGTTTAATATCCTTCGATAACAAACGCGAGGCTAAATAATAACCGGTAAACGTATCACCAGCCGCGGTCGTATCAACTACCTTGGCTTTATAAATGCCTTGTTCAATGATCTGGTTTTGATGGAAATAAATAGAACCATTTTCACCCAGAGTCAATACTACCTCTAGATTAGGATATTTCTGGCATAATTTAGTTCCGATAGAATGATGATCTTGTTCGCCTATTAAGGCTTCGCCCTCGGTTTCATTAACCAACAAATGGGTTATTTTTGAAAAGTCCAACGCTAAGGCCGCTTCCGTTACTGGGGCTAGATTTAAAGCTACAGGTATTTCTAATTCGTAGGCGCGATCGATAATATATTCTAAATTTGATATTTCATTTTGAAGTAAGATTAAATCTTCGTTGCTTATCATATTAAACATTTGGTCGATATACATTCTAGAAACTTGATGATTGGCACCAGGATACAAGACGATACTATTATTACCCATAGCATCGAGTTGGATAATCGCATGGCCGGTGGGCGTATCTACAATTTCTATGAAGTCGACATTAACTTGATTTTCTTTTAAAAAATCCAACAAAAAACGGCCTTCTTCACCAACACAACCAAGATGAACAACTTCAGCTCCAGCTTTGGCTAAGGCGATCGATTGGTTTAATCCTTTACCACCAATTAATTTCTCATAACTAAAAGAACTTATAGTTTCTCCAACTTTAACAATATTGTGAACATCATAGACATGATCGATGTTCAGCGATCCAAAATTATAGATTTTCATAGTTACTCCATTTTTTGAATAGTAAGTCGCACATTACTACCTAGATAATAATATAAGTGCTTACAGATTGTCAATTAAAAATACTATCATTTGTCAATTATTATTGTTACTTCCGTTTTAGTGGTATCAACCGGAAATAAGTCTGAGAAAGAGGTTTTAACCTCATTTGCTCTTGTAATCTTGTTATAAATTAAATTTCATCTTTAAGATAAATACA
>JAEWFZ010000020.1 GCA_023388535.1 Bacillota bacterium | reverse complement strand
TTTAGGTTTTTTACTTATTTTTGTTGACATATTTTTTACCTTCTTCCCTAAGTATTTAAGACTTAGTGTCGGTCAACATTACCTGTGACCTTAAGTAATTTTAGCATATTGATATTAAAAAAACTATCACTGATAACTAGTTTAAAACAATGTTGATTTTATATTTATACATATTTTTATTTAAAAACAACTATATCAATTGCCTTAATTTTACCTTCGTTTTCTAAATAAATAACCTAAACCCACCAAAGCAATCCCTCCCATTCCTATTAAATAGGACGAAGAGGAGCTCTCACTTTTCTTTTCGTTTACTGGAGTTTCTTCAGTTTGTGTTACTAGAGGTTGTGTAGTATTTGATTTCTCTTTTGTTTTCTTGTTAACTACTAAAATATATTCTTTGGTAGTAACTTCATCTTCGGCGGTAACGATTATCTTTCCTTCTTGTCTAGCTTCATTGATAAAATCCAAGTTTTGCAAGGATAATTTAGAGTTCTCGTCCTCTAGTTTATATTCAATATCAATGGCATCGTTATAAGTTGTATAGGACATCTTATTTTTAATCGACATTTCTTTACCATCAATGGTCAATGAAGAAAGATTTGCGATAGAGCTTAATAAATACAAATTAATTAGATATTCTTTTTTATCACCATTCTCGGCAGTAACTTCTATTGGTATTTGATTATTACCATTCTTTAAATCTAAAGCTTTATTTTCATTAATTTGATAAGTTGCCTTTGGACTATTAGTTATGACTTGAATGGAAGGATTTTTCTTTATTCCTTTAACTTCAATTCGATCTTCTACTTTTACTGAATCTCCATCAATAATTAGATTCTTGATTAACGTGTCTGAACTTTTTTGAGTTTTAGGTTTTTTCACTGTTGTTGGAGTTTGTTGTGTCAGTGGTGCAATTACCGATGTATTAGGAGTCGGTTTTGGTGCTGGTTTTGGCGCTGGTTTTGGTGCTGGTTTTGGTGCTGGTTTTGGTGCCGGTTTTGGTGCTGGTTTTGGTGCCGGCTTAGAAGCACTCTTTATTAAGTTTCCATTTTTATCAAATGTTTGACCTTTAGAATTCTTATAGGAACCATCTGAATTATGAGCGTGCAATTCATCTTGCTCCAAACCCCATTTAGCACAGTCCGATCGACAACGATGCATATTAGTTCCTTTAATAGTTCTACCTGAATGAGCTTGAACTGAGGCTGTCGAAAAAAACATCAAAACCAAAACTAAAAAAACAATTATCTTTTTAAACATAAGATCCACCTCTTATATGAATCATAACAAAAATTAAAGTACTTTAATATAACAAAATGATACGTCGTAAGATTTATCATCGCTTATAGTTTTACACTTGGTCTACACCTTCATTAATGACCACTTTCACTAACCCATGCTGATTGTATCGCTTATCTTCATCCGGCCATTTCATATAGTCTCCGTAAAGATGCTCAAGGTAAGCATCATAGTTTACTTGGCAAGGATACTGATATTCTTCAAAGCTTCTATCTTCAAGATTAACGCACCAATCTAATTCCATAACTTCCTTTTCATAGCCATACCAGCCGCCTAAGGTAATGACAATACCTGATTGTTGATGTTGCTTATTACATTCAGTCTCAATCGCTTCTAGATGCTTAATAAGCTTATCTCGAGAATTGAAATTAGCAATCAACTGTAATACATAAAGAGCTAGCTTCTTAGGAAAACTATTAGCATTCAGCTTATAGTTATTTTTAAGAAGCAATAAACGACTAATATACTGATAAAGATTCCAGATATTCTTACGGATAGCTTTGTCCTTAGCAATAAAGTCATAAGGAAAAATATCAATGAAAACACCAGAATTATCTTGAAGATGTTCTGGTTGATTAGATTCGATCAATTTAGAATTCTTATATTGAATCTTAGCAAACGGCACCCCAAAGTTTGGATCAGTATGCCAGGTTTGTAAAAAATACTTATTATCAAGCTCGTATTTAGCGATATCGATAAACTTGATATAGTCCTTACGAAGCATCCCGAAATCCATATCATCGTCCCAAGGAATGAAACCTTGGTGACGAATCGCCCCCAACGTCGTCCCCGCGATCATAAAATAATTAATTTCATGTTTATCACAGATTCGTTTAAGTTCATTAGCTAACTCAAGTTGAATCACACGGATATCTTCTAATAAAGGTTGCCAGTCCTCTGGCGTCATAGTTTCTGTTATCGTATAGGTTTTCATTTAATTATCTCTTCGTATAACTCTATATATTGTTGGTAGCGATAGGCTTTGTCGTAGTTTTTAGCGTGCTTAATACAATGCTTTCTTAAGTCCTCACGACTCAATAAACTAAGTTCAAAAAGACCCTGTAGAATAGCATCGATCGATTTCTCAACGACTAAGCCGGTGGCTTTAGTAATTGTTTCCGGGCTGCCCCCAGTATCAAAGGTAATAACCGGTAAACCACAGGCTTGAGCTTCAAGATTCACCGTTGGAAAATTATCTTCTAAAGTCGGATTTAAAAGTACATCGGCACTCGAATAAATATCGACCAGTTCCTGTACATTACTCGTACGACTAATCAAAGTCACCTTTGAATTAGTGAACAACGCTTTTTCTTTATCACTCACCCCTACCAGGGCCAAGTGATATTGATCCGGTAACTGATGTTGAAGTTCCTCAAAGAAACTAAGGCCCTTACGTGGCTCCCAAACACTTGCTACTCCTAAGATAATCTTCTTATCTTTGGGAAAATTAAGCTTCGCTTCTGGATTATAGCGAAAAACTTCTAAATCAATGCCATTAGGGATGGTAATCGCTCTTTGATTTAGAAACGACTGTTTAACTAAGTCCGTCAACCACTGCGATGGAGACACCATAATCGCCCCAATAGCATTAAAATACTCTTTTTTAAGCTTGTAATTACGACTCGATTTATCCCATCCGATTGACTCCGGATAGGCATTCTTCTGTGGGCAATCAAAACAGAGCTCTTTCCATTTATCACAACCGACAAAATCAAAATAAGCACAATGCCCGGTAAAGCTCCAACAATCATGTAAGGTCCAAACCACAGGTAGCTTTTTATCTCGAATATATTCCATCAAAACAGGATAATTTAAAAAGTAACCATGGATATTATGTAAGTGAATCAAATCCGGATTAAACGCTTCGATTTCCTTAATAAATCGTTTAGTTACCAATTTCGATTTCAAACCATGATCATCAAACAGACGACTCGAGGCCAAATGCATTGCCTGATCAACTAGATTACCAATCTTTAATTGTTGATAGCCTTCTAGCCCCTTACCCCTACCAAAAGCGACTAAGGGCTGATGACCTTGGTCCAATAAGCAATCATGGAGATCTTTAACAATTCTACCGGTACTACCGTAACCTAAAACGGAATTAATTAGTAATGCTTTCATTAACATGTCTTTCTAAATTATCTAATTGTTGTTTGGCGCGTTGATAACGCATCTCAAAATAATCGTAAAAATCCATTTTCTGAGCGTACTTCATCAAGCCCCAAATACTCCATAAGAAATCCTGAATCATCATAAAGATATTGACATCATTAACTTCAATATCCGCATACGCCTCCAAGAAGATTTGCTTCTGCGTATCATTCATTTGCGATTCAACAATAAGACTGGCTAAATCCCAAGCCGGATAATTATTCCCTGAATACTCCCAATCGACCAAATAAAGACGATTCGCTTTACTGTCTAAAACAAAGTTCTCACATAAAGCATCACAATGACAGGCGACGCGTTGTTTATTTTCAAGTTGTCGGTATTGAGCCAACACTCGCGCTTTCGTAGCCTCATAATCTTTTGGAAACTCGACCTTTTGATCGCTCACAATCTTTTCATAAGCAGCTAATTCATCTTGCCACTCAAAATCATTGATAAACATCAGTTTGGACTGATGTAATTTTTTAAGTAACTGAGCGGCTTTTTGTAAATAAACTTTATCTTCTAATAATTTTGGAGAATACGTCAAAGCATTCGGTATATAGCCAGCCACCTTAGAACCATCATCACGGTTAAAATAAATATGACTCGAATTAATACCCAATAAAGACATTAAAGTACTATTCTCATCTTCAAAGCGACGATTGATAAAATCTTGAGTAAAATCGCCAGGAATCCGGGCTACGACGTGTTGATTATCCACGCTGAAATAATAGTTACGATTTGTCAAACCACCCAAACGTTCGCTCTTATCAATCTTCTCATCGGAAACCAATAAAGAAATCAAATCACCAGCTTGGGCTTGATGATATTTCGATTCCCGTTTCAATAGTTTTCGGTGCCGTTGTTTAACATTCTTAGCCTTAACACCACGGATACTCTTAGGACTTAGCTTAAGCTTCTTAGTCTCTTCCGTTATTGACGATTCAATTAAATCTCTAAGCGTTTCAGCTTGAGAAGCTCCTTTAAAACATGAGGCATCCGCTTTAACAATCTCTAAAATATTTGAGTTTTCGCGGTTAAAGCCAACCACATGAGCTTCTAAACGCTGGTTAAATTGAGCAATTAACTTAGATTCAAACAAACGACAGCCATTAACCAAAATAAACGACTTCAACTCCGTGGTTTCTAACCAAGCGACTAAATGTTGAACCAAAGGCAAATGATCGTCAAAGGCAACCAATTCATAAGCCGAACTAGGCGCAATCGAAAAGTCATTTGAAACCACATAAATCCGCTCAAAACCTAACTTTTGAAAAACCTCGACATTATAGGACAACACCGTATCCTGGTTATTTACCTGAAGCAAATGATCATAGCATTGATCGACTAATAAGATTGCTGTTTTTACTTGTTGTTTTCTTAAGGCTCGTTTTTCTTGAATGATTGATTCTTGGTAATTTAAGTCATCCAAAAATTTAAAGCCTTTAGCACTCAAACTATGATCTTGGTTAATAAAACCATTATCAAACAAATGTCCTAATAAAGCCTCAATCATTTCTTCTGAAAAACCACTGACTTGGACTAAATCCAAGCCTTGTTCTAACCCTTTAAATAAGCCTAATACTCGTTTACTCATTTTTAACCACCTCACAGATGTCGAGATAATCTTGGTAGCTATCGATCTCATAGACCGATCCTTGAGCTAATATACTTGCTTTTGCTTGTATTTGATCTAAAAGCATACAGGGAATATGATCCCAGTATTTACTTAAATCTTGATAAAACTCTGGATTTAATTCCATTAAATCACGGGCTTTTTCAACGATCTTTTTGCTATCCGCTTTTCGCCAAAAGCTGATACCAGCATGACTTGGCTCAATCGTTTCTTCAATTCTAAACCCTTTAACGAAACCATCTTCTAAATTTGGCACCCATTCCACACCCACACTAGCTCGCTTAATGAGATAGTAAGTAGAGGACTGAGGATAATTCAAAAAGATATTTTCACGTAACCATAAATCTGCTTCTAAAATCCAAGTATCTTCTAAAAAATCTAAGGCTCGATACAAGGAATACGCATTATTTAAATCCTCAAAATGTTCGTTAAAAATTAATTCTAAACCCGGATACTTAGCCACTAAATAGTCAAACTGATGACTCTTATAACCGACCACAATAACGATGCGAAAAATACCCGCCAACCATAGTTTTTCAATAGTATGTTCTATCAGAGGTTTTCCATTTATTTCAATCAAAGCTTTATGGGTCGTACTGGTTAGTTCGGGAACTCTCGAGCCTAGACCAGCACTTAATATTAATGCGTTCATAATTTCACCTACAATAGCCAGTATACCTGAGAAAGAATACCGACACAATTAATCGCCGAGTTTAACCAACTTGCCTTCTTTATCCATAATCGCCTCTAAACGATACGTGAAAGAACCAGCTCTCGCACTGACAAACATGTTGAGATACTGATCATCAGAGATCACCCTATCTTTTAAATTGAAGTCTTTTGTAAAGAGATCGAGTAAAGACGCTTTCATATTATGCTTTAACATGTCACTAAATTGATCGGTTGGAATGATTTTGTAAAATTCATCAATATAAGTCAGATAGTTATCAATCAGTTCCTGAGGGGCTTTTACAAAATCAAATTGAAACGGTACATTGTACTCGAAATAAGCATCGTATAAATACTCATAATCCGGCCTTGATACTTTTATCAATTTGACACGATAGTGGATATTATTCCCTAAATCACTTTCTAGGGTCATAATTGGGACATAAGGGGCTTTATCTACTTTTGAGATAGCTTCTGAAACTAATTGACCCATTTTTGCGGTATATTCTCGGGCATCGCCGCTTGTAGCGAAGGCGATACCGCTATAAAGGCTTTCCCCTTCATAGGATTTTTCATTAAATTTACTATATCTACCGGTTTTTCCACTGATTAACTGATGATTAGGAATAATAGGATTCAAAAACATATTTTCAAAATTAAATTCTCCTGGATAGAAATAACTTTCGTAGTCATTTTTCTTTTCCCCTTCTTCTCGAGCCGATTTTAAAGCTTCTTTTAATTGTTCCGGGGTAGTACCAGTGAATTCTTGATGTCAGTTAGACCAGACCGTTAATAACGACATAAAATCATCGATATTTAATTTTCTCGTATTTTTATTTAGGTATTGATAAGCATAAACATTACCCAAACCCTCATGTTCAGACTCAGCAAATTGAGTTAGCAACAAACGATATTCGTTGCCTTGACCGATTTCATCCTTTTCTCTAGCTTGAAAATTGATACTAAAGCGACTACTTTTAGTCGGTAAACTTAACTTATTAAAATCCCCTAAAAACTGATACATCTTCAAGATATCATCCGCTTTGATTTTAGAGAAATCTGGTTGGAAATACATATCCATGTTAAGACCTGGGTATCCATCGACGCCAGAAGTAGCTGTTTCAACGGGTGTGGTCTCAACTGGTTTGGTTTCGATGGTTTCCGTTTCCGTACCGGTTTCAGTGCCTGGACTGGTTTGAGTTTCGCTTACTTGGGTTTCTTTCGGCGTTTCCGGGGTTGGGGATGGTTGACTGCTACAACCAATGACGAGTAATAATACTAAAACAAATAATAGTTTCTTCATACTTGCTCCTCTTCATTTAATTTCGATTTAGGTTTTCTGAGTCTAAACCCAGTTATAAATAAAGTTAAACCGAGAACTACGGCCAACGTAGCTCCCAAAACAAAATACCAAGTGGTATAAAACGGTTTACTCAAGCGATTAACTTCTAAACCAACTTCATCGCCCGCTTGGAAGTGACCCAAACTGACAAAACCACTTGGATCAACCACGATATCCTTAGTTACCAAGACGTATTCACCGTCTTGTTTTTTATAGCCTGAAATCGATTGATTGGCCATCTCCGTACCCACATAGAAACGGAGCTGATGGGCATCATCAAACGCAATCGGCATAGTAAAGGTAATCTGATCCTTATTGGCATTTCCAAAAGCTGAATTCCCCTTAAGGAAATCCATCCATAAATTAGCTTCCGCTAAATCATAATTATCGAAATGGTATTTTAAAACCGGTTCGGTCGATTTACGTATCGTTAAAACAATCTCTTTACCGATATAACCACTGTTTAAAATTATTTTCTCAAACTTCGCTTTATGGTTCTCAAAAAAGTTATCCGGAAGAACTACTTCAAGATCAACTAAAGTCGTATTAACGAATTGTGGTTCCATACCGATTTCTAAGACAAACGCTCGATCCATCTGAAAACTAACGCCATCAAATCGGACCGTGCCATCACGATAAACGCCAGTAACCACTTGATTACCCTCTTCATCGATTTTGTTTTGAACTTGAATCGGTACTGAATATTGAAAACCGGCATTACTGACAAAAATCATGGCACTACCTACCCCTTGACCGATAACAAACCCTTTTTCATCGACCCGGGCTACCGCCGGGTTGGACGAACTGAAAACGGGTTCTTTTTTGGTCGTCGTATCGGTTGGATAATAAAGCGGATTGAGTTGAACGCCCTGACCTTCATAAATTTTAGCGTTGCTAGGACTCACTGTAATCGACTCTAACGGAACTTCTACGCTGACTTCCACTTCCCGTTTAAGTTTATCGACCTGAGCACTAATCGTTGTCTTACCGGCTCCAACCGCCGTTACCACACCATTAACCACCTGGGCAATCGATGGTTTTGAAGAAACCCAAGTAATCGGATAATTATCGTATATTTCTGGGTTAAAGGTTACCTTAAGCGTATGTTGGTCCCCTTTATTTAAAACTAGTTCCTTCTCATCAATAACAAAATCCACCACATTCGATTTAACTTGGACGAGTAAATCATATTGTTTATTATTGACGGAAGCTGAAACCGTGGCCGTACCACGATTAAAGGCGGTGATTAAACCCTCCTGATTGACTTCGACAATATTAGTATTACTAGATGACCAAGTAATCGTAGGATCGATCGCTTCATCGTAAATAGAAACTTGATAAGGAATTTGAACCGAGGACTGCATATTCATTTCAACTCGATCCAGTTCAAAGGTAAAGTCCGGCAAATCTTGAACTTCCAACTCCAGACTCGTTTCATAACCTAAATAATGGGCGATAATATTAGCTTTACCAACACTAACCCCCTTGGCAACGCCTTCTTGACTTACGGAAACAATTTCCGGATTCGACGAACGAAAACTAGGCTTAAACGATAAGATATCCGCTAACGGCTGAGTGACAACTTCTAACTTGAGCGGTTGGTTAATATCAATAACCTGTGGTTTGGTCTCATAAGCAATCCCATCTAAAACATTAACCTCAAGTCTCAAGCTGGCATTCAATCCATCAGAACCAACAAAGACGGCGGTACCATTAGCTTTTGAGGTAATTGTAAAATGTTGAGTTTCAGGATCAAAATCTACGGATGCGACGGCTTCGTTGGTATTGGTCCAGTTGATTAAGGCTGGATCCAAGGGTGAGGCCAGCGTCGCCGGCTGTCCTTCACTATTTAATACTTCCGTTGGGTGAATTGAAAACACCCAAGTACTATCTTTTTTAATCGCTATATCATGACTCATACCCAATTTAAGTTGAGTCAACATAAAGATTGGCGTAATCATCGTCGCAAATAATAAAATCAATAAAATCCATAAAACGATTTGTTTTGTTCTTTTCTTCATTTTACGCCCTCCTGCAAGTATTTTATCATATCTGATTTCTATTTGGTTCAACAAAGAAAAAAGCGGTCTTGCCGCTTATTTTGCTCTAAATTCACCTTCGGTACTAACTTCGTGATGTGGACGTCGATATTCTCCAGTAATTTTATCTTTTACTAGAGTTACTTTCTTAAGTTTGTAATGGGTACGACGTGATCTTTTGCGAGCTTTTCCGGTTCTTCTTTTAGGTACTGCCATAGTCTTTACTTCACCTCCCAGTTAATCAAATTTGAATTCTTTAAGTTTTGCTAATCGTGGATCCATCGGTTTCTCAATCGCATCGTAATCAACTTCACTCATGACTTTCCATCCTTTACCCGATGGATATTCATAAGGATTATCGTCAACAATGCGTAGAGGTATGGTCGCAAGTATTCCATCCAAGACAAATCGATTGATATCAATGAAGTCTTCTTTAACTTCAATGACCTCCTCATCGGTATCCCCATCAACAAAGCTAAAGATGTCCAATAGATCGATATCAAATGGAATTGATACCAGTTGGTTAGTTACTGAGTGAGGAAGAATCATAGACCCCACTACCTTCAACTGCGTTAAAGCACGGCGGGTGGATTCATCGTATTCGATATGACCAGTAACTCTGCAACGATCAACTTTCTTTAACACCGAATGTTTTACATCAGAGAATTCATTCGTCATCTCTTCATCCAAATAGAAGAGCTCACCATGTAAGCCCAATAATTGGGTCAAATAAACTTTCATTCAATCACCCTGCTTCTTAACGTTCTATATTATAAGTAAAGCACCATTTAATGTCAAACCAAATGGTATCAATATTAAATAAAATTATCATCGTTTTAAAACGTAAAACTCCCCTACCAAATGATACGAGTATTGAATTAATCCAATCATGGTAAGAGAGTTCAGTTATCGGTTTATAAAAAACTACATCAATTGCTAAAGTCTAGTCAAACTTTACGGTTATCGGTTTCGTTTGTTTCGAATCTTCCCAAGTATCGGCATTTATGAAACTGAAACTTAATTCTATTTCATGTATGTCGGTTATATTATTCTTAGTTAACTCTGATTCGAAGAAGGTAATCGAGTCATAGGCTTTCTTCTGACTTAGTACTTCACTTGAAAAGATCGGATCAACCATAAGTCCATTAATAGAAACATTTCTAACTTGGATAATTAAGTCTTTCTTAGAATTGTTTTCAATAAACAAATACAAATCGGCACCCCAAAAACTATTTTCGCTCTCCAATTTTTTAGCTACGATACGTATGCCATCTTCGTCATAAGCAACAATGCCAGCATCATCAATTTTTTGAATATGATCGCTCTGATCGGTCTTAATTGTGATTCGTTCCGAATCGAAACTATCGCTCCATTCGTCAGTTTTAAAAATATGCAACACAAACTCAATTTCACTAAACGTAGTTATTTGAGCGACGCTGATATCGGAACCTAAAAACGTCATTGATTCATTCGATTGCTTACCGGCACCAACATCTCCGGAAAACATGGTATCGATCATAATTCCATTGACTGAAACATCTCTGGCTTGAACGGTCATGTTTTCATTGCTGTTATTCTCGATAAAAAGCTCTAATTCTGGACCAAACAAACCTTCATTCTTGAGTGATTTTGCGGTAACTACAATATCATTTTCGTCATAAATAACGGTTTCCGTAATGTTAGCTTTTATACTAGCCTCTGGTTTTGGTTCTACTTTATTTTCAGTATTTGTATTGGTAGTAACTGTTTTATCACCAGAAACAATTTGATTAACCTCTTTTCCAGTAGAGTTAGCATCGTCACTTGAACAACCCGTTAGAAGTAAAGTTAAAACGGTAATTAATAATATGAGCTTTTTCATGCTAAACCTTCTTTCACTTTTACTACTTCGCTGCTGTTCTTCATTTTGGCGTAACCCACAAACGATAAAATCATTTGGATAATAACAAACATAAAGTACAGTGGGAACAGTCCTATAGAGACCGCATAAAGAATCGCTCCAGTCAGGGCAAATCCTCGTTTGTTCATAGCCCAACCCAAGATATTAAAGACTACGGCCAAAAAGACCAATACGGCGTGGGGCGTGACGATCGTGGCGGCTAAACCGGCCCCCATTTGCTCAGCACCCGTGGTTCTGGATACAACACCAAAGAAATAGGCAACTAAATAAATAAAATAAGCGGCTCCCAGTATCCAAGAAACTAACAATAATTTACTTTTTTTCATTATATTTATTCTCTCCTTTATTGTTACTTAAATTATAAGTAACGGAATTACTTAAGTCAAAGTAATTCAGGACAATTTGGGGCTTTCTAGCAGTTACTGTACATCTTTGTGTTCAGTGTTTCCCTATTTATCGTGATTTATTCGTCTAATTATTAATATCATCTCTCCTGTATTTACTTCGAATAACGTTTTTTATCTTATTAAACTGTATTTTTTAGACGCCTTACTTTAAGAGCGCTTGTATCGATTATCCAAAAGTTTTCAAAACCTTAAAACCAAGCTAAGCTAAAAAAAACTTATTTTTTTACAAGGAGTAAATAAATAAGTTCTCAATATATCTAACCGAATTCTAAACTAAGCTTCAATAATTTCCTTATTTTCAAGACGCAGCTGATCTTCCTTAGATAAATGACCATCGCTACTAAAGAGTCCGAGAAAAGCCATCCACACATAAAAGACATGAACCACCTGCAAATTAAACTGAGCCTGAACCAGATAACCGATAATACTCGCCAACAAGGCAAAGTGAATTGTCGAGTATTTAATCTTTCTCAATCCCTTGCGAATAATCAAAACTAAAAAGCCAAGATAAACCACCAAAGAAGGAATGCCCGAACTAACCGCAATATTCAAAAATTCATTATGGGCTTTATCCCAATTCTTAAAGACCCCAAAATCTTCTTTAATCTCGTGGTAAAAATGATTACTCATAGCAAAGGTCATGTTTTCAACACCCCAGCCTAAGAGCGGACGTTCTTCAATTAAAATGATAACCTTCTTCCAAACATAAAAGCGAAACGAACCAGCATATTTAGCATCTTCGTTGCCTTCAATAACATCATGAAGTCCCGTAAAAATACTCCAAAATCGATCGCCAAAATCATAATGACTATTCTTAACAAAACTGGTAAAAGAAATACCGGTAACTAAAACAATAATTGCATACTTCTTTAACAGCTCTTTTCGATTTTTTTGTAAAACCAACGCTGCCAGCATAAAGAACGCTACGGCGACAAAAGCACCAATCCAAGAACCGCGAGTATGGGTCGCCAGAAGATTGAAAAAGACCACCCCATAGACTAAGACCGCATACCAAGCTTTTTGATAAACAAATAAATACAAACAAATCGGAATAATTAAAACCAACCAAGTCCCTAAAAAGTTTGGATTTCCCATCGAAGCAAACGACAAGCCATAGAAACTTGAACCATACATTCTCAACCATTTGGGATCGACTTCAAAAAACTGAATAATACCCAAGATCGAAATCAACAATCCTGAAAGCACCATCCACTTAAATAAAAATCCGGAGGTCGCTTTGGCCTGCCTCGCTAGAAAATAGACATTAGCGTATAAAAAGAAAGTAAGTACCCCATCCATACGCGTCGTCGAACCAAACATCGCCACATCTGGCCGCTGAGCTACAAAAACCGAAGCTAATAAGAAAATCATATAAACCAATAAGAAAATATTTTCTAAATCCTTCCAAGATTGTTTATCGATTTCTTTAAAACGAACGATAACCGTAATCAGCGCCAAAACAAAAAGTACCGCCAAACCAGCAAACTTGGTATCCGTACTATGTAATCGTCCGGCATAAGGCGCAAACAATAAAGGAACAATAACTAAACTCGCAAAATGCAAGGCATTTAAGACTCTTTGTGATTTATTCATAATAGACCTTTCTAATGGTTTAATAAAAACTTAGTAAGACTGGTTAGTAAAACTTCGTTTTCTTGAAAATCATATAATACATCATGACGATAGTTACTAAAAATTAAAACATCCTCTAATTCGAAGCCCCAATTCATCAACAGTTGCTTCAGTTGAATCAAACTCAAACTCTGGCGTGTCAACGGGTCCTCTTTACCTCCGATGACGAGTACTTTCTTATATAGAGGAATTTTCTGACTAAGGGCTTGGTAGCTACTATTTACCAGTTTGATTACCGTTTCCAAAGAACCGTTGGTTAAAAAGCGACCACAGAGGGGATCAAGATGATAGGATTGTATAACTTTTTCATCCAAACTGAGATACTCCCATTTATCGTACTTCTGGGCTGGATTGATTTTAATATTTAAATGGGTCGGCCATAATTGTTTAAAATACTGGTTTGACCACTTTAGACTTATCGCTTTTAACAATAACCATTTAACCGTGCTGGCTCTTGGCTTAGCCACTGGCGATACGAGAACGAGACGATCGATCAGTTCTGGCTTTTCTTTTCCTAAAACTAAACTTAAATTGGCACCAAAGCCAATACCTAAAACCGTTAGTGGCAAAAGTTCATACTGCTTTTTCAAAAGTTTAATCATTTTTTCTAGATCATCGAGTAATTCTTCTTTTGATCCTAGATTACCTTCTTTCTGGTGAATTAAGGAAGTACGACTACCGCGCAAATCATAACTCAATACCGCAATCCCTAAATCGTAATAGTATCGAATCAACCTTTGATACCGCTGACGATGTTCATGCAAGTCATGGACCAAAATAAGACTACCTACCACCGTTTCAGGTTCATAGATAGTACCGTAGACTTTTTGAAATGGATAATTCATCTCGATTTGGATCTCTTTTTGACGCATAACTCACTTTCCTATGAAACAATGGTATGATTCTAAAAGAAATAAGTCAAGAAGACATGCTACAATAAGCCTATGAAAATTACTGGTATCGTCGTCGAATATAACCCGCTTCATTACGGGCATCAACACCATATAGAAGAAGCCAAACGCTTAACCAACTGCGACTATTTAATCGCGGTGATGTCACCCAATGTTGTTCAACGGGGCGAGTTTGCGTTTGTTGATAAATTTCGTCGTACCCAAGCGGCCTTAGATCAAGGAATCGATTGTGTCGTTGAATTACCTACCTTGTTCACTTTACAAAATGCGGATGTTTTCGCCAGAGAAGCGATTAAACGCCTCTATCAAATGGGTTGTGATACGGTCGTTTTTGGCTCGGAATCCAACCAACTAGAAGTGCTTCAAGAAATCGCGGATTTACCGGTCAATCTAAGCTACTTTAAGGAAGCCATGCAAAGCGGAGCTTCCTATGCTAAAGCTTTGAGTCTAGAGTCGACCCAAATTGCGCCCAACGATATCTTAGCCATCGCTTATTTAAGAGCGCTGAAAACCTATCCGATGCAGGCGCTTAGCATTCAACGCAGCAACCACTATCATGGCAATAATCAAGATATCTATAGTGCTCGTGAAATCCGCGAGAATTATCAAAATCCAAACTATGCTGCTCAATCTCTAATAGCTTTATCCGATGTAATTTTGCCCGAACAAATCTATCCGTTCTTACGTTATAAACTACTAAGTACTCCAAGTAGTGAACTAAAAGACTTCTTTTTGGTCAGTGAAGGCATTGAAAATCAACTAAAGAAATGTGCCGAAACTGCTGAAAGCTATGAAGACTTTCTAAATTTAGCTACGACTAAACGATATACCACTTCCAGAATTCGCAGGACCTGCTTGCATATTCTTTTACATCATCAACAAGCTAGTATCGCTAAGCTACCACCCTATGAGGTGGTTAGACTCTTAGGATTTAAGAAACGGATTCAACCCCATCTACGAAAGTTACAAGACAAAGAAACGCGCTTAGCGACTCGTTTTCTTGATTTACCAAAACCTTACGCGAAAATGGAGCTCAATGCGACCAGCGTATACGCCCTACTATTACCCATAGAAAAACAAAAAGCCCTTGTTAAACAAGAGCTCTCTAAAATCATCATTCAATAGAACTAACCCAACCTACAAACAACGGTAACTGATTTGGAGCACGCAGGATAACCATAAATGGACGATTGAATTTTACCTCAATCGCTTCTTGTGGTCGAGCGCCTCTAACCAGCTCAATCATGGTATAAGCCGCGGCTTCGATACCGGTCTCATCTATCGCCATCCGCGCTTGCTGAGTAACATTACTAATGAAGGCGTTTTGGTTATCATCCTCAAACGGAAGTATCTGAGCGCTTGGTTGAAACAAATCGGCCAAGCCTAATTTTACCAAAAGTTGGTTAAGTTCAAGCTTATTGTTTAAGTCAAACTTAGGAATTGATAAATTTAATTCTCGATATTGAAACTTATCTTCCTCTATTTTAGGAAAGTTCGGTTGACCGTTTTTATTCATTATAAAGAGAACATCGCCACGATTTCGCAAAGGTAATGATACTTGGATAGTCTCTTCGTCTTGATAATAGCTCGCCCCGTACTCTTTAGCCTTCATGAAATCGACTTGTTTTTCTACATGATTGTGTTGATAAAAGGTATCTTTTTTTGTGTTTTCAGCCACAAATGGCTCTAGCCAGCCATCTTTATAGTAAAGGGTATTCACCAAAGCCAAGACGGTATTCGGATTTAAGTTGAGTTTTAATTCTTTGATAAATTTCTCAGTTTTTTCATTGATCCAAGCACTCATTTGTTGTTCAGTCTCATTTTTGTTTAAGAAATCCACCTGAAAACTCTCGGCATCAAATTGGGAAGCAATTTGATTTAAACGCTTCATATTGAAGGATTCTTTCTTATCTAACCAAAGACTATTGGCGATCCTACCGATACCAAGCTCATTATAAAAACTAATGTGTTCGATTAAACTTTGACTTAGGCTGGCTAAGTCTTTTTTGCACAGGACTTGATGTAGCCTATCTAGACTATCCCCAAAGGTAATTGGTTCTAACATGCTTAGTGCTAAGTATAAAGAGATTGGCGAATATAATAGATTCTCTTCTTCATACTCCGATAATAATTGTTCACTACTCCGTTTAGCAAAATCGTAGATCGCTAGGTAATCTTCTTTAGCTATCGGACTTGGAGGTGTTTCTTGATCGTCTTGGTATTTGCTTTTTTCTTTGGCTTTGGTTTTAGTCAGCTGATGGGCTTGTACTCGGGTTGAACAAGCCGTCAAAAATAATAACAAAACCAGCAGTAGTTTACGTTTCATAGCTTCCCCTATTCTAGTCCTGGATTATTAACAATACCCACAAAGAGAATTAAACCAGAACGATCGCGCAAAATAATTTGGAAAGGTCGATCAAAGCTCACTTCGACTTCATCCAGCCTTGGACTTGAGGTAAATTCCATAAAGATCGACGTATAGGCTGCCGCTTCCAAACCAATCTCGTCGATGTTTAAGCGCGCTTGTTGTTTAATTTTAGAAATATAAACCGTGATTGCATCGTCTTCAAAGGGACGAATCGTCGCTTGAAATTCATCTAAAATATGATTAAGTCCAAGCGCTTTCGCTACCTCAATTAAGCCAAATTCAGAAGATACATCAAATTTAGGAAGCTTTAAGTTAACCTTGGCAGGACCCAGATGTATCTGTTCCAAATCAACCAAGGTATCAACGTTTCCTTCTGGTAAAACAAATAAAACTTCACCACCGTTAGCCAATTCTTTGGAAACGACCGTCATTTGATCATTTTTGAAATACTTAAGATCGATAGAATTCTCCGTCATAAACGGAACTTCTACATGCTTATCGGCACTGATATGAAAGTGATCGTTAATTGTTTTAGCTTTCTCGAAAGGATTTAACCAAGCATCTTTTACATAGATGGTATTAATCACCGCTAAAACGGTTAGCGGATCAATTTCCAAATCGATGTTTTTTATAAAATTATTGGTCTGTTGATCAATCCATTGACTCATCGTCTCCATCGTCTTGGTCTTATCCCTAAAATCGACTTGGAAACCTTGAGCAAGATGTTCTTTTTTGATGGTATCTAAACGAGCTTGATTAAAGTTCAAGCCTTCTTGAAACCACAAGCTGTTTGCGACTTTACTAATACCAACGTCGTTTTCAAAGGTTAAAGAACGATGAAACAACTGACTCATTTCCGTCACCGATTCGGTACCTAAAACATGGTAGAGTTCTTTCAAACTCTCATCAAAGGTAATCGGCTCTAACATTGCTAAAGCTAAGTAAAACGACATCGGTGAATAAATAAAGTTCTGATCGGAAGTTACCTCTTTTAACAAGGCTTGCGTTGAGCTTTTTACAAAGTTTAAATACGGCTCATGAAACGCCTCATCGATCGATAAGGGTTTGACCTCACTGCGATCAAATTTTTTAGTCACTGGCGTTTCTACATCGGGAGTTTCTGGGTCGACAGTAACATTACTACAACCCACTAATACAATTAATAAAATGATCCACAGTTTTTTCATTAGAATTGCTCCTTTAACCACTGTTTTAACTGAGTAATCGCCTCAGCTGTTCCGATTACGATAAATCGTTCATGACCGAACTCACTATAGTCATAGACAAGTCCGGCATGGCTAAACGGAAAGTTTAGATTCAGCGTCATCGTGGCTGGTATTCTGAAAATATATTGATCCTTTGAACTGAAAATAAGAACGAAATCCTCTATTTCTAAACTGTAATTACGATATTCTTTACTAGTTTTGATTGCTTTATCCAACCGGGCAACTAGATTAGATTGGTCTAAAATTAAATTCGGTTGTTGTTGGTATTTAGAAAGTATCCGCTCGACGACATCCATCGTCGCTTCCGGTCCAATTAAAACCCAAACCTCAGTTTCGCTGCTGATAACTTTGATGGCTTGATTATTTTCAACCATTTCAAAATCAGGCTTTTCGTCCACCAATAGATGTTTAGGATAAACCAAAATTTTATAGGTTTCATCCAATCCCACCAAGGTCAGACCATGATAGTAGTTTAAATCTGGATATCTATTACTTTCTAACAGATTACTGTTAATTTCATGATTAGTCGCTAGAATTAATTGTTTAAACGAACCTTTCCCTACCTTGAATGGAGGCTGCTCAGTGACGCCTTCGGAGTCACTAGATTGAGCTTCAGGAATTTCGCCTGGTAAAGCAACCTGACCCGATTTATCAATGAATTTTAAAAACCAGGTTTGATTAATCCCGACCAATAAAACCACAAGCAGAAGACCGGTAGCCAGCGTAGCCTTAAAATACCAGATTGTTTTAGGTTTTTCTTTTTTCCTTTCTAACAAGGCAGGATCTGGTTTAATCGAATTAAAATATGATTTATAATCTTTTTTAAAGTTCTTCAAAAGTTTCATCCTCCTGCTGATAGATAGTTTTCAGTTTAGAACGGGCGCGTGACATTTGTTTACGGACGGTCGGATACTTTATATCTAACATTTCCGCAATCTCATAGAGCGTATAGCCTTCAAAATAATGTAAGTGGATAATCGTACGCTGGTGGATATCTAATTTACTTAAAGCTTGATGTAAATCCGAATAATCGCTAGTTGTAGCTGGTGCGTAGCGATCGTCCCATTCATCGACTTTGAGTCGATACAATGGATTTCGCCAGAGTTTCTTACAAGCGTTCTTAGTAACGACAATGAACCAAGCTTTCTGATGATCTAAAGATTCAAAAACGATGCCACTATTAAAATAACTTAAAAACACTTCTTGATAGACATCGTCCGCGTCGACTTTGGATTTGGTTAAAGCAAAACCTAAGCGATAGACCATGGTCGAAATTTGATCAAAATTCGAAAACTGAAATTCGCTAGTCGGATCCATAACTATACCCTTTCATCCAATACATCCATTGAAGCTAAAAATTGTGACAAAAAAAGATTAAGTGACCTTAATCTTTATTAATTATTAATCCAATTCGACATTATGATAAACTTTCTGGACATCATCCACTTCGTCCAGTAAATCCAATAATCTTTGAAACTGCGCTTTATCTTCATCATCGCTAAGTTTGGTACTAGTTTGAGGAAACATACCAATCTCGTTAATTTCATATTCATAATCTTCGCCTAAAATTGAATCTAAAACTTGGCGGGTTAAACCAAAATGTTGTGGTTGAACTAAAACGTTAATATACGCTTCTTCTTGTTCCAGTTCTTCAACATCCACTTCCGCTTCAAATAAAGCTTCCATAATCCGCTCTAGATCATCGTATTTAAAGACGAATTGTCCAAACTGATCGTACATAAAAGATACCGAACCTTGAACCCCCATTTTAGCTTTAGCTTTATTAAAACAAGTACGTACATCGGAAAGCGAACGATTTAAATTGTCGGTCAAACAATCAACGATAATCGTTGAATCTTGTGGACCAAACCCTTCATAGCGAGCTTCCTCATAATGTTCCCCGGTATTACCCTGTGCTTTTTTAATGGCATTGTCGATGACATGGGCCGGAACTTGATTGGATTTAGCTTCCGCAATCTTTAGCTTTAAGGCTTGATTCATATCTGGATCAGGTACCCCAGACTTAGCGGCGATATAGATTTCTTTACCATATCGTGAATATATTTTAGATTTCTTTAGCGCGGTTTTTTGCATCGAAGCCGCGCGCACTTCAAAATGTCTTCCCATACTTTTATCTCTTCTTTCGTTATAAATTATAGCATATCTGTTTGTGAATATTTATGTAAAACATAGATTAAAAGCAGTCCTAAAGTAAACCAGAGCATCGCAAAAGTAACATGGCCAAGCCTTGGAATTCCAGGAAAAATAAGTGGAATTGACCCTAACACAAAGCCAGAAATCAAAGCATAGAGTTGATTGGGATATATCTTGACCAACCAATTAAGAAAACGGACCGATACTAAACCACCAATAACCACCCCTAGAATCAAGGGTACTAAAACCTGAATTTGAAGATTTGATAAAGCGATTAAAAGGCGATCATAAATCCCCATCAACAACAGCATATAAGACGCTGAAATACCCGGTAAAATCAAAGCCAAAGCAATCACCACGCCAGCCACAAAGACCATTATCAAGCGTTCATACCAATCGCCACCGTATACCAGTAAGCTAAACCGTGGCGAATAGCTCATCCACAGGGCGATAAAAAGCCCGACTAGAAACATCCCAATCACACTTAAATTAATTTCTTTAACATCGATTTTAGCCAATAAAAATCTCAATCCCGCCAAAACGATGCCGGTAAAGAAAAAACCCATCCAATAACCATGTTGTCTTAGAAAATAAACCATGATCATTGGAAAAACCGTTAAGCCAATCAAGCCACCCAAGATTAATAGAAAAATGAATTGAGGTTGAACAAACTTACGTTTAGACCATGATGAAAGGATCGATAACGTCTTGTTATAGATACCAAAAACAATCATCATCGTCGCTCCAGAAACGCCTGGAATCAACATCGAAACCACAACTAAAAAACCTTGGATGACCGTAATCATTGAGCTTTCATCCAATCAAAGAGTTCTTGATAGACAACCTCCCGATTGATTTCATTAAGCATCTCATGACGGCCTTGGTCATAGAGTTTATAGGTAATATTTAATCCCCCATCCTGGTAGCTCTTGATCAGTTGTCTAACCAGCTTGGCGTTATCTTGGGCGACATAATCTTTCGTGCCGCTAAAGATATAAATCGGTAAGTTTTGATCAATCTTCTGAATCGCTTTTGAACTACTAATTTGTTGGATTAAAGTAAATAAATCAAGATAACCGGAAGTTGTAAAATGAAAATTAGAAAGAGGATCCTTAGCTACTTTAGCTACGTACTTTTCGTTTCGACTCAACCAATCTAAATGAGTTTTATTGGGTTGAAAATGCTGATTGTAATTACCCAAGGTCATTTTCTCTAGGATATCGGAATGCGCCCAAGGGCCTTTAACTTTTTTAATACCACGAGCTAATAGTTTTGCGGTGGTGGCTAAAACGTAAGGACTACTGGTCGTACCGGATAAAAGAACTCCATCCAGGTGACTGGTATCGATGGTATTGATTAAATAACGCACCCACATCGAACCCATCGAATGCCCTAACAAAAAATACGGCAAATCGGGAAAAGTGGATTGTAAATAAAAATGAAAATTAGTTAAATCCTGAACCACCGTATCAAAGCCTTTAACACTACCAAAGCTACCTAAATAAAGGTCTGATTTCACCGATTGACCATGGCCAATTAAATCGAAACCGACCAACAAGATATCATGCTCGATACACCAGTTTCCAAAATCTTGATAGCGTCCCAGATGGTCAACCATGCCAGGAACCACCTGTAACAAGTATTTTGGTGCTGCTGGTCGATACCAATGTACCGCTAATTGATCTTTCTGGTTACTGCTTTCAAAATGTGTTAAATAATAGCCTACGTTTTCCATAGCAAACCTCCAGATAGTCTTATTTTAACATAATAATTATCGGCTTAAGTTGCTATTAAAAAACCAGTCATATCAAAATTATAACTGGCTATTTTCTATGCTTTCTATAATTGGTTCGATATATTTGATATCCGAAATATCATAGGAAGCGGATATAAACTTTAACATTTCTTTCTCTTGATCGCTCTTATCTTTTTTTCTAGTCATCATTTTGACAAAAGCTTTCATCATCAGCTTAGACTTCATCGGCATCTTTTCATAATTAAGTCCCCCCGGACAATAAAAGACATCAATTTTTTCAAATTCTTCCTCGCTAAAATTATTTTTCAGACCGACTTCAATATCGGGATTTTCAGCAGGGCTAGCGCCAACACAAAAGACAATCAGTTTTTTGTCAGCCCATTGGTCCATATTGGCTTTAAACCATTTAATCTTGGTAATGCCCCCAATATAAGCCCATCCTCCAAAAATTATCGTATCGTAGCTTGATAAATCTTTACTTTTAGCTTCTGAATAGGCTAAACAAGGGGCTTGGGCTTTTTCGGCAATCCATTGGGCATAGCGTTGGGTAAATCCGGTTTCTGAATAGTAAATTACGACAGCACTCATACTATGTTCTCCTTCGATGATGGTAAATATATTTGTTTTAGTACAACCAAAAAATATTATATCAAAGCCAAAGCGCGGTAAAACCAGCTTAACCAAACCTTTACATTTTTATTAATTTTGTAAAAAAAACGTTGAAGTTGATTCGTCCAACCTCAACGTTAATCTATTTACTCAATACTATTCAGCCTTTGGATAATGCTCGTAGAAGGTTTCAAAAGCATCCACCTTGGTCGATTCTTCAGCAAACTTCTTAGAGAATTGAGCTGCTTTGTTTTGATTAATCAAAGTACCAGCGCCACCGACACAACCACCAGGACAAGCCATACCCTCAATAATATATTTTTCGCGACGGCCAAATTTAGCTTGAAGTAACATCTTCTTACAATCGTGAAGACCTTCCGCTTTATCAATTGGAACTTCCAAATCCGGATGGGTCTTACTTAAGACATCGGCGACAGCGGCTAAGACACCACCAGAAACTCCGAAATAACGACCACAACCCGAACCATCATCCACAATGGTAGACGTCGTATCGACATCGAGCTTCAGTTCTTTCGCATCGAATAAAGCTTTAACTTCTTCATAGGTTAAAACAAAGTCTACCCAACCGGCCATCTTAGGCTGTGCTACTTCTTGTTTTTTCGCAGAACATGGGCCAATGAAACAAATCAACTCATTCGGTTTTTCTTTTCGAATCGCTTTAGCGGTTTCAATCATTGGTGAGAACGAGTCTGAGACACAATAGTCGAGTTCTTTAAGTTCACGTTTAGCAAACTTAGACCAAGCCGGACAGCAAGAGGTAGCTAAGAATGGATAATCGCCATTTACGACTTCATGGATGTATTCTTCCGCTTCACGAACCGCCGTAATATCGGCCCCTAAAGCCACTTCCTTAACATGGTCAAAACCGAGGGCGTGCAAGGCTTTCTTAATGTGCGAATAGGTAACTTTCGGTCCCCATTGGCCAACAAAGGAAGGCGCAACAATCGCCGAAACCGATACCGTTGGATCTTGCGTGGCCGAAACGACTTGATAAATCTCCGACTTATCGGCAATCGCCCCAAATGGACAGTTCACCATACACATACCACAAGCGACGCAGTTTTCAGAAACAATAACCGCACGTCCTTGTTCGTCTTTAGTAAAGGCATCCACCCCACAAGCGGCTACACAAGGTCGTTCGTTTTTAACGATCGCATCGTACGGACAAACGTCATAACATTTACCGCATTTAATACAAGCTTGTTGATCAATAAAACTTAAGCCGTTTTGCATGCTGGTGGCCTGTACCGGACATACCGCAATACAAGGGTGAGCCAAACAACCATGACAAGAATTGCTGACGAAATACGATTTCTCTTCACAGGCTTCACAAGCCGATGGAATAACTCGAATCGCTTGAGTTGGAAGACGGTGTTCCTTTAGTCGGTCAAGGTTAAAGGTTTCCGTATAACCACTTTGCTTATCAATTTCCCATAAATCTAAACCTAAAGCGAGACGAACTCGTTCCGAAACGATTTGACGTTCCCGAGTTACCGATTCGCGATAGCTTGGGGTATCACTATCAATAATAAGCGAAGGAATCTCAGTAATCTGAGTCGAAGACCAATTATCATAGGCAGCTTTCGCAATCGCTTTGAAAACTTCCGAGCGAATATAGGTAATTGGTGATTGTAAATAGCGAATACTCATAAAATGTAACCTCCCTATACGTTTACATTATACCACTAGTTAGTTCTTAAACTAGCCCCTAGTTTTTCTTTTAACATAGTTAAGATGTTATCCATCGTCGTATTTATCTCTAACTCACTGAGTGTGTGGTCAAAACTCTCAAAGGTTAAACGATAAGCCATCGACTTTTTAATCGGTAATTGGAAAATATCAAACAAGACGACATCGGTTAACAAACGGGAACCGGCTTTCTTAATCACGCTGACTACTTGTTGGTGAGTGATTTCCGGTTCAACTAAAATCGCAATATCGCGGCTTACCCTTGGGTAACGCGATAGCGGTTGATAGTTTACTTTAGCTTTCTTAGCTTCGATGATCATCGATAAGTCCAACTCCGCTAAGATCCCTTTAGCCATGACTTGAGGATGGATTTCTCCAAAAATCCCTAATACTTTATTATCCAAATAAAGGATAGCGGAACGGTATGGGTGAAAATTCTTCGTATCTAAGTCATTGCTTTCAAAACGTAAGCGATTGAGGTTAATCCCCAGTCCCTGCAATACCTTTTCAATCAGTCCCTTAACTAAAGTATAATTCATCGCTAAGGAGACATCGTCGTATTGAATCGAACCCAATTGATTAACGCCAATCAGACCTAAGCGCCAATTTGAACCCTGTTCTTGGTATACTTTAGAAATCTCAAAGTATAATCCCGACTCATTCTTCATATTCAAATTGTATTCCAGCATTCTCAAGAGCGAATTGATCAAACCACCGCGAATGACTTGACGTGCTTCCGATAACGGGTTAATCAGTTGTAAGCGTGGTTTTAACGCAAACGGATGCTCAGCCATATCAGCGGACATTAAAGTATAGGTAATCACCTCATTGGCCCCACTGTTAACCAAAATATCAGAGACTTTACGGCGGACGAGTTGTTCCGTAGTTAAAGCGCCACGGGTACTTTCCAAGGTTGGTAAGGTCGATGGGATCGAATCAAAGCCTTTCATACGAATCACTTCTTCGATCAAATCTTCTTCGATATTTAAATCCAAGCGATCGCTAGGAATGGTACAGGTGATGCTTTCACCGCTAACATTCGGTTGAAGTCGCAGTTTTTCAAAGACATCGACCACTTCAGCTAAATCATACTGGGAACCTAAAACGCGATTAATCTTACTTAAAGAAATGGTGATGGTTTTGTTTTCAAACGTTTCAAGCTGTTGTGGATAGGAAACGGTCATTTCTTCTTGATCCATCTCGGCATAAGTTTTTAATAAATAAAGGATACGAGCCATTGCTTTTTGTGGCGCCAAGGGATCCATCGGTTTACTATAACGGATGCTGGATTCACTATGTAAATTTAAACGACGGGCGCTCTTACGAATCGGTACCGGTAAAAAGGAAGCGAGTTCAATTACCATCGAACTAGTATCCTCAACAATCATTGAATTTCCGAGACCTTTAATACCCGCAATTCCAATCGGTTGGCCTTGGGAAGTAATCATCGTATCGCCGGCTTCCACCTGATAGACTTCGCCATCCAGACCGACCACTTCTGCTTCGATATCATCGCGAACGGTAATCTCTAAATGATCTTCAAAATAACGTTTATCGTAGAAATGACTTGGTTGTCCGGTCTCCAACATTACCAGGTTTGAAATATCAACGATATTGTTGATGGGATTCATACCACAACCGCGCAGCGCTTGTTTGATCCACATCGGCGATTCTTTAACTACCACATGATTGACGACCTTAGCTAAAAACTGGGTACAGTTTGGGGTAACGCTATCAATATTAAAGCTGGTTGCTTGGCGGCTATCATCGACCAAGGTTGGTTGTTCGACTACTTTAGCGTTGGTTAAAGCAGCGACTTCATAAGCGAGCGATTGCATGCTCATTAAATCGGCACGATTGGGCGTTAAGTCAATATCGAAAATATCATCATCTAAACCAAGGTAAGCTAAGGGATCTTCGCCAACTACAGCATCTTCGCCAAGCACGGCGATGCCTTCGCTATCTTTTTCTTCTAATAAATGCTCGGCCACATTGAGTTCCGCTAAGGAACAAATCATACCCGAGGATAAGACGTTTCGTACCTTAACTTCTTTAATCTCTCCACCCGCGAGTTGTGCGCCAACTCGGGCTACGATGACTTTTTGACCTTCAGCCACATTGCTGGCGCCGCAGACGATCGGATAAACGCCATCACTTAATTGAACCGACGTGATTGATAAATTATCAGCGTCGGGATGTTTCTCACACTCTAAAACTAAACCAATCTCTAAATTCGTGCCTTGAGCCATCGGCGTAATCGATTCGACTTCATGGCCGGCTTGGGTTAAAAGTTCGGCTAGTTCTTCATTACTTATATGTTCAATCTCAACTAATTGGTTGAGCCATTTACGACTTACTAACATAATTATTCACCTACTTAAATCCTTTAAATTGTTTCAAGAAGCGTTGATCGTTGGTATAAAACATGCGGATATCCTCAATACCATAACGTAGCATCGCTACCCGTTCAACACCAACCCCAAAGGCAAAGCCGGTTAGCTCTGGATCATCATAACCAGCCATTTTTAAGACTTCAGGATGAACCATCCCCGCCCCTAAGATTTCAATCCAGCCCGTCTGCTTACAAATAGCACAGCCGGAGCCTTCACAGATATGACAAGAAATATCCACCTCTACCGAAGGTTCGGTAAACTGGAAATAAGATGGACGCAAGCGTACGCGCGAACTCTGACCAATGACTTGTTGGGCTAATAATTCTAAAGTCCCCTTCAAGTCCGCCATGGTAATCCCATGACCGACCACTAAGCCTTCAATCTGAGTGAATTGATGGGAATGGGTCGCATCATCGTCATCTTTTCGATAAACCTTACCTGGACATAAAACCTTGATTGGAAGATTTGGCGCATATTGCTCTAAAGTCCGCGTTTGAATTGCGGTGGTATGAGAGCGTAGTAGATATTGATAGTCAATGACAAAGGTATCTTGCATTTCGCGAGCCGGGTGATCTTCTGGGATATTGGCTCGTTCAAAATTATATTTATCCAGTTCAACCTCATCCCCTTCGACAATGCTATAGCCCATTTCCCGAAAGACATCGACAATTTCCTGTTCAATCTGAGTTAATGGGTGTAATTGCCCGCTGGGAATTTGAGTGCCCGGTAAGGTCAAATCAATCTTTTCTGCCTCTAAACGCTGCAACATTTCTTGCTTATTGAGCAAATCATATTGTTGTTGGGTTCTTTGCAGTAAAAACTGTTTCAGATCATTGACCATTTTTCCAAATTCTTTGCGCTCGTCAGGACTGAGTTGTTTCATTCTCGACATCAGTTGAGTGACTAGGCCGCGCTTGGATAAATAGGCATCCCGTACTGATTTCAGGGCCTCTAAGTCTTTACTTTCAGCTATTTCACGCAAGGCTTTTTCTCTTAATTCTTTAATATCCATAGTATTCCTTTCCAAAAAAAAAGTTCATTCCAAGGAACGAACAAATCGCGGTACCATCCTTCTTTACTGATTACTCAGTACCCTTAATTAATCGTTAACGCCGATATACGGATAGGATTAGTATCTCTCCGGGGTGAATTTCAGTACCTTGAGATCTTTCACCATCATCTCTCGCTAAGGTTGTACCTACTTAGTCCCTTCATCAATTTACTTAGCTATTATACCGAATATACTTAAAAAACTCAACCTTACTTGGAAAACTCAACTAAGAGACTATGGGCGACAAAATCTTTAAAAATCTGCTGACCTTGTGGGGTTAAATGCTCCTGATCTTTATAGAAGATATTGTTGTGTTTTCTAGCAAAGTTTTGCCAGTCGATGAGATGAACGTTCTCATGCTCCTTAGCAAACTTTTCTAAACGCACGTTGACCTCGCGTTCCCAGGGTTGATGGTTGCTTTTGATGTTAATCATAAAAACTTGTCTTTTACCGACTTTTTCTAAAATCGTATCAAAATATTTGTTTAAGAAAGTGCCATTGGTCCCAAGATGAATAATCACTGGATCATATAGCTGCTCGCTCGCTAACAAACCATCTAAGACTGAACCGATATGATACATTTGACGATTGATTTTGGCATCCATAACAAGATTAGGAAAGGTCGACTCAAAGGTAGGTAATGTATCCAAGAGGATGGAATCACCAATTAAGGTCAGCGACATCTTTGAGAAATAGGCGCGCTGTTTGGAAGTCAGTGCCATCGCTTGGACAAAGTCTTCGACGTCCTCGTATTTTTCTTTAGGCTCAAGCGCCGTTTTTGAGACATCCAAATCCACCGTTTGTTTTCGTTGTTCTGCTAATAATTGTTGGCGTTTTAGTTCTTCTTGTTTCTGAGCTGAATAATCCAATAAGGAGGTCTTAGCGAATAAATCCACCGAAGCGCCAAAGACGCGCGCTTGATTGAGCGCCTCCGCTTTTTCTTTTAGCGATTGTTCGAGAGCTAAGGTTGCGGCGTCTTTACTCGGATTGATAAGTACAATGACGCCGACCATTACCAGTAGCGCCAATCTACGGATGATCGGTTTAAAACGCAGGCGCTTAAATAGACTTATCAGATAAAGTACCAGCCATAAAACAACAATGACCAGAAGCAGACGCAACTCAATCGCTAAAAACATCAAGCTAGCGTTGATAAAAGCCGTCAACGGATAACTGTATAAATACGCTTCAAAACTCATTTTGGACCACCAAGTAAAGCCTTCCCAGGATAGCCATTTTGAAAGCCAATGATCTTGGGTTAAAGTCACTACTAAAAACATACTTAACACAGCAAATAGCTGCATCCCACCAAGATATAAGAAAGCCTCAGAAAATTGATAAAACAAAAGTAGTGCTATCAAGGCGATTGCTATTAACCCAGGATAACGTGAACTGAAACGATGATTCTCTAGCGGTATTAACGCTGCTAAACTGCCTAACCCAAAAGTAAACAAACGCGTCGAAGTGTAGTAATAAACCGACAAAGGTTGCTTTAAAAAGAGAAAACCAACAGCCATCGCCCCCATTGAAGCGAGCGTGATTAAAGCTATCAAAATGATTTGGCTACTCGAGCTGGCTTTGATTTTACGAAAAAAACAAAAGAGCGCCGTAAAAATAAAGAATGATTGAACATGAACCGCTAAATACCAGAGATGGGTCCAGATCTCAACCCTGGTTAATTGATCGAAATAAGAAGCTTCATTAAATATTTGAAACCAGTTATTGGTAAAAGTTATGCTCGAAAGCGATGATTTCAAAATCCCTACAATTAAGGAAGCATCCAGCAAGTAAAAAATCGCTAAAACCAGCGCCATCATCCAGACTAAGGTTACCCAGAGGGCTTTGACTTTATCGAAAAAATACGGCCAAAGCTTTGTCTTGGGATTGTTTAAGCGTAAGGTCAGTAAGTACCCCGATAAGACCAAAAAGAGATTGACCATTAAATAACCGGATCTAAAGGTTTGTGGCATGATATGAAATAAGACAATCAAAAGTAAGGCAACCACCCGCAAACCCGCAAAGGCTTTAATATTTTTATAAGGCATGTATGCATTGTACCATAGCGCTACTTTATTTACATAAACGAATTGCTTATGAGATAATGATTTCAGGAGTGAAGCCATGACCTATAAAAAAGAAGACCGGCGGCGTGTTAAAACCCGCGCTCACATCTTGAAAGCCTTTGAAGAAATTGTCTTAGACGAAGGTTATGAACAGATGAATGTCTTAAAACTAACTCAAAAAGCACAAATTAATCGTTCCACCTTTTACGATCATTTCACCGATTTGGATGAATTGTATCATCATGTCATCGATGACTTAATGGATCAATTCACCGGTTTTTTAGTCCCCGAAGCGTTCACCGCTGATGGCCGCTTAAACTTAAGCGCGATGCATTCGATTGTGGTCAATATTTTAGATAAAATCAGTCAGCGCCGGGAGTTTTTAAAAAACTTAATTCAAACCAGCGATGTTCGCATTTTGAAGGAACGAATTATTTTAGCCATTTCCGCCCGTTATCACCACAATATTGAAATGCTGGCGTTTGGCAGCAATAGCAAACATAATGGCGAGCTCTTAATCTATTATTTGTCCTCCGTGCTCTATGGCTTTCTCAATTATTGGATCAATTCCAATAATCCCATCGGCTCAGAGGAAATGGCTAGTTCGATGATCGATCTGGTCTTAAATGGCTATCAAACTAAAAGCGGATCTAATTAGATCCGCTTAATTCATACATCATAATACTTCCCGCAATCGCTACATTCAAGCTTTCAAACGCGGTGGTGGGAATCGTTACCCGTAGGTCACAATAAGCTTCAGTGGCCTTTTTTAAGCCACTTCCCTCATTACCAAGCAATAAGGCATGCTTATTTACCTTGAGGTCACGAATCGATTGGCCACCATCAACAACCGAAGCCAATAAGGTATAGTTATCCGCCTTGACCAACGCCATAAATTGCTCTAGCGAGAGCTCCAAAATATTGAGATGAAACAAAGCCCCTTGCGAAGCACGGATGATTTTATCGTTGGTATAATCAACGCTATGGTTCGTTAATACAATCGTCTGATAGCCAAAACTAAGGGCGGAACGAAACAAGGTGCCAACATTACCAGGATCTTGAAGATCTTCAAGCACTAAAACATTGCCCAGCAATTTAGTCCCGTTTTCCTTACTTACTACCCCAATCATCTCGGGAAGCGATTGTGTTTGCGACAGTCGCTTAGCGACCGCTTCTGAGATTACTTGTTGAGGTTGAAAGTCAAGTTGATTTGGCTTGGTCACATAGAGTTCTTTTAGACGCTCACTAGCGATCGCTTCAAGGACTAAATGTTCATTTTCAACTAGAAAACGTCCTTGTTCTTTTCGATATTTGCTTTGGTGTAATTTAACCAAAGCTTTTATTTTAGGATTGGAAACCGAGCTAATCATGATCTAAAGCGTGCTGACAACGGTCACAGACCCCTGTTTCCGTGAGCGTTTCGACCACATTCCAACAACGCGGACAAGTTTCTCCCGTCGCCTCAACAACTTCTAACTCAATGCCAAGAACTTCCTCTAAGGACTCCGAGACAAAACTGACTTGAGAGACAATTAACCATTGCGCAAATTGTTGACCAAAATATTTATCAATAAGGGTTAGGTCTTGATCGTCTAAATGAAAACGAAGATGAGCCTTTAATGAGTTTCCAATTAACTTGGCGGCGCGCGCTTCTTCTAAAGCTTTATAAGCCCCTTCGCGAAGCTCAAAGAGACGTTGGAAGTCCTTAGCTTCTTGTTCGCTGAAGTTTACTGGCTCAATCGCTTTGAAGGTTTTCAGATGGATGGTATCCAACTCCGGTTTAACGATTTGACCGAGCTCTTCCATGGTAAATGGTAGTAATGGCGCCATCAATAACATCAGATGTTCTAGACTATAAGCCAGCACCGTCTGTACTTGACGACGACGCAAATCGTTCTTGCTTAAGATATATAGAATATCTTTAGTAAAATCTAAATAATAAGCCGACATGGTATTGGTAAGAACTTGGGTTACCAATTTAGTAACCGTGCTAAATTCATAATTTTTATAAGCTTCCAAGCTTTCTTCAATGACTTGATTCACTTCCGCTAATACTTGTCGATCGACCGCTGGTAGCTCCTCAAAAGCAACCGCCATTTCCGGTTTGAAATCGTTTAGATTACCATGCATGAATCTAAAGGTATTGCGGATCTTCCGATAGTTTTCAGAAACTTGTTTAAGTAAATTTTGACTTAAATTAATATCGGCTTGATAATCTACCGTAGCCACCCAAAGACGTAAAATATCAGCACCGCTGGAATTAACAATCGTAGCTGGGGCTAAAGCGTTTCCGCTTGATTTCGAATATTTTTCATCTTTCTCATCGAGCACAAAGCCATGGGAAACCACCGCTTTATACGGGGCGCTGCCAAATACCGCCGTGGAGATAATTAACGATGAATTAAACCAACCGCGATATTGGTCGGAACCTTCTAAATATAAATCATGAGGTACCGCTAAATTGTGTTTTCTTAAGGCTGCGGTATGAGAAGAACCAGAATCAAACCAAACATCAAGGATATCGGTTTCTTTATAATAAATCCCATCTGGAGAGTTAACATGGGTATACCCTTCTGGAAGTAAATCTTTAGCCTCTTTTTCAAACCAGATATTGGATCCATGTTCTCTAAAGAGATTCGCAATATGCTTAAATACCGCTTCTTCCATAATTGGCTGATGATCTTGAGTATAGATAATCGGAATTGGCAAGCCCCAAGCGCGTTGACGAGAAATCGTCCAGTCGCTACGATCGGCGATCATATTATGCATTCTAACTTGTCCCCAAGTTGGATGCCAGCTCACTTTATCGATTTCTTCTAAGATTTCTTGGCGAATTTTATCAACGCTGAAGAACCATTGTGAAGTGGCTCTGAAAATGATCGGTTTCTTGGTCCGCCAATCGTGTGGGTAGGCGTGGGTAATAAAGGATAAATGTAAGAGATGATTCGATTCATCAAGACGGATGGTAACCAATTTGTTGGCTTCATCGGTAGTTTTGCCAACCAACCAATCGCCAGCATTGTCCATCATTTTACCCTGGGCATCGACGTTTACAAAAGGTTCAATACCATATTTTAGACCGACCAGATAGTCATCCATACCAAAACCAGGTGCGGTATGAACACAACCGGTTCCCGATTCTGCGGTGACGTGATCGCCCAATAATACTTTGGAAACACGATCTTCATAGAGCGGATGTTGACAGACAATATGTTCTAGGCTCTCCCCTTTGATCGTTTTAATGACTTGATAATTCTCATACTCGAAAACTTTCATAATTTCATCGACCAGCGAAGCTAACATTAAAAGGTTGCCGCGCTCGGTTTGAACTAAAGCGTATTCATAGCGCGGATGGACACTGATCGCTAAGTTGCCCGGAATGGTCCAAGGGGTGGTAGTCCAAATTACGATGCGATCGCCTTTAGCTAAGACCTCTTTACCATCGATGACATCGAAGGCTACATAAATGGCTGGGTCTTTGCGGTCGTGATACTCAATCTCGGCTTCCGCTAATGCCGTTTCCGAAGACGGCGACCAATAGACCGGTCTTAAGCCTTTGTAGACAAGCCCTTTCATACACATGGCACCAAAGAGTTCGGTTTGAATCGCTTCGTATTCTTTTTGATAGGTAATATAAGGTTGTTTATAATCGGCCACGGTACCCAAAGCTTTAAATTCTTCCATTTGTTGAGCAACTTGTTTTTCTGCGTAATCTTGACAGAGCGCTCTAAACTCAGCTAACGGCATGGATTTACGATCGACGCCCGATTTAGTCAACGCGTTCTCAATCGGTAAACCATGGGTATCCCAACCGGGAATAAAAGGAACTTGATAGCCCATCATAAAACGACTGCGTACCACAAAATCCTTTAAGATTTTGTTCAGCGCATGTCCGATGTGAATATGACCGTTGGCATACGGTGGCCCATCGTGTAAGACAAAGCTAGGTTTGCCTTCATGTTTGGCTAACATCGCTTCGTATAAATTGAGGTCTTGCCAGTGTTTTAAGATATTGCCTTGTTTTTTAGTGAGATTGCCTCGCATCTCAAACTCAGTCTTGGGTAAATGTAAAGTTTCTTTAAAATCCATTACTATCAAATCCTTTCAAAATATAAAAAACGCCCTCTATAAAAGGGCGAAATTTCGCGGTACCACCTTTATTGGGTCTCGAGATCCGTAACGTGGATAAATCGAGTCTTTTTACTAATAGTTCAAAAGACCAGCTCCTGAGGGATAATTAATAATTTGTTTCATTCGTTTTCACCAACCACGAACTCTCTGTAGAACGTTTGAATTATTAATCCTGTCTCAATCGTTGCTTTTGGTTGCTTGCCATGAAGCTTCTACGGTTTCAATGTCTTGAGCTAGTTGATTTAGCTCCGTTGTCAAATTTTCTTCTAGGGCTTCAGTCTCTGTTATTGAGGTGAGCTGAGCTAAGAAGCGTTTCGATGTCGATAAAGCTTGAGCCAAGATTAAATCGGCATTTTGCATCGCCGTATCAACAATTTGATTGGCTTGGGCGATGGCGTTATCGTTGATGTCTCGATAAGCTTTATGTCGAAGTTCGAGATCGTTTTGTAAATCGTTAATTCGAGCTTGAGCTTCCTCAAGACGCAACTGGCTAGTCGCCAGCTGGTTTTCGTATAAATTGACTTCTTCGGTCAATCGTTGAATTTCTTCTTGATACTGAAATACTTTTTGATCGACTTGGAAGCGATCGTAACCATTTTTGAGAATGCGAAATTTCGCATCCATTAGAATTTCTCAGCAGCCTCTAAACTAATTTCACCAGCAACATTAATTGAATTAGGGGTACAAAGAATGACGTTATGACCAATCTTTTGAATTGATCCATCAATCGCAAAGACAACCCCTGTCAAAAAGTCAATCGTGCGTTGCGCAAAATTAGGCGGCAAACGATGTAAATTCACTACCGCGGCTCGTTTTTCTTTAAGATGACGAGCGACTTCTTCACTTTCTTCAAAGGTTCTAGGTTCAAACAATACCATCTTGGCATCGGTTTGAACTTTTGAAAAACTCTTGTTGGATGGTTTTTCGTAATCGCTTAACGATTTAGCTTCTTCTTGGGTTAATTCCAATTCGGCTTCTTCATCAACCGGCGATATAAAATTTCTCCATTTATCACTTAATGCCATAAATCTTCCTCTTTCTGCAATATCGCGTAAATTATAGCATAGTTATCAAAGAAGATAAAGCGAATCTCCTCGGACCTATTGGCTATTTTTAATTATTAATAGATACAATGAACCTAAGAAAAGGCTGTAAGCTTTTCAGATTACAGCCCCTTTTTGTTTATATGTCTTTTTCAACTTCTAATAAACCATAACCACCATCTACGCGTTGGTAAACCACTGCGATTTCGTCCGTTTCGTCATCGGTGTAAATAAAGAAGGTGTGATTTAACATTTCCATCTTCATGATCGCTTCATCCAAGTCCATACGATCGGCTAAGATTTCTTTGGTACGTACCGGTTGAGCGTTTTTTTCTGGAAGTTGATCTTCTTTTCTGATTTCTTCTAAAAAGGCTACCGATAAAGAATCGCGATGTTTGCGGGACATTCTTGTTTTTTGACGTCGGATTTGATCTTCTAATTTGTCGACGATGATGTCTAAAGCGGCGTAGTAGTCATCTGCTTTTACTTCAGCTCTTAGTAGTCCGGCTGGGGTATCGATGGTTACTTCAACTTTATGATGGTCGCTATATACATCAACTTTTATGTGTGCTGTCATTTCTTGCGGTGCTTTTTTAAAATATTTTTCAATCGATCCGAGTTTCTTTTCGGCACGTTCGAGCATCGCGTCGGTGACATAAAAATTAGATTTAGATGTGATTTTGGCTAACATAATTTTTCCTCCTTCTGTTTTTCCAAAGTCTTACATACGGTTTTCATGGTTATCAAACCCCTTTCAATATATTAAGTCGAATACTCTCGCTAGTTGTTTATCGTTAGTGCCCATTTCATAGTCCCTATTATCGATAAATTCCAGTAAAGCTTCCCCTTGAGTATCCAAACTAATATCCAATAAATTTAAGGCATAAGCCCCTCTATCGATCGCTTGTTGAAACAAATCAAGAAACGACTGCGTTGAAACTTGTTCCGGACGGCTAGGATGACGCCACGGTTGATGATCTAGATTTAAGATATCACGTTGTAGATCTAAGTCCGGATGAACGACATGCTTGGTATAACGATACGGATCGTTAAATAATTTACTCTCCAACCAATTGATGGTATGAAAGCGCAATGAGCTTGGATCAAATAGAACGTGTAAGAGCTGATACATCGTCTTCATACTATTGACTAGTTCCTTGAGCGGAACATGAAGGTCAAAGGTTTTTTTAATCATATATTGATAGCCCAAAGCTATGATGCGTCGTTCACGGCTACTGAGCTTAACAAATTTATACGTTGGATACTGTTTTAGTGGTTTTAACAAGATCTTTTCTACCATTAAGGCATCGAGCATCGATTCGAAGCGGACATGGAAATGTTCGCTATCCCCTTCTAACAAACCTGTCTTCGCAAATACATAGGGATGAGCTACCGAGTCCAAACTCCAATGACAAAGATGACCGGCGAGAAAGGAAAGAAAAATCTCATAACCATCACGTTTTAGTTGATAATATTCAATGCCTCGAAGATAAAATTGATTAATTTCTTCGTTATGGATTTTACTGCCTAGATCACGAATCCAATCGATCTTAGCATTATACAAATGCGGGAGACGATTATGATAAAACAAGAAGTCCGGGCCATTGGATCCAAAGAAAAACGGACCTGGATAAATCTCAATCGCTTGACTGACTTGATTAAAATCAAGTTTTTGCACGACTTGATGTGCCATGAGTCCGTGGGTTAATACATTTGGCATATTATCACTTCCTTTGATTATCTACATTTTATCAAAGATAGAAATAAATGTCATGGTCTGTACTTAATTTTCTGATTAGATTTGTAATTTCTTTTCCAAAACCCAATTCGCGCCATAGAAAGCAAGGCCAGCAAAGATGATCGTCACCAACAAATTAATACCGATATAAGGGAGACTTTGAGCAATCTTTAAGAAAGCTGGAATGGTATTATGCTCTTTAACCACCATTTCCACAGGATCTAAGTTAAATAATAGTGATATGACTAAGACTTTAATTAAACTCCATAGCCACCCTAATCCGAAGAATAATACCACCGACAAGACGTATTTACGCGTTTTAACCAAGGAAGAACGAACTACACCCATTACCAAAATAATCAGTGACATCGCCCCAGCATAAGAGATAATACCTTCCACAAAATTAATGGAGAAATGGAACCAGTTTATGTTTTTGAGTATTAAATCAATCTGTGCTTTTAATTCATCAATTGGGAATATGGTCATCCAATTTTCAAGGGTACCTAAGATACCAAATAGAAAGAAATACATGCCCGCCATAACGACCAGCGAAGTCACTAACATCCAAAGGGTTAAGGTAATAACCTTGGATAAAATGATTTGCCAAGTTGGTACCGGTAAACTAAAGGTAAAGTATCCGGCATCCGAATATAAACGGCGATTAATAAAGGAAAAGACATTACGAATCATGACAAAGAAGCCACCAAAGAAGAGCGCCATCGTTGATAAACCAATGACCATCCCGCTAAACCAATGCGTGGCAGAAGATCTAATCAAAAATGGAATGATTAAAGAATAAGCCAAAATACCAATGTATAAGTAGATATAATCTTTATAGGAATTAATAATATCGTGTTTAAATAGTTTTAAGAACATCTTAGAATACCTCCCGGAAATAACCATCGACACTCTTACCGGTACGTTCTCGTAAGTCATCGCAGTTTTCGTGTAGTAGAACGGAGCCTTCTTTTAAGAAAATCACTTCGTCTAGAATCGTTTCAATATCTTGTATTAAATGCGTACTAATGACGAGCAGTGAATCTTGGCCATAGCTGTTTAAGATGGTATTGAGAATCTTATCGCGACTGGCTGGATCGACCCCGCCAATTGGTTCATCAAGTAAATAAATCTTAGCTTTACGCGACATCACCAAGGCCAGCTGGAATTTTTCTTTCATTCCCTTACTCATTTCTTGAAAGCGTTGTTCTGGATTGACCTCTAACTTGCGACAAAGATCCAACATTACCGCTTCATCAAAGTCTGGATAAACATCCTTAAAGATAGCGATGCTTTCACTGCCCTTCATCTGTTTCTCAAAATAGGGCTGGTCCGGTAGATAAGAAATACTAGCTAACGATTGATGATTTAGGGCTTGGCCATCGATTTGGACATAGCCTTGATAATCTCGTAAGAGTCTTACTAATATTTTAATTAAGGTTGTTTTTCCCGATCCGTTAGGACCACATAGACCAATAATTTTTCCAGCATCTAATTCTAGATTGACTTTGTTTAAGGCTGGATTTCCAAAATAGGTCTTGGTTACTTCGGTTAGTTTAATTAAGCTCATGGTTGTTCTCCTTGTTCTTCATAATCCATTGGATTACTTCTTCCCTACTGATTGAGAATTGTTTCATTTGTTCTAGGAAATCTTGAACGATTTTTCTTATTTCAATTTCTCTTAGTTCTTGGATAAATTTGGTATCTTCGGTAATAAAGCGACCTTGTGGTCCTAATGAATAAACCAATTTTTGATTTTCGCATTCACTTAAGGCTTTTTGCATGGTGTTCGGATTTACTTCATATTCGATGGCTAAATCACGAACCGAAGGAATCCGCTGACCAGCTTGGTAGCTGCCGGCGAGTATTTTCTTCTTTATTTCTTCAATGATTTGAAGATATATCGGAATACCTTCAATAAATTTCATATCAGCCCCTCCTTGTACTATGTACATAATACATGGTACAAAATCCCCTGTCAACTATTTGTATCTAAAAAAAGTGAAACTTTTTAGTTTCACTTTTAATCTTTGACATATTCTAGGATATCCGCTGGCTGGCAATCGAGCACTTCGCAGATTTTTTCTAAGGTACTAAAACGGATCGCTTTGGCTTTGCCTGTTTTTAAAATCGAGATATTACTCATGGTGATACCGACGCGCTCACTTAACTCGGTGACGCTCATCTTACGTTTGGCTAACATGACATCTAGGTTTACAACAATAGCCATTTAAATCACCATATCCATTTCATTTTTATATTCTATGGTTTTTGCGACAATGGTTTCGATTAGAGCAATTACACTAGTTACTGTACCCACTAACAAAAAGCTAAAGATAATGATGATCGCCTCGCCCGGTCCAGCAATGTTGTTGAACAGTATAATCAAACCAGTAACAAAGATCGCGGCTAAAGCAATCACGCATAAACCAATCAGTAAACGTAAACCTTTTAGAAACTTTAAAGAGAAATGCAAATCACCATCGTAGAGCCGTAACAAATAAAGAATTACCAAAAGTCCGATGACAAACAATACCATCAAAGATTCCGTTATTACCAACATAGGTATCTGCAGATGAACCAGCTCTGGACTTGCCCAAGCGTATTGCTGTGCGGAAAGCGGAATCACGTCGATGATAAAGAAAATAGATAGCAGTATAAAGAGAATAATAAATACTTTTAATAAGTGAGAAATCCATTGTTTTTTCATAAAAAACCTCCATTTCTACTTTTAAGATACGCCTTTATTTATTGTTTGTCAATAAATATTTTGTATTATTCGAGAAATAGAGGTTATTTTTATTTAATTTCTTCTAATTGCTTTAAGACTACCCCTAATTGGTATTGATAGTTCTTAAGTTTTTGTCGTTCCGCTTCTACTTTATCCGCAGGTGCTTTGCTGACGAAGTTTTGATTTTCAAGCATTCTCGTAGCACGCTGTATTTCCGCTTTTAGATGATTTTTTTCTTTGGTAAGCTGGGCAATTTGAGTTTCTTTGTCAATTAAGGAGCCCATTTCCAAGGACATCGTTCCAAAGGTTAAAGCTACGGTGTGTAGTTGACCTTCTACTTTGGACACGGGATTGGTTTTAACTATCTTATACAACATAGCCGCCATCTCATCCGACCAATTCAGGCTTTGATTGTTTGTATCACTAAGATAAACTTCTAAATCGGTAGCGGCTTTGATATTGAAATCGACTCTGACTTTTCGTAAGGCATCGATGGTTTCGATCAAATGACTTACTTCTTCTAAATGGGATTCATCGATTTCTAAGACAGTTGGCCAAGTTTCTAAGTTTATCGAAGCTTTAGCTGGGAATAAAGCTAAGTAAATTTCTTCTGAAACAAATGGCATGAAAGGATGAATCATTTTAACAATACCGTTAAGTACGGTAACTAGAGTCCATTGCGTCGCATATTTGATGCTTTCATCCGAGCTTTGTAACGCTGATTTCGAAAGTTCGATATACCAAGAACAGAAATCATTCCAAATAAATTCAATCAGTTCGGTTCCAACCGCAACAAAATCGTATTGATCCATCAATTGTGCAATTCTTTGACTATAGTGATTATAACGACCAATGATCCAACGGTCGATTGAGGAAAGTGAAACTTCTTCAATATTTTTTAAGGAAAAGTCTTCATCCACATACATGGTTACAAAACGACTTGAATTATAGATTTTATTTATAAAAGCCCAGGCGGCTTCTAGCTTTTCCTGCGAGAAACGCATATCCTGTCCCATGGTCGCTGAGGTAACTAAGAAAAATCTTAGCGCATCTACTCCGTATTGTTCAATTAAATCCATCGGATCGATACCATTACCCAGAGATTTACTCATCTTTCGATTTTGTTCATCACGTACTAAACCATGAATCAATACATCGCTAAATGGTTTCTCTTTGGTAAAATGCAAACCTTGGAACGCCATTCGTACGACCCAAAACAAAATAATGTCATAGCCAGTAACCATCGTATCGGTTGGATAATAACGTAAATAATCTTCGCTCTCATTTGGCCAACCTAAGGTAGCAAATGGCCATAAGGCACTGGAAAACCAAGTGTCTAGGACATCTTCGTCTTGGTCCCAATTTTCTGGATCACTTGGTCCCGTCATCGAAACATGGATTTCTTTAGTCTCTTTGTGATACCAAGCCGGAATGCGATGGCCCCACCAGAGTTGGCGCGAGATCGTCCAATCTTCGATATTTTCTAACCATTGACTAAATACTTTTTCAAAGCGATTTGGATAGAAATGGATTGGATCGTCACTAGCTTGTTGTTTTAACACTTCCTTGGCTAAGGGTTCCATGGTCACAAACCATTGGTCGCTTAAATACGGTTCAACGATAACATCGGTTCGTTCGCTATGGCCAACTTCGTGGATATGTTCTTCAACCTTGACAAAATTATCGGCCGCTTTAATATCTTCAACTAAAGCTTGCCGACATTGGAAGCGTTCCATGTCTTGATACTTATGGGCTAAGGCATTCATGGTGCCATCTGGATTCATACAAATTGGCATCTCTAAACCATATTTTTCACCGATAACAAAGTCGTTAGGATCATGAGCTGGGGTACATTTCATGACGCCAGTACCAAATTCCATATCGATATAATCATCGGTAATAATCGGTAAAGCTTGTCCATTAGCCGGGTTAATGGCTTTTTTACCGACGAGATGCGCATAGCGTTGATCCTCTGGGTGAACGACCAAACAAACATCTCCAAACATAGTTTCTGGACGAGTGGTAGCAACCTCAAGAATTTCATCGCTGTCGACGACGCGATATTTAAAGGTCCACATATGGCCTAAGATTTCTTTGTGGATAACTTCGATATTGGATAAGGCGGTTTGGGCTTGAGGGTCCCAGTTAATAATTCGTTTCCCTCTGAAAATAAGACCTTGATTATAGAGGGTGACAAAGACATGGGTTACGGCCTCGCTAAAACCTTGGTCCAAGGTAAAGCGTTCTCGCGAATAATCCAATGAGAGTCCCAATTTTTTCCATTGTTCATGAATTGTATCCGCATATTCTTGTTTCCAAGCCCAAGCATGTTCTAAGAACTTTTCACGACCGAGTTCATTAAGATTGATGTTCATCGATTTCAATCGTTCGGCTACTTTCGCTTGGGTAGCGATACCGGCATGGTCCATTCCTGGAAGATATAGTACATCATACCCTTGTAGGCGTTTGTAACGACAAAGGATATCCTGTAATGAACCATCCCAAGCGTGTCCTAGATGTAATATTCCTGTCACATTTGGTGGTGGTATGACAATGCTATAAGGTGTTTTTGTTTTGTCTCCAGCCTCAAAATAACCTTCTTTTACCCAGGTATCATAGTATTTAGATTCGATCTCATGATGATCGTATTTTGGTTTTAATGTCATTAATGTACTTCCTTTCTTGCGATAAAAAAAGACCTCCCCAAGGACGTCTCAACGTGGTACCACCTTTTTTCACAAATAAAATTTGTCTCTGGGATGGTAACGACATCCTTACGAAGATTCTTACTTAGTTTTTTTCAGAATCCTATCAACTAAAGCGACTTCACTACCTGCCAGTGTTGATTTCCACCAAACATCAACTCTCTTTAACTTTTAGGGTAGATACTACTCTTTGTTTTTGACCTGTTTTTATTATACTGAAAACCAAGTATTTTTCAAGTCCGTCAATCTTGAATTGTCAATTATTATTGTTACTTCCGTTTTAGTGGTATCAACCGGAAATAAGTCTGAGAAAGAGGTTTTAACCTCATTTGCTCTTGTAATCTTGTTATAAATTAAATTTCATCTTTAAGATAAATAC
>JAEWFZ010000032.1 GCA_023388535.1 Bacillota bacterium | reverse complement strand
AAATTTATAACTTAAAAGAAGAATATCTTTGGATTAACGCTCGTAAAGATTTAAATTTAGTGGAGACAAAACTAGACCACTTTATATCGACATGCGTCTACCACACCCACTCGGATTTACGGAGAGTTGGGAGAACTCTCATGAAATGGAAGAGAGAAATACTTAATTCATTCACATGGTTAGATTCAAGGCGAATTTCTAATGGACCTATTGAGTCACGTAACAATATTATTAAACTATTAATTCGAAATGCCGCTGGATATCGAAATTTAGATACTTTAAGACTAAGGATACTATACGTTCTTAATGCTAAGAAAAAAGGACCTCAATCATACTGATTTTGGTCCTTCACTAGCTGATTCTAAAAGTTCCTTATAGCGGCCATCTATAAATCCCTTATAGCGGATAGCTATTTTTCTAAAACTTCTTGAACGAGCCAGAATAATCGGTTAGTGATGTCAAAATGATGTCAAAAAATTAAAACTATTTGAGGTAAGTTTACTATTTATAATTATATTCATCAATCTTTCTTCATTTATCTAACCCATCTACAATTACTTTGTCAGTGGAAATAGTGATGAGAAATGCAATTTGATGAAACTAATCAATTTAATTATATTGCTTAAAAAATATTTGAAATCAATAAATTGATATAATGGATTTACTAATTTTAAGGAGGGGACAATATATGTGTGAAGAATGTTATATTGATAAGAATAGAATAACTCCACTATTAAATCCTATAGATTGTTTGGAAAACCATACACAGTATATTTGTGGTACTTGTGGGAGATGTATTTGTATTGAATGTGATCCGCTTAGAGGATTACAGAGGTGGAATTTCTCCTTTAAGTCCTTAGATATTGCTAAACTATATTTAAGAAGCGCAGATTATACAATGAAAAAAGCTTGCGGAATTTATGAAATAAATAATGCAAAGGGCAGAGTATTTTATAAAATTTTTGCAAAAACTGATGATTTGCAATTATACTTAAAGAAAAATAAAGATAAAGCTTGCAAAGGAATGAACCCAGTCTTTTTTATTTCGGAGTATGCTGAGTTTCCCAATACACAGGTACGCAAGTTAATATCTAGTGAAATAGAAAAGTATATGTCTGAACGCTGAATTTATTTTTTAAAGAGAATAGAAACCCAAATTTAGGTTTCTACAAACAGTTAATTTGAAAGATAGAAAGCATGGAAGAATCTATTAGTTTTACTTAGAGAACAATACCGTGTGAATAGGCATACAGCTTAATTGCAGTAACTAGATGATGAGAGTCGATAACTAACAGTCTTCAAGATATAAGTGTGGAACTGTTTACTCACTTTTGCATACGGAACAATAGTACCAGAAAGTTTATAAGAATCTTAAAAGTTTGCTTAAACAGCGGACTTTTTGTATGCCATTTTTGAGAATGGTGAGAAAATAGGGGATAGTGATGTCAAAATAATGTCAAAAAATCATGTAACCATTTTTCTATTAACGACTATTCATTTGATTGGCCCAAAGAATTAATCTTTCCAATGTAATTACTTCACCATTTGCTATAACTATTACCCAAGCAGAGGTTTCTTATGTAGGAATATGATATCTAAACTTTATCCCAGATACTATAATTTCATTGTTATCCACTACGACACTTTCATCATGACGTGCACCCATTTATTATCGAGTTTGTCAAATTAAACTGTTCCATTTTGTTAATTAGTAGTTTACTGATATTTCGAGTCTCTTCCTTCGATAATTGAATATCTGATTTTTTAAATGATTTGTCCATCAATGTAAAACCTAATAATTGTATGTTACTAATACAGGAAGTGAACCATTAAAACTCAATAGAATTTATGCAGGGCCTGACCATCTAGAGGGAACAGTTCATAAAACCCATCAAGATGCGATTGAAGATCCAAACGAACAAACACTAAACCGAAGTTAGTGTTTCTTTATGAAATGTATTATGAGCTTATCCTGAATAGAATCTATTTTTCTTTTATTCCATACAAGAAAATCCTTATATAGTCTTCAATTCGTAGGGATTCCATTGTATGGCTAGGCTCATGATCATTTATATAAGCTGAAATGCTTGTCAGAAAATGGCGGGTTAAAATACTTGGATTCAACTCACTGCTTGTTTTATCTTGTATACTTTCAAAATAAGTTACAAAAGGGGTAAGATAGAACTCTTTCCATAATTGTAATAACTGTATTCTGGATTCTATTGATAACTCTTTATGCATATCATGCATCATTAAAGAAAGATTGAAAGGATGATTATTCTTTAAATATAAACTCATATTAATTAATTTAGTATTATCATCTTGATCAGAATTTAGCACAGCAATAAGTCCCTTGCCAGTATTTACGGCAAATCGACTTAATACTTCGATATATATGAGTTCTTTATTTTTATAATGGTGATAAAGTGCAGGCTGAGTAATATTTAGTTCTTTAACAATATCTCTTGTAGAAGTTGCTAAATATCCTTTACTCATAAATAATTCTGTAGCTTTTTCAATTATTTTGTCTTTCAATGTTTACCTCCTTTATAATCAGTTATCAGTGTTTTGTTAAATTAAACTAATTATATAACTATTGAATGCATATTACTATACATCTACTAACTTTACTGCTAGAATCTACTTATCGAGTGATAAGTAGGAGGTAATTATGAGGATACTTATTAAGAGTTTTGTAGTTGTTGCAATCGTATTTCTAGTAGTTGATTACTTGTGGCTGGCTAAAATTGCTCCAGCGTTCTATAGAAAAGAGATAGGACATTTGTTAGGGAATGTTAATTATCTTGCTGCAGCTATTTTCTACACAATCTATGTAGTAGGAATTGTTTACTTTGTGATATTGCCTAGTCTAGAGTCAGGTAATTTGAACAAAGCACTTATTTCAGGAGTTATCTACGGTATTGTGTGCTACGGTACTTACGATTTAACCAATATGGCTACACTTCAGGGATGGACATGGAAGGTCGTTATTGTTGATATATTGTGGGGAGGTTTTGTCACTGGACTAGCTGCTACTATATCTTTTTATATTATTAAGGTGCTTCTATAATGGAGATAACTTTACAGCAATTTACTAATGCATTATTATCAGCCACTACAAATGTTATTAACGCTAGAACAGTCTTGAATGAGATGAATGTATTTCCAATAGCTGACAGTGATACAGGGAATAACCTAGTTTTTTTGATGAAATCACTTCAAAATTCATTAATGAAGGATCATGGTGATGTTAAGGAACTCTTGTCAGATTTAGCACTAAGTGCATTTAAAGGGGCAAGAGGTAATTCAGGTATGATTTTTGCGAATTACATCAATGGTATTGAGAAGAATTACCATACAAGAACTAATGTTCTTGATGATTTAAGAAGTGCTTTTTATTATGGAGTGAATCAAGCTTATGATGCAGTGTTGGATCCACAAGAGGGAACAATTCTCTCGGTTATGAAGGACTATTCAAAAGCAATTTTTAATAAAACAATAACTTTAGATGAAGCCTTAAGTATTGCTCATGAAAGTTTAATTAAAACAAAAGAAATTCATCCTGTTTTAAGGAAGAATCAGGTTATTGATGCAGGCGCAAAAGGTTTCTATCTATTTATAAGTGGTATGACTCAATCACTTTTAGAAGCTACTGTAATCGAAACACAAGTTGAAGAGCAACTCTACCATGATGATTTGAGTGAAAATCTGACTTCAAAACCTGAATTTAAATACTGTTTTGAAGTTACCATAAACAAAAGTTATTCTTTAAGTGAGATTAATGGCTATATAAAAACTCTGGGTGATTCAATCGTTGTTGCATCCTCTGGTGACAGCACTAAAATTCATATCCATACAGATTATCCTTCACTTGTTATTAATAAAGTGCAAGAACTTGGTGAAGTAACTAACTTAAAGGTAGAGAATATGAATGAACAGTACTATGGAAGCAGTAATAAAAGCGATATTGCGATAGTTACAGATAGTATTGCAGACTTACCGCAATCTGTTATTGATAGTAATACTAATGTCTATGTTTTGCCTCTTTCGATATTAGTTAATGATCTTGAACATTACGATAAAGTTACAATCACAAATGAAGAGGTCATAGGGCTCGCTAATAATCCTGCTTATAGTGTTTCTAGTTCAATGGTTAATGAGTATCAAGTAAGTGAACTGATTACTAGACTTGAAGAAAACTATAAGTCCGTTCTTTTTATATCAGTTGCTTCAAAACTAAGCGGAACTTATCAGTTAATCAATAATACTCTGAGGAAATACAAGGGAAGTCTTAATGCTTATGTTGTTGATTCACTTCAAAACAGTGTTGCGCAAGGCTTGCTTGTTGAATGCGCGATCGATTTGATAAATGAAGACAAAGATTTTAATGAAATAGTAGAAGAAATTGAAAAAGCAAAACGAAGAACTTCTATTTATGTTCTGGTTTCTGATTTGAATCCAATGATAAAGTCGGGGAGAGTTCCTTCAAAACTTGGTAATTTCTTGAAAAAGATCAAATTGCTTCCTATTATTACTTTAAGTGAAACAGGAGAGGGGAAACTCATTAACTTTGCCTTTAGTAAAAGACAGGTTCAAAACAAAATCCTGAAGAAAGCACTTAGTAAATCTGTTGCGATTGAAAAACTTGCTATAGGGTATACAACTACCCCAGATAATTCAAGAGTATGGGAGAAATATTTAATTGATAAGAATCTAAAAGTAGATTATGTAGTTAAAACTTCATCCATTATAGCTCTTAGTGCTGGAGATAATGCTAGTTGTATTGCTTTTATGCTAAAAGAGGAGTAAGGATATGTTATATTTCAATACAGCTTTACTAATACTCATATGCTTTATAATCGTGTTTATTATTTGTATAAAAAGAAAGAATTTTAGTTTGATTGATATAGCCTGGGGTCTGGTAATGAGCATTGTAGGAATCTATTTGATTGCTACTCAATCGCTGGAAATAAAAAATACAATCTCTATTGCACTTATTGTTATTTGGGGACTAAGACTTTCTATCTATCTGTTTTCAAGAAACTGGAATAAAAAGGAAGATTATCGCTATGAGAATATAAAAAGCAGGTTTGAGAGTAAGAATACTCTGCTTGAAGCTTTTATCAAAGTATTTTTGCTACAGGCAGTTCTACTTTATATTATGATGTTTATGACGACCTTATCAACTACAATAAATCATCAAACTGATTTCTATCTGTTTGGATTAGGAATTGCAGTCGCAATATTTGGACTTATCTTTGAAAGTATATCTGATTATCAACTGTCTCAGTTTAAAAAAGAGAAGACTAACAAAGGCAAACTTATGACTTCGGGACTTTGGAGCATTTCAAGACATCCTAATTATTTTGGGGAGATAATCTTTTGGTGGGGTATATTTATAAGCCTTTTCAAGAATCATTACTCGCTTGTCGGAATTATTTCTCCATTATTGATAACATTACTTATAAATAATATCTCTGGAGTTCCTTTATTGGAAAATAAATATAAGACAAGAAAGGATTTCGTTAAATATTCAAACAGAGTTTCAAGATTAGTACCGTTTATCGGAAGCAAGAAAATAAAATAGGTTATATGAAAAGGATATACTTGGCAGTTATATTGTATATTCAAAGGAAATAAGTTAGAATTAAACTAATTCATCTTAATAACACCTTTAAAGTGTGAATGGGCCTTTTGCGAAATATCGTGAAAGAGATGAAATGTTTTAATTTCCATTCACACTTTTTATATTAAAGGAGGTATAGTTGTGAATAATTTTAAACCAAGAGTAGGTTATGCATGTATGAATCAAGACGTGTACCCTAATGACTACAAAACTTGTAGAAAAGACAGAATTACCGAAGAACGTTTAAAAGAGATAATTCAACATAATTTAGCTGTTCTTGAACAGACAATTGATTATAATATTGAACATAACAACAAGATGTTTCGTATTTCATCATCATTGATTCCTTTTGGTTCAAGCGAGTTGAACAGTTTAGACTGGTCGTATGAATTTAAAGAACAGTTTGAAAGAATGAGAATAAAAATAAGAGATAATGATATCCGAGTCTCTGTCCATCCTGGACAATATACAGTTATCAATTCAAAAAATCCAAGTGTAGTTAAAAGTTCAATTGAGGAACTACGTTACCATGCGAAGATACTGGATCTTTTAGCAATTGATTCAACTAGTAAGATGATTCTTCATGTTGGTGGAATATATGACGATAAAGCTGCAGCAATCGATCGCTTTGTCGATGTTTACAACAATATGCTTGATGAGGGTATAAAAAAATACTTAGTTATTGAGAATGATGATCGTTTGTATACAGTGGCTGATGTATTGGAGATTTCTGATAGAATATCGATACCAGTAGTTTTTGATAATCTTCATCATGAAGTTAATATATCACTTGAAAACATGAGAGTGCAAGACATGATGAAGAGGGTAGTTTCTACATGGAAGTTACAGGATGGCAGACCTAAAGCTCATTATAGTCAGCAAGCGCTAGGGAAGCGGTCAGGAGCACACTCAGAAACAATAGACTTACAAAGATTTGCTTTAGATTATATTCAGTATTACGAACATGCACAAGTTGATATTATGCTGGAAGTGAAAGACAAGAATCGCTCTTTTGTCAAAGTTGACCAATTATTTAATCCATCGGTTTCAGCAATTGAACGTGAGTGGGCACGTTACAAGTACTGGATAATGGCAAGATCACAAAAAACATACAATGATTTGCGCACTTTGTTTAAAGATAGCAAATCAATAGACTTGATAAACTTCTATAATGTGATTGATAGTCTGCAGAGCGAAGAATATGGGACGACTGGAAGTCGGGTTAATGCTTTCCAACATGTTTGGGGTTATTTCAAAAAAACATCATCAGTTTCAGAAAAAGATAAGTTCATGAAGTTAATTAATGATTTTGAAAATGGTAAAAAGAATCATAAAGAGATTTATCGCTATTTGTATAAGCTATCTGACAAGTATGATACTTCTTATCTGATAGATAGCTATTTCTTTGATGATATAAAATTATAGAGGAGACTAAAATGTATTTAGCTTTAAAAGAAATTAAGAAAGAAAAACTGAGATTTATAATGATTATAGTAGTAACGGCACTTATTGCTTACCTTGTTTACTTTTTAGCATCACTTGCCTTTGGGCTTGCCCAGCTTAATCGAACTGCCGTGGATTATTGGGAAGCAGAAGGAGTAATAATATCTAAATCATCCAATGAGAGTATTTATAGTTCTTCTATAGATTTAAATAAGCTTGATGAACTCTCACTTAATGTTGAGGATGGAATAAATGTTGCCAGTACTACTGTTTATATTAAAGATGAAGAAGCAGATACACCAACAGATCTAGTATTTATTGGTTATGACCTTAATAGTGATAGAATAACTGCACCAGTTATAGAGGGTAGAGTAATTAACTCAGAAAATGAGATAATGATTTCTTCTAATATAAAAGATGATTTGGATATCCAACTTGATGAAACTATCATAGTTGCGAGAACAGGAAGACAGTTTAAAGTAGTAGGCTTCACTCAAAATTCTAACTATAATACGGTTCCTGTTGCATATGTAAGTAAGGAAATGGCTTCGCAGTCAATGATGTTGTATACGACAGGTGATGATGATATAGATGCTGTTGCGACACCAACTCCCAATATGCCAGAGCGAGTATCAGCAGTAGTAATATATGAATCAGGATATTTAGATAATTTTGAAGATGCAGATTTAGAGTTCATTCCTATTAATGATTTTATTAATGGTCTTCCTGGATATCAGGCACAAGTCTTAACTTTTGGACTTATGATTATATCTTTAGCATTCATATCATCAATAATTATTGGTATATTCATGTATATTTTAACAATGCAGAAGAAATCAATATTTGGAGTTCTTAAGATACAGGGTTATCAAAACTTCTATATTATGAAATCAGTGCTTTATCAGTCAATACTATTAATTGTAATTGGCTTTAGTCTAGGACTTCTCTTAACAGTAATTACGGTTAATTATTTGCCAGCCAAGGTACCAGTCGCAATATTCTGGCCATTAAATATAGGTGTAACATTATTTGCAGTTGCTTGTTCATTTTTAGGTACGTTATTTTCAGCTAGAAGTATCTTGAAGATAGATCCGCTTGAAGCACTATAGGAGGTTTAATATGATTGAAATAAAAAATATATCTAAAGATTTTATTGATGGTAACAAGACTAATACAGTTCTTAAGTCTACAAATGTCACAATAGAAAAGGGTGAGTTTGTTGCTATTGTAGGCCCGAGTGGCTCAGGCAAGTCAACACTATTGACAATTATTGGGGCACTCCAAAAACCAACTCAAGGCGACTTATATATAAACAATAACAATGTTTATGATTTAAGCGAGAACGGTCGTTCTGATTTAAGATTCAATACTATTGGCTTTGTATTACAAGGGTCTAACCTTGTGCCATATTTAACAGTTAGAGAACAGTTTCAGTTGAAACTTAGTCAATCAAAAATGAAAAATAGAAATAATAGAATTGCTGAAATGCTAGATAAACTTTCTATTGGTCATATTGAAAACAAGTATCCAGAAGAGATTTCTGGTGGAGAAAGGCAAAGAGCTGCGATTGGACTGGCGTTAATACTTAATCCGCCTATATTATTAACTGATGAACCAACTGCAAGTCTGGATACCGATAAAGCTTTTCAGGTAATAGAACTACTTAAAGAAATCTCTGATGAGAGAGAGACTAGTGTTATAATGGTTACACATGATAAAAGAATGCTGTCTTTTTGTGATAGAGTTTTGGAAATGAATGATGGAGTTATTAACGAAGTTGAAAAATAATTATTCAAGTGACTCTTTTGCAATTATCAAATCTAGTAAAGCATTACAACTTTCAACTACTTTTTCGTTGCTCGGGAAAGTTTATATAAATCTAAAAAGTCCACTTAAATAGCGAAATTTTTATATGTCATTTTTAAGAATTGTGAGAATAATAGTTTAGTGATGTCAAAATGATGTCAAAAACTTTGAGAACCATGAGAACAGTGAGAACTGTGAGAAAAACAATGTTCAAATAGCCTTTAAAATGGCTGTTTTGAGAATCATGAGACAATTTAAGTTGTAGAGTAGGGATGTTATGGTGGTTTTGTCTAAAACATCACTTGGTTCAGCTATTCGGTAGCCTTTGTCGGGATTATAAACAATATTAAAACCCTGATTTATCAAGTTTTTGATAAGTTCATCCACCTGACTTGACGAAATATTTAGCCTTTTGGCCATAGAGTTATTGGTGACAAACTGTTTTCGATGCTGGGCTAAAATATTTAATATATTTTTCTCCATAGATTTATTATAATAGTAATGGGAAGGGATTTACAATGAAGGAAAAAACAAGACAAACTCTCAACGAATTATTGGTTGAATTGTTTTACTATATTCTTTATATAGAGGAACGAAATTTAAAAGATAAAGAGGTAACTTTATCTATGTCAGAAATCCATTTATTAGAACAGGTGCACAAAGCCAGTAATAATAATGTGACCAGTATAGCTTCTAAGATGATGATTACTAAGAGTACCTTTTCCATCAATGCTTCACGTTTGATTCGAAAAGGATATTTGACGAAATATAAAGATGCCGAGGATGCCCGAATTGTGCGCATGGAAGTGACCGATAAAGCTTTGAAAGTTTTAGAAATCCATGATGAATTCCACGATCATCTGATTAATAAAGCCATAGAGGATTTGAATTTGGAAGAAAATCAAGTCCTTAATCAAAGTCTAGAATCGATTTTAGCTTACTTCAGGCAAGAATATGAAGCGATGACTAATTAATAATTTGTTAATTAAATCATTAGTTTTATTAATTTTATCTAGACAGAAAAGATTCTAAGTTGATATAGTAAGAGGAAAGAAATAGTGGGATGTTTCATTTCCATGAAATATTCTTAATCTATTTTGAAAGGAGTTACTATGTTTGCCCTTAATAGAATGCGTGAAAGTCTGCGTTTAATCCGAATCAATGCTTCGGCTTTTTTAACTTTCCAGCTCATCATAGTAATTTCTGCTTTGGGGATTGATATTTTAAGGTCGGTGATTTTTACTATCTTAAAAACCCAGCTCGGTGTGACCGCACTCGTTCAAGGAAATATTCTTCAAATTTTTCAAAACCCTACATCAACGGTAATTTTTCTGATATTGATGTTATTTGAATTATTTCTTTTGTTAATGGGTTTGATTGGAAATTTTCGTATCTATGCGGCTAGTATCCGTGGTGAGCGCATTACCGGACGCCAATTATTTCGAGAATGCATTGAATATTATCTTCGCTTATTTACTCCAGGTAGAATCCTTTTTATCCCACTTTTGGTACTGACTTCGTTACTAAGTTTTGTAGTTGTTACTACCAGTACCATGGAGAGTTTTTGAATTCCAGAATTCATTATTGATTGGTTTTTTCAAAAAGAATCGCTAAAATACCTATATTATTTTATCCGTATCGTAATGACAGCGGTTTGGGCTTGGATGCTCTTTATCATGGTCGGTATTTTTGTCGATGGAAAGACCTTAAAAACGGCTATTCAAGACACGAGTCGAGTTCTACGGGGGAGGAAACGCAAATATATCCTGTTTTTGATTGTTTCAATGATTCTTGTTTCCTTATTACAATCCGCTCTTTATTTCATTTGGATGAGTTTAACCGTTCTTACAAGAGGGGCTAGCTCTGATAAATTGGAGATGGTATTACGTTCTGCGAATCAACAAGCAGAGATTTATTTGCCGATGTTTGGCGATATTCACCAAATTGGTTTGTTTGTGGCGGCGTATTGTAGTTTATTTGAAATACCGTATCTAACTGCTCCAAAGGTAAGGTCACATAAAAAGTTATGGAAACGATTGCTTCCGATTCTTTTAATCTTTTTTGTTTTGGAAGTTTGGTACAATGACGTACCGTCTTATTTATTTGATTCGGAAGAACGACCACAAATTATCGCGCATCGAGCGGGTGAAATTTTTGCACCTGAAAATAGTTTAGAAGCCTTGGAAATCACCAAGGAAAGTAAAATAGCTTCTGCGGTTGAAATTGATGTTCAAATGACGAAGGACGAAGTCTTAGTGGTGCACCATGACGATACCCTAAAACGAATCACCGGTAAAGCAATATCTGTAGCAGACATAAACTGGGAAGAATTAAGCAAATTACCGACCAGAAACACTGATGGATTTATGACCGCACCTCCGATTGTAAGATTGGAAGAGTTCATAGATGAAGCGGATGATTTAGGGTTGATGATTGAAATTAAAGAAAAAGGCATCCGCGCTAAAGAAGTCCTTGAGAAAACGATTACTATGATTCAAAAGCATAAGCAACAAGAAAATAGCATGATTGCTTCCATGGATAGAACGCTACTGGTTTATTCGAAAGAATTAGATCCTCAGCTAGCAACGGTATTTATCACGGCGGTTTTAATTGGCGAAGATTTCAAAGACCCTAATATTGACTGGTACAGTATTGAAGCTAGCGGACTATCTTTAGATCTTGTGCTGGATGCTACGGAACAGGGGAAGAAAGTTGCGGTCTGGACGATTAATACGCTTCCAGGAATAAAACGAGCTTTACGAGCTCGTCCCCATGGTATTGTAACCGATAATGTTTATTTTGCTGATTATTCCATCGATGCTTTAGAAGATAAAATCTGGTTTCAAACCGATATTATGATGCATTTTCTTGGTCAAAAAGAATCTTTTGACTATGAGGATGATTGGGATTAGTTTGTTTAAATAATAAAATTAATTACAAAAAGTCCAAGTCGATGGACATCAACTTGGACTTCATTTTTGATAGAGACCTTATAATTATCGGTTCAAAGTAGCAATAATGGAATGTCCGACAAACGTTGAAAAGATTTTGTTGCCTCGATTAGTGGTTGGATGCTCCTGATCTTTATAAAATATATTATTATGATGGACCGAGAAAGCATGCCAATTAATCAAATGGGCGTTGCCGTGCTGCTTAACTATGGTAGCTAGTTTATTGTTTACATCTTTTTCCCAGGTTTTTCGATTCAAGCGCACGTTAACAAAGAATACAATTCTATCAGGTCCTGCAATTTTCATAATATTATTTAAGCATTCCATTTTAAATGGACTATTAGTCCCAAGATGTATGACTACAATCCGTTTTAGACGATTATTAGCCAGAAGATCTTTCATAATAGCTTCAGCATGATACATCTGACGACTGATTTTGGCGTCGATATAGGATTTAGGGAAAATGCTTTTTAGATTTCTACTAGCATTTAAGAAAATAGAATCACCAATAAAGGTTATTGATAAATTAGATAAATATGCTTTTTGAGCTGGATTTAAAGCCATTATCTTAACGAATTCTTCGGTATTACTAAATTTAGGTTTAGGTTGGATGGCTTTTCTTGAAAGTGCTACATCTTCAGCGGTTAGTTTTGTACTAACCGGTTTAGGTTTTTCTACTGGTGGTTCAGCCGGCTTGGTTTCGACAGGTGGTTTTTTCGGTTCGCTAGGAGTAACTACCGGTGGTTTAGCCGGTTTGGTTGCTACCGGTGGCTTCTGTACTGGCGGTTTTTGTACCGGTGGTTTGACGGTAGGTGTCTTAGCTGCTGGTTTTCTCACAGCCGTATCTGTTTTTTTTAGGTTGCTTTGGCGTTTTACCGACCGTTACTTTCGGTTTTTTTGTCGGTTTTGTTTCAGGTTTAACTTTGGTCTCCGCCGCAGATTCTACCGGACTCTCGACCACAGTCTCAGGCATCGTTTCTATCCCGGTTTCAGCGGTTGGCGTTTTAATAACAATTGTTTCCATCGTTTCGGTTTCTTCTTGCCAAGTTTCCTCAATTAAATCATCGACGTCTTCTTGGTCTTGTTGATTGGCTAGTGCATCTTGCATGGCCAAAAGACTATCTTGTAAAGCCAATAGTTCCGGATCTTGTTGAGGATTAATGGATATCGGAATCGATAAAGCTAAGACAACCCCCAAAGTTATAAGCGGACGATAAAAGTGAACCTTTGAGAACAAGGCTTTTATGACCATTAAACTGGCGATTGCAAGCAAAATAAGGATGAGACGATTGGCCCAATCCAAATCACTGAAACTATAATTAATTAAAATTGTCAACGGATAGGAATATAAATAAGCTTCGTAACTATATTTAGACAAAGGTTTAAAAGTATTCGTTGATAAAAGTTTTGAGAAAGAATGTTGCTGGGTGAGGGTGGCTAACCAAAGCGCACTAATCATAGAAAATAGCTGCATGCCCCCTAGGTATAGATAAGCATCGGATACTTGATAAAACGCTAAAATAGCAATCACTGATAATCCTAAAATCCATGATAGTACACCATGATTACGTTTACTCTTAAAAGAAGTTAGAGCCATCATCGATCCTAAGCCAAAGGCAAACATTCGTGTCAAACTAAAATAGTAAACATTCATTGGTTTGTCTAAATAGAGATAACCAAAAGCCATCAAAAGCATCGAAGTCAAAGTTAATAAAGCGATCAGCCAACGTTTTAACTTATCGGAAACTTTTAAGCTTTTAAATGACCAAAAAAGCAGTGTGAAAAACGAAAAAACTTGAACATGAACCGCCAAATACCAAAGGTGGGCCCATAGTTCAACGGAAGCTAAATTATCAAAATAACTGCGCTCGCTAAAAGCCGCTAGCCAGTTAGAAGTAAAAGTCAATCCCGCAAGACTGGAGAGACGGATATTAAGTAACAAATTTTGATCAATCAGATAAAATACCGACAAGACCAGAGCCATCATAATCAGCAGTGGTAGCCATAACTGTTTGATTTTTCTAAACCAATAGCTAAATAGATTGTTCTCTGAGTTATTTAAGCGTTGCGTTAGAAAATAACCAGAAAGGATAAAGAAGATATTTACAAACAAAAAACCACTCTTAAATACTTCAGGATCAAAATGAAAGAGAACAATCGCAATCAAGGCAATTGCACGGACTCCTGAGAAACTCGCAATATGATTCTTTTCCATCTAAATCAACCCCTTTTATTGTATCACGATATCTGTTGATTTTTACCAGAATTCGATATTATTTTAACTAAAGAGCAACGATTTGATATGAATTATTCTATCAATACTGTTTAAAGGACGAAGAAAATAATGAAACTAGCTTGAGAATTAATCACAGGCCTGTATATAAAAAGAGGCTAGTTGCCTCTTAGTTTTAGAATTTGCGTTTCATTATATTTTTAGCCACTTCAGGATCGCGATGATCAGTGAAGCGGAAACTCAAATCAAGCTTGTTAATTTGTTTTAAATCATCATCACTTAGAGTGAAGTCAAAGAGATCGATATTCTCTGTCATGCGTGATTTATGAACCGTCTTTGGAATTACTGAAATTTGGTTTTGAACTAAATACTTGAGCGCGATTTGAGCGGGTGTTTTATTATACCTATCACCGATAGTTTTAAGCGTTGGATGATGGAAAAGATTATTTTCTCCGCGGGCTAGTGGCGACCAAGCTTGCATGTGGATATGATGTTCTTCCATAATTGCTTTCTCAGCAAACCTTTGAGCAAAAACATGTGCTTCAACCTGATTGATAGCAGGAACCGTCTCATTGTAATAAATAATATCAAGTAAACGATCTGGATAAAAGTTACTTACGCCAATCGATTTTAGTTTACCTTCTTTATACAACTCTTCTAAGGCTTTGTAGGTTCCATAGTAATCTCCAAAGGGTTGATGAATCATCACACAATCGAGGTAATCTAGTTGCAGTTTCTCCATTGAAGCTAAAATCGAGGCTTTTCCTCGCTCATAGCCCGCGTTTGAAGGCCAAACTTTAGTAGTCACAAAAATATCTTCTCTTTTGATCGTTGATTGCTTGATGGCAGTGCCGACCGCGGCTTCGTTAAGGTAAAGCTGAGCGGTATCAATGAGCCGATAACCTACCTCTAACGCTTGTTTGACGGCTTGGACACATTCATCAAAATCCTCAATATTATAGACCCCATAACCAACCATGGGGATTTGTAAACCATTATTTAATCTAAAATATTCCATAAAACCTCCACAAATTAAACTAAACAAAGAAAATCAGATATGACTTAAGGATTGACAACCTTCGCAACATTATTAAGTTTAATCCAAACATATTTCTCAAACTCAGCCGATTCATGTAAATCATAGGGATAGGTAAACGTTAGATCTACGAAATTTTCCTCTAAATTATCATTGAGTCGTTGACGTGCTGATTCAGAGAGATCTTCGATCAAATGTTCTAACGTCGTCTCTAACCAAACAAATTTTCGGTAAGAAAGTTTTGTTTCAACAAAAGGTTTGTTTTCGACAATATCTTCAACTAAAGCTTCAACCAAAGAAACACCAGAAAGTTCGCTATAGTAATGGGAGCGTCCTTGTCTAGGATTAAACTCTAAAAACAACATTTCATTGGTATCACTATTTTGTATAAAGTCGAAATTAAAGAAGCCAAAATACGGTTGCACCTCAAAAAACTGACGGACGAATTGATGTAATATCGCTTGTTCCTCTTCGGTTACCGAAACAATGATTAAATGATTACCTCTGCGTTGGGGCGTCGGCCAACCTTTTAAAGCCCGGCCAAAAGCGAGTGCTCTGATATTTCCCTGACGGTCAATATAGCCATTCACGCTAAATTCGTTATACTCCGCGGATGGCACTTTCTCTTGAAGAACCAACTTGTCTTGATAGTCGGCTTCTCGGATTTTTTTAACGATACTAGTTAATTGATCTTGGGAATTAACAAAATAATTTTTTTGTTTTCCTGCAAAATCCAGTTCACGATATGTCGCCGAACGCGCTGGCTTAATAACCATTGGAAATGATATCCAGGAACGTTCATAATAATCGTTGTTTTCAATGGACAAAAAACAATTCTTTGGAAAAGGTAGATGAGCCTGACTAGCAAGCTGGAAGGTATGGGATTTATCCATCAAACTAGCTTTTTCATTATCGTTGGGATAGGGGATAATATAATAGTCTGATAAATCCTCATAGTATTTTTGTATATGGTAGAGATTATATTCACTACTGGTTAATAAAACTGTTTGTTTGCCTTGTACTTGTTGTTGCCTGGCGAATCGAATTAAAACTCGACTGAAATTATTCGGGTTGCGGAAAGCTTCAATGCGATGACAAGTAACAATGGTTGAACATAAAATTGGTGAAGTTTCATTGAAGTCACCAAAGATAACCGGTTTAACCTGATATTTAGCATGTAAGCTACGCGCTAAACCATAGGCACTGGAATTGAATCCAACGATGACGAATACATAATTCATCATAGAATCACCTCATTTTGATTAATTTAGAAAGAGGAATTACTTCCAATAGAGTAAAGTTATTATACCAAAAATTTTAGGTCTATAACCGTTCAACTATTCCACAAACCAACATAAAAAAGCCAAAAGAAATAATTATTATATTTTAAATCTATACTATTCAATGTCGTATTTTGAATTACCTTCATCCTCTCGATAATAAATAATCGAGGTCCTTTTACGTTTAGATACAAAAAAACCTTTAGAAAATCTAAAGGTTCTTTCATGTAGTTATCAAAACTTAAATTAGAGACTTTCCATAATCTCTCGTAATACCGGCATATCGAAGACGGAGTATTTCTCAACGAACTTATCGATAGCTTCTTGTTCATGAAACTCTAAATCTAGCTCGAGTTTATGAGCCGGTAAATGACTGACGTTTTGAACTTTTATATCAATGATAACTGGTACCTCTGAAGTTTTGGCTTCTTTAATCGCTTGGTACAATTCATCATAGGTTCTTGCGGTATAACCGACACCGCCCATAGCTCTAGCAAACATGGCATAATCGGCTGCTGGTAAGTCAACGCCAAAGGTTTCCTTATTTTCAGTTTCTTGAGCCACTTGGATAAAGCCATACGACTCGTTGCAGAGGACTAGATTGATAATAGGTAATTTGTATTTCAATTGAGTCATGTACTCTTGCATCATCATCGCCATGGCACCATCACCAGAGAGGGTGAAAACTTCCCGATCAGGATATGACAGCTTAGCTGCAATACCACCCGGTAAGCCAATACCCATGGTAGCAAACGTACCAGAAGTTGTTATTTTTTGTTTACCTGTAAACATCAATTCACGGCTCGCTAAGATAACATTATTACCAACATCAATTATAAAGATAGCATCTTCATCCATCAATTCATTGAGTGCTTTCATCACTGGTTCTGGACGCATTGGTACTTCATGACTATCTTCAAAGGTGCGAATCCAATTCAACCAGTTTTTACGGTTAATTCGGTTGGCTTCTAACCAAGGGGTTACTTCTATTGCTTCTCCTTGATTGATCAAATCACGCATGACCGCCTTTGAATCGCCCATAATCCCAAGGGTGGAAGGTAATCGTTTACCTAAGGCCACAGGATCGGTATTAATTTGAACCGATTTAATATCTTGTCGGAAATAATCCCGTCCAAAGGGATATTCAGCCCCAACCATGATTAATAAGTCGGTTTTTTCAATCGCTTCGATAGAAGGCTTGGAGCCGAGTCTTCCTAACTGTCCTAAGAAGTTAGGGTGGTCATCGTTCATCGCTCCTTTACCAAGGAACGTAAGAATCACTGGTATCGAATACTTTTCCGATAATTCCTTGAGTTCTTGACGAGCGTGGTGGGTTCCTCGACCAGCAAATATAATAGGACGCTTGGCTTGTTTAATTAAATCCAAGGTTTTAACAATATCTTCTTGATGATGTAGAGGCAGGTTTGGTTGATAAGCGTGGGCGCTTGAGATATAGCTATCCTCAATTTCAGCATAACCGATATCAACCGGTACATGAACCACCGCAACCCCTCGGTCACGATAGGCGGTACGAATCGCTTGATCAACTACCCTAGGCAATTCTTGTGGATTTAAAACCATACGATTAAATACGGAGACATCGGTATATAACGGAACCGGATCCATTTCTTGGAAATAATCGGTCGTTAAATTTTTCGAATGGGTCGATGCGGCGATGACCAACATCGGTACCTTATCGAATTTAGCGTCATACATACCATTGATTAGATGCGTATGTCCTGGTCCGCCCGAACCAAAAGCAACCCCAATCTTACCCGTCAATTTAGCATCCACCGCTGCCGCTAAGGCACCGCCTTCCTCATGTCTGACTTGGATATATTGTATTTTGTCTTCATATATTTTAAGGGCTCTCATGAGTGAATTAGTTGAGCTTCCTGGAATTCCATAAATATGGTCGACACCCCAATCGGTGATAACTTTAACCATCGCTTCTGCAGCTTGTATTTTTTGCATAGTATCTTTCCTTTCTGTCTATTCTATGACATATTAATTATACCTGTAATCTAACAAGCTTTCAGTTACCATGCCCAGCAAAGTTAAATATATCTAACTTAATATAACAATAGATATAATAAAATCATTGAAACACTTAAAATAATTATCGAAAAACGATAAGACTAATTTATAAAATAACAAGTAGGCCGTTGACAGCGATAAAGTCTAATATGATTCTTCTGTTTTTAACTCTGAGCATATCACTGGATTTTATTTCGAAACCGAAATAAAATAGAGCTGTATTCAAAGAAAGGAAACAGTTATGTTAAAAACTAAAGGAATCCATCACATCTCCTCAATCGTTGGCCATGCTCAACGTAATGTTGACTTCTATGCTGGCGTATTGGGTTATCGTCTGGTTAAAAAGACGCTTAACTATGATGATCTAGATTCCTATCATTTATATTATGGTAACCAGCAAGCTAATTCTGGTTTGATTACAACCTTTCCCATGGTTGATGGCAGGCCTGGTGAAATACGGGGTGGTCAAGTTGGCGTAGCCAGTTATGGCGTCCGCGAACAAGCTTTTGATTTTTGGAAACAACGACTCAAACAATTTAATATTAAATATTATCTGTATGAGCGTTTCAACCACAAACGTCTGGCATTTGAAGATCTTGATGGCCTACAATTAGAACTAATTGAAACCACAAAGCGCGATTTAAATACTTGGTCGTTTAACGGGGTTGAAAAACATCATGCCTTGATTGGAATCGAGAGTGCCATACTCTATTCACAAAATCCCGACAAGACCTTAGCTTTACTCACAAACCTATTAGGCTATCAATTAATTGATGAAGATGAAGAAATGTACTTATTAGAAATCTCAGATAACTTAGGGGGTCGATTAGAATTATCCAAACAAGCCCAACCCCGAGGGTTAATGGGTGTTGGTGTGGTCCATCACATTGCCTTCAGCGTTGAAGATGATGAGATAGAAGACTGGCTCAAACAATTAAAAGACTATGGCTTACAACCAACCGAAATAAAAGATAGAAAATATTTTAAATCCATTTATTTTCGGGAACCAGGGGGTATTCTTATCGAACTAGCGACTAAAGGTCCGGGCATGCTGGTGGACGACAACCTAGAACAATTAGGTGAGCGTTTAATGATTCCCGATCATTACCAAAATGAGGATACCAGCAAACTAGAAAATCTGATGCCACTGGAGGTCAAACCAATTACACAACTCGAAGGTTATGGCTATCGCGATCGCTATGAATATGAGCATTTACAACAGAGAGAAACGATTAAACAACGTATCCTTGATCTCAAAGCTAAATCAGACTTAACTGAAAGCGAGAAAATCCAATTACAAGATTTAAAAAATCAATATCGAAACAAAGGAGAATTATAAAATGAAACAAGTTACACCATTGAAAGGGATTCACCACGTTACGGCGATTACTTCAAGTTCACCAAAAATCTATGATTTCTATACCAACATTTTGGGAATGAGATTAGTTAAAAAGAATGTTAACCAAGATGATTTGTCTACTTACCACTTATTCTTTACGGATGATCGTGGTAATCCAGGGACGGATATGACCTTCTTCGATTTTAAAGGCATCTCCGCCCACCAAAAAGGAACCAACGATATCTCAAGAACCTCGTTTCGGGTACCATCGGATGCGGCGATTGACTATTGGATCAAGCGTTTCGATCATTATCAAGTAAAACATGATCAAGTAATCGAACAATTCGGTCGTAAGGTATTATATTTTGAAGATTTTGATCGACAACAATACGCTTTATTTTCTGATGAAAACAACCAAGGGGTGGCTTCCGGTGAACCATGGTATAAGGGACCCGTACCTAATGAATTTGCGATTACCGGCTTAGGCCCAATTTATTTACGAGTGGAAAGTCAAGAACTAATGGATCAAATCCTAGTTCGCATCATGGGTATGCGTAAGTCAAGCCAAGAAGACGTCTTCACGCTCTATGAGATGGGCGAGGGCGGTAACGGCGGTGCGGTTATCGTAGAACTAAACAAAGAACTTCCAAGCGCTCGTCAAGGTTATGGTGGTGTTCATCATGTCGCCTTTAGAGTTGAAGATAAAGCCCATTTAGAAGAGTGGATTAACCATTTCAACGAGCTCGGTATTGGAAATTCAGGATATGTCGATCGTTTCTATTTCAAATCTAATTATGTTCGGATGTATCCAAATATTCTCTTTGAACTAGCTACGGATGGACCAGGGTTTATCGATGATCAGGAAACCTATGAAAATCTTGGGGAAACACTTACTTTACCTTTACATTTAAGACATAAAAGAGAGTATATCGAAACTCAATTACCTCATTTTGATAGCGTTCGCAGTACCAAAACGTTTGAAAAAGAATACTTTGACTAATGGATAATAAATTAAAAACGCTTATCATCCTCTTTAAAGCCCATCAAAGTTTAACTAAGAATGTCAAGCTATCGCTACAAGACACTGCATTAACGGTTAATGAATTCACCGTCATGGAGGCCTTATATAGTAAAGAAAGTCTCTATCCCAATCAGCTGATTGATAAAATACTTATACCCAATAGTTCCTTGACCTATGTCTTAGATATTTTAGAAAAGAAAGATTATATTATTCGACAAAAAGATGTCAACGACGGTCGTCGTCAGCAAATTAGATTAACCGAAACCGGGAAAAAAGTCTTTGTTGATGTCTATCAAAAACACTACCAGCATATGCAAGAAATATTTCAAGTATTAACCGCCAAAGAGGAAAGTAGATTACAAGAATTACTTAAAAAACTAGGAAAGAAAGCCGAAGAGGTAAGTCAATTATGAGATATCTAAAAAATGACGGCACCAATAAGCATCTGATTATCACCCTACATGGAACCGGTGGAAGTGCTAGCGATTTGTTTTCAATCGCTCAATATATTGATCCCCAAGCTACCTTAGTTGGGTTTCAGGGTGAAGTCTACGAACGTGGTATGGCCCGCTATTTCGCTCGCTATAGCGATGGGTCTTTTGATCTGCGTTCCCTAGCTAAAGCAACCTATGATTTAAAGGCTTCAATTGAAGAACTGATTGAAAAATATGGTTATCAGGACTACAAGCTGACACTTATTGGCTATTCAAATGGCGCTAACCTGGCAATCAATTATCTAAAAGAATTTGATGAAGTTCCTTTGGATTATGCTTTACTCTATCATCCTTCGATGGTACGTGCAGAAACTGCCTTTAAAAATCAATCTGATTTGAAAGTCTTAATCACCAGTGGAGCCAACGATCCCTATATTTCTGCGGAATTATTTGAACAATTAAAACAACAGTTCCAACAGGCCCAGATCTCAGTGGATAGTTACCAGCATCAATTTGGTCATCAGTTAATCCAAGAAGAATTAGATTATTCTCGAGAGTTTTTAAACGATGTTGTCTAAGATCTATTTCGATTTTGATGAAATCGATGATAAAACGCGTAAGAAACTAGTTCAGGGGAGTGTTATTCCACGACCTATTGCCTGGGTAACTTCCCGCAACGAAGATGGTAGTATCAACCTAGCACCGTTTAGCTACTTTAATATGATTGCCAATAACGTGGTTGGGATTTCATTTCAAAACACCAGCCAACATTACAAGCATAGTTATGAAAATATAAAAAGAAGTAAAGAAGCTATCATCCATATTCCCGATCTTTCCTTATTGTCGGCGATGGATGATTCAGCCAAAGTTTTAGCAAAAAATGATTCGGAAATAGATCTTATTAACCTGCAAGTAGAAAACGCTAAAAAGGTCGATGTTCCCTTGCTAAAAGATGCCAAGATTGCTATGGAAGTTAATTATCTCGATGAAGTGGTAATCAAAGATGATGAAAATCCTGAAAATCAGGCGAATTTATTAATTTTAAAAGTAGTGGCTATTCATGTCGATGCTTCGGTACTTGATATAGAAAATAATTACATCATCGCTGATAAACTTATTCCGGTAGCACGTCTCGGTGGACCTAATTATGCCAGCATTAAAACATTGAACTATCAACGCAAATATTAACCAGGGTTTCCTGGTTTTTCTCTCAATTAGACTATGGTATAGTTAAATTAAATTGATAGAGGAGGAATCTATGTTTTACGATAAAGTTTTATCGACCACTCAATTCATCCAAGATAAAATTTCTGTCCAACCAAAGCTTGGAATTATTTTAGGGTCTGGTCTTGGAAGTCTGGTGGATGTCGTAGAAAACAAAGAAGTTTTAGATTATGCGGATATTCCTAACTTTCCGGTATCGGAGGTAAAAGGACATGCTGGACAATTAGTCTTTGGTCAAATCGGCAATACCAGCGTGGTATTAATGGCTGGTCGTTTCCATTTCTACGAAGGCTTTACCATGAAAGAAGTCACGTATCCACTCTTTGTGATGAAATTACTCGGTGTCGAGAAGCTAATTGTTACCAACGCATGTGGCGGTATTAATCCAAGCTTTGTTCCGGGTGATTTAATGATTATCAAAGACTTTATTAATGGCGTTTCAACCAACCCATTACGAGGCGCCAACGACGAACGCTTTGGACCGCGCTTTCCAGATATGTCCGATCCTTATACCAGTTCCTTTAGAAATCAGGCTAAAGCAGTAGCCAAGCGACTTGATATTAACTATAAAGAAGGCGTTTATGCTTATTTTCAAGGTCCTTACTATGAAACCGTGGCTGAAATCAAGATGTATGGAATTTTAGGGGCGGATGCGATTGGCATGAGTACCGTTCCAGAAACGATTGTAGCTAATTATCTAGGTTTTGATGTTCTGGGAATTTCGGTCATTACCAATATGGCCACCGGCTTAAGAGATGGAAAACATAGTCATCAAGAAGTCGTTGAAATAGCAAACATCAGTTCTAAAAAGCTCTGTCATTGGGTCGAAGAAATCATCAAAGAATTATAAAATTAAGCCATCCATAGGATGGCTTTTAAAATGTAAATTTAACTTTAATTGAAATAGATTTTATTAATGTATTCCGATTCTCGACTAACCATTATCAATTACTTTTAACAGAAACTAGTTTATACTATAGATATGATTGAAAAATTAATGAAAAACAAAAAATACCTATGGTTCATACTCATTCCGGTTGTGGTAGCGATTCTGATTTTTACCCCAGGTAAGTCTGAACCCCAGTTTCCCAACTTCGCCGAAATTGAATTACCAAATAAGGTATTGACTCAAGAAGATTATCTCGAAGATTTCGAAGTTTTTTATAGCACTTTAGAAAAATACTATCCCTTCTTTGAAGTCAATAAAGAACTACATCAGTACGATTGGTTGGCCAATAAGGACCATTATTTACAACAAGTCAAAATGGTGACTACTAGCCAGCAATTTAGAACTATAATCGAAAAAGCTTTAGCCGACTTAAATCATCCACAAAATAGCTTGTTGGACGAATCCGTAGGCTATCAAGTTTACGTTGATTATCGAAATGATCTAGATAAAAAAGACTGGCGCTACCAAATGGTAGAGATTTTTCATAAACCAGCCACCATCAAACGCTATGAGATTAGTAATAGTCTAATCCAGTATTATTTAGAATCGCGTCAAGAACCCAAGCCACAATTACCGGATCAAAGCCTTGAAGTTAAAGATTTAAAAGAAGCTAAGTTAGCCTATATCAAACTACCTCAAATGTTTGATTATCAGCAGATTCAAACACATAGTAATATTTTAAAACCCTTCTTAGCAGAAATTAAAGATTATCCAGTCCTGGTACTAGATCTTCGAGGAAATAGAGGTGGGGACGTCCGCTTTTGGCAGGAGTGGTTTTTACCTAAGCTACTAGCTGAGACCCAGCGTCATTTAGTCTATAATTATATGGTCCATGGGCCGTTAACGGAACAAGCCTTAATTCAAGGAGAATATCAACCCTTTAAGGATGACAACAATAATCGCTATCTAAGTAAATTTGATTATCGCCTTCAAAAAGACATCGCCGTCTTTCCAAGTGCGGATAGTATTAAGTTTCAAGGGAAAATATATGTAGTAATTGATAAAGCGGTAACAGAAGAGGCTGAGTTGATGAGTATCTTTATGAAATCAACGAAAACAGCCACTCTAATTGGAGAAAAGACAGCTGGTTCTGGGATTACCAGCGAACCACTACTTTTTGATTTACCGAATAGCGGTTATGTTATCAGTATCGCTAAAAGTTTAGGTACCAATGAAATAGGAGAAATAAACGCCTTAGTTAAAACGACACCCGATATAGAAGTAAATCTTGAAAAAGAAGATGTTTTAGAGACTATTATTAAGCAAGAAGGTTTAGCCAAATAGAACAATTTTTGATGAAAAGGAGAGTTAGATACAATGTTTATTTTAGCGAGTAAATCTCCAAGAAGAATTGAATTATTAAAATCGGTTGGATTGAATTTTCGTATCGAAACCGCTCAAGTCGATGAAGCAAAAATATTATATGAAAACAAACATCAACCGCATCAACAACAGGTTTTAGCGATTGCTCAAGCCAAAGCAAAAGCGGTCTTTGAGCGTCATCAGGGCCGAGAAAAAGTTCTTGCTGGGGATACCTTAGTTGTCGTTGATGATGAAATATTAGGCAAGCCCGTCGACGAAGCGGATGCGAAACGGATGCTGGTGGCACTTACTGGAAAATCCCATCACGTCTATACGGCGATATCTTTGATTGATGCTGATCAAGAGACTAGCTTTGTCTCAACTTCCAAGGTAACTTTTAGAGACTATAATCAAGATGTAGAAGCGATTATAGACGCTTCTATAGCTAATAAGAGTGCTTTAGGAAAAGCTGGAGCTTACGGCATTCAAGAAACTGGAAGTTTGTTGGTGACCCATATCGAGGGTGATTATTATGCAATTATGGGCTTACCTTTGGCTAAAACCTACCAACTACTAGTAGAGAAGGGTTGGATATAATGAAGGCGATTAAAGATTATCTTGATGCGTTGGATGATGTAGAAAAAAGAGCTAAGTTCATCGAAATAATCGATTGGATATCTAAGAAATATCCACAATTAAGTTTAACCTACAAATGGAATCAACCGACTTTTATGCTCGATAAAACTTTTATTTTGGCACTTGCTCACAGCAAGCATCATTTAAGTATTTCTCCAGAAGCTTATACGATTAACTACTTTAAACAAGAACTAGAAGAAGCGGGTTATAAGCCTAAGAAAATGACCTTTTCCATCCCTTGGAAACAATCGATTGACTATCCGTTATTAGCTCGAATTATTGAGCTAAATATAAAGGATAAAGAAGGTTATTTAAGTTATTGGCGTAAGGATAACAATCCTAATTAAGAGGTGTTATACTAAGCTATGATGAAAACAGGAAATCTTAAAGCAACAATTATTGTTAATCCCAATGCTGGGATTGAAAAGACCGAACGCTACGCACAGTTGTTAGCTAAAAAAATCGAGTCATACTTTGACAAAGTTTTAATACTAACCACGCAAAAGCCTAAGGATGCTTATAACTTTGCTAAGGAAGAGGCAATAGATTCTCATAGTATTTTTGTTATTGGCGGTGATGGCACGGTCAATGAGGTAACTAGTGGTATTATTGAAGCCGATAGCCAAGCGATTTTAGGTATTGTGCCAAGCGGTACCTATAATGCGTTTTCGAGAATGTTAAAGATACCTCAAAATGTGGAACAATGGATTGAAGCCTTGGATTTTAATAAAATTACTACCGTGGATACGGGTAAAGTCAACGATCGTTACTTTAATTACTTATTATCGATTGGTGATTTAGCCGAAGCCGTCCATCAGGTAAAAGTTCAAGAGAAGCAGACCTTCGGTCCTTTACCTTACTATTTCAATGGCTTAATAAATTTATTAAATGAAAGGAAACGTCATTTTAGAATTTGTGCTAACGATGTGGTAACCGAGGTTGAAGCTTCCTTAATTTTAGTAAGCTTATCGGATTTCTTTGGTGATTTTAAATTAACTTCGGTAGATCGTCATCTCAGGGATGGGGCGGCTAATCTCTTGATTATTGAAGATGCTGGTTTGATTAGTAAATTACAATTACTACCTGATTTAATCGGAGGAAATTTAAATAGTAGTTTAGAAGTTAACGTCCGTCCAATCCGTAAAATTCGGATCGAATGCGATGAGGATTTGGTAGAGTCCGACATCGATGGTGATTTAGGACCATATTTTCCTTTAGAGATTGAAGTTTTATCCCAGAGGATGAGAGTCTACCATGGATTTTAGAAGAGGAGTAAAAGATGCAAGTAAAATCAATGACTTTAGATGAATTTGAAATTTTTAAATTTGAATATTTTCAAAAGGAAGACGTAAAAGAAAGGTATCAAACCATCCATGACCGTTTTGAGAAAAGGGTCAATGGTGCCATTAAATTGCGCGATCGAGCCCGCAATGGTTTAGCGGACGAAGAGATTTCGATAACTTTATATGGTTGGATTCAGCGCTATCTATCCTTAACCGATCGCTATGATCGCATCGAAAATGTTGAACTAGAGGGTACCTTGGGTACCATCATCGTTGACTATTTTACTGAAGAAATCGTCTTTGAAGCTAAGTAAATTTATGAAAGGTATCCATCGTCAAATTGTAAAAGATTATCAACCTCGTCTAATCAGTGAAGGTTTTTTACAGGAGTATGCGGTTTTAGTTCCTTTAATCCGTCAAGATGATGAGATTTTCATTTTGTTTGAACGCCGTTCTCAAAAAGTTAGCCATGCTGGTGACTTTTGTTTTCCGGGAGGGAAAATAGACGAAGGCGAATCCAGCTTGGAAGCCGCTATTCGTGAAACTAAAGAAGAATTACTAATCCATCCTGAACAAATCGATGTATTTGGACAGGGCGATAGCGTTATAACCACAAGCAATCTTTTAGTTCACTCCTATATAGGTATTTTATATGATTATCAAAATACGTTTAATGAATACGAAGTCGACTATGTAGAAAAAATCGCGTTAAAGAAACTGCTTTCTACCACGCCTGAAAGATATAAAATTAATGTTGAAATTATTATGCCTGAAGATTTTCCTTATGAAAAAATCGAAGAAGGGAAGAGTTATGATTTTCATCGAGTGGACCGCTACCTCTTATTTTATGAAGTCGATGGGATAGTCATCTGGGGTTTAACGGCTCAAATTCTTCACTCTGCTTTGGAAATACTTAAATTAGCGATGGAACCAAATAATGATTAGTGGGTATGAAATCGAAAGCTTGATTTATGAGGACCAGTTATGCCGGATCGTCCAGATTAAGTCCAATCAAGCCAAAACAGAAATTATGTCCGAAGATTTAGATGAATTGGTAACTATTGTTCAAGGCTGGGCTGAGTTAAAAATCAATGATCAAATCATCAAATTAAACACCAAGGATAGTTATTTTATTCAAAGAAAAACTTGCCACCAAGTATCGATGACAAGTGAAGATTGTATTTGGATTTGTTGTTACTACAAGACCTGAGAGGGTCTTTTTTTATGATTCGCTTTCGTATAAATTGGTACGACTCTTTAGATAGTGAAACGCATATTTAGAAATTGATTTTAAGATAGCATAGGTTGGTACCCCAATAATAACCCCCTTAATGCCAAATAAACGTCCCGCTGTCAACAAGACGATTAAGATGGTAATTGGATGTACATTTAGGTTATCACCTAAGACTTTCGGTGAAACGACTCGACTTTCAATGGTTTGTTCAATCGCAAAGACGATTAATACTTGAACAAAAAGTAATGGGGAACTAGCAATACCAATAATCATTGAAGGCACTATAGCGATAAAGGATCCTAGATAGGGGATGATATTTAAGGCGCCAGCAAAGAAGGCTAACAAGAGCGCATAAGGCAAGCCAATGATGGTATAGCCGATAAAAAACATCACACCTACCCAGAAACAAACTAAGATTTGACCACGAATATATAGCGATAATTGCTCATCAATATCAGCGAAGATCTTTTTGGCGATAGGTTTCGTTTTATCCGGCAGCAGTTTTAGTATTGCTGGTGGTAATCGATCACCATCTCTAAACATATAAAAGAGAATAATTGGAAAGGTAAAGAGAACAATTCCAAAACTGAAGACGGTACTTAAGATACTACGAACGCCAGTTACAGAATCGGAAATAATGTTTCCGATGTTTCCACTAATTACCGAGGTTACTTTCTCGACAATTAAGTCGAATTGTTCTTGAAGGGTTCCAAAATTGAAACTTTGCATCATGCCGTCTAAATTTTCTAAAAATACTGCCCAATATCCAGGGAAGTCCGCGGCTAATCGTCTAATTTCATTATTCATCGCTGGTACTAAAATACCAATAGTAATCGCAAACATGGAGATTATAATAATAAAGATAATTATCGTAGTCAGCGTGTTTGATAGTTTGAGTTTTAAGAGTCTTTGATAAAGTGGTTTGAAAATGTAAAAGAAAATAACCGCAATCACTATTGGCGTGGTTACGATACCTAGAAATTTCCGTACAGGATTAAATATTGGTAATATTCTCATAAAAACCAATACATTCAGTAACACCAATAAGGATATCAATAGTCCTCCGACTAATTTACGATGTTTATATAAACTGTCATAGATGGTTCTTACGGGGTATTTTTTTTCATCCATAATGTAAAAGCTCCTTCATCTACTATATTATACTTTATTTTTATCATATAAAGAAAGGAGTCTCTTATTTCTGGACTCCTCACTCATTATTTATTTTTTTAACGTTTCGTAAAACTCCTGGATGGTCATATCGAGAGCTGCGGCTGCTCGGGCTGCAGAGTTTAGGGACATTCCCAACGGGTCGCGTTTGCCGGTAACGAATTTAGATACAGCAGGTTGATGAATCTGTGCCTTTTTAGCAAATTGATACCCGCTCATTCCTTTCTTAACTAAAAGTTCTTTAAAGGTCATGAAGTTCACCTCTTTCTTATCATATTTGATAATTTAATTATATAGTAAAAAATTTGAAATGCAATACTTTTTGATATAATAAGTAAAATTTATGTATCTTTTGGTATTTATTTTTAGCTTTATTACATTCGCATTTATTAATCAAAAGATAATTTTAAACGGAATTATGTGAAATTTGTGGATTGATAAAGGTTTAAGCGTTAATTAAAATATGGTAATTTTTGATTCATGTTACTATTAAGCCGATCAAGAATTTTGAGGTAAGTATGAAGCGTTGGAAAATTACGATATTAATAGTTGTATTATTAGTGGTTAGTGCTGGAATTACAAATGAAATATTACGTTTTAATACCAGTAATACAGTGGCTAAAGAAAACGAAACCCTGGCTATTGAGCCTGTAGAAGACTTAAATAGTCAAGTAGAAACTAATAGTGAAGAAGTTGAGGAAACAGCTTCGACCTATGGTTTTGATATTGAAACTCAACAAACTATAGCTATGCCGACAAAACCCATTACTCCACCTTTTAGTAGTACTAAACCAAATACTGCTGAAGCAACCGATGTGTTGGAAACTAGAATCGAAGAAGAAATTAAGACCTTGAAGCATCAGACGATTTATCAAAATGATGCTGATTTAGAGGCTGGTAAAACTGAAATTTCGCAAAAAGGAAAAGATGGTAGTCAAAAAGTTACATTCGAAGTGAGTTATCGTAACGATAAAGAAGTTTCTCGAAAATCAGTTTCTACGAAAATCATCAAAGAACCGGTTGAACAGATTGTTATCGTTGGTACTAAAGGAAAAAAATCTCAAGTCGTCGTTACTGAAAAAATTGAGACTGAAATAATTAATTATAAAACGGTTAATCAAAACGATAGTAACTTAGAAAAAGGCAAGAAAGTTGTTAAACAGGAAGGTAAAAATGGCTTAAGAACCATAGTTACTGAAGTTAAAATCCTTGATAACAAAGTGATTGATAAAAAGATTATAAGTTCCACTATCACCGAGCCAGCTATCGATAGAATTGTATTAATTGGAACAAAAATCGAAACGACGGTTACCAGGGAGACTATTACCGAGCCAATAGCTTTTAAAAAAGTCGTTCAAAATGACTCTAATTTGGAAAAAGGGAAAACCATCACTAAACAAGTCGGTGAGAACGGAATTAAATCGGTTGTTTATGAGATTACTAAAAAAGAAAATCAAATCATCTCGCGTAAAATTATAAGCACAACGATAACTAAACAACCTGTTGATGAAATTCAAGTTGTGGGTACTAAGGTTATCGAAAAACCGGTTATTAAAACTGAAAGGGAAACGATTACGGAATCGATTCCTTTTAAGACGGTGGAACAAAAGGATAGTACTTTAGAGCAAGGTAAAACTGTAGTCAAACAAGAAGGACAAACGGGTGTTAAAACAACGATCATTGAAAAAGAATATTCTGATGGAAAGTTAATGAAAACTACAGTTATCAGTTCTGAAATAACAAAAGAAGCAATCGATAAAATTGTTCTAGTTGGAACCAAGACGGTAACTCCACCGTCAACCTCCTTTCGTGCGGAGGTTGCGCGCTTAATCAATTTGGAGCGTACGAATAGGGGCTTAAAACCACTGAAGACAAATTTATCTGCCTTAAACCAAGCGGCCAACGTTCGGGCTAAAGAAGTTATCCAAGTCGAAAAGATAGGTCATATTCGCCCCGATGGTACTCGTTATTACACGGTTTTAAATGAGTTTAATTTAGCACCGTATAGTCGTAGTGGTGAAAATGTCGGTCGAACTATTTCTGGTTGGTCGGCTCAAACCCTGGTTTCTAAGTGGATGGCTTCTACGCCGCACCGCAATAATATTTTAAGTGTAAATTATGAATATGTTGGTATAGGATACCATAACCAAAATGGTTATCGTGGTTATGTATCGCTATTTTATACCCCATAATTAGTCTACGCATTTCTAATAAAATCTAAGTATAATAAGAATAAGAGGAGTGATTTGCCATGAGAAAATTAATGGTTACAAGTTTAGTCATCCTACTTATTCTTTTTAGTTGCTCCTATCAAACTCGATACCATAATCCGACGCCTGAGCCTGTAGAAACTTTAGCTATTGAACTGGAAGAAATTGAAACGATTAATGAGGTGGAATGGTATAAGTCGGAAGTTTTTAGAATATCTAATCTTGAACGTGAAAAAGAGGGTGTACGGCCATTTTTAGCGGGTGATGAAAAACTAAATAGAGCCGCTAATATCCGAGCTCGTGAAATCGTTCGTCGCTTTGAGCATAAACGTTTGGATGGCAAAAATATTAATACGGTATTTAGCGATGTTGGGATTGGTAATTGGAAAGTGGTTGCTGAAAACTTAGCGAGTAATAGTGCGCGGGTACATAGTCCCCAAGACACGGTTAATCAATGGTTAAATTCAGAAGGGCATCGGATCGCTTTGTTACATCCGGACTATCAGTATATGGCGGTAGGGTATGCTGAGAAAAATGGTCGGGCTTATATTGTTCAATTGTTTATCTCGTACTTTGACTAAATAGGGATGAGATTAAAAATACCATTGTTTAGCAATTTTCAGATAATTTAGAATAAATTCATCTAATCTAGATACTTTTTATGATTTTATATTGTCAAAAAATCAACATTATGTTAAATTAGAGTTAGAATATTGGAGGGATATCATGAAAAAAACAATCTTATTCTTTTTAGTAGTATTTTTGTCATTCGCGCTTGTTGCGTGCGGATCCCCAAAAGTTGAAAACGGAGATAAAACAAAAGAAACACCAGTAGACAACAATGGTACAACAGAACAAAAAGTGGTGTTGCTAGAAAAAGTAGAACTTACCTACCCAGAAGGGTATGTCACAGCGTTGTACCGCGATGGTAAAGAAGATGCTGCTCATCAATATGGAGCTAATATTGAAATTGATGGTGAGATCTTCAATGCTTACCTCTACAATTACAAATTAGATGAAGAATATCTAATGGCTGAAGATTTCGAGGGACTGGTTAATTTCTACAAATCCACAACCGATCCATTTGAAGAAAAAGAAGTTGCAGGTAAGAAATCGTTCCAAGGCTCGACCAGCGATGCTACACTATTCATGTTAGATGTTGACGCCGATCATGTACTAGTGATGAGCATTATGTCGAGTAACGGAAAAGCCATGTTTGCATCAGAAAAAGTCCAAAAAATAATTAATAGCCTATCATTTAAATAAAGGTTAATTATCTGAAAAGCTACAGACTCCGGTTTGTGGCTTTTTTAAAGTGTGAACACGATGTGAACATATTATCTAAAAATATATAAAAAAACCCACTGAGAAGTGGGGATTTTGACGTATGGAGCGGATGAGGGGAATCGAACCCCCGTAGTCAGCTTGGAAGGCTGGAGTTCTACCATTGAACTACATCCGCAGAAATGGTGACTCGTGCAGGAATCGAACCTGCGACCCACTGATTAAAAGTCAGTTGCTCTACCGACTGAGCTAACGAGTCATTGGCTGGGGTACCTGGGATCGAACCAGGGAATGTCAGAGTCAAAGTCTGATGCCTTACCGCTTGGCTATACCCCAATCAAAATGGTGGGGAGGGACGGATTCGAACCGCCGAACCCGGAGGGAGCTGAGTTACAGTCAGCCGCGTTTAGCCACTTCGCTACCTCCCCGAAAAAATGGTGCCGACTATAGGACTTGAACCCACAACCTACTGATTACAAATCAGTTGCTCTACCAATTGAGCTAAGTCGGCACAGATAATGGTGGAGGTTAACGGGCTCGAACCGCTGACCCTCTGCTTGTAAGGCAGATGCTCTCCCAACTGAGCTAAACCTCCGACTGAAATAGGCTTATACATAATAGCAATATCGATAATAAAAGTCAAACCATTTTAGACTTTTCTTACAAAAAAATTAAATCTTTGAATACAATCGATAATTATCGTTCCGATTTTTCATCAAAAGCATCGGAAACGACCGACTGTGCCGCGCGAACTTCAGAATCCACATCTTCTTTTCTAAAACGTTTTGGAATCAGCTTAGTCAAAAGATTTTGTAGAAATAGAAAGAATCGATTTTCCTGAGCTACATAATGTTGATCACGATAGACTACATTTATACAAAAGCCAATATAGATAACATTAGAAACAATCAAAAGTAGCAGTAGAAAAATCATCAACGAGGCTAGGGGACCATAGACGGACTGATAATTAGTAAAATTTGACACATACCAGCCAAAGGAACGCCCAATAACCATGAACGCAAGCGTTGTAAACAAGGAACCATAAACAATATCCTGGAAACGACCGCGATCTAAGGAAACCATCTTGAAGAATAGTAAAATCGTGATAAACAAAATCAAAGCTTGAATCCATACTCCAGTAAAGGGTAAAAAGGAAAAAGTATAGACGACAACAGAAATAGAAACCAACCAACTAATCATGCCAGCAAACGATAAAATTTTTAAGAACCAGCCGGGATAGGAAGATTTATTGAGAAAATTGGAAATTTGTAAATAGGACAAAAGCGATTTAGAAGCTACATTGATTCCTAGTAAAATCAACGCCAACATCGACAACAACTCAGAGGTCGAATTAGTCGCTAAAAACACCTTAAAGCCATCCACTAAATAGGAAGGTAAATACTCATACAAGACTTCCATATAGACGGTAAAGTCCAAAGAGAGATACCTAAAAACCAGAAAGAAGGCTATAGCTACAGGCGCTAGACTAAGTAACAAAGAATAAGCAAAGCCTTTCTGAAAGTTAGCCGCATTGGGATTTGAAATCAATTTTATGAGTCTTTTTAGTTTCTTCATACTTTCATTATACCTACTTTTCGAGAAATCTTGTGATACAATATTATTTATTAAGGAGTCAAAGGTATGAATTTTTTCGATACACGTACTATGGGTCAAAACGAACGATTTCGCAGAGTAGCCATTATTATTATTCCCATCGCCATCGTCATTGGATTATTTTTTCAGGCGGTAACTGATTGGATACATGTTGAGTACTCGGTCCTTTATATTTTAGTTGGTGCTTTAATCGGCTATTTAGTTTTGAAAATTGGCCGAGGCGCCCAACCACGTTTTCGCTATCTCGCGGTAGGAGCGACGATCGTAGCGATTTTGAGTGCGGATGTCTTATATCCAGTACTTTTTTACAATATAGGCATTTTCACAAGTCTGCGCATTGGACTACTTAATCTATTAGAAGGTCCTTCTGGGCTAATTTCTATTTTGTTCCGTGTATTAAGCATGATTGCGGCATATCATAGTTCGGTGTGAGCATATCAATTGCGGGATTAGATTTTGTAGGTTAAACTATAGATGGTCAACAATTTCAATCATTGATGCATTAGATTAACCTCCCTTTCTAACCTAATATGAAAATGATTGAACCAACTTATTGGTAAAGAAACACGTATAGCGTGTTTTTTTATGGCTCGTTCAAGAAGTTTTAGAAAAATAGCTGTCCGCTATAAGGGATTTATAGAAGGTCGCTATAAGGGACTTTTAGAATAGGCTAATGAAGGACCAAAATCAGTATGATTGAGGTCCTTTTTTCTT
>JAEWFZ010000023.1 GCA_023388535.1 Bacillota bacterium | reverse complement strand
AAGTATAGGATGTCCTGCTTTATTACTTCTAAAAGTTCCTGATAGCTGACAAAAAAAGAACCTTTAATTTTCTAAAAGTTCTTGATAGCGCGGACATTTCTAAAAGTTCCTGAAATACCCCTTTTTTGTTCTCTTGTCAACTTTGCCAATTTAAAAGTGCACCTCCTAATTCTTGTGTCCAAGATTTGGGGTGCACTTCATTACATAGCTTTTGCTAAAAACTAGATTAAGGCTGGAAATAAGTAATGGAAAATCGTTTGTAAGGTTAACGAGTAAGCAAGGATTCCAGCAGGTTTTCCAAGAAGGATTATTAGAGAATACTTATTGAAAGTCATTTTAGTAAGACCGGCTAGATAACATAAGAAATCATCTGGAGCCACTGGCAATAATATAGCTAACGCGAAGAAAGTATCGAATTTCTTTTGATTGCTAATTTTACCAAGATATTTATCAATCATCTCTTGTTTAAAGAAAATCTTCAAAATAGACATACCATAGCGACGCGCTAACAAGAATGAAACTAAGGAACCTCCAACAATCCCAATATAATTGTATAAAAAGCCGTACCAAGGACCAAAAATAATTACTCCGGCTACACAACCCAAATTACCAGGGAGAATAGGGAAGATGACTTGAATACCTTGATAGAGCACAAAGATAATCGGCGCCCAAATTCCAAAGGTCTTTAAGAAAGTACTCAAAGCTGTTTGATCAAAGAAAATTCGCTTATGAATTCCATATACTAAGAAGATGATCGAGAACGCTACTAAAAAGATATTAATAACCGTAACCAGCTTACTGGTTTTTTTAGTATCTACCGTTTTAGGCAAGATTACTGGTTTAAGTTGAGTCGTAGACATGGGCACCTCCGTATTAACTGTATTAGATACAATAATACAGTACCATACACCCATCCACCTTGGCAAGTCTTTTTATCTCTTGCTTCGTAAAATATTGGTTAAGATATACAATAAAAAGCTTTCAGGTATAATAAAGATATGAATTTAATCGAAGTTTATATCGAAGATGCTTGGAATGAGAACCATGTTTTAACCTACACGCATACAAGCCTTTTAGCTCAAGGAATTCGCGTCGTGGTGCCATTGCGCACGCGCACTGTAGTGGGTTTTGTCGTCCGTTCCTATGTTGGTACGTTGGATTTTGAGGTACGATCGATTGTTGAAGTTATTGATGATGAACCGATTGTCAGCGCTGAGTTATGGGAGCTGGCTCATTGGATGAGCCAAGAAACTTTAAATCCGGTGATTCGCTGTTTTCAAGCGATTCTTCCTAATGTGTTAAGACCTTCCTCGACCTTTAAAGCACCGAAAATGATTCGCATGATCCGCTTTAAAAATGAATCTGATCATCTTACCAAACGCCAAAGTGAAGTTTTAACAACCCTAAAAGCCTCTGGCCCGATCAGCTATAGCGAGGGCCTTCAACAATTCAAAAGTGTCTTGAGAACCTTAATTAACAAAGGACTAATCGAAGAGTATCAAGAAGAAGCCCAATATCAAATTGAAACTCAAGAAAAAATTAAACCAAAATATCAATTAACTAAAGCACAACAAAATATTATTAATCAAATTAAATTAAATCAAGAAGGGGTTTATTTAATCCACGGACCAACCGGAAGTGGTAAAACCGAAATATATTTACATGTGGCACAAAACGTCTTAGAGCAAAAAGGTCAAGTATTAATCTTAGTACCAGAAATATCGTTAACCCCGCAGATGATTCAACGCTTTCAAGACCGCTTTGGCTTGGATATCGGTATTTATCATAGCGGTTTAAACAATCAAGAAAAGTATCAACAATACCAAAGGGTCATTTCCGGAGAGGTTAAGATTGTTGTCGGTACCCGATCGGCTGTCTTTTTGCCATTTACCAACTTAGGCTTAATTGTTATGGATGAAGAGCATGACGAATCCTTTAAACAGGAGACGACACCCTTTTATCATGCCCGAGAGATTGCGATTTATCGAGGTCAAATACATCAATGTCCGGTGGTACTTGGCTCTGCCTCGCCATCGCTTGAATCCTACGCTCGTGGCGTAAAGCATGTTTATACTTTACTTAATTTACCCGATCGCAGGCGTTCAAATAATTTAAATATTGAAGTCGTGAATACTTCCCTTGGTGCTTTGGGCTCGATTGACAAAATTATGAGTGATCCGCTGATTGCTTCCATTGAGCAATCCTTAGCCGAAGGTCAACAGGTGATTTTGTTATTGAACCGCCGTTCCTACGCGCCTCTGGTATACTGTCCGACTTGTCAAACCAATATACGCTGTCCACACTGTGATCGTGGCTTGTCCTATCATCATGTCGATCGAAGCTTCCGTTGCCATACTTGTGATTATGTCATACCAGGTCATCAATGCCCGACTTGTCAGCAACCAACCTTAAGTCTGCGGGGTATTGGCACCCAACGGCTACAAGAAGTTGTCAGCCAAAGATTCCCGCAAGCTCGAATCGAACGGATGGATACCGATACCACCCGAGTAAAGAACGCTCATTTTAAAATTCTCGAACGCTTTATGAATCATCAGATCGACATATTAGTAGGCACCCAGATGATTGCTAAGGGATTGGATAATTATAAGGTGACTACGGTCGGTATTTTAAATGCGGATGCGGCCTTGATGCACGAAGATTTTTCTTCCTCACAGCGCGCCTTTAACTTAATTTTACAAGCCTCGGGCCGAGCGGGTCGCGGACCTTGGCCGGGAAGGGTCGTCATTCAGACTTTCAATCCCAACCACTATGCTTTAAAGACAGCCATTGCCCAGAACTATTTGTCGTTTTTCAATCAGGAAATGAAATATCGACACATGGCTAATTATCCACCCTATACGTATTTAATCGAAATTCGATTTACCCATCAAGAGGTCGATCGTGCGCTCGAACTAGCCCATCAATATCGAAGTGCCTTACAAGATCATTGTAATGTCATGGGGCCTTCGGTGCTTTCGAAAATACGAGATATTGAACCAGTGCGGATGGTACTTAGAGATAAAGATTTAGCGGGGATGCGGGAAAAACTAAAAGCCGTCCATGAAACACTATTTACTCAAAGGAAAGGAGTCGGGATTAGTATTAATATTAATCCTCAACAATTAAGCGGATGAATCCACGACAATATGTATTTAACGGTTTAAAAGAAACCTTAATGGAAAAGAAATATAGCAATCTTGTTTTAAAACAATTTGATTTAAATCCTCAAGAACAGCGATTTGCTACTGCCTTATTTTATACGACCTTACAAAACTATACTTGGATGAGTTATCAAGTCGAGTCTTTTATGAATAAGCGACCCAAAGAAGAGGTCATGATTCTCATGGCTATGGCTTGTGCTCAATATTATTTAATGGATAATAACGCAATCTATGCGATTGTTAACGAAACCGTCGAATTAAGTAAACAAAATCAATTAGGCAGTTATTCGGGATTAATAAATTCGGTCTTAAAAAAAACCTTCGATCATCCACTTCGTTATAGCCAATCAGACAATTTAGTGCGCGATCTTTCCATTAATACTTCCCATCCCGAGTGGATGGTAGCGTTATTTGTGGCTCAACTAGGATATGAAAAGGCTAAATTATTATGCGAGCACAATAATACCGTGGCTCCGCTCTATGTTCGTTTAAATCCAAATAAAATCAGTTATCAAGAAGCTAATCAAGTCTATGGTATTTATACCGATCACCGAGGTTCCTTAATTGCTCCAGGCACAATTCTAAATAGCGATGGCTTAGATTCGGGTAAAATCATTATCCAAGACATTGCTTCCCAGCAGGTAGTAGAAACCTTTTCACAAAAATCCGGTGTGCGCTTTTTGGATTGTTGTTGTGCGCCAGGAACTAAACTAAGTCAGTTAGCTTTATTTGAAGATAGTTCTGGTGTCGGTATCGATTTACATCCTCATCGGATTGAGTTAACTGGTCAGCTATTGAAACGCTGGGGTCTTGATAATGTAGAGCTAAAAGCAATGAACTTTTTAGATTATCCAGAGGAAAGTTTTGATAGTATTCTTTGCGATGTGCCTTGTTCTGGTTTGGGCGTCTTGCGCCGTAAACCGGATATGAAATTTACCGTAGCTAGCGAAGATTTGGATGAGCTTCAAGAACTACAAAAACAAATTCTAGACAAAGCCTATCAACTCTTGAAAGTAAACGGTGAACTAGTATATTCCACATGTACCTTAAATAAAAAAGAAAATGAAAAACAAATTGAACAATTCTTAGCACGCTATCCGGATATGAAACTTCTATCACAACGAACCCTTGAACCATGGGAGCTTAATAGTGATGGATTTTATATCGCTCACTGTATAAAACAAGGGTAGAATATGATAAAATAACTCGAGAGTATATGGAATCGATATTTAACTATAACTTATTAGAGTTAAAAAACTATTTGCTAGAAGCCGGTTATAAGGCATTCTCGGCACAACAAATCTTCGCTTGGTTATACAAACGAAGAATTTTTGACGTGTCGGAAATGACCGATATAAATAAAGCCTTGCGTCATCATTTAGAAAGCCAGTTTGACTTTACTTTACTGACCTTGAAAACACAACAAGTTTCCGTGGATGGGACGATTAAGTATTTGTTTGAGACTAGTGATCATTCTTTGGTGGAAACGGTTTTGATGAGTCATGATTATGGGTATTCGCTTTGTATCACAACGCAATTAGGTTGTTCGATGGGCTGTAAGTTTTGTGCCAGTGGCTTGATTAAAAAACAACGTGATTTAACCACAGCGGAAATGGTATTACAAGTTCTCCAGGTCCAAAAATACCTAGATGATGAAGCGAAACGAATATCTAATATTGTCATTATGGGTACAGGTGAACCTTTTGATAACTATGATCGGGTGATGAACTTTATTAAGATTGTTAACGAGGACTTTGGTCTTGGTATCGGGGCTCGTCGCATCACCGTTTCTACTTGTGGGTTGGTTCCTTCTATTAGACGATTTGCTGAGGAAAAATCACAGGTCAATTTGGCGATTAGTTTACACGCACCAACCCAAGCGGTTCGAGAAGAAATTATGCCGATCGCTAAGGCCTATCCTTTGGATCAATTAATGGACAGCCTTCGTTATTATCTAAGCTTAAACAATCGCCGCTTAACGTTTGAATATATTTTGTTGAAGGATGTCAACGATTCTATTGAACAAGCCCAACAATTGGTTCATTTAATTAAAGGAATGAATGCGTACGTTAATTTAATTCCTTATAATGAAGTTGATGAGCATGGTTACAAAACTACCAGCTTCAAACAAAGCATGCTGTTTTATGACCATTTAAAGAGAAACAATATTCAAGTTACCTTACGAAAAGAACATGGCAGCGATATCGACGCAGCTTGTGGGCAATTGCGCTCCAAACATACGAAACGGAGAGAACTATGAAAACCGAAGGAATTACAAGTATAGGTTTAGTCCGAGAAAACAATCAAGACCGATTTGCTAGTTTAAATCATCCTAGTTTAGAGTTAACCGGCAGTATTGTTTGTGATGGCGTCGGTGGTTCTAAAGCAGGTGAAGTCGCCGCAAGTCTTGCTGTTTACAACTTTCTAAGATTATTTTCGGAATTGGAAGAAGCTACCTCCTTAGAGCAGTTGAAGCAATGGTTAGCGGATACGATTAATTTTATTAATGAGCGGGTATATTCTTTGTCTCAACAACAGGCCATGTTTTCTGGCATGTCGACAACTTTGGTGGTTTTAATTAGTTCTGAATTTGGTGATTTCTATGTTAATATTGGCGATAGTCGTTTATATGCGCTGGATTTAAACGATCACCTAGTTCAGATTAGTAGCGATGACTCGGTCGTAAATGAGCTTATGAAATCTGGTACAATCACTAAGAAGCAAGCTAAATCCCATCCACTACGTCACGCGGTTACCAACGCTATTGGTATTTATCCGAAAGTGCGGATGGAAATCCATGATATTACCATGGAGACAAAATTGTACTTATTAAGTAGCGATGGGCTTCATGGTTATGTACCTAGATCAACGATTCAAAGAATATTAACAGAAAAAGATACAACCCTCCGTCAAAAATTGATTCAACTAAATCATGAGGCGGAACGTAAGGGTGGCCAGGATAATATCACGATTGTCCTAGCCAGAAAGGAAGAGCATGATGAATATTAACGATAATAATCATAACTTGCAGTTACAGCGTTATGAAATTATTGAGAAAATTGGCGAAGGCGGTATGGCGGATGTTTATCGTGCTTACGATAAAGTCTTACAACGCGAATGCGCCATTAAAATATTAAGAGAAGATTTGAACAATAACCAAATCGCTTTATTACGTTTTCAACGTGAAGCCGATGCCGCTTCAAAATTACATCATCCTAATATCGTTCAGATTTATGATGTCGGTGAGACCAATAATCGCAACTTTATTGTCATGGAATATGTCCATGGTAAGACTTTAAAAACTTTAATTCAACAACGCGGTGCGATTGAGAAAAAAGAAGCCGTTTTCATCATGCAACAAATTGTTGAAGCGATGGTTCTGGCGCATCAAAATGGGGTCATCCATCGCGATATTAAACCTCAGAACATTATGATAAAAGCTGATGGCCAAGTTAAAATTACTGACTTCGGTATTGCTATGACTCAAGGCTCGGTGCAATTGACGGCTCATGATTCGGTCATGGGCTCGGTGCATTATATGGCTCCAGAATGTGCTCGAGGTGAGCAAGCTTCGGAACAAGCGGATATTTATTCAATGGGGATTGTCTTCTATGAAATGTTAACCGGAGAAGTTCCTTTCAAAGGGGATGGAGCGGTTCAAATCGCTATGAAGCATCTTCAAGAAGAATTAAAACCGGTTCGTGAATATAATGGAACTATCGAACAGTCGATAGAGAATATTATTATAAAAGCTACCGCCAAAAATAAAAACCTACGCTACCAAAGCGCCCAAGAGATGCTCGAAGATATTAAGCTATGCTTCGATCCTTCCCGGGCTAATGTTAAGAAACTGGTTTTAGAATTGCCGGTAGAAAACAATACGACGCGCGTCTTTTCTGAAATTAAAGAAGAGGTGGTTAACGAAAAAGTCAATGAACGTAATTGGTGGCTCATTGGAGCGATCGCTTTGGTTTCGCTGGCGCTAATCGTTTTAATTACTACCACACTATTAGGTGGTCAAAAGAAATCAACCCTAATACGAGTACCGGATGTTACCAATATAGCTAAGGATGCGGCCATGCAACAGTTGACGAAAGCCAATCTTGTCGTCGTTGAACCATTAATTTACGAAGAAAACACCACCATCGATAAAGAACATGTAATTCGAACCGAACCATCGGCTAATAGCGAGGTGGAACCAGAGACCTTGATTAGAATCTATGTCTCTCAGGGTGAGTTCTTACAGGTGGAAGACTATACTGGTCGTCTTTTAGTCGATGTTGAAGCCATATATGCTAATACTAAAATAAAAATTGATGTTAATTACGAAAAAAATAGTAATGTCGCCGAAAATACCATCGTTAAACAATCGGGATTGGAAGTAGGAACTCGGGTCGACCCTGAGGTTGAAGGTACTTTGGTCTTGTTTGTCGCTCAACCGACGGAGTTTGTTATTCCTGATTTGATCAATGTAAATATAAATACCGCAAAAGGTTTGTTGGAACAATTAGGCGCCAATGTGGAACTTAAACCATTATCTACCGATGATTTAAGTGACGAAGAGTTTTCTAAGATTAAAACGCTAGAAGTTATCCGTACCATACCGGAAAAGGATGCGACCTATATTCAAAAACAAGACAATCACATTGTTTTGGAATACTATGAACAAACCAAACGGGTAATACCAAATAAGACCCGTTTAAAAGATACAATTTCTAAAGCCAAAGCGATTGATCGTAGTAAATACGAAAGTGAAACTTTAGATCTTTTAGATCGAGCTTTGGAACGTGCTAATCAAGTAGCGGCTGCCGATAAACAAAGTCAAGCGACCGTCGATGATGCAGCGAATAATTTACAAGCAGCAATCGATAATCTGAGAATTATTGTTGATAAAAAACCGTTACAAGATAGTTTGGAAACCTTAAAAGCCGTCAACACGAGCCAACTCACAACGGAACAATTAAATCTTCGCGATGAAACCATTACCGATACCAATTTCTTATTAAATAAAACCGGCGTTACCCAAGCTGAATTAGACGCTCAGGTCAAGGTGGTTTTAAAAGTTATCGATGATTTAAAAGTAGTGGTAGAAACGCCAGTTGTCGAGAGTCCTGACGCGTGAAGATCGTTCGTTTAATCAAACAACATTCCAATCGTTATTTGGGAATGGATGAAGCGGGGACTTATGAATTAATCCCTAGTGGCAGACTACGACTGGACACAACTCCGATTGTGGGAGATTTTGTTAAGATTGAAGAAGTCTCGGGTCGTTATCTGATATCAGAAATACTAGAACGAAGCAATCATTTACAAAGACCGAGTATTGCTAATGTGGATCAAGCTATTATTGTCATGTCAGCGGTCGGTCCGGATTTTTCGTCTTGGTTAGTAGATCAGTTAATTTTCTTAATCGCTTATCAAGGCATTAAACCAGCCTTAGTTATTACTAAGATGGATTTATTGGAAGATCCAACGAGTCTGGATGTGGTGATCGAAGATTATCGCCGAAGTGGTTATCCGGTTGTGCTTACGACTAAGACTTCGGACTTGTCGGAATTGGTAGCCTTAATCGAAGGTAAAGTATCGGTTTTAGCGGGTAATTCAGGGGTTGGTAAATCTACTTTATTAAATCGCATTGACGATAGTCTTAATATTCATACCCAAGAGATTAGCAGTGCATTAAATCGTGGAAAACACACGACCACCCACACTCAACTCCACCAGGTAGCTAAAGGTTGGATAGCCGATACTCCAGGATTTTCTACGTTAGATTTTTCTAATTTAACGATGTTTGATTTAGCCAGTACCGTTCCTGATTTTCAATTGGAGATTCCTTGTCGTTTCCGCAATTGTATTCACGATCAAGAACCAGGTTGTCAGGTTAAAAAAGGGGTAAAACAAGGCACTGTCTCAAAAATAAGGTATGATCATTATATACAGGTATTACCGTTAACAAAGGAGAGATATGATGTTAAAGAATAATATCGTCGCCCCATCCGTATTATCTATGGATTTTTCCAATGCCCAACCAGCGCTTGATGCCCTTCATAATTCGCTAGCTTCGTGGCTACATTTTGATGTTATGGATGGCCATTTCGTACCGAATATTTCTTTTGGTCCAGGGATTTTAAAAGATTTAAAAGCGAATAGTCCGTTGTTTATGGATGTCCATTTAATGATTGAAGATCCCATGGGTTATGCGGATGTTTTTATTAAGTCGGGCGCCGATTTAATTACGTTTCATTGGGAGTGCTTTAATGATGTTGCCCGGGCTAAGGCTTTTATTGATTATTTACATGTAAAAGGGGTCAAAGTCGGCATTACCTCTAAACCGGCTACCGATATTCGCGTATATGAATCTTTACTAAACCATGTAGACTTAGTTTTGGTGATGTCGGTTGAACCGGGTTTTGGTGGACAAGCCTTTATGGAAGAAGCGATTGATAAGATTCAATATTTTGATAACAAACGAAAGCAACTAAATCTCGAGTATTTGATTGAAGTCGATGGTGGCATCAACGAATCGACCGGTAAGCGTTGTGTTGAAGCCGGTTGTGATGTTTTAGTAGCTGGTTCTTATATTTTTAAAGGGGAAATTAAAGAAAGGGTGAAATCCTTATGCTTTTAGCAACAATTGTTTTAGGTTTGGCTGATTCGTTGGATGTACAATACCAAGGCGATATTGTCGGGGTCGATCGCGGCTGTTTGAAAGTCATCAACGATAAACAACCGCTTGATTTAGCCATCGGTGATTTTGATACGGTGAATGATAAAGAGTTAAAGAAAATAAAAAAATATGCTAAAAAGTTCATCCAATTAAATCCAGTAAAAGATGAATCGGATTTCGAATTAGCGTTGGAGTATTGTACGCACCATCAAATCATACATGTCTATGGAGGCCTAGGTGGTCGCTTAGATCATGAGTTAGTAAACCTACGATATGTGATGGCGGATACGCGTCTCATCATTCATGATCAAAAGAATCGGATGTTTTCTTTATTACCTGGAACGCATCGTATTGAAAAAGATAATTTTAAGTATTTATCCATTCTCGCTATTTCCAAATCTAAATTAAGTATTAGTGGCGTGCAATATCCTTTGGATGAACGAATCTTAAATACGGATGAACATTATACTTTGTCCAATGAAATTGTCGAGGAATCCGCCGATTTAACCCTGCATAACGGGCGGTTATTGATCGTTCAAAGTAACGACTAGAGGAGAATTATGAAAATAGTTATTATCGGAAGTAGTATTGCTGGCCTAAGTGCTGCGGATGCTGCTTTAAAAGCTAATCCAGAGGTTGAAGTTCATATTTATAGCGAAGAAGCCGACTACCCGTATTCGCGCCCACGCTTGTTTGAACTATTAGCCGATCCATCGCTAGAGTCTAAATTGTATCTGCATCCTCGAGAGTGGTATGAGCAACATAATATCCACATGCATATGGACCAACAAGTAGTCCATATTCACTGTGATCAACAAAAAATTAGCTTAGCCAATGGCCAACAGGTGGACTATGATAAATTAATCTTAGCGACCGGTTCAAAATCCCATGTCCCACCGATTCCAGGCGTTGAAGGGAAGGGCGTCTATGTCATTTGGACGATGAAAGATACCCATAACTTTTTAACAGAACTTCAAAAACAAGAACAAGTGGTCGTCATTGGTGGCGGTTTGCTTGGTTTAGAAGCGGCTTATCAAATTAATCGAGGTGGCGTTCATACCATAGTTTTAGAGAGTTTTAGTCGACTTTTAGGACGGCAGATGGACGATCAAGGTTCCCAACTTTTTAAAGAAAAAGTTGAATCGTTAGGCATCGAAGTAATTTTAGAGGCTAAATCTGAAATTGTTCTAGATGATCAAAACCAAGTTATTGGGGTGAAAGTAAACGATCGGCTGATCGACTGCAAGATGGTGCTTATAGCCACTGGAGTTAAAGCCAGGGATGAATTAGCTTTGGAAGCGGATTGTGAAATTAACTTAAGAATCAAAGCTAACGACCATATGATGACCAATGTTGAAAACATCTATGCGGCGGGTGATAACGTTGAAGTGGATGGGCAATGGTATGGACTTTGGTCGGTTGCCCAGGCCCAAGGCAAGGTGGCTGGAAGTAATGCGGCTGGCGTAGAAATGAGTTATGTAGCTAATATTCCACCATATATCCTATCGACGATGGACACAAAAGTTATGTCGATGGGAACGATTATCGCCAACAATCAACAACATGAAGTAATCAACGAAGATAAAGAGATCTTCAAATACGAAAAACTTGTTTATCAAGGTGATCAATTGGTTGGTTTTATTGTTATGGGCGATCTGGCTAGAGGCATGGCGCTTCGTAAAGAGTTACAGTAAAAGAAAGGCTCGTTCAAGAAGTTTTAGAAAAATAGCTGTCCGCTATAAGGGATTTATAGAAGGTCGCTATAAGGGACTTTTAGAATAGGCTAATGAAGGACCAAAATCAGTATGATTGAGGTCCTTTTTTCTT
>JAEWFZ010000003.1 GCA_023388535.1 Bacillota bacterium | reverse complement strand
CTTCTGGTTCTTCAACCTTGACTAAACCATCGATTGCTTTTTGAAGCGCGTCTTTAGCTTGATCGACTTGTTCTTGAGTCGCTTGTTCGTCGTCAAGGACGTCCTTAGCAGAAGATAGCGCTTGTTCTAAGGCTTGGTAGGATTCTGTAGTGTAGTCTGCTTTATCGATAGCCTCTGCCATTTCTACGAGTTTAGCAAGTAAGCTCTTGTCGACTTCGATTGGCTCTTCTGGTTCTTCAACCTTGACTAAACCATCGATTGCTTTTTGAAGCGCGTCTTTAGCTTGATCGACTTGTTCTTGAGTAACTTTATCATTTATGTAGATAGACTTCGCAGCTTCTAAAGCGGTCATAACCACAGCATAACTAGCTTCCGTATACAAACTAACCTCTAGAGCTTCAGCTTGATCAATAGCCTCTTTTAAAGCTGTTTTGTCGGTTGGAATCAAATCATACTTCGCATATAAGGTTAGATCTGAAGTAATTGGCTGCGTTTCATCAAACTTCATACTCAAAGCTTCGTCAACATACCAAGCCGCGAAAACTTCATAGGCTTCACGAACTGGTGCTTCTGGTAAGGTCAATAACACTCCATCTAAAACCACCATCGCTTCAAGAAGCGTTCCCCCATTACTTTCAAAGATCACGGTATGAGACACAGGGACTTTCAAAAGAATCGTAACGGTATGAGGTTGTACTTCAATTGAACTAATCCCTGAAAGTACTTCTCTATCTGCTTCATCATTATAAACAACCATATCTCGAGCAACCACTTGATAATCTCCCGGTTCTAGGTCAATGGACATCGGTTGTTCTTGTGAACTTGAAATAATGATATATTCTTTAGCATCATCCGTAATTTTATAAACAATATGACGCGAACTCAATTCCGTATGAGCTAGTTTTTCGTTAATCTCAGCAAACGATTTCATCCTAAACAAATCTTCAGATTTCCGTAAAACGATTAAATCTTTAAAGAATTGATGCGCCTTATCGTAAGTTGCGGCACGATCATAATGAAAGACGTTGACACTATCCGGACTCTTATAAGAGTTATGGTCGCCCCCTTTCGTCCTCAAATTCTCTTGACCAGCATGAATAAAGACCATGCCGTTACCTAAAAGCTGTAAAGAGGTGGCGTGGGTGTGTCGGAATACTCTAGTTAAATCATCATCGTTTGGATTGGAAGCCAGAAGTTTGTCGTACATGGTGTAATTATCATGGGCTTCATTATATAAAACGTTTTGTTGTGGATTAATATACGGACGAATATATTGAGACTTGATTCCATTCAATACAAACCAAGCGTGATCCTCACTGGAACCACCGTTGATATAACCTGGGTTTGTAGCATTGAAATTGTCTCCTTTCACAGCATCTCTAAACGCATCGTTAAAGAATGAAATGCCGTCCAATTTATCAGCATTGTATTGATTGGCGCCAAGAACACCCTGAGGATGATTTCCCATTTGCCAGCCTTCCCCAAGAATAATAATTGAATCATCAATCTTGTTTAATTCTTTACGGATTTGATTCATCGTTTCAACATCATGAATGCCCATTAAATCAAATCTAAATCCGTCAATATTATATTCGGAAGCCCAGTATTTCAGAGAATCAATCATATACTTACGATACATTAATTGTTCCGAAGCGGTTTCGTTGCCTACGCCAGTGCCATTATACAAGTTTCCATTCTCGTCGTAACGGAAATAATAACCCGGAACTGTCTGATGTAACGGCGAACGTTCCACATTATATACATGGTTATAGACCACATCCATGATGACATACATACCACGATCGTGGATGGCTTGGATCATGGCTTTAAGCTCCAGAATCCTTGAGGTCGGATCTTCAGGATTGGTAGAATAAGAACCTTCAGGCACATTGAAATGTAATGGATCATAGCCCCAATTATATTGAGCATTAAAGCTTAAATCACCAGCTTCATCGACGCTATCAAAATCATAAATAGGCAAAAACTGAATATGAGTAACGCCTAAGGAAGCAAGATAATCTAATCCAGATAAATTACCTTCAGCGGTAACGGTTCCAGATTCGGTTAAGCCTATGAATTTTCCTTTATTTACAATTCCATTATCAGGACCAATGGTTAAGTCGCGAACATGGGCTTCATAAATAATGGCGTCGGTTTCATCGGTAAACTTCGGCATTCTTTCAGTGGTAAAACCAGCTGGTTTTAAAGAACCAGAATCAACGACGACCGATCTAGTTCCATTAATGGTAACGGCTCTCGCATAAGGGTCGTTGGCTTCATGTACGCTACCATCGTTGAAAGTTATTCGATAACGATATTCTTTGAGATTAGCATCACCAGCATAGGTGTACTCCCAAGTTCCATTTTCTCCTTGGCTCATTGGATAAAGTTTATCGTCGCTATAAACGTTTAGTTCAACGCTTTTAGCGGTTGGTGCCCATAACCTGAAAGTAGTACTTTCTAAACTATAAATAGCTCCTAAAATGCCATCATAATAGTTAGCTTCATTAAATTCTTTCGAATGCAAATACCCTTGCAGAAGCGGCAATACAAACTCACCATAAATCGGATGAGTAATCGTAACATCTCTATCTAATAAAATCTGATGGGTAGCTTCTATCACTAACTGGTATGGATTATCAGAATCTTTTAATACATTCTTAATCTCATAGCCTTCAACAACAAAATCTGTTAACTCTTCATCCTTAAGTTCTTTCGATACAGTAACTCTGATTGAATAAGGATCACTTAGTACAGCGTTTACTATTTTAGAAGGTATTTCATCAAGGCTTCTGTAGATCTTTGAATCCTTTTGAACAATCCAGATTTCAGCCTTACCTGCTTCATCAAAATCAGAGAAGAATAAATCTTGATTAGTATTTTTTTCCGCCCAATCATTATTGTCAAGGCTCTTGCGAAGGATGAGGCCAACGGAACTAATTCCGTTTTCATCCGTATAGGTAATTGTAGTCGAGCGATTTTCATCAAGCGCATAACTACTACCATCTTTACCCGGTAACCAGGACCAAACGTTCCAACCGTTATAGTCGTTATCAAAACGAACATAATGGATGGTAAGTTCTACCTCGGTTAATTGTTCTTCGGGCTCTGTCGGTAAACGATCATAGACCTGTGGATCGTTTTGTTTTATCCAGAATTCCCCAGCTCCATCCGTTAACTGAACATTTTTGTAATCCCCGGTTTGACTGGCCCACGGATTATCCGTACCCAGATAACTCTTAAACAAGAAATTAATTTCTGTAAGATTCGTAGTATTGTCAATCACATAAACATAACCAAAATCATCGGTAGAATGGGCATCTATTTCAAAACCATCAATATCGTGAGCCCAGAACCAGGTTTGCCATGGATGTTCCATAGAACTTGGTTGAAAATGAAGAATTATTTCTTTACTTGGCTGTTCTGGTTCCTTCAAAATTAAGGCGGCGATGGCGGCATTAATGGCCGATGTCGCTGCATTTACTTCTTCTTGACTAGCCTCATTATTTTCATTAACGCTTCTTCCATTATTTAACGCTTGAGTGAGTTCTAAGAAACTTTCCGCTGTGTATTCGGATTCAGACTTAGATTCTCCTTCTGTTAGCGCAGCGATTAAAGCCGTTTTATCGACTTCTTCTGCTGGTAAACCGTCACTATAACTTACCTCAGGATCATATTGACCTGAGACCAAGTTTACTCTGGTGATGACCTTTTCCAAATTAACATAACGATTGTCATCAATATCCTTTATCCAATTACCGTTGTGCTCATAGTAAACGATATAGCCTAATCGCTCGACAGCTTTTGGAACTTCAACCTGAAACATGAAATTGCCCGTGTCAGCATCTTTTGTCATTGGCTGATTGATAGCTTTTTTCAGATTTTCAGCTGGTTCTTCCCATAAATGAATTCGGTACGCTACCTCGGTATTTTCAGTCTTGGGAATAAACTCAAAACTAATTGTTTTTGATTCTTCAGCTTGAATTGGTGCAACAAAAAAACTACTAACCACTAAAACTAGTGCGAAAAGTAGTTTCATACTTTTTTCAATTAGATTCATATGGATTTTCCTCCTAAAAACTTAATTATGTAAACGCTACCAATTTTATTTTAAGGGTATTCATTTATATGTCAAGGTAAGTGTCCAAAATTTAAGCATAAAAAAAGCAATTTACCCTATCAGAGTTAAATTGCTAATTTTATTCTTGTCCTAAATGACAATATTTACTATTTTATTTGGTACGACAATTACCTTACGAATCGCTTTATCACCAATTGTATCTTTAACGTTTTTTACTTCAAACGCCATTTCTTCTAAGGTTTCTTTTGAAGAGTTGTTAGGAGCTTGGAAGCGACCACGCAATTTACCATTGACTTGTACGATTATTTCAATTGTATCTTCAACTAACATCGCTTCGTCATACGTCGGCCATGGTTCATAAGTTAGTGATTCATTATTACCAAACCGTTCCCACAGCTCCTCACCCATGTGCGGCGCGAAGCAAGCAAACATTTGGATAAATCCTAAAGCATAAGGTAAATACACTTCTTCGGCTTTATAAGCTTCGTTGATGAAAATCATCATTTGTGAGATAGCGGTATTAAACTGAAGCGTTTCAATATCATTACTAACTTTCTTAACCGTATAGTGAAAGACCTTATCTAAAGAACCGTTATTCGTTTCAACAAAATTTGTATCGTTTTCTATAAAGAAACGCCAGACTCGATCAAGCCAACGCTTAGTACCATCCAGCCCCTGCTCCGACCATGGTTTAGACGCTTCTAAAGGTCCCATAAACATTTCGTAAACCCTTAAGGCATCGGCTCCATGGGAAGCTACTATATCGTCCGGATTTACTACGTTACCGCGTGACTTACTCATTTTTTCGTTATTATCACCTAGAATCATGCCTTGGTGAAATAGTTTGATAAAAGGTTCTTTGGTAGAAACGATTCCTAAATCATATAAGAATTTATGCCAGAAACGCGCATAGAGTAAATGAAGTACCGCATGTTCTGCACCACCTACATATAAATCAACCGGTAACCAATGATCTAATAGTTCCTTAGAGGCGATTTCATGGTCATTATTAGGATCAATATAACGGATATAGTACCAGCAAGAACCGGCCCATTGAGGCATGGTGTTGGTTTCTCTAAATCCTTTAATCCCATCCACTTCAACCTCAAGCCAAGCTGGATTATTACCCAGTGGAGACTGGCCCTTGCCGCTTGGTTTATAATTCGCTACTTCTGGAAGTTCTAGAGGTAAATCATCCAAACCTACGGTTCTCATTGTTCCGTCTTCTAAATGGACTACAGGAATTGGTTCGCCCCAATAACGCTGGCGTGAGAACAACCAATCTCTAAGTTTAAAAGTTACTTTAGCTTGGCCGACTTGGTTTTCAACAAGCCAGTTATTCATGGTTTCGATAGCTGTTTCTTTATCCATTCCGTTGATGAACCCAGAATTGATATGTTTACCATCTCCAAGATAGGCTTCTTGACTAAGATCTCCACCTTCTAAAACCGGTATGATATCTAAACCGAATTTAGTAGCAAATTCATAGTCTCTTTGATCATGGGCGGGTACTGCCATAATTGCTCCGGTACCATAGGTAGCTAGGACATAGTCCGCAATCCAAATCGGCACTTTCTTTTGATTAACCGGATTAATAGCGTAGGCACCGGTAAAGATACCGGTCTTTTCTTTGGCTAATTCGGTTCTTTCTAAATCGGATTTTCGACCAGCTTTTTCAATATAGTCAACTACTTGTTCTCTTTGTGCTTCACTGACTATTTCCATCACAAAAGGATGCTCCGGCGCCAGTACGCAATAGGTAGCTCCGAATAAGGTATCGCTACGAGTAGTAAATACCGCGAATTCTTTATTGTGACCATCAACTTTGAAAATGACTTCCGCACCTTCGGAACGACCAATCCAGTTCTTTTGCATTTCTTTGGTTGATTCTGGCCAATCTACTAGTTCCAAATCATCCAACAAGCGTTGCGCATACTCGGTTATTTTTAATACCCATTGACGCATGAGCACTCGTGTTACCGGATGACCGCCGCGTTCCGATTTACCATCTATTACTTCTTCATTACTTAAAACGGTCCCTAAGGCTTCACACCAGTTTACTGGCATTTCTGCAACATAAGCTAAATCATGTTCGAAGAGTTTGGTGAAAATCCATTGGGTCCATTTAAAATATTTTGGATCTGTCGTCGCAATTTCTCGATCCCAATCATAGGATAAACCTAACGACTTTATTTGACGTTTGAAGTTTTGAATATTTTCTTCAGTAAAGGTTGCGGGATGATTACCAGTTTCCAAAGCAAATTGCTCAGCCGGTAAACCAAAGGCATCCCAACCCATTGGATGGAGCACATTAAAGCCATTCATCCGTTTATAGCGAGATAAAATATCGGTTGCGGTATAGCCTTCAGGATGACCGACATGTAACCCTTCTCCGGAAGGATAAGGAAACATATCTAAGATATACGCTTTTGGTTTACTAAAATCATAAACATCTGTTTTAAACAGCTTTTCTTGATCCCAGATTTTTTGCCATTTCTTTTCTACAACTTTATGGTTATACATAACTTCCTCCAATAAAAAAGGTACCTCAAGGACGCGCTTGCGTGGTACCACCTTCGTTTTTTACTCAATCTTCTTAACGCGAAGGGACGGACCTTTGGTCTAGCTCCCAGCTGAGTTCTCTAGTTTTTTGTCTATCTCACACCAACCGATAGATCGCTGAATTTCCATCTTCTAGATACTATGTCTGTTCATTGCTTATGGGTCTATTTTAGGCGAAACCTTTGTTATAGTCAACCAAAGTACTGAATTAAACGCTTAGACTAGCTCGAACTGATGGAAATTTCGTCTAAACCATCGATTTCTAAAACATTGACAAAGATACGTTCCGTTTTCGAGCTCGGAATATTCTTCCCTACATAGTCGGCACGAATGGGTAGCTCGCGATGACCACGATCGACCAAAACCGCACATTGTACCGTGGCTGGTCTTCCTGAATCAATTACGGCGTCCATGGCAGCTCGTATGGTTCTTCCACTGAATAAAACATCATCTACTAATACCACTTGTTTACCATTGATATTAATTGGTAACTTATGTGGTGCTAAATCATGATCTTTGTCATCGCGCCATGGAGTTATATCGAGTTCGATTACTGGTACTTCTTTATTTTCCAATTGTAGAATAAAGTCAGCAATGCGGTTGGCTAAAACGATACCTCTTGTTTTTATCCCTACTAAAACAACGTCTTTGACGCCTTCGTTACGTTCTATAATTTCGTGGGTTAAGCGTTTTAGGGTTCGATTAATCGCCATGGAATCTAGTATTTTCTTCATATTAAAATTCTCCTTGTCATTGATATGCTTTTGTGTTATACTTCTATGGCATATCCATCCTAGGCCCGTTGGAGAAACGGTTAACTCACATGCCTTTCACGCATGCATTCACGGGTTCGAATCCCGTACGGGTCACCATAGGGGTATAGTTCAACGGTAGAGCAACGGTCTCCAAAACCGTAAATCCGGGTTCGAATCCTGGTACCCCTGCCATTGAGAAAGTAATGACGAATTAGATATCATCTAATTCGTTTTTCTTTTGTCTTAATGATACGCTAGAAAAGTTTCAGTATCAATAACATGCTTACCCAATATATTGTATAATAACCATAACCAAAGGAGAATGAACATGGATTCACAAGATCTACACGAACTAGCAATCTCTTATTGCGAAACTATCTTCCGCGGGAAAAAAGTTTCCCCGAAAGCCTATATACAAGAATACTTTAAAGCTATACATGTTTTTGAAAAACAACTCAATAAACAAATTGATGAAGATATCGGTGGCATAGAAGTTATTAATGAAATCCAAAGCAATATCTCTGCTTTAGAGCAAAGAGACGAAGAGGATGAAAAGGATGAAATTCTATTTTAGAAAACAAATTCCTATAGTCATTTTGTCGATGATGCTTTTTTTGACGCATCTCTTTACGACGCCGCTCCAAGCTAAAGTTGATTTTGAATCGATAATCACCCAGTTAAACTTAGAGTCGCGTTTTGTCGAAGTCGTAATGACGGATGAAAATAGTTCGCAAATTATTTTCTCAAAAGATGCTCAGTCTAAAATGTATCCCGCTTCATTGACCAAGATTCTGACCGCAATTACAGCCATCGAACATTTTCAAGGCGAATATGATCGAGTAGTGACCGTGACAGCCGAAGACTTAGCCGGACTAAGAGCACAAAAAGCATCGGTAGCTGGATTTGTGGCCAATGAAAAAGTTACGATTGAAGATTTAATTATGGGTATCTTACTTCCTAGTGGCGCCGATGCCATTAACACCATAGCAAGAATAATGGATTCAAGTCCTGAACAATTCGTCCAAAAAGTTAATCGAAAAGCTAAAGAGATCGGCATGACACAAACTCATTTTGTCAATGCAACTGGGCTTCATGACAACGAGCATTATTCAACAGCACACGATTTTAATGTTTTGATGCAATATGCTTTGAAAAATCCTAAGTTTAAAGAATTTGCTTCGGTACAAACCTATCGTACCAAACCCAATAACAAGCGCAGCAATGGTATGTTGCTAAGGTCGACAATACTCGGATATCAAAAGCCGATCGACTATATCCAAGGCGGAAAAACAGGCTGGACACCACAAGCCGGATATAATTTATCTAGTTTTCATCAACAAGATAATAAAACTATCATTATCACAACCGCCGATGCCTATAGCCGTGGTGGAAATGTAGAAGACCATGAAAAAATATACCTAGCACTTTTAAAATCTATGCATGCGGTAACTGTTATTGGCGAAAATCAAACGATTGGTTTTGTTGATATCGACTATGTTTGGGGAGTAAAAAAGATTCCAATACAAATAACAAAAGACCTAGTTGTTAAATTGCCGATTATCATTGATAAAGATGATGTTCAAATAGAAATTAAACATGAAGATAACCTTACCGCCCCGATCGATAAAGGTACTAAGTATGGTACGGTTACGCTTTATTACAACCAGCAACCACTGGCTTCTGAAAATTTAGTAACGAACCAAGACTATAAACGATCGTTTGTTTTATATAGCGTTAGTGTTATTGCTAATTTCATTCTTCAAAATCTAGTTTTAGTCGGCATAATAGGAATCCTTATAGTAATCGCTATTAGTTTGTTAGGTCTTAGATCCTATTTTAAGAATAAAGCGATTCGTCACGGAGATAGAAAATGGAAGCTATAATATTTGATTTTGGTAATGTTATTTGTAACTTTGATCCCTATCAGATCTACGGTACAGTAACACAAAGTAAAGCGGAACAAGACTTGCTCTATAACACTTTAATGGAATCGAAGATTTGGCATTATCTTGACCGCGGTGACGATCCATCGCAATTGATTCGTCAGGCTAAGGAAGACTTACCTCCGCATCTTCATCAAGCGGTTGATACCATCTTTGGTACTTGGCATTTTCAACTTGAAAACAATCCGGAAATGGCAAATCTAATCGAAGAATTAATTGATAAAAACAAAAAAGTTTACCTACTATCCAACATCTCCGAACAAGTTCAAGAAATCAAGCATAATTTCCCCATCTTCGAAAAAATGGACGGACTATTTTTCTCCTATCAAGTGAGCATGATAAAACCAGATCCAGAAATATATCAAGTCTTCTTAGAAAGATACGATTTACAGGCAGAACAATGCTATTTCATTGATGATAAACCTGAGAATATCGATGGTGCACAAGCCATCGGTATCAACGGTTATGTCTATGATGGAAATATCGTAAAACTCAGAAACCAATTAAAACAACTTAAAATATTATAAAATATTACTAAAGGAGAACAAAAATGAATCAATCAGAAAAGAATTATACCGAAATATCAACCACCAGAAAATTAATATATTATAGCGGATTGACTATAACCGTAATCGGAATGGTTTTATTCGTTTCAGTATTTTTCCGCCATGACATGAGATACGGCCGAGAAGGCTGGGTAATGATTTTAATAGGTGTGATTTTGATGGCCATCGGTAGTAGAGGTTTGGCTGGATCTGGCTTACTATTAAATCCCAAAAAAGCTCGGCAAGACTTAAAACCACATACCACCGCTATAGGAGGTATGGTTTCCGATGTATTTGATGGTATGGAAGAAAACGCCCCTTTAAAATCTAAAGAAGTTATTAAGATTCGCTGTCAACATTGTCAGACCTTAAATGATGAAGACTCAAAATTCTGCAAGAATTGTGGAAGAGAGATCTAAATTGAAAAGTTACTTTGATTGAAGTAACTTTTTTTATTATAGACTCGACTGGAATGTCAACACTTTAACGGACAATTTTTATAGTTACTTTGATTGGGCATATGAGACGGGTGATTTATACCCTAGTGATGAGTGTAATCTCTCATTGTTATACCACCAAATATGCCCACCCAATT